>PAPD01000011.1 GCA_002708765.1 Gammaproteobacteria bacterium | reverse complement strand
TTTCCAACCCAAGCAATTTCGGGGTGAGTATAAACAACCGAGGGAACCAGTTCGTAGTTTACCTCAGGCAGCTGACCTCCAATCCTTTCCGCTACCATAGCACCCTCTTCCATGCCTTTATGAGCTAACATGGGGCCTCTAACTACATCCCCTACTGCGTATATTCCGGGTGCATCAGTCATACAGAATTCATCTACCGCAATAAAACCTCGTTCATCGAGCAATACTCCAGAATCTGGCGAGATAAGGTCCTGCGTATAGGGCCTTCTTCCCACCGCAACCACGAGCTTATCAAAAACTTCTTTTTTATCTCCTTCTGAATCTGAAAAACTTACTTCAACTTTCCCTTTTTTTATTTCAGCTCCCGTGACACGAGCACCAAGACGAATATTCATCCCCTGATTCCCAAATTGCCTAGCTGCTTCTTTCGCAACCTGAGAGTCGCATACAGGTAAAAAGTCCTCCAAGGCTTCCAGAAGCGTTACTTCCGAGCCGAGCCTACTCCATACACTGCCCAACTCTAGACCTATAACTCCTGCCCCTATAATTCCCATCTTTTTTGGGACCGACTCGAACTCCAGGGCACCCGTCGAGTCCACAATAAACTCGGGCGTGAGGGGGCATGGCTTGATTTCTATCGGGACCGACCCGGTCGCTATGATTATATTCTGCGGATTGAAATCGATTGTTTTTCCGTCGTGTGTTGTCACCGAAACCGATCGACTCGCACCAATCTTAGCAATACCTTCTAGCATTCTTACTTTATTCGATTTCAACAGCCCCGCTACCCCAGAAGTCAAATCACTAACTATTTTTTCTTTCCTCCTCATCATCAAAGGTATATCAGCCGATACCTTAGAAATTTTGATTCCGATTTCACCATAGTGATCCCTTGCGTCCATATATTTGTGAGATGCTTCAAGCAAAGCTTTCGATGGAATACATCCGACATTCAGGCATGTGCCTCCATATGCAGGCTTTCCTTCCGGGTCCAGCCATTTCTCAACAATAACCGTCTTTAGTCCAAGCTGGCTTGATCTAATAGCCGCATGATAGCCAGCAGGCCCTGCTCCTATTACCAAAACATCATAATCATCAGCCATCTTTTTTTTCTCCAGGATTTATGCTCATAGATCTAAAAGAATTCTGGCAGGCTCTTCAAGAAATTCTTTTATAGTGACCAGAAACCTGACCGCTTCCTGACCATCTATTAGTCGATGATCATAGGAAAGCGCGACATACATCATGGGTCTTATAACAATTTCGCCTTCAAGGGCTATAGGACGTTCCTGTATCTTATGCATCCCTAAAATAGCTGTCTGAGGAGGGTTCAGTATGGGTGTCGACAATAAAGACCCGAAGACACCTCCATTCGATATGGTAAAAGTTCCTCCTGACATATCCTCTATAGAAAGTTTTCCTTCTTGCGCTTTCTTTCCATAACCACTTACCTGGCCTTCCAGCTCAGCAATCGACAAACTATCCGCGTCCCTTATCACAGGAACCACCAGTCCCCTGGGGGAACCAACCGCAACACCAATATCCTGATACCCATGATAGACGATGTCCGATCCATCAATGGAGGCATTTACCCCCGGAAACCGCTTTAACGCTTCAACACTAGCTCGAATAAAAAACGACATAAAACCTAGTCTGGTGCCATTGTGGTTAGCCGCAAATTCTTCTTTATATTTGGATCGCAAATCTGATATGGACTGCATATCAATTTCGTTGAAGGTAGTCAGCATAGCCGCGGTTTGCTGCGCATCAACAAGGCGCTTAGCTATGCTGGCTCTCAACCTTGTCATAGGCACTCGCCTCTCTGTCCTGGCGTCAGGCTTTATTTGAGGAGATTCCACGTCACCTGGATCATAGTCCTGCTCAGCATTTACGGGCACCTTAGAACTGCTTTCCTCGTTCATTTTCGCAACAGCGTTTACCACATCTTCCTTCGTTATTCTTCCATACTTCCCTGACCCATATAGACTTTTTAGATCGATCAAATTTTCTTTTGCGAGTTTTTGCGCCGCAGGGCTAGCTATTTTTTCTTCCCCCGGCTTTCCTTCTTCAGAAAGCATTTCGCTATCCACAGCAACTTCGCTTTGTTCAGGAGCAGGCTCCCCGCTTTCAGTTTCAATTTCCAGAACGGCTTGGGGATCGAAATGTCCCAGCACTTCTTCGGCCGTTACCGTATCACCAGGTTGCTTATGAATTTTTACCAGCACACCATCATCAGGAGCTACAACTTCAAGCACTACTTTGTCTGTCTCGATATCTACTAAAGGATCATCCCGCCTGACTGATTGCCCAACCTTGGCGTGCCATTCGGCAACTTCTCCGTCTGCTATTGATTCTGGGAACTGCGGTGCTTTTATCTCTATCATTGAAAACCTCTTATCTTCCAAAATCCAAGATACCTTTCTTCTGAAGACCAATTAACGCTTCAGAAATCAATTTCTCCTGCTGGCTAACGTGCAAAGACATATAACCTGCTGCAGCTGCCGCTGAAGCATCTCGACCCGCATAAACTAATTCAACTGTCGGATCAACTTCCTTCAAAACATTTCTGAAATGATGCTGTGTCGAATACCATGCTCCCTGATTTTCGGGTTCTTCCTGACACCAGACTACTGCCGCCAGGTTAGGATATTTTTCCAGATTCTCTCGCAAGGCATTTTTAGGAAATGGATATAGTTGCTCAACCCGTATAATAGCTACATTGTTAAGTTCTTCATCGCGACGCTTGCTCTCTAGATCATAAAAAACTTTGCCGCTGCAAAGAACAACATGAGTTACCTTTATAGCTTCAACATCGCTCGAATCTTCAAGGATCGGCTCAAAACATCCTTCTGACAAATCCTCTATAGAAGATATTGCTTCCTTATGCCGCAACAAACTTTTAGGCGTCATTACAATCAAAGGTTTCCTCAGCGGCCTTATCGCCTGCCTTCTGAGTAGATGGAAAATCTGGCTCGGTGTAGTCGGGACACAAACCTGGATATTGTGCTCAGCAGACAATTGGAGGTACCTTTCCAGGCGAGCCGAACTATGTTCAGGCCCAGCTCCCTCATATCCGTGCGGGAGCAACATAGTTAAGCCCGAAAGGCGAGCCCATTTGTGCTCGCCGCTCGTAATAAACTGATCAATAACCACCTGAGCACCGTTGGCAAAATCGCCAAACTGAGCTTCCCAGATCACTAGCGTGTCAGGGCTCGTGCTAGCATAGCCATATTCGAAAGCAAGAACCGCCTCCTCTGATAGAAAAGAATCATACAAGGAAAACTGACCCTCCTCGGCGATCAGAGTTAAAGGGATTTGAGTATCTCCCGTCTTCTGATCGTGCAATACCGCATGTCTATGCGAAAAAGTACCTCGCCCAACATCCTGGCCTGTCAGGCGAATGAGATGTCCTTCGTCGAGCAAAGTAGCATAAGCCATATTCTCCGCGAAACCCCAGTTAATAGGCATGGCCCCGGCGGCCATCTTGCGCCTGTCTTCCCAGATTTTTGCTACCTGTTTTTGAAGCACAAAACCCTCGGGAACCTGATGTAATTCCTTCCCTAATTCCTGAAATCGTTTCAGGTCATACTTGGTATCGTAGGGCATATCCCAACGATGTCCCAGGTAGGGGGACCAATCCACATGCATCGAAGAATCCGGTTCAGTCAAGTAATCCCAAGCAACCGCCGCACCTTCATCCAGAGCATCCCGATAGGCAGTTATTTTCGTCTTGTATTCATTCTCGTCGATCAAACCCTCTTTAATAAGCTTCTCAGCATAAATTTCCTGCGTTGTCGGATAGCTCTTTATTTTCTGGTACATCAAAGGCTGAGTAATGGAAGGCTCATCTCCTTCGTTATGGCCTCTTCTCCTATAACAGACCAGATCAATCACCACATCTTTTTTGAATTCCATCCGATAATCTGCCGCTAATCGTGAGATAAAAACCACCGCCTCTGGATCATCGCCGTTGACATGAAAAATTGGCGCCTGCACCATTTTCGCCACTTCCGTACAATAGTGAGTTGATCGCGCATCTTCCCGCTCGCTAACCGTATAACCGATCTGATTATTAATGACGATGTGAATGGTGCCTCCAGTATAAAACCCTCGGGTCTGAGACATCTGAAACGTTTCCATGACAACGCCCTGCCCCGCGAAAGCGGCATCTCCATGAACATTAATCGCCATAACCTTATCGCCCTCATGATCACCCCGACGATCCATTCGAGCTCGAACAGACCCCTCGATAACCGGTGCGGCAATTTCAAGGTGAGAAGGATTAAAACCTAGTGCCAAATGCATTTCTCCGCCCGGCGTCATCAGATTAGATGAAAATCCCTGGTGATACTTCACGTCACCAGATCCGAATCCTGGCTCATAGCGACCTTCAAATTCATCAAAAAGCTCTGCCGGCTCCTTACCAAGCAAATTCACAAGCACATTTATTCTTCCTCTATGGGCCATACCAAGCACAGTCTCAACAACTCCTGCAGAACCTGCGCGATAAATCAGTTGAGCAAGACATGGTATAAAAGATTCACCGCCTTCAAGACCGAATCGCTTGGTTCCGGGGTATCTAGTTCCCAGATATTTTTCCAGGCCTTCCGCCGCAATAAGTCGATTTAATATCCTTCCTTTTTGCTCTTCCGTTAATGCAGGTTGAGAACGAGTACTTTCCATCCTCTGCTGGACCCACATCTGTTCAGTTTCATCAGCGATATGCATATACTCAGCACCGATCGACCCACAATAGGTGCTCTCTAGAGCATCAACAATCTGTCGGAGCGATGCCTCACTTTGACCGAAAAAAAGATTCCCCGTCTGGAACTTCGTATCAAGGTCAGCCGCCGAAAGCTGGTGATATTCTAGCTGGAGTCGAGGCACGACAGGTGCCGGATTCAGGTTTAACGGATCAAGCTTAGCTTTCAAATGGCCTCGATGACGATAACCATTAATCAGCTCACCAACCGCGAACTGTTTGCGCTCATGCTCCGCATTTAAGCTGCTTGCCGAGACGGGCACTACCCTCGCCTGATTCTTGGCGAGAAGCAAAAAATGGTCTCTTATCGTCGCATGCGAAATATCAGGAGAATGGCTATCATTCTGAATGGGAAGCGAATCAAAATAGCTCCTCCATTCTGCGGGAACATCCGAAGGATTACTTAGATATCTTTCATAAAGTTCTTCCGCGTAGGACGCATTTCCGCCAGATATATGGCTAGAACGCCACATTTGTTGCATGCCACTCTCTGACATCTCGTTACCTTAGCCTGATCTGAAGCCACACAAGAACGAAGATTGTAACCGAGATAGAACTGCCTTAATAGGTCATCGCACCCAAGAGCTACCTAAAAACATCAACGAATAGTCCATAATTTCTTATCAGACCGCTCGCTTGAGCAACATGTTTCGTATATGACCTATCGCACGGGTCGGGTTCAGGCCCTTCGGGCATACGGAAACGCAATTCATTATTCCCTTACAACGAAAAACACTAAAAGGGTCTTCAAGTTCCGCCAATCTCTCTTCCGTAGCGGTGTCTCTGCTATCTGCGATAAATCTATATGCCTGCAAAAGGCCAGACGGACCAATAAACTTATCAGGATTCCACCAGAATGAAGGACAGGCAGTGGAGCAACATGCACACAATATACATTCATATAGCCCATCAAGCTTCTCGCGATCCTCCGGAGATTGCAGTCTCTCCATTTCAGGAGGATCATCACCATTTATCAGATAGGGATTAATTCGTTCATAGTTATTATAGAACTGTTCCATATCGACGATGAGATCTCGTATTACAGGCAAACCGGGTAGCGGTTTGATTATGAGCTTTCTGCCTCTTACCACTTCAGATAGCGGGGTGATACAGGCTAGTCCATTTTTACCATTCATATTTACGCCATCTGAACCACAAACCCCTTCTCGACACGATCGCCTGTAGGTAACTGATGGATCTTGCTCTTTTAGAAGTTCAAGAACATCAAGAACCATTAAATCTTTGCCTCCGGGAATTTCCAGATCAAAGTCCTGCATATAGGGTGATGCATCAGCATCAGGGTTATATCGATAAATACTAACCTGCATTTTTATTCCTAGTATGTTCTCTCTTTTGGCTCAAACATGGGGACCGCCTTGGGTTCGAAATTCACCGATCTTTTCAGTAACTTCTTTTCAAGAGGGTCATATATGGAGTGGCACAACCAATTTTCATCATCGCGGCCCTGATAGTCATCTCTAGCATGAGCCCCACGGCTTTCTTTTCGGCCTTCAGCACTTATAGCTGTCGCCTCTGCTATTTCCAACAAATTGTCCAACTCTAGCGCCTCGAGTCTGGCTGTATTAAATGCCTTGGATTTGTCATCAAGTGATGCTGACCCTATACGTTGCCTCAATTCCTCTAGTTTTTTGATGCCCTCAAGCATGGGCTTCTCTTTCCTGAAAACTCCAAAATTTAGCTGCATACATTCCTGAAGCTCTTTCTTCAAGGTTGCGGGGGCCTCTCCTCCGACTTCCGAATTATCCCAGCGATTTAGCCTGTGCATAGCTGCCTCAAGATCTGATTCGCTGGCCTCCTTAGAATCCAGTCCCTCGGAGAGAGCCTGGGTAATATGCAGCCCAGCCGCTCTCCCAAAAACTACAAGGTCAAGCAGAGAATTTCCTCCCAGGCGATTAGCTCCGTGAACAGAAACATTGGCTGCCTCTCCCACCGCATACAACCCATCAATTATTTTATCTCCACCATTACTATCCATCGTGATAGCCTGACCATGAATATTAGTAGGCAACCCTCCCATCATATAGTGGCAAGTCGGCACCACTGGCACAGGTTCCTTAACTGGGTCTACATGAGCAAACGTCTTGGACAATTCAGTTATCCCAGGCAATCTTGAATGAAGAACTTCTTCGCCTAGATGATCAAGTTTTAATAGAACATGATCCCCATTTTCTCCCGCTCCCTTGCCGTCAAGGATTTCTAGAACCATCGACCTTGCGACAACATCTCTTCCCGCAAGGTCTTTTGCATTTGGAGCATAACGTTCCATAAATCTCTCGCCATCCTTATTTATAAGGTATCCTCCCTCACCGCGACAACCTTCGGTAACCAGAACCCCAGCCCCAGCAATACCTGTGGGATGAAATTGCCACATCTCCATATCCTGGATCATATATCCTGCACGAAGGGTCATGCCGGTACCATCCCCAGTGTTCATTAATGCATTAGTCGTCGACTGGTATATCCTTCCTGCTCCTCCTGTCGCAAGAACAGTCGCCTTTGACTTAATGTAATGCACCTCACCAGTCTCCATACAAATGGCCGTGCATCCAACAACAGCACCATTTGAATTTTTTACGAGATCCACTGCAAACCACTCACTAAATATAACGGTCCCGGCCTGGAGATTTCCCTGATAAAGAGTATGCAGAAGAGCATGTCCTGTACGATCAGCAGCAGCACAGGTTCTCGCAGCCTGGCCTCCCTTACCATAATCCTTGGATTGACCACCGAACGGGCGTTGATATATGCGACCATTTTCTTTTCTGGAGAAAGGAAGCCCCATATGCTCCAACTCAAATACGGCTTTGGGACCAACAGAACACATGTACTCTATCGCATCCTGGTCTCCGATATAATCTGAACCTTTTACTGTGTCAAACATGTGCCATCGCCAATCATCGTTGGGATCTTCACTGGCTATAGCGCAAGTAATCCCTCCCTGAGCAGAAACCGTATGAGATCGGGTAGGAAATACCTTAGATAAAACGGCTGTTTTGCTTCCAGACTGGGCCATTTGAAGACCGGCTCTCATCCCGGACCCACCACCACCGATAACAATCGCATCAAATTCAAGTACCGGAAGATTCGTCATATCTCAATTTCCCCAAACAATTAATACAACAAACACCACATAAAGTATTGCCAGCAACGCGCAAAGACCTAGATATGATTTTCTAACAGGTCCAGCTATCGGGCCAAAGTGATGCTCCTGCAAATAATCACCGCCAATCGCCCACATGCCTATCCACCCGTGAGCACTGGCAGCAACGACAGCCAACACCGTAAAGATTCTCATAAACCCTGTACCAAAAAAATTCGTCCAGACTTGATAACTTATCTCCTGGTTTATCAAGAAAAAAGAAAGCAGCGTCAGGACGTAACTGCCAAGCACCAGTGAAGTTATACGCTGAATCAACCAATCGGATGCACCACCCGAAAGATAAAAAGCGTTTTTTAAAATAAAACCATTCTTCTTTTTCATAATGCCAACCAGATTCCTGCCAAAAGCATAAGAGATACAGACAGAAACACTGTGGTTTTAGCAAGCAAAGTACCGCCTTCAAGCGTTTCACCAATTCCAAAATCCATTATCAGATGCTTTATTCCTGCGACAAAATGATAGGACAGACCAGCAAGAACTACCCAGACAATGGCTTTCCCCAGATAACTAGAAAAAAACCGGATTAGAGTATTAAAGTGTTGTTCGCTCTCCAGAGAATAATGCAGGACACCTAGACATAGGCCTATGGAAAAAAATAGAAAAGCCCCGGCTACTCTGTGAGTAATAGAGGCAATAGCAGTGATAGGAAAAGAATATGTAAGGAGGTCCGTTGGACCGATATTCCTCGGGCCCGAAACAGGACGAGATTTTTCTTTCACTAAAATGCTCTCTACTTTTGATATTTTAAGAGCTTACTCAGAACACTGGCCAAGATGCCCATAAGCTAGCCTAACGGCGCTAATCATAGTGACTTTAGCTAGGAAAAACAAACTGGTGGGGGAAAACCTGGATGAACCTCGGACTTTACATCCGAGAAGGGTTTTGCTTTCATTGATGGAGTTGACTAACCAGACTCTAATTTGCTGGGAGCAGCCGAGGTTAGGAAGCCCCTCTTCAGGCTAAAACAGAAAGATTTCGTTTAAATTACCGGAAGTTATGGATGGCACAGAAAGTAAAGATTGATATAGATGGAAAATTGATAGATATGCCGGTTCTCGAAGCGTCTGAAGGTTTTAATGTACTAGACGTCAGAGATCTTATTAATGAAGGGATCTTCACCTACGATCCCGGATTCCTTTCTACAGCAAGTTGCGACTCCAAAGTAACTTTTATTGATGGCGATAAAGGTATTCTTCTCTATAGAGGATATCCTATAGAGCAACTAGCAGAGAAGTCTTCTCACCTTGAAGTTTCATATTTGCTTCTCCACGGAGAGCTCCCTACGAAAACCCAGCTAGAGACGTTTGAAAACTCTATTAATCAGCATATGCAGATCGACAAACAATTCGCTAAACTGTTTGATGGATTCAATGAATCTTCCCATCCGATGGCCATGGTTTGTGCTGCGATAGCTGGTCTTGCATCACTTTATCATGACGACCTTGACATAAGTGATCCCGAGTACCAGATGAAAGCTGCTATCCAGCTAATCGCCAAGATACCTACTATAGCCGCTATGGCCTACCGAAAAAGTATAGGTAAAGACTTTATTGATCCGGATCCAGAACTAACTTATGCAGAAAATTTCCTGCACATGTGTTTTGGAGAATCAGGAGAAACCGCCTCAGTCAGCAAGACTCTTTCCAGAGCTTTAGACAAGATTTTTATCCTGCACGCGGATCACGAACAAAATGCATCTACATCCACCGTTCGTATGGCAGGATCGACAGAATGCAACCCTTTTGCCGCTATAGCGGCAGGAACGGCCGCTCTTTGGGGCCCGTCTCATGGTGGAGCCAATGAAGCAGTATTAGGCATGCTTATCGAAATCAGCGAAATATCAAGGATAGACGAATACATAAAAAGGGCTAAAGATAAAGAGGATCCTTTTAAGCTTATGGGATTCGGACACCGGGTCTATAAGAACTTCGACCCCAGAGCAACGGTTATGCAGAGTAGCGCTCATGCTGTTCTAGAAGAACAAGGTGCTTCCAACGACCCCCTTCTGTCAGTAGCTCAAAGCCTGGAAAGAATTGCTAGAGAGCAAGAGTATTTTGTCGAACGGAAACTTTACCCGAATATCGACTTCTATTCAGGTATTACACTAAAAGCAATGGGAATACCGGTCCCGATGTTTACAGTGATATTCACTCTGGGAAGAATGCCGGGGTGGATAACTCACTGGAAAGAGATGGTTAGCTCGCCATTTAAAATAGCGAGGCCTAGACAACTATATTTGGGCGAAAATTCAAGAAACTACATAGATATCAATAAGCGTTAACAAAAATCGAGGTACCCAAATGGATATAACAGCTGCGATTGAGACCAGCAAAGGCACGATAAATCTGAGTCTATTCCCTGACAAGGCACCGATTACGGTAGCAAGTTTCGTAAACCTTGCTATTAGGAATTTCTATGAAGGGTTGAATTTTCATAGAGTGATAAATGATTTTATGATCCAAGGTGGTTGTCCCTCGGGAACAGGGACGGGGGGACCTGGATATAGGTTCGAAGACGAATTCGATGACGAACTCAGACATGAAGGTCCAGGAGTCCTTTCGATGGCCAACGCAGGTCCAAGCACGAATGGTAGCCAGTTCTTTATTACACATGTCGCTACCCCCCACCTGGATGACGCACATACTATCTTCGGAAAGGTTCTTTCGGAAGCAGATCAATCTGTTGTAGATGAAATCGAACAGGGAGACACTATAGAAAACATTATCATTGGGGGTGACTTCGAAGAAATACTTGATCAATGCGCGGAACGGATTGAGGAGTGGAACGAGGCACTAACAGACAACTGATCATGCGCGGAGTCATTTTAGACGCAAAAACCCTTGGCAGCGACATTGATCTGCAGCCCATAACCAAGCTTCCTGGTTCGTGGACAGTTTATGAAAAAACAGAAACAAAAAAGGTGGCCGAGCGGATCTCCAATGCTGAAATAATTCTTACTAACAAGGTAGTACTCAACGCGTCCGATATAAGATTAGCAAAGAAGTTAAAATTTATTAGCGTCCTAGCCACGGGCACGGATCACATAGAACTTAAGGAAGCAAGCAGGAAAAATATTATAGTAAGCAACGTGCGGGGGTGGTGCACATCTTCAGTGACTCAGCATACCCTCGCACTATTACTCTCTCTCACTAACAAAGTGGGCCAGTATTCAGTAGATATCTCGGAAGGAGCCTGGCAGAAATCCGATACATTTGCCTATCTAAAACACCCCATAGAAGAAATATCCGGAAAAAAATTTGGCGTAATAGGCTACGGAGAACTAGGGAAATCTGTAAGCAGAATCATCGAGGTGCTGGGTGCAGAAATTCTTATTAGTGAAAGAAAGAACAAACCCGCGAGGCCTGGCAGGACTTCCTTTGAAGAAACGCTGGCATCCAGCGACTTTCTTAGTTTGCATTGTCCTCTAACCAAGGAAAATTTTCACATGATAGACAAAAATGTTCTGACAAAAATGCAAAACCACGCTCTTCTTATTAATACAGCTCGTGGAGGACTAATCAATTCAGCCGATTTAGTTGAGGCATTGTCTACAGGACAGATTGGAGGCGCAGGCCTTGATGTTCTCGAAACCGAACCGCCCGGTAACAGCGAACCTCTGCTAACCAAAGACATACCTAACTTGATAATAAGTCCCCATATAGCGTGGAGCGCGTTAGAATCCAGGCAGAGATTAATCCAGCAAACTCGAGAAAATATTCAAAATTTCATAAATGGAACGCCTGTCAGACTGGTCGAAGGGTAGGAAAGGAGAAACAATGGAATCATTTCGCGTAGAAGTAAGAGAATGGTTAGAGGCTAACTGCCCAGAGGGATTAAGAAGCGCCGGGAAAGAGGAAGAGATGGTCTGGGGAGGGAAAGACCCCACGTTCCCAAATCATGATGCCAAACTATGGTTAGAAGCAATGGGCAGCAAAGGCTGGACGTGTCCAACCTGGCCGAAAAAATATGGTGGAGGTGGTTTAACACACGAGGAAAATATGGTGCTCCGCCAGGAGTTGGCAAGAATTAATGCACGTCCTGCTCTGGTTTCCTTCGGGATCAGTATGCTTGGACCAGTCTTGCTCGAATATGGAACCGAAGAGCAAAAACTTGAACATATTCCTAAAATTGTGCGCGGTGAAATTCGCTGGTGCCAAGGGTACAGCGAGCCAGGATCAGGATCCGACCTCGCCAGTCTCCAAACCCGGGCGATCGCGGAAGGAGACGAATACGTCATTAACGGACAAAAAGTTTGGACGTCCTACGCCAACTTTGCGGACTGGATCTTCTGTCTTGTAAGGACAGATCCCGAAGCGCCGAAGCATGAAGGGATCAGTTTCATTCTATTTGATATGTCATCACACGGAGTCTCCACAAAACCGATCAAACTTATTAGCGGGGCGTCACCTTTTTGCGAAACATTTTTTGACAACGTCCGAGTACCCAGAAACAACTTGGTAGGAAAAGAAAACGAAGGCTGGACGATCGCCAAGAAACTTTTGCAACACGAAAGAAATATGGTTGCAGGCATGGGCACTAGAGGCAGATCTAAAAACACGGCCAATTCCATAGAAAACCAGGCTAAGAAATATCTGGGTGAAGAAAATGGAAGAATAGCGGACTTGGCAGTGAGAGAACGTATAACAAAACACCAGATGAACGGAAAGGCTTTTTCATTAACACTAAAAAGATCTGCTGATGAAGCCAAAACAACCTCTGCCCCTTCGCCGGCTTCATCAATGTTTAAATATTATGGTACCGAACAGAACAAGAACCGCTGCGAAGTCATGCTCAATATCCTTGGCACCAGAGGGTTAGGATGGGAAGGAGATGGCTATGACGAGCGAGAACTATCAACAACACGTGAATGGCTTCGCTCAAAAGCGAATTCCATAGAAGGTGGGACTAGCGAAGTACAACTAAATATTATAGCGAAGCGAGTTCTCGGCCTCCCCGATTGAAAATTTTAGGTGGGCAGTAACTATTGGATCCTAACGAACAGGGTCCTTCCCATCCCAGCTCCTCGCAGAAAGAGCGATCATTTCGTACCGTTCCTCAAATTCCTTGGTTCGGGTAACAACCTCGAACATGCAACCAAACAGAGTGCGAGTATCGTAGTAGGCAAATTCCAGATCACCCATTCTACCGCGTGTCGCTGAGACATAACCAAGGGCTTCGAAATAGTTCCTATCGGCTTCAAAATCCAAGGTAGAAACGCACATGTGATGAAATCCGCTAGAACCTTCAGGCACCAAATCCCGGTATGCACTCTTTCTGGTCGTTGATTCAATAAGCTCAATCTGCACATTTCCTGCGTGAGCCACCCCAACCTTTAACCGAAGCTCAGAAGGTTCTCCCCGATAATCGAGGTATTCAAAGACATCCATATCAAATTCGTTAATGAAGAAAGGTCCGACACCCATATCGCGAGCCCATCTAAGACAAGCTTCTTCAACATTCTTAACAACCCAGGCATTTTGAATTATCTTCCTACAAACTGGCAGATCCACAGATTCCACCTCCAAGGTAATAAATCAGGATAATTTCCAAGAAAAAGACAAATACTTGACTTTACAGCTTCCAGAATAACAAGATAACTAAAAATCAAGGAGGGAACAAACTATGTCTAAGGTAATGATCGTCGGCGCTAGCCGAGGAATAGGATTGGAATTAACTAAACAGTATGCCGAAGCCGGGGATCACGTCATCGCATGCGCCCGAGACACTGCAGCAGCGGAAAAACTGGATACGTTAGCCAAGGGGTCAGACCACATAACAATTAAACAACTTGACATAGGTGACCCCAAATCCATTGAAGAAGCAAGATCAAATATCGGTGATAGTCTGATAGATACCCTTATTATTGTGGCAGGAACAACTGGTGGTCAGCACCAGACGCTAGACGATCTGGATATCGAGGAGTGGCACAACACTCTCAATATAAACACTATCGGTCCGGCACTGGTGGCACGGGCATTTAAATCAAATCTGATCGAATCCGGAAACGGAAACCTGATGATTCTGTCAAGCCAGTTAGGAGCATCAACATGGCCAATGGGCGGAATGTACATCTACTCCACCACAAAGGCAGCAGTGGGGAAAATCGGGAAAATTCTTTCTCTGGACTGGGCTGGGGATCCGATAACCGTATCGGTGATGCACCCTGGCTGGGTACAAACCGATATGGGTGGGCCTCAGGCCGAGATTACATCAGAAGAAAGTGCCTCAGGAATACGAAAAGTTATCGCCGGTTTAACGAAAGAAGACTCGGGGAATTTCTATAAATGGAATGGTGATATACACCCCTGGTAATTTTGAAAAAGAAATCAGGAGGGAGTTGCGAGATAAGAAAACTTTACTTGTAATAAAGATCTCAGCAAATTCTGCCTTGCTGACCGGCCCTGGCGAGACAAGAAAAATAATAAAAATGAGAGGAAAGGCATGACTGAATCAGTGAGAGTACATCACTGCGGAATAACCGTGAGCAATCTTGAGGAGGCAGTTGAGTGGTACTCCACTGCTTTCGGACTAAAACCTGGCCTGGTTCTAGAAGTTTCAGGTCCTAGCGGCGAACAAGTATTAAGAATGCCACCGCATACCCACAGGGCAGCTCTTCTCCCGGTGGGTGATTTTGCGATCGAATTACTCGAATTCATCCCTAAAGGCCGCGATTTCAGTGGAAGGCAGGATGACGTAGGCTACGTCTACATGTGTTTTGAAGTGGAAGATCTTGACGGAGTTTACAAACGAATGTCGGCGGCAGGATACGACTTCCACACTCCTCCTATGCTGGGAGAAGAAGGGCAGATTTCCGGATCAAAATTCTGTGTAATGAGAGATCCTGATGGAAAAACCATCGAGTTCATAGAAACTGGACCGGGCATGACGGCGCAGGCTCTTCACAAAGCATCAGAAAAAGGAGTTAGATATACCTCATTTGAAGACCCTCTGATTATGGACGGTTAACGTTTTAAAAAGTTAGCCATCAAAAATAATGGAAGGAAGATAGACTTTATGAAACAAAAAAAACTCTATGACTACCAAACAAACTTTCCCGTCAATCCGCAAGCAAAGACTGACAGCCATGAAGCGAAAGCACCATTCATAGACAATGGTAGCGGACCAATATCTCCGGAGAGGTACTATTCGTTGACATGGATGGAACAGGAAAGAACACGTTTATGGGCCAAGGTATGGAACTGGGCGGGACGAGAGGAGGATATCCCGAGCCAGGGCGACTTCTTTACGTTCAAGATAGGTCGAGAAAGCTTTGTAGTAATTCGAGGAAGTGACCATAAGATAAGAGCCTTTTTTAATGTTTGTCCTCATCGAGGCAACAGACTAGTAGCCGAGGGATCAGGGTATCTTCAAGACAGCATCAGCTGCCCTTTTCATGCCTGGAGCTTTAATTTTGATGGCAGAGTTACATCTGTAACTGACAAGGAAACCTTCAGGAAAGAAGCTTTGGCACGTGACTTGAGCCTGTCTGAGGTTCGTTGCGAAATCTGGGAAGGCTTCGTGTTTATCAATATGGACTGGGAAGCAAAACCTCTAATAGATCAACTGGGCCCGTTGCCCGAGCATGCGATCCCATACAGACTCAAAGACATGAGAATTGTTCGCAGATTAACTTCGACTTGGGACGCCAACTGGAAAGTCGGGTTCGATGGTTTCGCCGAGGCATACCATGTGCATTGTATCCACCCACAAATCCTTCCCGTCTTCAATGATTATCACTCTCAGATCGATCTCTATCCAAATGGAATGACCCGAGCGATAACAAAATTTGGTGAAGAAAGCCCAAGACTGGAAAACGATGAAACCAACCAAGGGCTTCAGGCACTGATGAAAGAGGTAGGCATTGATCCGGAAAAATATCAAAACAAACCTAGCGAAGTCCGAGCAGCCATACAGAAGGCAAAAAGAATCCGAGCCAAACAGCTCGGACTGGACTGGTCCGAGTTTGTCGATGGCCAACTCACTGATGACTGGAATTACTCTATATTCCCTAACATTCTGCTCGGATTGCATCCCGAAGGGGCTAATCTCCTCTATTTTCGACCGCATATCCATGATCCAAGGAAATTTGTTTTCGACATTATTATCCTTATGCACCCCCAGAAAAATAAAGACATCCGACCTCCATCTTATATGGGACTGCCGGAAGAAGCAGATCTGCAAGTCCAAACATCGGCGGAAACTATTGAAGTTGACTGGCGTGAGGGTGGATTAGGAGAACTATTTGATCAGGACAGTTATCTATTTACCCAGATTCAAGAAGGAATTGAGAGCGCAGGATTTCGCGGCGCAATTCTATCTGGTCAAGAACAACGAATAGGCCATTTTCATGCAGAGTTAGACCGATATATGAAGGCGCCCTGAAAATTATGGCGTCGTAAGAAACCGAAATTGTCACAATATTAGAGTGTTATACTCAACCGATGATCAACAGAGATCCAGACAATCGAGATAACCGTCTTGCAACCCTCGCACTGATAACAAGAATATATCAGAGCCCCAGGAGCGAGGAAAACATAGCCGCTGGCTTGCCTATTGTCGATGAGAAGCTGGACACAGATTTATTCATCAGAGCAGCAGTTAAATCAGGTCTAAAGGCATCTGCACAAAAACGCACACTAGATTCGATCCCGCCTTCCACACTGCCCGTCATACTGGAATTGCAAGGAAACAAAGTCGGCGTGCTCATGGAAGTGGATGGAAATCAAGCAAAAATTATCATCCCCGGAGAAAACGAAGCCGAAAACGTTGTAAATCTAGCTGAACTAGAGGATGAATATTCTGGCAGTTGTTTTTTCATCAAACCAGATCTTTCGGAAAAAAATATCACCGCTCACTGGTTCTGGAGCGTTATCAGCATTTCCAAAGGTGTATACGCCGAAGTTTTGTTAGCATCTTTACTGATTAACTGCTTCGCACTCGCCACACCGCTTTTCATCATGAACGTATATGATCGCGTGATCCCAAACTATGCTTTGGAAACATTATGGGTATTGGTTTCCGGTGTCGCGATTGTATTTCTATTCGATTTTGTAATGAAATCTTTGCGCGGATATTTTATCGACGCAGCTGGAAAACGAGCAGACGTTATACTTTCCGCAAGTACTTTTAGTCGGGTAATGGGCATAAAACTCGAAGAAAGACCTAGTCGGGTGGGCTATTTCGCGAACAACCTCCAGGAATTTGATAGTTTTAGAGATTTCTTTACCTCCACAACACTCGTGGCACTTATTGATCTCCCTTTCGTCATTCTGTTCATTGTTCTGATATGGTCCTTGGCAGGAGCACTCGCATTAGTGCCCATCTTGGCGATCCCAACCATTTTGCTCGTAGGGTTTTTTCTCCAAAGAAGGCTACATTATTATATTAACGCCTCCTTTAAGGAAGGAGCCGAAAAAAATGCAATGTTAATAGAGGTTCTAAGCTCAATCGAAACAGTCAAAGGATTGGGCGCAGAGGGAACAATGCAACAGCGTTGGGAAAAACATAATGTTCGGCTCGCAAAACTAGGCCTAAGATCGAGACTGCTTTCGTTTGGAATTATCAACGCTACTCAACTGATTCAGCAAATAACCACGATTTCAATTGTGACCTTGGGTGTCTACGCAATAGTTGCAGGAGATTTAACGGTAGGGGGTCTAATTGCGTGCACCATACTAACGGGAAGAAGCCTCGCACCAATGAACCAGGTCGCTGGAATTATTACGAGATTCCATCATTCGAAATCCGCCTTCTCAGCAATCGATCGAGTGATGCAGTTACAAGTAGAGAGACCAGCAAACAAGAATTTTCTAAAGAGAAAAAACCTCGGCTCTGAAATAGAATTTGCAAATGTCGGATTCAGTTATGAAGGGCAGCAAGTCCCTGCATTAAAGAACATATCTTTTAAAATTCAAAAAGGCGAAAAAATAGCGGTATTAGGAAGGACAGGGTCTGGTAAATCAACAATCCAAAGACTACTGATGGGGTTTTACAACCCTGGAGAAGGTTCAATATTGCTAGGCAACACTGATCTTAACCAGATAGACCCGCGAGACATCAGAAGGAATATTAGCTACGTTCCACAGGAGGTCTCTTTTTTTAGTGGAACGATCAAACAAAATCTTGTCCTTGGCTCCCGAATGACAAAAGACGAAGACATTATAAAAGCGTCAGAGATTACAGGAATTAGCGATTTTATTAATAGGCATCCAATGGGCTTTGATCTTAATGTTGGAGAAAGAGGCTCAAACCTTTCAGGGGGACAAAGGCAAGGATTGGGTATCGCGAGAGCCATACTGAACGGAGGGAATATTCTAATATTTGATGAACCCACTGCATCGATGGACAATACGAGCGAAAAAAAATTCCGGCAAAACTTCTCTGATTACATTTCAGACAAGACCTTAATACTTGTCACGCATAAAGCCTCCATGCTATCGCTAGTAGACAGAATTCTCGTCCTTGATAACGGACAACTTGTAACTGACGGACCAAAAGAGAAGGTGCTGGATATGCTCTCACAAAAACCGAGCACCGACTGATGGCCTTCAAATCACCTAGAAATGATATAGAGTTCATGACCGCAAACGTCGCCGCGGAATTAGAATCATTGCCGCTCTCGGGACACCTGATCCTGATTTTGGGAAGTTTCTTCGCCATCACTGCTATCGTATGGGCTAACTTCGCCACCCTTGAAGAAGTCGCACGTGCTGAGGGAAGAGTAATTCCCTCAGGCCAGGTACAAGTAGTTCAAAACCTTGAGGGAGGAATACTGACAAGCGTTAAAGTCAAACCCGGGCAAAGTGTCAAGGCGGGCCAAACAATGCTTACACTCGACGACACGCATTTTGCATCGTCCTATCGAGAAGGAAAGCTAACAAGCAACGCGCTCGTCGCAAGAATAGCTAGGCTTACGGCAGAAATAGAAGGACAAAGATTTACCGACGAAAGTTACCTTAACGACAAACCAGGGGTTTATTTTGGCGATGAAATCAAGCTTTACCAAATACGCAAACAGGAACTCGAATCATCGATAGAGATTCTCAAGCAACAAAAGACTCAATTCACAACATCACTCGCCAAACTTCGAGATAGAGAGAAACAACTTTACAAAAATGCCCAAATTTCACAAAACATATTTGAACGAAATAAACCACTGGTAGAAACGGGCGCTGTGTCTCACGTAGAGCTGCTTCAACTAGAAGCTGCGGTCAACGAATCGCTGGGGAAACTAGAGGAAACAAGGGGGGACATTCAGGGTTCAGTAGCAGCGGTGAAGGAAGCTGAGAAAAAAATTCAGGAAAGATACCAACAGTTTATCAGTGCAGCGCAGGCCGAACTTAATATCGCCAAAACCGAACTAAAAAAAACAAATGTCTCAAATGTCGCGCTTGAAGACAGAGTCCGCCGGACCGAGGTAAAATCGCCAGTTAATGGCACTATTAATCAGGTTCTCGTCAATACCATAGGGGCTGTAGTCCAACCTGGAATGGCACTTGTCGATATAGTTCCTACAGACGACACTTTACTTATCGAGGCCCGCATAAGGCCAGCAGATATTGCTTTCGTATACCCTGGGCAACAGGCCAAGGTTAAACTAACAGCCTACGATTTCGCAATCTATGGAGGTCTGGATTCTGTAATAGAACTGATTAGTGCAGATTCTATAACCGATCAAATAGGTGGGCCCTATTTCAAAGTTCAAGTCCGGACCCAGAAAAATTACCTTGGAACAGAGTCGAATCCACTACCGATTATTCCTGGCATGATGGCGTCAGTGGATATTATTACAGGAGAAAAAACGGTTATGGACTACATACTTAACCCTCTAAGAAGAGCTCAATCCGCAGCAATGACTGAAAGATAAGCTAGTCCGTTAGAAACGTTCCATTCTCTTAAAACGTTAAATAAATAATACTTGTATCCATAAACTTATTGATCAAGTACAGACTTTAACTCGCGCCCAAATTCGGCCGCTTTTTCTTTTAATAACTGGCTGTTTCTTGGCCCTGTTCTCATAACCTGCTTTTGCAAGGGCGGCAATTTCTCCAAACCAGGATCCTTATACTGATACATGACAACAGGCCTAGTTAAAATAATTCGCTCAGCAAAATCAGGAGTTTCAGAAATTTTTTCAATAGCTTTAAAAACAACTTTATCGTAGACATCCTCGGGATATCCCAGCTCTTTAAAAGCCTCAATAAGAAGCGGCCTGACCAAGAAATAAAACTCTGCCGCCCGACGACTGTCGATCGAATAAATCAGGTCAACCATATTATTAAAACGGTCATAAGATCGATAATCGATTTCAAACTCATCTTTTCCAATTTCTCTCGCTCGAAACGGCTGGTCCGGGATTAAGTGCGAAATTGCTTCTCGTGCAACTTTCCCGCTGGCTGCATTAACAGTAATCGCTACAAATTTCCGCAGTAGCTGATCTGCAGATAAGAGGCCTGCTAGACCGGCGCGACTAGTCATACTTGAAGAAGCTTGCCGGACCATAGGATCTGACTCGTCGAGAATAGGGAGAAAAAATTCGGGCTCGTTAATGACCTCTTCTCCCTTGTTTTCATGTCTCGAAAAAAAGGGTTCTTCATTAACCTTCCTTCCATCGGAAACTGGAACAGAGGCCTCAGTCTCTATCGGAATACTCCTCTCAAATTTCTCGATTTTTTCTTCGCTTGTTTGATTGTCAGAAGAAAAATAAGAGAAATAAAACAGACCAACAAAAATGAAAACAGTAACAGAAACAAATAAAACGAGCGCTTTTTTGGTCAAAAAATATCTCCCTGTTTAATGTAAGTGTCCTCGCTCACACAATTAGTTCATAATTTTCTGGATAGCATGGCCAAAAGGAGGAGTAAGTATACCTTTCTCCGTCACTATACCGGCAATCAATTCCGCAGGGGTAACATCAAAAGCGGGAGATCTAGCCAAAACAGAGCGAGGAGCAACACGCATGTCTCCCAAATGAGTCACTTCGCTTCCGTCTCTTTCTTCTATCGTTATATCCGAGCCCGACTGCGTGTCCGGATCTACGCTTGAAAGAGGCACCGCTACATAAAAAGGTATACCGAAATAATTGGCAGAAATTGCTAGACTTAACGTCCCGATCTTATTCGCGGCATCTCCATTGGCAGCAATTCTATCAGCTCCGGTTATAACCATATCAACCCTCCCTTCGCTCATTATATGAGCCGCCATATTGTCGGATATCAAAGTACAAGGAACCGCATTCCGTTCAAGTTCAAACGCAGTTAACCTCGCTCCCTGCAACAAAGGTCTCGTCTCGTCAACATACACATGGACATCAAACCCTCTCTCTTTCGCAAGATATATAGGTGCCAAGGCCGTACCCAATTCGGAAACCGCAAGGCTTCCTGCATTGCAGTGAGTAAGAAGATTAGGGTGTCTTCTCACTAGATCCAAACCATTTTCTCCAATAGCGCGGCACGCTGCTCTGTCCTCTTCGTGAATCTTGATTGCTTCTTTGAGCAAACACCCATATATATCGGAATTATCATTGTTAGATTTCCAGCAAGACCGCATTCTTTCAAGCGCCCAGGAAAGATTAACGGCGGTAGGCCTAGCGTGGACCAAACGATTCAGGCGAAAATCGAAAACTCGGTTGATTTCATCTACGCTGGTATCTTCCAGCCCTAAAATACTGCCATATGCGGCAGCAATTCCTATGGCAGGCGCTCCCCTTACTGTAAGAGTTCTTATAGCCTCATAGACCTGATCCAGTGTTTCACAAATGACTGTTTCTTCTTCAAGTGGTAGTTTACGCTGATCCAGCAAACATAATTTGTTGTCACACCACTCAACGGACACAGGAATGTTTTTCATGTTCGTTCTCCTCAACACCTTAGGATACACTGACCTACTTGGCATCCACTAACAAATCCCGCAAAATCTAGCAAAAATGGGGAAAAGTAATGACAAACCTAGTTAATAGATCAGACCAAGACGGAATAGCGATCCTGACACTGAACAGACCAGAGGCACTGAATGCCCTAAGCCCCAAGCTTTTTATCGAATTGCATGAGCAGGTAAAAAACATTTCGAACGAGACCGATAGAGTGGGTTGCGTAATTCTGCGAGGTGAAGGGAGATCTTTTTCAGCAGGAAATGATCTTAAAGCCATCCAAGCAGGCGAAAAAGCTCCTTCTCGCCATTTTCAGGCAGAAACCCTGGACATGATCGAAAACTTGCCACAACCAGTTATAGCTTCGGTCCATGGACATTGCTTTACCGGTTCTCTAGAGCTTGCTCTAGCCTGCGACATGCTGATTACCTCCCCTTCAGCAAAGTTCGCTGACACTCATGGCAAGTGGGGCATGGTTCCCGTCTGGGGCATGAGTCAGCGTCTCACTCGAAGAATTGGTCCTCTGAAAACTAAAGAGATGATGTATACGGGAAGAATAGTGGGAGGAGAAGAAGCCACTCAAATAGGATTAGCAAACGAATGTGTCGCGGACGAATTCCTGCAAGCCAGGACACTAGAAATAGCTAATAGTATCATCGAAAATTCCTGGCACACACTTAGATCAGATAAGTTTCTGGTAAACCAAGGCATGAGCATGGGGTACGAAGAAGGAAAAATTTTTGAAAGAGAAAAATCTCCCGGCCCTGATCCGGATATGCAAAACAGAGTCAAAAACTTTTAAGGATATTTGATGAAAAAAATCAAAGTTGTCTACTGCGCTCAGTGAAACTATAAACCTGAGGCGGTCAGTCTGACCGCAAAACTGAAAGAATTTGGCTTAGATCACTCGGTCGAACTTGTAGCGGGAGACAAGGGAATTTTTGATGTTTATTATGGAGGGACGCTACTTTATTCGAAACATGATTGCGGCGATTTCCCCGGGGAACTGGACATATCTAATATAGCGGCAACTATTAAAAAGCTGGCATAGAACTTCCCCCGAACCAGAAAAATCTCAGAACCCAAATTTTACATAACAATCAAACAAAAAATTCTATATCTTATCAAGCGCCACCGCTCTGAGTTCGGCTGCCTTGTCTTCAGGGCTACCATCATTTAGAAAGTGACCGGCACCCGTTTCGACTGAAGCTAGATATTTGGGCAAATTTGGCGCCCGCAAGATAGGGTGGATTTGAATATGGGAGTGATATGAAAGATGATTTCCATTGCAGGGAGATTGGTGAAAGAGCAACATATAAGGAAAAGGAACCCCCCACATATTATCGTAGCGTCGCAGAATATCGTTCAGGGCTCGAGCTAAATCATTCCGTTCATTTGATGACAGACTAGAAACAAAGCGATGCTTGCTCCTAGGCACTATAAATACTTCATAGGGGAATTTCGCAAAATATGGGACGAAACTCACAATTTCAGATCCGTCATAAATCACTCTTCTTCCATCACGGAGTTCTGCAGACAGCAAGCTTTGCATCAAGGGTTCCGATGCTTTCTCAAATGCCATCGATTCCTTGCGAATCCCTTCCATTAAAAACTCCGTAGCATATATCTGACCATGTGGATGAGAATTGGAAACACCAACCAACTCACCTCTGTTCTCAAAGATAAGTACTTGCTCGATTCCAGGAAGATTCTTTAACTCGTCTGTCTGATCAATCCAAACATCAATCAATTTTCTGGTCTGATCAACGCTAAACTCTGAGAGATTCCGATTATGCTTGGGGGAATAGCATAAAACCCTGCAGACCCCCCCTGCGGATGCCGAAACAAATCGGGAATCTCCTGATTGCTCTCTAGGCGGCGAGGGTTGCTTGAAAGCAGGGTGATCGTTATCAAAGACAAAAATATCTTCATATTGTGGATTTCTTTCGCCAGAAATCCGAATATTTCCCGGACACAAACCACAATCAGAATCATAAGATACAACCCTCGGGTGCAAAGCTTTTTTTTCAGGAGAACTCCAGGGCCGGCTATTCCTATGGCCAGTTATCGTAACCCATTCCTCCCTCAGAGGATTCCACCTTCTTTCCCAAACCATATTACTTTTTATTGGCTCCTTCTCAGGGTTTGTCTCCCGGAACATCTGGTGAAAGTTCTTTCACAAAATCAACATGATTCAGCAAAGCATATTGATATGCTTCAACAAGCGCATTCCAACTTGCTTTAATGATATCTACATTGACTCCGACTGTTCCGAATAATTCTCCCTGGAAAGAGTGCTCAAGAAAAACCCGAACCTTCGCCGCGGTCTCTTCAGTGCTATTAATTACGCGGACACTGAAGTCGGTCAAATGAAGATCGGATACGACGGGGTATTTTTCCTTCAAGGATTTTTGCATAGCCCGGTTTAGCGCGTCTACCGGCCCGTTCCCTTCAGCAGCACAGAGCTCAATCCGACCATCAACTTTGATCTTGACACTTGCTTCGATAGTTCCGTCAGTATCAGATTGCTCGTCATTACTAGGTGAATAAATCCGGAAGTATACGGGCTCAAAAACAGGTTGGTATTTGCCCACGTGTTTCCGAACAAGGATATCGAAACTCCCGTCAGCACTTTCGAAAGAATAGCCTGCATGTTCTCTATCCTGGACTTCGTTTAATATTGCTTTTACCGCTCCCCTATTTTCTATTTCGGGGTAGCGATTAGCCAGTTTTGCTTTTAGATTAGAACCACCAGCTAATTCACTAATAAGAACTCTTCTAGCATTTCCTAATAACTCCGGATCAACATGTTCATATGTCTCGGGGTTTCTCTGCACCGCACTAACGTGAACACCTCCCTTATGAGCGAAAGCACTAGCCCCAACAAAAGGTTGTCCTGCAGGGCCATCTCGTCCAAGATACTCCCAGATCTTTTTTGACAGATTAGTGAGGCCTCTAAGTCGTCCTTCAGGCAAGCACTGATAACCCATCTTAAGTTCAAGATTGCTCAAAATAGTAGTCAAGTCAACGTTGCCGCAACGCTCGCCAATACCGTTAATCGTTCCATGAACTTGGACTACCCCTTCCTCTACCGCCCGAAGCGTATTAGCAACTGCAAGGCCACCATCATTGTGCACGTGTATTCCCAACTGTATACCGGAAAACTCTTCTCTGATATTTCTTATTGCAGTGGCGATCTCGCTAGGCATTACCCCGCCGTTAGTGTCACATAGAATAATCCGATGAGCTCCAGCTTCCCAAGCTGCCCTTAAAGTCTGTATCGAGTATTCTGGATCGCTTTTGTACCCATCAAAAAAATGTTCTGCATCGTAAAAAACTGGTTTTCCGGTAGCTTTGGCTAAATAAGCTACCGAACCACCAATCATATCAAGGTTTTTCTGGGGAGAAATTCTTAGGGCCTGTTCGACATGAAGATCCCAGGTTTTTCCAAAAATACAGATAACATCGGCTTCCGAGGATATTAACTCACCAAGAAACTTATCTTTTTGCGGCGAAACGTCCGCTCTATGCGTTGAACCAAAAGCAACTACTTTGAGGTTATTCAATCCCAGCCCACGAACCTTGGAAAAATACTCGTTATCCTTAGGATTTGAACCTGGCCAACCTCCTTCTACGAAATCTACCCCGAAATCATCTAGCTCCCGAGTAATTTCTAGCTTGTCCGCCAAGGACAAATTGATTCCGTCTCCTTGAGTGCCATCACGAAGGGTCGTATCATAAATTTCTATTTTTTGTCTCGCCACAATACAGTGCCTATGAATAACCCAGTTTTATAGCAGTCGCCTGAATTTGATCCTTAGCCTTAAGCAGATTATCGAGCGGATCAAAAGTTTCTGTGAGGAGCGACTCTCGAGCCGACTCTTTCATTTCGACAGAATAGATTTTATTTGAGCAAATGATTTTTTTCTCTTCCAGATCAATCACTATCTCGGCCTCAGGATCCCTTTCTACCTCACTTGCTAGATCACGTCTATCATCCTGGCTCATTACAAGG
Source organism: Gammaproteobacteria bacterium (assembly GCA_002708765.1). Classification (GTDB taxonomy): domain Bacteria; phylum Pseudomonadota; class Gammaproteobacteria; order Pseudomonadales; family Azotimanducaceae; genus UBA9659. The sequence goes on along the minus strand of PAPD01000011.1, from coordinate 89,772 downwards.
CACGGGATTCCAAGAGTAGTACAATTGCCATGAAAAATTTCTGCAAAAGATCCAGCAATAACAGCCCTAAACCCAAATTTCTGTATTGCCTGAGGAGCGTGCTCCCTGCTCGAACCGCATCCGAAGTTGTCGTCGGATATCAGGATCTCGGCCCCACTATTCTCTTCTTTATCCAGCGGGTGGTCTTTTGATTTCCCCTCCGCATCAAACCTTTCATCGTAGAACAAAGACGGGCCCAGCTCATCAAAAGTGACACATTTAAGAAATCTCGCAGGGATAATTCTGTCAGTATCAATATCGTTGCCTTTAACATAAACTCCTCGCCCAGCTATTTTTTCAAAACTCACACCACCTCCTCACTCAACCCAAATATTTCACGTGCATCAGAAACGCTCCCGGAAATTGCCGAGGCGGCTACCATTATCGGACTCATCAAGATCGTTCTTCCTGTCGGAGAACCTTGTCTTCCCATAAAATTTCGATTGGAACTCGACGCACACACCTCTTCGCCAACCAACTTATCCGGGTTCATTGCAAGGCACATCGAACATCCCGGCTTACGCCACTCGAAACCGGCCTCTTCAAAAACTTTATCTAATCCTTCTTCTTTCGCAATCTTATCTACTTGTTCCGACCCGGGAACTGCAATTGCTCTCACGGAACCCGCCACTTTTTTGCCGGGGAGCAATGCCGCAACCTCTCGGAAATCGCTAATTCTTCCGTTAGTACAACTCCCAATAAAAGCGACATCAATCTTGGTGCCTTTTATCGGCTCATCAGGCTTGAGCTTCATATAGCTAAGCGCATCAGATATCAGATTCTTGTCAAGGCCCTCAGCTTTTTCAGGAGACGGAATTTTTTCTTCGATAAAAATTGCCTGAGCCGGTGTTACTCCCCACGTTACGGTCGGTTGAATATCTCCCGCATAAATAACCAATTCATCGTCGAACTTTGCATCTGCATCGCTGGCATAAGAACGCCACCTTTCGCAAGCCTCATCAAAACTATTTCCCGAGGGCACTCTTTCGAGACCTCTTAAAAAACTGAAAGTAGTTTCATCCGGATTTATATATCCGCACCTCGCACCGCCTTCAATGCTCATATTGCAAACGGTCATTCGCTCTTCCATAGTCATGGAATGAATCGCGGAACCACCGTACTCGTATGCATAACCTACACCACCATTCACTCCAAGTAGGCGAATAATATGCAGGATAACATCCTTTGCGGTCACACCGACCGTCAAATCTCCTTCAACATTAATCCGACGAACCTTTAAAGGATCCATTGCCAAGGTTTGACTGGCTAGAACATCCCGCACCTGACTGGTGCCAATACCCATCGCTATACAGCCAAAGGCCCCATGAGTTGCTGTATGACTATCGCCGCAGCATATAGTCATGCCGGGCTGGGTCAACCCCTTCTCTGGCCCTACAACATGAACAATACCTTGAGACCCGGATTCTGGTTCAAAGAATTCGATTCCATGTTCCGCCGTCGATTGACCGAGAACCTGGATCATTTTCTCAGCCATTGGATCCTCTAGCGGTCGCGACTGATTATCTGTCGGAATAATATGGTCCACCGTCGCAAAAGTTCTGCTCGGATAGGCTACCCCCAGACCCTTATCTCTCAACATTCCAAAGGCCTGTGGACTAGTTACTTCGTGAATAAGATGCAGACCAATAAAGACCTGGTATTGACCATTATCAAGTCGTCTCACAACATGGTCATCCCAGACTTTCTGGAACAAATTCCTGCCCAAAGCTCTTCCCATCCTCTAAGTTTTTAAAAACTAATGTAATTTTAGCACGAAACACTCGAATCAGTAGAATCTGTTATCAGACCTAAGCCAAGTCATTATTAATGCGAAAACCGATTAGTTATAGCTCCGCACAGTTGATAAACTAACGGCAATTGGACACACGAGAAAATGTCATGAGTGAAACTGAAATCAGCAAGGGCGAGCTACTCCAGAAACTGAAAATACAGAAATCTGCTTTTCTCTCAGAAGGACATGTAAGCGAAAAGACGCGGATAGACAGAATCGACAGATCGATAAACCTTCTTAAAGAAAACGAAAAAAAACTGGTCGAAGCCATGGCCGCAGATTTTGGACATCGTGCCCATCAGCAATCCAAACTTGCTGATATAGATGGATCCATAGGGCCTCTGGAGAACGCAAAGAAAAATCTCAAAAAGTGGATGAAACCTGAACGAAGAAGCGTGACTTTCCCACTGGGACTATTTGGTGCGAGGGGAAGAATCGAATATCAACCACTAGGTGTAGTTGGCTGTATCAGCCCCTGGAATTTTCCGGTTAACCTCGTTTTTTCTCCGCTCGCCGGGGTGTTTTCTGCTGGGAACCGCGCAATGGTAAAGCCCTCAGAGTACACTCCTGCCACATCTCAGCTAATCAAAGAGCTCGTAGAACAAGCATACTCTTCAGAAGAGGTGGTGGTGATTCTGGGAGGCCCCGAAACAGGAAGAGCCTTCGCTGAACTACCTTTTGACCATCTCCTATATACCGGATCAGGTTCAGTCGCTAAACACATTATGCGAAGCGCAGCAGAGAACCTTGTGCCCCTTACCTTAGAACTTGGAGGAAAATCTCCCGTTATAATAGGAAGATCAGCGGATCTCGAGACAGCCGCCAATAATATAATGGCTGGAAAGACCATGAACGCGGGTCAAATATGCCTAGCACCTGATTACGTTTTCCTTCCAGAAGGGGGCAAAGAAGAATTCCTTGAGCATGCAAAGAATTCAGTCAGCGACATGTTTCCTAACCTTAAGGACAACCCTGACTACACAAGTGTTATTAACAAAAGCCACTTCGATAGACTGAATGAACTGGTTTCCGATGCCAAAGAAAAAGGTGCGGAGGTCGTAGAATTGAATCCAGCTGATGAAGATTTCTCGCAGCAGGAGAACTTTCGTATCCCCCCGACTTTGATATTCAATCCGAAGGAAGAAATGAAGGTAATGCAGGATGAAATATTTGGTCCAATATTACCTGTAAAGGAGTACGATCAACTAGAAGACACTATTTCCTATGTAAATTCTAAAGACAGACCTTTGGGACTATACTATTTCGGGTCAAACCAAGCTGAGCAGAGGAAAGTCCTGGATGAGACGACATCGGGTGGCGTCACCATAAATGATGTGATCATGCATGTTGCTCAGGAAGACCTTCCTTTTGGAGGCGTTGGTCCCAGCGGCATGGGAGCATATCACGGTCAAGAAGGGTTCAGAACATTTAGCCACACTAAGTCGATCTATACTCAATCAGGAATAGTATCCAAATTAGCAAAAGCTATGCGGCCACCATACAAAAAACCTGCTTGAAATAAAGGCGACTTGGCAACTAAAGGTCGCCTTTATTCATTCCGGAACGAAAATACCGAGTTTATTTCTACCTTCCTGTAAATTCGGGCTTTCTTTTTTCCATAAACGCTTTCACCCCTTCCTGAAAATCATCGCTCTGAAACATCGCTCCAAGATGGACCATTAGATGATCAACAGCAGTATCATATGATTCCTCTAGGCCCATCCGCATCATACGCTTTGTGGTCTGAACCGCCATCGGAGCGTTATCGGCAATCTCCCTAGCCCACTGCATAGCCGTGTCCATGACCTCATCGTCTGGAACCACCAGATTAACAAGACCCAATTCCAAGCACTCGGCGGAATCAACCACTCTGGCTCGGTAATAAAGCTCAGCCGCCTTTGCCCAACCAATCAGTCTAGGCAACAACCAGGTGCCTCCGCTTTCCGGAACCACATTTCTCTTCGCAGTCACAGCAGCCATTTTCGACGATTCGGCAGCGACACGCATATCACAAAGCAATGACAAATCCATGCCATAGCCGGCAGCCGCACCGTTTAACGCACAAACAATCGGGGTATCGATATTCCACATAACATTGATCGGCGCGTCTCGCAGATCAAAAAGCTGCTTAGGCCGGTTACTTCCCGATCCCGATCCCGACCCTATACCTCCCTTGGCAGTATCTACAAGATCTAACCCCGCACAAAACCCTCGACCAGCTCCAGTGAGCACGATACAACGAATTTCGGGGTCTTTATTCGCCTCTGTCATTTTCTGAGAGAGTTCTTCAAGCATGTCCCTGCTAATAGCATTCATTCTCTCTGGTCGATTCAACGTTATCACTACAATGCGATCATGATTTTGGATTAGGATCTCATCAGACGAAGCTTCACTAACTGCCATTTTTTTCCCCAAATGTTTTACGAGTATTAATAAAGTACTGTATATCACGAACCAGTGCATTTTTGCGACGATGTAATCTAGAAAAAGACAAAATAGTGTCCGCGTGACCCATATCAGAGTATACTTCCCGAGAAGCTTTGCCCCCCGCCTCCAATTGCTTTTCCATCAGGCTTTTAGAATTCCCTCGCCTGACCCGGGTATCAACTGCTCCGTGCAAAAGATAAAGCTCCGGAGCCGACGGCGTGACGTAATTTACTGGCTGGGAACGCGGGAAATCTGCCTCAGGACCAAATAGATCCCAATGATCCTCATCTGAAAAAGGAAAAAAGTCATAAGGGCCAGACAGCCCGATCATCCCTCTTAATCTAGCCCTAAATTTCGACAGTCCGCTGTCTAATGCTATCAAAGCGGCAATCTGGGCTCCCGAAGAATGTCCCATGACAAAAATATCTCCGTTTAAGTTTAGATAATCCACCAGATAATCAAGGCTCTTCGCCGCAGCTTCGAGGATGGTCGAAAAACGGTATTCCGGATATTTCAGCAAGTCAGGGATCACTGTATTGGCTCCTATGCTGCCCAAGGTATCAGCTACAAACCGATAATCTTCCTTTCTGTATGAGCGCCAGTTTCCTCCATGAAAAAAAAAGACTGTGGGTCTATCATTGCTTGTAAAATAGTAATCTGCCTTTAGCTGAGAGGACTCGCTCGATTGAACTTCAGCCAATTCATAAGAACCTAACCTGGCGAGGCCATTTAACAGGGCTAACCCAGACCTTTCATATATCTTTCCAAACCTAACCATACGTAGAAAAAACCAGTGCTTTTTAGTAGAATTACTTTCGAATATCGGCTCTCATGAGAACTTCTCTGAGCGAACTCCGAAATAACCGATAGTCGATTAAGTCTCTATTTTAGTCCTTTTTTGTAGATTTTTATAAAGTGAAAATTTTCTCTGCCCTGTTTTTTGCTCTGTTATTTGCGACGAGCCCTAAAGCCATCAGTGAAACTATGGCGCCGACCCCAATAAACAAAGAAACAAACTTACGCGAGAAAATTACGGTAGACGGAGTTCTAGATGAATCTGTCTGGGAACTTGGGACCCTTCTTACAGATTTTAAAGTAGTAGAGCCCGACACACTGGAAAAGCCGGAATACGACACCGATGTCTCTATTTTATATGATCAAAGAGGCATATATATCGGTGCTAAGTTATATCAACCAAGGGATACGCTAATAGCGCGACTTAGTGCGAGAGATCAGTTTCTAAATCGGGACGGCCTGGTCATCGTTATTGATCCTTCCGGACAGGGCCTTTACGGATACTTTTTTTCACTAAACCTCGGCGGTGCTATGACAGACGGGACAGCTTTGCCAGAAAGAAAATTCAGCCGTGAGTGGGACGGGCCCTGGGAAGGCGCCACCCAGACATCAGAAAAAGGTTGGAGCGCCGAGTATTTTCTTTCCTGGAACATGTTCAACATGCCGCTTGCTGGGAAAGAGAGAACAATAGGTTTCGGCGCAAAACGTCTGGTAGCTCATCGAGGCGAAGGCTGGCAGATCCCCCCTCTCCCTGACACAGGACCAATATTCCTGAGCGGATTAAAAAAACTGTTAGTAAACAACATCTCCCCAAAACAAAGCACAACCTTCTATCCGTACATTTCCTCATCCTATGACTCTCTTGCTCATCGAGACCAGCACAAAAGCGGATTCGATATATTCTGGAGGCCATCGAGCAATCTCCAGTTAAGTGCAACCGTAAACCCGGATTTTGGAAACGTCGAATCAGACGACGTCGATGTCAACCTGAGCTCTTACGAAACGTTTTTCTCTGAGAAAAGAGCCTTCTTTCTCGAGGGTCAGGAGATTTTTACTGCCTCAGCCGAAAGAAAGAGCGGCGGCAAGGGAAAAAATCCTTTACTTCTGGTCAATACGAGACGAATAGGCAGTCCACCCCTGGATCCAGGCATCGAGGATTTTGAGTATTCTGGAGACACCGCAACCAAACCTACGGAGCTACTAGGCGCTGCAAAAATAACAGGTCAGGCAGGAAAACTGCGATACGGGATTTTGAGTGCAATTGAAAAAGATTCCTTATTAACAGGCTTTGTCGGTGATAACGAAATCGCTTTATCGCAAAAAGGACGTGACTTTCATGCAATGAGATTGCTATATGAAAACAACGATTCTGGATTAAGAAAGGGCTTCGGCTGGATTTCTACTCTGGTTGCACACCCTCAAGGTGATGCATATGTTCATGGAATCGATGGCCATTTTTTGTCACGGAACGCTAAATGGAAAATTGATGGACAAGCGCTTTACAGCGAAGAAGATAGTGTCTCCGGTTTCGGAAGCTATCTCGATTTAAGATTCACTCCGAAGAAAGGGGTCAAGCATGACCTTTCCCTCGAATACTATGATTCGGAATTTGATCTGAACGATTTTGGTTTTCTTCGCAGAAATGATACCTATGGAGCAAGTTACAGGGTTGTAATGACCAGATCAGATCTCAAGAGCGTTAAATCGCGGAGAGTCGAATTAGGTATGCGCCATGAATTTAACGGAGAAAATCTCGCCGTAAGAAAAGGATTCTTCTCAAACATAAGCTATGAATTTAAAAAAAATCACAAGGTAGGGGCCAGCTTAGCTTATCTGCCATCGAGGTGGGACGACAGAAACGCTCGAGGCAACGGGACATACAGAATAAAAGACAGGGTTAAATCAGGGCTTTCCTTTCGGTCTGACAGATCTCGAAAAATAAGCCATGGCATTTCTCTGTCCTTTGAAGAGGAGCACATTGGTGGCAGTTCTAGGGATGTAGAATATGATATTACCTGGCGCCCCATACCGAATTTTTCAGCTGTACTTGATATTAGTTACGCTAATCGGTCTGGCTGGTTGATATATCAAGGTGATCGCGATCTTGCTACTTTCAAGGCCGAAATCTGGGAGCCAGAGTTGAAAATAGAATTCACTCCCGCACCGAAACAGCAATTTCGTTTAACTACACAATGGGTAGGAATCAAAGCATTCGAAAAAAGACGGTGGTTTGCACCTGAAGAACCGGGAAGACTGATTCAGGATGTTGCCTCTGACCAGGAGTCAAGAGATTTCTCGATCAGCAAACTAATTTTTCAGGCGAGATACAGATGGGAAATAGCGCCTCTATCGGACCTATTTGTAGTTTATACTCGAGGTTCGGATCTACCTAACTCACCGCAAAGCAACTTCAAAGATTTACTCACCGATAGCTGGAGCAATAGAAAGGTAGACTCTCTTATTGTTAAGCTCAGATACAGGCTCGGAAATTAAGGAGGACCGCGTGATTAAATTACTCGCTTTGGATCTAGACGGAACCCTCGCCCTTCCCAATAATGAATTGCTCCCCCAGACAAAAACAAGTCTGGAAAAAATGCACGACGAAGGAAAAGTCAGAATAATTATAGCAACCGGAAGAAGATACAGAACCTCCAGAAATCTGATAGATAACCTTGGGTTCGAACCTTACGTCGTCTGCAATGGAGGATCACTAATCAAAACGCCTCAGAGGGAGACATTTTATTCGCACTCCTATAATGTCTCATCGGTAGCACGCATAGCTAGGGAGATGAAACTTACTGTATTTGCACAAAGAGATTCAGACACCCTGAAGGGACCAGATTTCCTAATCGACGATGTCGAGAGCTGGAGCCAAGTCACAAGAAAACACCACCAGCAAAACAAAACAGTATCTCAGAAAGCTGATCTGGTCTCTGGCTCGGAAAAAATCCTTGTTGCCGGCGTATTGGGATCGAGAAAAGATCTAGAGAGGTTCTCGTTGGGCATCGAAGAAAAACACCCTGGGCAATATAGCCTCATTTGCGTACCAGCATTTGAAAAACCGAACTACTACTGCGAAGTTTCACCTGCAGGCGTAAACAAGTGGACAGGGATTAAAAAACTCCTCGATTATTTCAGAATTGAAGAGAAGGAAGTCTGTGCAGCAGGCGATCAGCTGAATGATATAGCAATGGTTAACGGTTGCGGACACGGTTTTGCAATGGGGAATGCGGATCCTGCTCTAAAAAAGGTCGCCGACTTCGTGTGCGGAGATAACGATAAAAATGGACTAGTCGAAGTTATGGCATACATTACCCGGATCAACTCGGGAGCAAATCAGATCAATGGATGATCTATGGATTTTTGGTTACGGCTCTATCATGTGGAGCCCTCTATTTGCATATCAATCCAGCGCATCAGCATGCGTTAATGGATGGGAAAGGAAATTCTGGCAAGAATCTACGGACCACAGGGGAACAAAAGATTTTCCGGGGAGGGTCGTCACTATCACACCGAAAAATAAAGCCAGATGCTGGGGTGTAGCCTTCCGAATCGCGAACCAGGATCATGAAAATATTCTTCTTGCGCTAGATGAAAGGGAAAAAAACGGCTATCGAAGGCTGAACATAGAGGCAAGGTTATCCTGTGGAGCTGTCATAAACGGTATTACCTACATCGCTGGTTCAGAAAACCCCTTTTTCTCGCCATGCCTATCTCCCGAAAGTATCGCGAACCAGATAAAATTGGCTTCTGGGCCTAGCGGTTCTAACGTGGAGTATATTATGCTTCTAAGTTCAACTCTTCGTGTACTGGGAATTTACGATCATCATGTAGAGAAAATCTTGGATCTCATCGGTGAAAATTCAAAAGATGAAAATCATTAAAGAAATAGCCGAAATCGAAGCTGAAATGACCGAATGGAGGCGGGACATTCATGCCCATCCTGAAATGGCTTTCGAGGAACATCGAACGGCAAAATTTGTTGCCGATAAGCTTCGCGAATAGAAGATAGAAGTTGAAGAAGGCATTGCAGGAACAGGAGTCGTTGGAACCCTAAAGAGGGGGAGGGGGAACATGGCAATCGGATTACGAGCCGATCTCGACGCCTTGCCGATACAGGAAGCTAACACCTTCGCCTACAAATCGACCCGGCCAGGACTAATGCATGCTTGCGGTCATGATGGACATACTACCATGTTGCTAGGCGCCGCCAAATACCTTGCAGAACATGGCGATTTCGAAGGCACGATTCATTTCGTTTTTCAGCCCGCAGAAGAAAATGAAGGTGGAGGAAGGGCAATGGTTGAGGCAGGTTTATTCGATCGCTTTCCCGTCAGTGCAATTTATGGGATGCACAACATACCCGGCATACCGACAGGATACTTTGCAGTGAAACCAGGACCAATGATGGCAGCCTTTGACATTTTTGAAATCACGATTACCGGAAAGGGCGGTCACGCGGCAATGCATCACCTTTCAATAGATCCGATCCAAGTCGGAGCAAAAATCGTAGCCGCATTCCAAAACATTATATCGAGAGAATTAGACCCACAGGATCCTGCCGTGTTATCGATAACTCAGTTTTCTGCTGGCGATACCTACAACGTGATTCCCAACGAGGCAAAGATAAGCGGCTGCACTCGATGTTTCTCCGAAAAGATTCAGCAAGAGCTGGAAAAGAGGATGAGCGAAATTAGCCAGCAAATTTGCGAAGCATTTGGCGCGACCCGATGTTTTCACTATGAACGTCGTTATCCCCCCACTATTAATTCCGAAGATGAAGCAGAGATTGCTGGAAAAGCGGCCATTAGTCTGGTCGGGGAAGAACAACTCATTTCCAATCACCGCCCCTCAATGGGCTCCGAAGATTTTGCCTTTATGCTTAAGGAAAAACCGGGAGCTTATATTTGGATCGGGAACGGAGATGGTGAAGGTTCCTGCATGGTTCACAACCCAGGATATGACTTTAATGATCAGATCCTTACGTTGGGAGCCAGCTGGTGGGTAAAAGTAGCCGAGCATTCTCTTAAACGAGTTTCAAATGAACCTGCTTAAGTGGTCTACGATTGGAGCGCTAGCATACGGAAGTTTTGTTGTTCTCTTTGAATCAGTATTTCTAGGGATCTACCAACCATCTTTCGAAAAAAGTGATGGCACAGGAATACCGATGATTAAAATAACTACCACCGACGATTCAGGAGAATCGAGAAGCCGAATGCTCGCCAGATTTGAAGCCTACAACAAAATTTATGTATCTGCTCATCACTGGACCAGAAGGTGGTATAAAAACGCACTAAAGAATCCTTATATTCAAGTCGAAATTAATGGCGATAGGTTTGAAGCCATTGCTATACCGGTCAGCGGTGAAGAGTTTAAAAGAGTGGCAGCTCTTTACCCTTTGCCACTAGTTGCAAAATTTCTGATGGGATTTCCACCACCCAGACAGATTCTCCGTATCGACACCCTAAAAACATAGCCCAGCTTCGAACCCTTGGAGAGCTTGGACTTGCGTCCCTGTCAGTCAATCTTTACTGACTTGTCGATCTGGGCCCAAGCCAGTTTGGATAGATCATAGGCTCCCTGACCGGCCTCTTCAGCGTTCTGGCTCGCCGCGGTCCCATCAACAAAACGCTTGGCGATGCCCTGAAGTATCGCAGCTAACCGAAACATATTAAAAGCAATATAGTAATCCCAATGTTCAATCCCGGATCTACCAGTACTCCTGCAATATGAAGCCAGGTATTCTTCTTCGCTGGGAATGCCCAGAGCTTTGAGATCGACATCTTTTAAAGAATCCCGATAGCGCATACACATGTAGGCAAAGTCACTAACCGGGTTCCCAAGCGTGCTTAATTCCCAATCCAGTATACCAATCACCTCGTCTTTCTCTGGATGCATCATCATGTTATCAATTTTAGGATCACCGTGAACTATCGTACAAGCGGTTCCATCTTCCTCGGGGATGTTTTTAGGCAGGTATTCGATCAAGCTATCCATATACGGATTCTTTTGAAGCCGAGTATACTCGTACTGCTCCGACCACCGCTTCAACTGGCGGGAAACATAATTTCCTTTCCTGCCGAAATCAGAAAGGCCTACTGACTCGTAATCCACAGAATGAAGTCTTGCAATTGCGTCATTGGCCGAACTCCAGAACCCTGCCCTCTCTTCAGGAGAATATGGCCCAGCAGTACTATCCCATATGACTCTTCCCTCCAGATACTCCATTACATAAAAACTTGTACCAATAACTTCTTCGTCCATGCAAAGTGCAAAAGTCTTAGCCACTGGAACATTCGTTTCTTCAAGTGCTTTTAAAACACGATACTCACGATCAACGGCATGAGCAGATTTAAGGAGGGTGCCTGGAGGCTTCCGACGCATTACGTACCGTCGGCCTCCTGAATGAAGAAGATATGTAGGATTAGATTGCCCGCCAGCAAACTCTTCTACAATAAGAGTCCCACTAAAGCCATCAACCTCCTTTTCCATAAAATACTGCAAACCGGAAATATCAAATTGATGTTTTTCCTGAACGGGGATAGTCCCGATATTCTCACTTGGGTCAAATTCGGCCATTGTAACAGTATAGCGTTAATGTATTAGGATAAGTGTATTGAAGCCTAAATAACTCGGATTCTAGGGACTACTCTACCGTCCACGTGTGACCTGTTCTCAACAAAGCATTAAGGTCAGGCTCACCTTTATCTTCTCTCACGACAATTCTCTGGTTATATACTTCACCAGTGTAACTGGGCGCATCAGAGTCGCAGTATATTACACCGATGGGCTCCGGATATTCTGGAAGTTTCAGATTCGCCAGTAATTGAGCCAATACTTTATTGGTTTCATCATGGACTACCAGATCATCCTCGGTTATTCCATCCTCACCAAGCGTAACAATCTCCAATGCCAGAGTTTTTGCATTCAACCTAAGCCCTTTTTGTCCATCAACACCAAAAGTCAGCGGTCTACCATTTTCCAGAACCAATCGTGTTTCTGCGGCCGTTTTTTTATCCTTGATCTGATCAAAAATGCCGTCATTATAAACTGGGCAGTTCTGATATATTTCGACAAAGGAGGCCCCCTTGAAGGAATGAGCGCGCTTCAGAACCGGCCCAAGGTGTTTTGCCTCAGTATCAATACTTCGGGCAACAAATTTTGCACCACTACCCAGCGCAAAAACACAGGGTTTCAGCGGCATATCCAAGGACCCATGTGGAGTAGACGGAGAAGTCGTTCCCACTTTAGATGTAGGAGAATATTGCCCTTTAGTCAGCCCATATATCTCGTTATTAAAAAGTAAGAGTTGCAGATCCACGTTTCTTCTCAGAAGATGAACCATATGGTTTCCTCCGATACTCAAACCATCGCCATCCCCCGTTACAACCCACACATCCAGATCCGGGTTAGAAATTTTGATCCCCGTAGCAAAAGATGGTGCTCTCCCATGAATCGTATGAAACCCATAGGTATTCATGTAATAGGGGAATCTTGATGAACAACCGATCCCAGACACAAAAACCTGATTTTCTTTGGCAACACCTAACTCCGGCATCATCTTCTGGACGGTTTTTAATATAGCGTAGTCTCCACAGCCCGGACACCAACGCACTTCCTGGTCAGAAGAAAAATCTTTAACCGTAAGCTCAGGAACTGGGGCATTCATCTATTTCACCTCCAACGCAGATTTGATAGCGAATTCAATTTCTCTGATCTTAAAAGGTTGCCCAGAAACCTTACTGAGCGATTTCGCGTCAATCAGAAATTTTGATCTTATAAGGTTCACAAACTGGCCCGTATTCATCTCGGGAATCAGAACATTCTCGAAACCCGAAAGCAAATCCTGGAGGTTACCAGGTAACGGATTAAGATACCGAACGTGAATATGAGAAACATCGAGTTTTTCCTGGCGACACCGTTTTACCGCTTGATGGATAGATCCGTATGTAGATCCCCAACCTACAACCACCAACTTTCCTTTGTCCGGGCCCATCGCCATCGATTGTTCTGGGATGAATTCGGATATCCCTTCTATTTTCTTCTTCCTTATATTCGTCATCTCCTGATGGTTTTCAGGGTCATAAGATATATCTCCGGTTTTGACATCTTTTTCTATGCCACCTATCCGATGCTCCAAACCAGGCGTCCCTGGCTTTGCCCAGACCCTGGCCAGAGTTTCTTTATTTCTTTTAGCAGGACTAAAGCCATCTGCCTCTTTCTCGAAGTCCACATGGAAAGGCTCATAAGAATTGATGTCCGGAACAAGCCAGGGTTCTGATGCATTGGCCATGTAACCGTCACTCAGCAACATGACCGGGGTCATGAACTGGACCGCGAGCCGACATGCCTCCACCGCAACATCAAAACAGTCTACCGAGCTAGATGCTGAAATCACCGGTAACGTAGTATCTGCATGCCTTCCGAAAAGGGCCTGATTGAAGTCAGATTGCTCTGTTTTGGTCGGAAGACCCGTTGAAGGCCCTCCCCTTTGAGTATTAACAACTACCAGCGGTAACTCGGTTGCCGCCGCTAATGAAATTCCCTCGCTCTTTAGAGATATTCCCGGCCCGGAACTCGATGTTATCCCGAGGGAACCCGCAAAAGAGGCCCCAATCGCCGCACACACCGCCGCAATTTCATCCTCGGCTTGGAAGGTCACCACATCAAAGTGTTTTTGCTGCGCCAATGTATGCAAAAGACTTGATGCTGGCGTTATCGGATAGGAAGCAAAAGTAATTGGGAGATTTGCCAGTTGGCCGCCCGCCAGCAACCCATAAGCAAGCGCATCCGTTCCGGTAGTATTTCTATACAACCCTGGTGCCACGTCTGCCTTGGGGACCTTATATACTTCAACGCCCGAAGGCAATTCAGCGGTTTCTCCATAAGCATGCCCTGCATTCACAGCTGCGATATTTGCTTCAGCGATTTCGGGCTTGGATGCAAATTTCTTCTTTAAATTTTCTATCGTCACAGATCTATCTCGATCAAAGAGCCACATAACGAGACCTAAGGTCCACATATTTTTGCAGCGAACAGCGAACTTGTGAGAAAGCCCGTAAGGCTTTACGGCTTCCAGGACCTGCTTTGATATTTCAACCGGAATAACTCTATAGGCATCTAGCGTATCGTCCTCTAGCGGGCTTCCGGAATAACCCGCTCTGGTAAGGTTTTTGTCAGTAAACGAATCCACATCTACTACCAGAACTCCTCCGGGGACAAGGTCTTTAATATTAGTAATCAGCGCAGCCGGATTCATTACAACCAAGACATCCACATCATCCCCCGCCGTAGTCACATCCTGAGACCCAAAATAAATCTGAAACGCGGACACCCCGAAAGTCGCGCCAGCGGGAGCTCTGATTTCTGCGGGGAAATCCGGAAAAGTCGCAAGATCATTGCCGTACAACGCTGTAGCTTCGGTAAAATTGCTCCCCGTCAGCTGCATCCCATCACCCGAATCTCCGGCAAACCTAACAACAACGTCGGCAACTTCTGCAACGCCTACCTGGTTATTCGTTTCCTCTAATGCCGACATGTGCTTTCTTCCCTTTTCTCTATAGGCGAATAAACCTGGATATCTATTCCGAGATTTTCACATTACCGATGCTATATAGACCATATTCTAGCTAATCGAACTCTTAAAACATTGGGTTTCTTATATCGCCGCTTTTTTTAACTCTCCTGCGAGGCGCAATTCTACAAAAAAAATCCCCTCGGAACAATTTGATTACCGACGGATTTTTTACTTTTTGATCAAGCTGAAACCTCACCCTAATATGGAGCTAGCTCTTAAATTAGGTCTCAACTGTTTTCTGACTAACTATCTGAAGCCAAGGAAATTCTTCGGGCCAGATTATTTCATTTTTTTCAGCTGTCGTTTTTACTTAGCGTTGATCGCTAATGGAATGGCTCCAACCCTCAGTGATGGCAAGCCGTCAGAACGAGAACCCTTTATTGGAAGATTGTTTTCAAGGTGATAAGTGAAAACCAGGGATACTTTAGTTTCATCGCTTCGGTTTCTATCTGCAGCGTGCAACAACCTGCTATGGAAAAAAAGAACGTCGCCCTTACCTAATTCGACCTGCTTACAATTCTTTAGTAGCGTTTTATTTTTGATCAAATCAGTCCGGAAAAACAAATCCTTATCAAAGCATTCTGATTCGAAGTCCAAGCCATGAGAACCCGGAATTACTTTTAAGCCCCCGTTTCCACTGTTTTCTGGGCCCAGCGCGATCCACGCAGAAATCAAGTTCTCTTCCTCGAACGACCAATAGCGATTATCCTGATGCCATAGGGTATCACTGCTAAATCCAGGGTCTTTGGTCATGATACAGTTATGGTGGCACTGTGACATCAGCGTCTCGTCCTCAGAACCAAAAAGCTCTATGATCACCGCTGATATGGGAGAATCAAGGCCCAGGTTCTTCAGCGAAGGATCTCTTGAAGCAGCCTCAAGCAGCCTCCTAACGGTTTTGGAACCCTCGCCACTCTGGCCTATCGGAGAACCGGGGTACCTGACATCAACCTCATACTCGAGAGGCGGGGTCAGCGCTTCGAGCTGCTGTCTCGAAAAAGAAAGCAGCTCATCGCACCGGATATTATCAAGCATCCGGGGCAAAACAAGATAACCCATTTGTCTAAAATGAAGCAGGTCTTCTCGTGACAACGTTTCCATCTTCGCAGCAATATCCATCAAATATATTCGTTCCAAGGCAAAAACCCCGCACAAAAACTCTAGGGAATCCCGATTAGAGCCTAGGTTGGCAGATGAGAGCCCGAAGCTATGGAAGTAAGGTGATCTGCCTGATTAAACGCTCTAACAATTAGTTTACCATCAACCGCCACGATTCTTGATATCGACCCATTATCGCTGCCACTAAAAGCAAAAGCCTCGGATTTTGTAGCCTCGGCCAGGATATGGCCGATGACACCTCCATGAACGAAGGCTACAACCAGCCTGCCCGGATTATCCCGTATCATCCCGGACAAAGCATTACCAATCCTTAATCTCAAGGATTCAATTGATTCTGCACCTGGAATTACATCCCACCTCTGCTCCCTCTGCATCTTCTGGTATAGCGGATCATTTTCGTGGACCTTCACCCGGAATATACCTCCCTCCCAATCGCCCAAATGAACTTCCCGAAGATCCGGTTCCACTATAGGAACAATATTCAGCTTCTTACATAGAGGTTCCGCCGTCTCAGCCGTTCGCTTCAAACTGGTAACGTAAACGGAATCTACATTAAGTCTTGCCAGCCTTTCGCCCACCGCAGTTGCTTGCAATCGACCTTCAGAAGAAAGCTCGGGATCACCCTGCCCTTCTAACAACGGGAAAAGCTCACCGTCGATTGCTGCTCGCGATTCCCCATGCCTGACAAGATAAATGTCAGTTGCCTCTTCTGGGACGATAAACTTATGCTGTCGGTATTGCTTGGAAATAGTTCTTCTCCGATCATTAAAGCGAGTTTTTAATTTACTTGATATCATGATCAGGAAGCAAAGGGTATCTGGAAAATGATCATGAATCTGATAACGGGCGGCAGATCAGGCGAATTTATAGGAGACAGGATGTGACCTGGGAGAAAGAGATTTCCGAACTTGAAAAACGAGCTTCTCTCAGCGAAATGCTGGGCGGAAGAGATAAAATAAAGTTACAACATAACCACGGAAAACTTACGATCCGGGAGAGAATCGAGCACCTCATCGATGCCGGCAGCTTTCACGAGATTGGAAAACTTGCTGGGCAAGGCGAGTACGATGACGAGGGAAGACTAAAGAATTTTAAGCCTTCGAATTTCGTCTTTGGCCTCGCTGAAATAGAGGGAAGGCAGATCACCGTATCCGGAGACGACTTTACCGTAAGAGGTGGTTCAGCTGACGCTTCAATTGGAGCTAAGCGACTCCAGGCAGAAGGAATCGCGAGCGAGCTTATGCTACCTCATATTCGTCTTATAGATGGAATGGGCGGCGGCGGATCCGTCAAGACCATCGAAACCGCAGGAAGAACCTATATTCCCAGAGTAGCCGGGTGGGAGCTTGTTGTAGAGCAATTAGCAAGAGCTCCATCAATATCATTGGCGCTTGGAAGCGTTGCGGGCATAGGGGCAGCAAGAGTTGCCAGTTCACATTACTCGGTCATCGTAAAAGACAGTGCCCAAATGATGATTGCAGGACCAGCACTGGTTGACTGGGCAAATCTTGGCGAAGTCAGCAAAGAAGAACTCGGATCTAGTAGAATCCATACTCGAAACGGATCTATTGACGACGAAGCCGGATCAGAAGATGAGGCGTTTGATATGGCGAAACGGTTCCTGTCTTTTTTGCCCAACAATGTTGACCAACTACCCGAAAGAATAGAATGTAAAGACCCTGTCAGCAGGCGCGATGAAATGCTGTCCGACATCGTTCCTAAGGATGCGAGGAAGGTATACAAGATGCGAAGAATTATTGATTCAGTCTTTGATAAAAACTCCTCTTTCGAGATCGGAAAAAACTGGGGCAAGTCGATTATTACTGGTCTCGCGCGACTGGATGGGATCGCGGTCGCATTCTTTGCCGAAGATCCGATGATTTATGGTGGGGCCTGGACCGCGGACTCTTGCAGAAAATTGATCCGGCACTGCGATCTTGCCTCTAATTTCCATCTACCATTGGTGCACCTTGTAGATTGCCCTGGCTTCCTGATCGGAAAGGAATCTGAAGAAGCGGGAACCATCCGTTTCGGCTCACAAGCCTTAGCGGCTTTAGGCCAGTCTACAGTCCCCTTCTGCAGCGTCATCATCAGAAAAGCCTTCGGAGTAGCCGGAGCAGCAAACACCAAACCCGGGAGCTACCACTTCCGCTATGCTTGGCCAAGCGGAGACTGGGGCTCTTTGCCTATAGAAGGTGGCATAGAAGTAGCCTACAAAGCTGATATCGCTGCGAGCCAGGATCCAGATCAAGCCCTGGAGAAAATCAAGGTTCGGCTTAACAATTTAAGGTCTCCCTTCAGATCAGCCGAATTCTTTGAAATAGAAGACATTATTGATCCTCAGGACACCAGGAGGAATCTCTGTCGTTGGGCTAACATCGCCTTTGGCGCACTTAAGCCAGGCAGATCTAGTTTCTCCTACCGGCCATAAGGCAATTCTGGTGGCAAATACCCTCTTTCTGAAACGCAGCCTGATTCTAATAATTTTCGGTTGCACCACACACGCAGGGGCCGAGGAATTCGAATGCATATCGGGGACAGACAAGAGATCGATACAAGTAGAATACGATCACGCTGGCTGGAAATTACCTTGCAAAGTCAGATACCATAAACCGGCTCAACGAATTGTCTCCTATCCTTGGAAAGCAGATAACCTGGAAGGTTATTGCGAAGAAAAAGCAAAGTTTCTTGCTGAAAAACTGGAAAACCACGGATGGAAATGCTTGAAAAAGAGCGACAAGCCAGAGTAAGCAAACCTGAGATCCGAGGTTTTACGAAGAAATAATTACATTCGAGATTAGACTATGAAAATAGAATTCCACTTTGACTTCGGGAGCCCGAATGCATACCTAAGCCACTTGGTGATTCCCGAAATCGAATCAAGAACAGGTTCGAGATTTGATTATGTGCCGGTACTTCTGGGGGGAGTCTTTAAATTGACGAACAATGCCTCGCCGGCCGAGACACTGGCAGGGATAAAGAACAAGACCGAATATCAGGAGATAGAAACTCAGCGATTTCTAGAAAAAAATAAGATAAGGAGTTTCAAGAGAAATCCTTTTTTTCCGGTCAACACGTTGAAGATAATGCGAGGAGCAGTCAGTTTGCTCGGCACAGATCAGTTCTCGTATTACGTGGACGAAATCTTCAAACATATGTGGGCCGACCCGAAAAAAATGGATGAAGACGAGGTTCTTATGAAAGCACTTCAATCATCTCAGCTACCCGGGCGGGAGATTCTTGAGTCCATAACCCGACCCGACGTAAAGAACCATCTAATAGAGCTAACTTCCCAATCCGTCGAAAGAGGAACATTCGGATCTCCAACTTTTTTTGTGGACAATGAAATTTTCTTTGGCAAAGACCGGTTACAGGACCTTGAACACACTATCAAGACCCGGCGGAGGGAAGTTTAATGCGAATCGGAATAGGGATAGGAAGTGCTTATTATGGCGGAGAAGACTGGGAAGAAGTTACCCAGTACACCATCGAAGCTGACAGAATGGGAGTCGATTTTGTCTGGTCAGCGGAGGCATGGGGCATGGACGCGATAGTTCCTCTTGCTTTCCTGGCCGCTAAAACAGAAAGAATAAAACTGGGTTCGGGGATAATACAGATTAGCTCGCGTGTCCCTTCCATGATCACAATGACCGCGCAGAGCATGGCCAGAGTATCTGACGATCGTTTTATCCTGGGGCTCGGTGTAAGCGGCCCACAAGTCGTCGAAGGCCTCCACGGAGCATCGTTTGCTAACCCGGTGGCCCGCCTAAAAGAATGTACAGATATAATCCGTAAAGGGCTAGCGGGAGAAAAACTGGAGTATACCGGACGTCATTATCATCTGCCACGACCAGGTGGCGAAGGCAAGGCCCTTAAGCTTTCTCAGCCGAAGAGAATTATTCCTATATACCTGGCCACACTGGGCCCAAAAGCCCTTGAACTGACAGGAAGGATCGCAGACGGTTGGCTAGGGACTTCCTTCGTCCCAGAGCACGCCCATATTTTTCTGGATCCACTTAAAGTCGGGCTCACAAATTCGGGGCGCACCCTAGCAGACCTAGACATCCAGGTTGGCGGAAGCTTCGAGTTAGGCGATAACGTTGAACGAATGATCGAGGAACGGAAACCTGCTATGGCCTTTACACTTGGAGGAATGGGCTCTGCAAAAACCAACTTCTATAACGACGCATTCAGGAGAGCGGGCTACACAGATGCAGCCATTGAAGTACAAAAATTGTGGGCGCAAGGTAAACGAGAGGACGCAATAAAAAGAGTTCCTGAAGAAATGGTACTTAAAACCAACCTTCTAGGCACCGAAAAAATGATTAAAGAGCGTCTATCTGCGTTTCGAAAAGCAGGAGTTACCACTCTGAGAATTAGTACTTCAGGAAAAAACTGGAAAGAAAAAACCCGGGCCCTCGAAGAAGCAACAGATATTATAAATCGAGACCGTGATCAAGCCAAACCTAGGTAACAAAGCGAAAAATACTAAAAACAAAATCCTCTACCAAATGGTGTATTATTGTGTATGCAGGAAAACAATAAAGAAATGAAGAACGATCTAATAACATACCCTTTCAAGGAACCACCGGAATTTGGTAGAACCCTCGAAGTCGCTGAAGGAGTCTTTTGGCTTAGAATGCCTTTGCCAATGTCTCTTAATCACATCAACCTCTACCTGATCGAAGGACAAACAGGTTGGACAGTAATAGATACCGGGATACGAGGACCAGAAACCAAAAAATACTGGAACGAGATATTTGAAAATTGTCTCGGAAA
The DNA here is from genome assembly GCA_002708765.1 of Gammaproteobacteria bacterium. Classification (GTDB taxonomy): domain Bacteria; phylum Pseudomonadota; class Gammaproteobacteria; order Pseudomonadales; family Azotimanducaceae; genus UBA9659. The sequence goes on along the minus strand of PAPD01000011.1, from coordinate 69,244 downwards.
CAAACCGATCGACCAGATCCTATGCACTCATATGCACCCCGACCACACCGGTCAAGCCGGGTTTCTGACCTCATACTGGAATGCACCGCTCCTAATGAGTCACGGTGAATATTTTCAAACCCGTGTGATGAATACCATGGTTAGGGACAGCAGTAGGTGGGAGACCAGCGAACATTTTAAGCTGGCAGGTATCTCTCCCGAATACATGGAGACCATGGCAAGAACGCAAAGCAATTTTGCGCCTGACAAGGATGATCTGCCCATTCCCAACTCGTTTATACGCCTGCAAGACGGCGAAGAAATTTCGATAGGAAATAAGCTCTGGAAAATTGTTTCGGGGACCGGTCATTCCCCCGAACATATATGTCTGGTTTCCGATGAGCTGGAAGTTCTTATATCCGGAGACCAGGTCTTGCCAGTAATCACTTCGAACGTAAGCGTTTCACCTACCGAACCCTTCGGTGATCCGCTTTCGGGATGGATCGAGTCCCACAACAAATTCCTTACCCAGATTGGTGATAATATGCTGGTTTTGCCAGCCCACAATGAACCCTTCTACGGACTGCATTTTCGGCTTAGGGAGCTTATCGATCATCATGAGGAACGAATGGCGATTATCATTGAGAACTGCAAAAATCCGAAAAAAGCAGTTGATTTGCTGCCTTCCCTTTTTGACAGGAAACTTGAAGGTCACTCAATGTTCATGGCCACAGGGGAATGCATCGCTCACCTTCATTGTCTGATGAAAAGAGGCAGAATAACCCGAGTTCGAGAAAATGATTATTACTACTACAGTACAGTTTCGAACAATAAAGCCTCGGACGAAGAAAAAATGGCGAATCTTTATTAGGCAAGAAAGTGAACAAAAAAGGTCGTCACGAACGCTTCTTTGATATATGCCCCTGAACCTACTAAAAAATCTTCAGAGATCCGTAAGGCAGGCGAAACTGGAAATTCGGCAACTGCCAATATGTCCGGAAATTTCGTTGCACTTGCTATCAGAAGACTACCCGAGAGGACGCCTACCTGACGAGGAAGCATTAGCCATAATGAAGTCACCAGCGTACTGGGCATTTTGCTGGGCTAGCGGCCAGGTAACCGCAAGATACCTCCTGGATAATCCGCGGATTTGCGAAAATAAAGTGGTGCTGGATTTTGGTAGCGGTTCCGGAATTGCCGGCATAGCGGCAGCAATGGCAGGCGCTAGCAAAGTGATCGCTTGTGATAGCGACGGAGATGCCTTAGACGCAACTCTGGAAAACGCAAAACTGAATAATATCAAGTCCGTGGAAGTCATCAGCAATTTAAAAGAAGTAAAGAGAAAAGCCGACCTTTTTCTCGCAGCAGACGTACTGTACGATAGAGAAAATCTGGATGTTCTTAACACGATGTCAGGGATTTGCTGCGACGCAATTGTCGCTGATTCTAGGATTCATGATAAAAACACATTCTCTAAATTTAAGCTTTTACTTCAAAAAAAATGTAAAACCGTACCTGACCTGGATGAATTCGAAGATTTTTGCTTCGTCAGCCTTTATCGGGCCAAATACTCATGAAAAGAACCTGAATTTTGATATCTTTTAAAAATTCTTGATCCGAAGCATATCGCTGAACGTAGGGCTATATATTGATATTGATAAAGAAAATCAAGCGGAAATCTCTCCTGATGATAGTTGTTTTCTGTCTGGCGGGGTGCAAAGATTTGGGGGAGGAAAATATGGTGCCTATTAAATACCTGGACATCAAAGAATTCATGGGTGTCTGGTACGTTATTGCAAGCATTCCTACTTTTTTGGAAAGAGGAGCGATAAACCCAACCGAAAAATACAGCCTCAACCCGGACGGCACCGTCTCAACAGAGTTCTCCTATCTGCGACAAGCAGATGGCCATGAAAGGAACTTCAAATCAAAAGCGTTTATAAAAAAAGGTACTGGGAATGCTGTCTGGGGAATGCAGTTCCTGTGGCCTATCAAAGCCGATTACCGAATCGTGTATCTGTCCCCTGATAAGCGGGTTGTAGTTATAGCTCGTCAGAAACGAGACTATCTCTGGATAATGTCCAGAGAAAAAGAAATCAACGAAGATGAACTAGCTGTTCTGGTGAATTTCTCAAAAGATCTCGGTTATGATGTATCGAAAATAGAACTCTCTAGCTGGCAGAGAAAATTAAAAGAGGTAATCTGATGGGACGCATTGCTGTCGTAGGTAGCGGCATTTCCGGACTTGCGACGGCCTACTACCTGTCCAGGAAACACGAGGTGCATCTTCTGGAGAAAAATTCGAAGCTGGGGGGGCATACCGACACCCACTCCCTAAAAATTGATAACCAGGACTTGAAAGTCGATACAGGCTTCATTGTCCACAATGACCGGACCTACCCAAAATTTCAAAGTCTGCTCGAAGAATTGAATTGCTCTACTTCTGCCACAGAAATGAGCTTCAGTGTAAAAAAAAAAGGGCTGGAGTACAAAGGGAAAAACTTGAACTCCCTATTCGCGCAGCGCAGAAACATATTAAGTCCTGCCTTTATCCGGATGGTGCGAGACATACTTAGATTCAATAGTTCAGCTCAAAAATTTGATATGGATGACGAAGAAAAAACCATCGGCGAATATCTGCAGGAAGAAAATTATTCGAACGAATTCAAAGATAACTATTTGTTGCCAATGGCAGCTGCTATCTGGTCGACTGGACGAGAACCAATAAAAGCCTTTCCAATATCTGCCTTTATCAATTTCTTTCAAAACCATGGACTGATGCAACTATCTAACCGACCCAAATGGATGGTGATCGATGGCGGGTCGGAGAGTTATGTAAGAGCCATGGAAAACAAAATAGGTACAGTTGTTCTGGATTGCGAGGTGAAGGCCATTTTCCGAACGGAAAAAAAAATAAAGGTTGTCGCGAAGGATTATCTCGAAGAATTTGATGAAATAGTTCTAGCAACTCACAGCGATGACGCTTTACAAATTCTTGAGTCACCCAGTGATCAAGAAACGAGCATTCTTGGCGACATGAAATATACCTCGAACCAGATTATTCTGCATACGGACGAACGGGTAATGCCTATAAGAAGACTTGCCTGGGCATCCTGGAACTACAACTTGAATGCTTCCGAAGAAACTGTGTCGCTTACTTATTACATGAACCTGTTACAAAACCTTTCGACAATCAAACCTGTGCTGGTCACGCTTAACGACCCTGACACAATAGATCCAGATCTTGTTCTGGCGACAAGGAATTACGAGCACCCTTTTTATAACAAGGAGATGATCCGGTCTCAAAAGAGGCACTCCGAAATTTCGGGGAAAAACAGAACTCATTTCGTCGGCGCATACTGGGGAAATGGTTTCCATGAAGATGGAGTTCAAAGCGCTCTGCGTGTGTGCAAAGAAATAGAGGCGTCATCGTGCTAAGTAAAATTTACGAAGGTCAGATTTTTCATGGAAGAAGTAAACCAAAACACGCTATGAATTATCCGGTCTGGTTTGCTTATCTTCATCTGGATGAAATAGAAGAATTTTGCAAACTTTCCGTATTCTGCGACTACAGAAAAAACAACCTCCTAAGTTTTTTCGAAGAAGATTTTCTTTACGGAAACAGAAACCTGGGAAGTTCGATAAGAAACCGGATTTTCGAATCTTCCGGAAAAAAATTCGAAGGAGAGATATTTCTGCTCACAACATTTAGACAACTAGGGTACTCGATGAACCCGATAAGTCTCTTTTACTGTTTCAATCCGGGCAACGAACTTCTTTATATTGTTGCGGATGTTCATAATACCCCATGGAATGAAAGACACATCTACGTCCTGGATGTTTCCAAAGGAAACAGAGTAACCCACGTCAAGAATTTTCACGTTTCACCTTTTATGCCAATGAATTTATCATACGATTGGGATTTCAATTTACCAGGGGACGAAATCAAAGTGAGAATCAGAGTGTTACAGCAGAACGAACCAGTGATGAGCGCCAGACTGGAACTGAAAAGCCTGCCAGCATCAAGTCAAACTATCAACAGGATGATCTTTAACCACACATGGCAATCCTTGAAGACTACTGCCCGAATCTACCTTAATGCCGCAGCTCTCTGGATCAAAGGTGCCAAGTTCTTCCCTCACCCCAAAAAAAAAAGAAGTTAGTTGATCAAGGAAGCGTTTATGGAACCTAAATCGGCTCGGCCAAAAAGTTCAGGGAGTAGCAATTCACTAATACAGCGCTCTCTCTCCAAGAGAATATTCCTCAAATTTCTGGGAAAGATCCGCATCGGGAAAATACTCCTGTCAGATGAAAAAGAGTGCCTAAGCTTTGGAGACGAAAGCGCAGAACTAAATTGTCACATACAAATCAATACTGAGGATGCCTACCGAAGAATAGTTAAAGGAGGTGGAGTCGGTGCCGGTGAAGCCTACATTCTAGGTGACTGGGACACAAACGATCTCACAAAACTCGTAAGAATTTTTCTGCTGAACAGGGCGGCGTTAGAAAAACTGAGATCTAGCACAACTCCTTTGAAGAAAATCTGGCTGTCTTTTTTTCACTGGCTAAATCAGGACACGATCAGAGGAAGCAAAAAAAATATCGTTGCCCACTACGACCTGGGTAATGAATTTTTCGAGAAATTCCTTGACCCTACAATGACCTATTCCTGCGCAGAGTTTCGAAGTCCTGACGAAACACTGGAAAAAGCATCTCTCAACAAGGTAGATCGAATTTGCCAGCAACTCGCGCTATCTCCTTCGGATCATCTTATGGAAATAGGTTGTGGGTGGGGAGCGTTTGCTATTCATGCGGCTGAAAAGTATGGATGCAGAGTGACAACAACTACAATTTCGGAGGAACAGTATAAGTATGTAGAGAAACTTATTTCAAAAAAAGGTTTACAAAATCAGATAACACTGCTGAACAAGGATTACCGAGAACTGGAAGGAGAGTTTGACAAGCTTGTCTCAATAGAAATGGTAGAAGCGGTCGGGCTTAATAATCTACCCGGGTTCTTCAGGCGATGCTCCAGCCTGCTGTCTGAAGATGGGATCATGGTCCTGCAAGCGATTACTATGGAAGAACAGCGTTTCAAAAGAGCTTCGGAATCAGTCGATTTTATCCAGAGATATATCTTCCCGGGTGGCGCCCTGCCCTCACTCACCGGTCTGGCCTCAATCGCAACAGAAAGCACGGATCTCAGACCTTTAGAAGTGAAAGACATTACCCTGCATTACTCGGAGACATTGAAACGGTGGCGGGAGAAATTCAATCAAAACGTTTCGGAAATTGCTGCCATAGGTTTCGATCGAAAATTCCAGCGAATGTGGGACTATTACCTCGCCTATTGCGAGGGCGCATTTATGGAAAGAGCAATTGGTTGTGTCCAGATGCAATTTCATAAACCTTTTTTCCGCGGACAACTGAAATGATATCTGCAATTGATGCTGCAGAAAAAGGGTGGATCCCAGACTCCATCATTCGTTATGGTATCAGAAGGCTGCTCATCAAGAGACTGGTTAAAGAGCAGTCAAAGGAAAACAATTACGAAAATATAGTGGAAGCTATGAGCGAGGGCCCTCTAGCATTAGAAACCAACTTGGCAAATGATCAGCATTACGAAGTTCCATCGAGCTTCTTCGAGATCATGTTAGGAGAGGCCCTGAAATATAGTTGCGCGAGCTTCGAGGGCGGAGAAAAAGATATAGACTCAGCTGAACAATCTATGCTCGAAAAGACTATTAAACGAGCTGGAATTACAGAAGGTATGAACATTCTTGAACTGGGTTGTGGCTGGGGATCGCTTACACTCGCGATGGCAAAAAAATTTCCTAGCTCCCAGATTATGGCTGTTAGCAACTCCAATGCGCAAAGGGAATTTATCGAAAAAAGAGCGAGAGATCACAGAATATCGAATATTACAGTTCTCACTTGCGACATGAATAATTTTACCATCGAAGAAAAATTTGATCGGATTGTCTCTATCGAAATGTTTGAACACATGCGGAACTACGCCTTGTTGTTTGAGCGAATATCCTCGTGGCTGAGCGGACAGGGTCGCCTTTTTTTTCATATATTTTGTCACAAAAATACGCCTTATTTCTTTCAAGACGAAAGTAAAGAAGACTGGATGGCAAAACATTTTTTTTCCGGAGGAGTAATGCCAGCCTTTGATCTACCCACCAAGTTCGAGAATCACCTTTCCGTGATCAGCCAGTGGCAGGTAAACGGCTGTAATTATGCTAGAACCTTGAGAGCCTGGTTAGAAAGGGTCGACACCAATAAAAATGCAGTCATTACAGCGTTATCTGCGGGTTCTAATCCTACCAATCCAACCATCCAATTCCAGAGATGGCGGCTGTTCCTGATGGCCTGCGAAGAACTTTTCGCTTATAACAGTGGGGAAGAATGGTTTGTGGGTCACTACCTCTGTGAAAAAAGTAGTGATTGCCTTCGAGCTTGAACATATGAAAATTTTTTCAGAAATCGTGATCTGCCGTAATGAATTGTTCGTAAAGATTAGTAAGTGACAAGCTGATATAATGAGTATGCGGATCAAACCCTCCCGTGGAGCCGGATTGTTAATAGAAGTGGACTGGAACGAGTGTCTTCGAAAGATCGGAGAACGCAAGGACAGGTCTGCCTTCAGTCAGCTTTTTTCCCACTTCTCCCCCTATTTAAAATCTTTTCTGATGAAAGCTGGTGGCGTTAACTCCGAGATAGCAGAGGAACTGGTACAAGAAACGATGATCAAGGTATGGAGAAAAGCCCCAAGCTATTCGCAAAACCAGGCTTCGGCCAGCACCTGGATCTATACAATCGCAAGAAATACGAGAATTGACTGGTTGCGGAAGCAGAACCGCCAGCGGCCGGAATCCTTAAACGCTGAAGATATTTATGATATAGGGGGACAAGCGTCTCTTGAATCCAACCTGGTTCAATTAAGAAACGAAAAAATCATTTCCAAAGAACTAGGCAAGATTTCTTCAGAACAAAAAGAAGCACTTTCGCTGATGTACTATAAAAACATGTCCGGCCAGGAAGTTGCGGACGAGCTTGGGTTACCTCTGGGAACTGTGAAGTCGAGGATAAGACTAGCACTAAAAAAAATGAAGGTCGGGTTGAGATCGACCTATGAGAAAGAGGATTGACTAACATGATCAGCAAACACCCTAATGAGACCACTCTGGTAGAGTACGTTTCCGGCGCAATGAGCACGGCACCATGTATCTCGGTCACCGCCCATTTGAAGTTTTGTAATCAGTGCTCTGGCACCGTTGAGGCGCTCGGTTTCTTAGGAGGGGACCTCCTGGAGTCCTTAGAAAAAGAAGACGTTTCAGAAGAACTGTTCGATAAAGTGATGGAATGCATTGATAAGGGAACTCACGCTACAAAATTAAAAGAGCCTGCAAGAACAATTGACCCTGTGGCATCAGGTTTGCCTGAGTTTGTCAGAAACCTTCTCCCTGCAGAAGAACTTCAATGGAAAAACCTAACAAATGGACTCGAAGTCGCAGGTATCAGTGTCGGTGAGAAGGACTATGAATTGTCGCTGCATAGAATTAGTCCAGGTGGAAAAGCGCCAGAACACAAACACAGTGGCACCGAAATTACCGTAGTATTAAGAGGCAGTTTTTCGGATGAAGATGGGTTATACCAGCCAGGAGATTTCCTTGTAAGAAACAAAGGAGATGTCCACCGACCGTATGCGGGCAGAAACGAAGAATGTGTCTGTCTTTCAGTTCTGGAAGCCCCGATAAAATTGACGGGGATAAGGAAAGTGTTAAACCCGTTCCTGAGCTTTTCTCCAAGCTAATCAAACGAGTTTTCGTAAGTGACGGAGATAGAGAATTACCTCATAACTAACTCTTCTCCATGGGTAATAATGGTTATTCCGGTGCTGGCCTTCCTCGAATCATGCGCCCTCATCGGCCTGCTGGTCTCCGGCATTCTCCTTTTGACAGTATCAACATTGCTTTATAGCTCTGGAACCGCAGAGATTAACAGCATCACGTTTCTTGCGTTCTGTGGAGCAGCAGCAGGAGATCAGACCGGGTTTTTATTAGGGCGGATGTCGGGAGACGGTATCTGGAAAACCCGATTACTCTGCAAACATATCGACAAAAAAGAGAAAATCCAGAAACTCATGAAATCCAATGCATCATGGGCGATTTTTATCGGGAGGTTCACTCCCGCCGTTCGTTCAATCACGCCCATCATGGCAGGCTTGGCAAAACTCTCTGTAAAACGTTTTCTGACATATGACCTCACGGCATGTTTTTTTTGGGCCCTTGGTCTTTATCTTTTAGTGAAGGGTGTCAGCAGTTTCCAATTCCTCAGCTTTTTAGGTTCTTGATAAGAGGTTTATTTGCATCAGTGATAGAGGCCGGATGATCCGAGTTTTCGAAATCGATGACTTGCTCCCATACCTCGTTAACGTCTTCTGGGCTAAAGCCTTCGGAAACGCTGAACGCATAACCCTTGGTCCTTTCCCACCGAACCTTGCCAATCCAGCCAGCACCAACCTCATAGAGGCCACCCGTCTCAGCACTATTTTCGTCGCAAAGTTTGAGGACCAACGGCATAACGAATCTTGGTTTTAATGCTTCTACCAATTCCTTTGGCATGACGGTCTCGGTAAGTCTGGAGCCCGCAATAGGAGCAATAGTGTTAACGAAAATATTTTTCCCTCTTCCTTCCAACGCAAGCGTTTGAGACATCCCATGCAAGGCAAGCTTGGCCATTGAATAATTAGTTTGTCCAAAATTCCCATAAATTCCCGCGGCGGACGCCGTAAAGATTAAACGGCCGTAATTTTGATCTCTTAGGTGGGGCCAGGCAGCGTGAGTAACAGCATAAGCACCCTTCACGTGAACATCATAGATCAAATCCCAGTCTTCCCGAGTCATTTTATGAAAGGTTTTATCCCGCAATATCCCCGCATTATTAATCAGAACATCAATCTGACCAAAATTATCAAGTGCACACTGAACGATTTTGTCTCCATCAACTACAGAATCATAATTCGCAACCGCGTTTCCGCCTTCTGACTTGATTTCTTCTGCCACAACATCTGCCGCTGACTGGTCCGAGCCATCACCGAAAGCTGAGCCCCCTAGATCATTGACAACGACCTTCGCTCCTCGTTTAGCCATTTCCAGGGCATACGATTTTCCCAAGCCGTTGCCAGCTCCCGTAATCAAGACAACCCTGTTATCAAACCTTACATCTGTCATTTTTTACTCCTGAAAATATTGAAAAAGCGATCACTCACTAAGACGTGTCCGTCAAGATACTCCCAACATAACCGCTAGGCAGCTCCAAGAATCTATCCTAATTGATCACCGAGCAGGGCCTAGGATACCTCTTTTAAGGAGGCTCGATCCAATGGTTTGATTTCCATCAAAAAACAGAAAAAGAATAACCCAAGACCGACTCGAAAGAAAAACCCGAAAAAAGGTGAGAAACCTCCTTTATTTTGTGAAAAAGCGTTGACTTGGAACCATTTTTAACAAAACATTGGCATGTTCAGTAATGGACTAAATTATAACAAACTAGAATCCAGGTTTTTTTTGGGGGAATCATGCAATTAATGAAATTTACGTTGCTTTCGCTCTTTGCTTTCGTGGGAACTTCATTTTCTTTCGTGACTTACGGAGATGATGAAGGAGCGACATTAGAAGAGGTGATTGTAACTGCTCGTAAACAAGAGGAATCAGCTCAGGACATTCCTGTGTCACTGACCGCTCTAACTTCAGAACTTCAAAACACTTCGATCAGAGATCTTAAAGGAATTACCGGCTACTCACCTAACGTGATATTTGAAGAAGACGGCGCCCGAGGTGGCGGTGGCGGTGTTGTTAACATTAGAGGAATCAGTCCAGTGCGAACAGATGATAACTCTCTGGATGCTCCGATAGCCGTTGTTGTTGATGGTATTTATCTTGGCTCAATGGCGGGCCAGGTCATGGAAAATTTTGACCTGGAAAGGGTAGAAATACTCCGTGGACCGCAGGGCACTTTATTCGGGAAGAATACTGTGGGTGGGGTTATCAATGTTGTCAGAAGCAGGCCAACAGGCGAAACAGGAGGCAAAGTCAGACTAACCGCAGGTAAGGACGGACAACTTGAAGCTCGGGCAGTTCTTAATACGAGGCTAAGTGATACTATCGCTATGAAGTTTTTTGCCACCGACATCAACTTCGATGGGTTCATGCCGAATATCGTAACTGGCAGTGAATCAGGGGATCGTGATTATCAGAACTTCGGATTGACTTTCCTTTTCGAACCGAATGACAGATTTGAGGCGTTGCTAACCGTAGAGGCGTTCAGGGATGATGCGATAATGGCCTTCTATAATACCAACTACAATACGCCACCCGGATTGTTACCAGCACCTCCACCCGGATCGCCCGAAAATGACTACAGCGGTGGTTTTCTTAATTGTATTGTTTTCGGTGGCTGCCGGAACTCTTTGGATACCCCCGATTTTTCCGATAATGATAAAGATAGTCTTAGTCAGTTAGATACCGATGCCATGACCCTAACAATGAAGTACGACCTCAATGACAACCTGACTCTGGTTTCTATCACAGGGCACAGGAAGCTGGACGAATATCGTTTCTACGATTTTGACGCTTCCCCTAACCCATTCATTACTATCGAGCGCAAAAACGACTTCGAGCAAACCAGTCAGGAATTTAGAATTGATGGAAACTATGACAAGGTCAGCTTTTCCGCAGGTGTTTATTACTTCAATCAGGATTTCACGCAGGATTGGAGCACCGCAGACCAGTTCTGGGCATTCCTGTTTGGCGCTGTTGTCGCGGACCCTGGGCTTTACGCAGCGTGTCTCGCAGGAGCATTTACAGTTGCTTGTGACGAAGGCCTGACAAGCATTCCTCTTGGAACAGAGGTAGCTCAGGTTCTCTATGAGAATCAGGATACCACCTCGATTGCAGTATACGGACAGATGGATTACCGGTTTAATGAAAAGTGGACTGCCACAGCTGGAGTAAGATGGACCGAAGAAGAAAAAGACTTCATCGCTGGTCAAGCATATCTGACTACCAAGGCTCGAGAATGGCTAAGAAACTTTCCGACTGCCTTTGGTGACAATGGCTATGCAGATCTCCTTGAAGAATGGACAGACACTTCCGTCAAGCTTGGTCTAACGTATAACATCAATGACAGCTCCATGGTCTATGCAATGTTCTCTCAAGGCTTTCACTCTGGTGGCTTCTTTGGTGTCAACCAGAATATCAGGGACTTTGTCAGAGACGTATATGATCCTGAAACAGCAGATAACTGGGAACTTGGCTATAAGAGTCAGCACTTTGACGACCGCCTTCGTTTCAACGCTGTCTATTTCTACAACGATTTTAAAGACAAGCAGGAGTCCTTTGTTGCACTCGATCCCGACACCAAAACTGTTGCGACTGTGTTCGACAATGCGGCTAGCGTAAAATACAAGGGTGTCGAAATCGAAACTGTCTTCGTATTTAATGAGTACTTCAGAGGATTTTTGAATTATGGATCTCTTGATGCCGAATACGAGGAGTTCTTTACCGACATCAACCCGAACGATGCACAGGAAATCATCGAAGACGCATCGTTTCTTACACCAAGAAATGCACCAGAGTTCACTCTGGGTGTGGGTGGAACCTTGACCATTCCGGTTGAAACAGGTGTTATAGAAGCATTTGTTAAATACACAAGGATCGATGAAAGAGAAGCGAGCTTATTGAATCTGAGTAATGCCAGAATCGATGAAACCGATGAAGTAAGTGCTTCTGTTGGATACTACGCCAACGAAAATTGGTCAGTTTCAGCTTACTGCAGAAACTGTACTGACGAACGGTTTGAAGTCTTCTATCCCATAGCGACATTGTTCGCAGCGGGAACAGTAAACCGACCCAGAAGCTATGGCATGGAATTCACTTACGAATTCTAAGTCTATTTTGCAAGAAAAACCCGGCTAAAGCCGGGTTTTTTTTTTGCAAGAATATGACTACGACATACTAACCAGAACATGTCGCTTTCCCTCACCGAAGTAGGGCCTGCGACCATGCATTATCATCTTGTTATTCAACATCGCAAAATCGCCATCCTCCCAATCCAGATCTTGAGTAAAATTCTGTGAGAGTTCAGTCATACTATCCAGCAGACGGGAGGGAATAATCGCTCCCGAGCCAAATTTGAGCCCCAACTCTGGGTCATCGTGAATCCAAGGCCAACCCATGTGAGCAGCGATCAACTGATGATAAAATGAGCGACCACCGCCGGGAAGGTCTATAACCGCCGGTAATACAGGAGAGCGCACAACCAGTTTCTTCCCCCGCCATTCAGAGGAAAAACCTAAAGTCGTTAATCTCTTCTCGGCTTCATCGGCCGAATTAACCCTCAATGTTGACCTCCAGCTTCTTCCCTGCCCTGATTTTTCCTCATTAGTTCCAGGCATTAAAGTCGTGTAGATTATTCCTTCGCGAGCAAGTTTTTTGGTCCATTTTGGATGAATTCTTTCGAAAGCTTCGAACAAAAGATCTGACCTGCAAACAGGAGTAGCTCCTCCAAACTGAGCCGCCCTGATACAGCAGAAAAATAGAATCTGAGGCGAATAAGGAGTCTGTGCCATCTCGTGGTGTAGGTGAATTTCAATGTTCCCGGGAGCCTCGTTAGCAGTAAAAACTCTGGGAGTAAGGTCAACCCGGACCGCATTTGATAGCGATTCACGGTAAGAAAACGAATCAAGTCCAAATGCCGTTACAAACTTATCGAAACTTTCAGCGCTTCTCAGATTTAACCCTCGAACCAACACACCTCCACTATCTTTCAGATATTGGTCTATTTCTTTTCGATTATCTTGCAACCATTCCTCTGGATTCGTCGTTTCTGCTTGAAAAAATCCTATCATCAACCCAGCACAAGCTCCGAAAAGGTTCTCAATTCACCCATGCTTCTAGTCGAAACAAGCAACGACGATACAGGGGTTTCACGCCATGCATTTAATCTGTCTTTTATTCGTTCAACTGATCCCACTAATGATATCTCATCGGCCAACTGGGTCGGCACCGCTCGCATAGCTTCATCTTTTTTCCCCGCCAAGTAGAGGTCCTGAATTTTTTCGGCTTCCTCTTCAAATCCCATCCGTTTGACAAGCTCGTTATGAAAATTTCTTGATTTAGCTCCCATCCCCCCGATATAAAGAGCGAGACTATGTTTCAAAGGAATCAAGGCTTCCTCTACATTTTCATTTATAATGACAGTCACGCCTTGCATGATTTCGAAGCCAGGCTTGGCATTTTTGATCTGATCAGCATAAACTTCCTGGCGATATGGAGAATAGTACAGAGGTAACCACCCATCGGCTATCTCGGCAGTCATAGCGACATTCTTTGGTCCTTCAGCTCCCAAAAATATGGGTAAGTCCTCGCGAAGCGGGTGCGTAATGGATTTAAGCGGCTTACCCAAACCCCATGAACCCTCTCCTGTATAGGGAAGAGGATAGTGTTCGCCTTCATTTTGAACAGGAGCTTCTCTGCGAAATACCTGCTTTACGATATTTACGTATTCTCTAGTACGAGCCAATGGTTTTCCAAACGGACGCCCGTACCAGCCCTCCACTACCTGGGGTCCAGAAACACCTAACCCTAAAATCATCCGTCCTCCCGATAGATGATCCAGAGTAAGTGCAGCCATCGCAGTAGCCGTAGGCGCCCTAGCTGAAAGCTGGGCAATCCCAGTTCCAAGACGGATTGTTTTCGTATGAGCGCCAATCCATGCAAGCGGTGTAAAGACATCGGAACCCCACGCCTCTGCTGTAAAAACTGCGTCATAGCCTAGCTTTTCCGCTTCCTGCGCTATTTGCACCATTTTCGGGTCCGGGCCCGCGCCCCAATAGCCTAATTGCAATCCGATCTTTAACTGGCTCATATCTCTTTCCTTCTAGTTAATTAACAACACTCTGAAACTGCATTTCAACTCAAGCATTCTTATACAAGTCTTCAGGGAGCTCTGGTCGAAAATTTCTAGCGGCGTCCTCCGACTCAAAACCCACCAAATAAGTAGAAGGATCCGGACAACAAGCAGCATGAAGAGTTCTTCTAGGTATTTTTATCAGGTCACCTCTGCCCGCCACCAGAGTCCTAGCGCTTTCAACATCCAGAGTTTCAAAAGTTCCAGACAATACATATATATGCAAACCCGTCTTGTGCCAATGAATATCTTCCAGATCTCCACTTTTCATTGCCCCATCTCTGTTGAAATGCCCTTCAGACTTTGCAATGAGGATAGCCTCCTCTCGTGAAGAAAAACCAACCTTTTCAACGGTAACACCCACTCACGTGCCTCCTTTAAAATAACAAACGTTTTGTCGGAACTAGGATACATTAATCAAAAGCACAATTGTTATAGTTAAAAACACAAGATCTTTTGTTAAAATTAGAGGCAAGATAGATTAAGCTCTTTTTTATCACCTACGGGTATCAAACAAATTCATTTAGATGCTATGACCGACCGCAAAGAACCACAAACACCATACGAAATTCTGGGTGATCAAGGAATAAAAGACCTCGCGAATGCTTTTTATGATGCAATGGAAGAACTTCCTCTGGCATCGGAAATCAGAGCAATGCATGCGGACAACCTTGATCATGTCAAGAGGATGTTAGCTGCTTACCTTACCGGATGGATGGGGGGACCTCCCGTCTATCTAGCGGTAAAAGGAACGATCTGTCTGACCGAGCCACACGAGCCGTTTCGAATAGGTCCTAAAGAACGTGATCAGTGGCTAGCCTGTATGGACGAGGCCCTCATAAAAATCGAGGCTACTGAAGAATTAAAGCAAATGCTGAAAGATCCTCTTTTCAGGGTAGCAGAAACAGTTCGAAACTGTGAAGATTCTAAACCAAAGAACGATGGCCCAGATATAATAGCGATTGGTTAGAAGGACCCTGTGTGGATATTAATATCCTGACCAATCTACTAAATATTGCGGAGAGTCAGTTTTTAAAAAGACGCGAGCAGGAAAAAGGTGTCCTCATCCTAAATTTTTCGGTTCACATTAAAATAACGATATTGCATTAATACAGGATTGAAACTTGAAAATAAGGTTTTCCAATTGAAAGTTGGTGTCTCATTACCAGTACGAGAAATGGCCGGAGATTTCTCTGCCATCAGGGACTTTGCTCAAGCTGCTGAAGAGTTGGGGCTTACGCATTTAAGAATACCCGACCAGGTTATGCGTCCTGGCAGCGCATACCTTAACGAGCCAATGATGATGTTGGCGCACATTTCGGCAATCACTGAAAAGATAGAGCTCGTTCCTTCCGTTATTATCCTACCCGCGAGACAGACTGTCCACTTTGCCAAGCAAGCCGCAGAACTTGATAACCTGTCAGCTGGTCGTCTGCGACTGGGAATAGGCGTGGGCTCGAGCCAGGAAGAGTACGAATACCTAGGCATGCAATTTTCTAATCGGGGAAAGCGTTGCTCAGAACAAATGCATTTATTAAAGAAACTGTGGTCACAACACCAGGTCAACTTTTCAGGAGATTATCATGAAATTTCAGGTGCAGGATTGAACCCCTTACCTATCCAGCAACCTATTCCTATGTGGATCGGAGCAAGGTCTATCCCATCCCCGGCTGTTATAAAAAGAATCGGTGAAATAAGCGACGGCTGGTTTGTGCTATGTTCTCCTGAAGATATACACGGATTAAGAGAGAAAATTTCCGACACAGCAAAAAAAATAGGTCGCTGTCCAAAAGAGATCGGAGAAGAGGCCGGAGTTGCTGTTGTCGGAGAAAGAGAAAAGGAATGGAAAACAAGAGTGCTCCGATGGAAAGAACTCGGCCTCTCTCACCTGTGCCTTCGCACCTTAGGCGGTGGGCTAAAGGTTTCTGAACACATAACCAAGCTCGAAGAAGTCATGAAAGAGCTTCCGGAAGCGCTCTGAACAATTAGTAGCCCTAATGAGGAAAAGTAATTGAGAATTCAGGAAGGCGTTGAAAAAAGTATTACCCTGTCTTCAGCTCGTCTTAGCTATTTCGAAAGAAATGCTCACTTAAAAACCAAGGGCCCAACTCTTCTTTTCGTTCATGCTACAGGCTTCCACGCAAGAGTATGGGATAAGATAATCAACGCCCTTGGCGAGCATCACTCCATAAGCCTTGATCAGAGGGGCCACGGTCAAAGCGAAAAGCTGAAAATATCTCACTGGGACGAAGTCGTGTCGGACACGGAGGAGTTTATCAAGGAACTGGAACTAAAAAATCTAGTCGCAATCGGACACAGCATGGGGGGGCACGCCCTGATTGGAGCTGCCGCTTCAACACCCAGCAAGTTTAAAAAAATCATCGCTATCGATCCAGTAATCCCGGATCCCGATTCCTTTCAGCAACAGAATTCCGTTTTGCTCGAAGAAATTGATAATCATCCTATCGCAAAACGCCGAGATCAATTTTCTTCCCTAGAAGAAATGATGGAAAGATTGAAAAATAAGGGGTCATATGGAATTTTCGATCCCGAAATATTTGAAGATTATTGCCGATATGGATTGATAAAAAATCCTGACGGGCCCGGCTACTCCCTCGCTTGTCCACCTGAAATCGAAGCAAGTGTATATTCCTCTTCGAGAACAAATGCAAAGATCTACGAATCTCTGAAAACGCTTAGCTTCCCTGTCTTGATAGTAAGGGCGAAAGAGCGAGATCCTAGCAAGGAGACCATGGACTTTTCTTCCTCTCCCACTTGGAAGAATCTGGTTAACGAATTCCAGAACGCAAGGGAAATCTACTTCCCCAAGAATACGCATTTCCTGCCGATGGAAATTCCCGAGAAAATAACGGAAATTATAAACACTGAGATTTCCGAGCTATAGAAACGGTCGGTCCTGAAATTAAAAGACTGGTATACAAAATAATGGAACTATTGCCATGAAAAGACTCAGCATTGGGATAACTGGATCTGACGACCTCTTGAAGGGAGATTTTAAGGCGAGAACCCTTTTAGCCGATCGTATCAGCAACTCTGATATAAACCATTTGTTCGTAGCAGATCACATTAGCTTTCACACCGGTCTAGGAATGGACGCCTTAATCAACTCTGCCACACTAGCCGCAATAATGCCTCAAATGACTATCGTAACCGGTGTCTATCTTCTCGCGTTAAGACACCCGGTAGTCGTTGCAAGGCAACTATCATCTCTCAGCGTATCTGCTCCAGGACGAATTGTGTTTGGTATAGGTATTGGAGGAGAAGACCGCCATGAAATGGAGATTTGTGGAGTCGACCCATCAAAAAGAGGCAACCATACCAATCACTCGCTGGAAGCTCTCCGAAAGCTTATGACTGGCGAAAAGGTTTCTCATAATTCTGATTTTTTCAATTTCAGCAAGGCGCAGATCAGGCCTCCTCCTAAACCAGAAATTCCCATCCTTATCGGCGGACGTTCCAAAGCTGCTATCAGACGAACAGCTAAATTTGGTGATGGCTGGTTAGGCGTCTGGGTCTCTCCCGACAGATTCAGAAACTGCGTATCCACGATTGAAGAGACCCGAACGAAATCTGAAAATAAAACCTGGATTCACGGAATTCAGCTATGGGCTGGAGTAGGAAAGGACGCCAGAACACATGTTGCAAGAGGAATGGAAGATATCTACAAAGTCCCGTTTGAGAAATTCGAACGTTATAGCCCTTACGGCTCCGCGGAGAGAATCGGCGACTTTCTTTCGCCCTATATTGAAGCGGGTGCTCGCATTATTAATATTGAAGCTAGAGGAAACTCCAAAGAGGAAAGCATAGATATTGTTTCCGAGGTTAGCAGTATTCTCCACCAAAGATACCCAGAAATTTGAAACCTGATTAAAATTTTGAGGAATCATAAAACCAGAGAACTGTTAAGCCTTTATTGGTTGTCAGCGGTATTGAATATAGGCTTCAGCGCCATTCTGGCACTAACCGCAGAAATCCGGAATGCATTCAAATTCAGCAGCACTGAAATAGGTCTCATAGGTGCCGCCGCTTTTGCAGCGGCTTTCCTTTCGCAGATACTGTTATCGAAATTAGCAGATCAGGGTCACGGCCAGAGAATGATCCGGATAGGAATAATTCTTTCTATCCTAAGCAGCATATGGATGGTCTTCGCCACCACGATAGAGGGATGGATTATTTCGAGAGCAGCCTTGGGGTTTGGATCGGGAATGATAATGCCGGCTATTCGCAGATTCGTGATAATAAACCATCACCCTGAAACAGGAAGGGCTTTGGGTGTGCTTACAGCCTACGAAACTGGCGGTTTCTTACTAGGACCGGTCCTAGCAACAATCCTTAATTGGGCCTTTGGTTTTAATTCCAGCTTTCTTATGCTTGCGGTCTTGATGACTATTTTTGTTCCAATGATCTGGAGGATCGAGATACTCGGTTCCCGGAATATTCCCAAGACAGGGGTGATGTCGGATTTGCTAAAGAAGCCAGAAATGCAATCCGCTATAGCAATGGGAATCTGCTTCTGGATAACAGTGGGTATATTTGAAGGCATATGGTCTATATTTCTCGATGATCTAGGGGCAAGTCAGGCATTTATCGGTCTCACTCTCACTGTTTTTGGTATACCAATAATTTTTATCGCTCCCATTGCAGGAGAACTAGCTGAAAAAAAAGGTCCTTTACTCGTCGGCACAAATGGCATAGTTGCGGCAATGATCTGCATGATTATCTACGGCTGTCTTACAGATTTGTTTTTGAAGAACCTGTGGCTTATATGTGTCCCGCTAGCTATCCATTCCATCGCTGACGCATATACGATGCCCTCGACGCGGGTAGCGATTGCAAAGGCCAGCGGAGAAGATGCTGCCGCAACTGGTCAAGGCCTCTTTGGGGCGATTGGTAGTGCGGTTGCAGCTGCAACAGCCGGCATGAGCGGTATTATCTACCAGATTTGGGGAGCCCTAGGATTGATGTCTCTCGGAGTTACTATAATGGCAGGACTAATGCTATTCGCATGGTATAAGAGGCAAGATTAGCGGCAAAGCCAGCGACCGAGACCCCCACCAGAATCGATCGCTCGTGCGGCTCACTTAATTGATCTATGCTTTAATTTTTCGAGAACTAGACTCCTCTTTTACCAGCTTCAGCCATAAAAGGTTGGTATTCATGAAAAGGAGTGCCGTTCGAACTCCCGATAGTCTGACCGGCATCCGTTGTTAAAGTTAATCCGGTTGTATAACCGGATTCATCACTAGCGAGCCAAAGAGCTGCATTAACCACATCTTCAGGCAGACCAGGGCGACCTTTAAGCGGAGATGCCTGAGCCAGGGCTTCTCTAGTAGCTTCTAAGTCAGTGTGATCGCCAAACGTAGCCGCTACCATAGGTGTGGCCATTCCGGCTGGAGATATACAGTTGGCCCTAATTCCATGCTGAGCTAACTCACAGGCAACACTCTTAGTAATTCCAATTATCGCATGCTTAGCAGCAGTATAAGCATGGGGACCTAGGCCGCCATTGATTCCGGCTGTTGAAGACATGCTAACAATTGAACCCATTCCTCGAGGAATCATAACTCTCGCCGCATGTTTGCAACCGTAAAAGCATCCATTCAAATGAATATCAACAGTTCGATTCCATTCCTCCGCCGGGGTGGTCGCTATCGGGCCCACGGCCCCAACCACACCAGCGTTATTGTACATCACATCTAATTGCCCAAAATTGTCTAGAGCGGCATCCACCATACTTGCTACTTCTTCTTCCTGAGTCACATCGCAATGCACATAAATTGCAGATTGTCCAAGTTCCTCAGCAATCCTGCTTCCCGCATCATCCTGAATATCGCCCAAAATCACCTTCGCGCCTTCCTCAACAAACCTTTTCGCGGCACCAGCTCCGAACCCGCTCGCCGCACCAGTGATTACCGCTACTTTTCCTTCTAGCCTTCCACTCATTTCTATTCCCTTTTAAAATCTTGTGCCCTATTAAAACAGAATAACCCCTTGCTTTTCTAAGGCTTTTACTGCGAAATTAGCCGACTCAAACCGTCAGGACCTGATAGATGACCAAAAACTCTCCCCCTTACCCTTCAAGGCGGTATGCCTGGTTTGTCGTATTTGTCCTGATTATTGCATCACTGGTCGCATTTATCGATCGCCAAGTTGTAGCCATCGTGGTTGAGCCAATGCAGAAGGACCTGGGTGTCGGAGATACCGAAATTGGCTGGCTCTATGGGGTCTTCGCCCTTTTTTATGCGTTTGCAGCCATACCAATCGCGGCAATGGCAGATAAAAAAAGCAGAAAACATATCATTGCTATCGGAATATTCGTGTGGTCTTTCATGACCATGGCCTGCGGTCTGACCAAGAATTACTGGGAAATATTTTTAGCTAGAATAGGCGTAGGGATTGGTGAGGCAACTCTATCGCCCACTACTACTTCTTTGCTAGGCGATTATTTTCCTAGAGAAGACGTACCTTTAGCTATAAGTATTTTCCAGGCTGGCCCGATAATTGGTACCGGGATCGCTTTCGTTATCGGAGGATTGGTCCTGGAAATCGTTGGAGAATCACCCCCTCTTGTGCTTCCTCTTGTAGGCGAGCTGGCGCCATGGCAACAGACCTTCCTATATCTCGGATTACCAGGCATATTTCTATCATTAATGATTCTTGTAATACGTGAACCAGCGCGCAGACCCTTTCAACGAACTTCGGAATCACTAAGTGATACAGAAGACTTACTGGATTTTTACAGACAAAACTTCAAGACCATTATTTTCCATCATCTCGGAAACCTCTCCCTGGTGTTGACCGGTTACGCCTTTGTTTTCTGGAGCATTACCTTCTTTGTCAGAGTTCACAATATGAACGCTGCCGAAGCGTCCCAGATCTTCGGCTGGATTTTTATTTTTTTCGGGCCTTTGGGACCTTTTCTTGCAGCCTACATTGCGAAAGTTTTAAGTAACAAAGGTTACCGTGACGCCAATATAACTGCAGGTATGCTCGGTGGAATAGCCACCATTCCAGCTGTCCTTATAATCCAAGTTGCTCCATCTCCTCTATGGGCCTTCATTTTCTATGCCCCCGCACTCGCCGCAGTAAATTCTCCCTTCGGTATAGCCGCAGGAGCGCTGCCGGTAATAACCCCCCCACATCTGCGGGCCCGAGTTGCCGCAATTTACATGCTTACCGGTGCTACCGGAATGATGTTCGGTCCACCGCTCGCCGGGGCATTCAACGAATATATCTTCCCGGGACCAGAAGGAGTCCGTTATTCAATGATCACAATGACCTGTTTCTTCGGAATTATCGGGGTGTTGCTCCTCCAAAAAGGAAGAAAACACTATGCGATTACAATGAAAAATACCGAAAAATGGGCGAAAGAAGAGTAAAAAATTGTTTTCTCAGGGAATACAAAGATGAATAACCAGCGTGAACAAGTATTATTTTTGGTGTTTATACCGATAACTTTTTAGCCATATAATCAACATAACAAAAGCAAACTTAAAAGCGAGATAGAGATGATTAAATTGAGCGCTCCGGGAGCCCCTTTTCAGTATGCCTGGCACGTACCCAAGCTTGAAGAAGCAGCAGAATTCTGGGCGAACGATCTGGGAGTCGGTCCATTTTTCCTTAACGAAATGAATTCCGAAGATTATGAAGGATTCAGGTATAGAGGTGGAAATGGAACATTACAGATGAGGCTCGCCTGGGCTCAGAGCAAGGAAGGCCAGATAGAACTAATTGAAGTAAAATCAAGGGAGGCCAATGTCTACCACGACCTTATCTCTCCTGAAAAAACTGGCTTTCATCATATCGGAATATGGTCTGATGATTATGAAGCGGACAAATCTGCGCTAGAAAAAAAATACGAGATCGCCATGGATATGGGGACAAACACTAATATCTGCTACTTTGACACAGCGGAGGTGTCTGGCAATATGATCGAATTAATTGAGCGAAATGAAGGAATAGTAGGTTTATTTGGCCTGATAAAAAAAGCCGCTGATACATGGGATGGAACGAAACCGCTCAGATCAATGGCGGAATTACCGAGCTAAAAAATATAGAAATAGTTCAGTAAATCAGAATAAATTTTGTGAGTCTTACTAGCCTCGGAGAATCCTATGAAAACTGAAATGGGCGTCACCTTTGGGAGTCTGGGGGTGTTAGGAACCAAGAAAGCTCCGGGTGTGGCAATGCAAGCCCAAGAACTAGGTTTCGAATCTTTCTGGACTGTAGAAGCCACCGGAACTGATGCTTTTACACTTCTGGGTGCTGCTTCCATGGCTGCACCCAAACTAGATTTAGGTACTGGCATTATACCTATTCAGCTTCGGTCACCTACTCTCGCTGCCATGTCAGCAGCATCACTTCAAGCACTGAACCCCGAAGTTAACACACTATTAGGCGTCGGAGTTTCAGCTCCCGGAATTTTAACACAGCACGGAATAGATGCGGCTGAAAAACCTATTCGACTAATGAGAGAGTACGTCGCGTTGCTTCGTGAATGTTTTTCAGGCGAGCAGGTTAACTTTGAAGGAGATTACTTCAGCACAAAAAAATTTAGGTTAGGAATAAAACCGGTAGAAAAAAAACCAAAGATCATAATGGCTGCCCTGAACCCACAGATGTTAAAACTAGCTGGAGAAATCGCTGATGGCGTATTGCTGAATTATCTCCCGGCAACGCATGTAGAACCTTCGATCAAACGAGTCAGAGAAGGAGGCAACGCGAAGATCTATGCTTACGTGCACGCGTCAGTTACCGACTTTGAAAAAGCTCAGAGTTCAGCGAGAAGAGACTTGTTCAACTATGCAATGGCTGATGGGTACGCGCGAATGTTTAGCGAGGCGGGTTTTGCTGACGAGGGTTCGGAGCTCAGAGAAAAACAGAGAAATCGGGACAGGGAAGGAGCCCTGGCTGCTATTTCTGAGGAAATGATTCAAGCGATAGATTTTATCGGGTCACCTTCAGAGGTAAAACAATTTGTCTCATCCTATGCAGAAGCAGGAGTCGATCACTCGATCTTAATGCCTATGCCTTGGGGTGAAGATCGAAATAAAGTAGCGGTTGAAACTATGGAAGCTGCGATATCCTCTACGAAATAAATCAAACCTTTAGAGAAACATCACTTCTTTCTTTTCTGCGATCCGCTTCAAAGAATCGGCTTGAAAGTAGCTTGGCATTTCTTTACCTTACCACTCAAAGAAATGCTTTTAGAAAAACATGACAACGATACTTATAGTAGAAGACAACGAACTTAACAGAGATATGCTATCCAGGCGTCTTATAAAAAAAGGCTATTCGATAGAGTTCGCAGAAGACGGCGTCGAGGGCCTGGAAAAGCTCGCCTCCGTAAAACCTGATCTTGTGCTCATGGACATAGGTCTACCAATAATGGATGGTTGGGAAGCAACAAAAAAAGCAAAAGAGAACCCAGATACAGAACATATCCCCATAATCGCCTTAACAGCGCACGCCCTTGAGCAAGACAGACAAAAAGCATTCGATGTAGGAGCGGACGATTTCGATACCAAACCTGTCGATTTCAAACGACTGCTAGAAAAAATAGAGAATCTGGTCAAAAAAAATAACTGATCATGTTTCGGAAAGCAGCTTTCTCAACTCCTGTGAAATATCTGAGGATTTTTTGTCGACGAACCCAGCGTAAAGCGATGAGAGAGTCGACCTTAAAGTTTCATCCAAGTCCATCCCACTATATATGACGACTTTACAATCTTTGTTGCCATCTAAGGCGTTGTAACGGGTCAAAAACTCGAAGCCATCCATGACTGGCATGGAAAGATCTAGAACTATCAGATCCAGATCTCCGGAAAGCATAGAAAGCCCTTCTTTCCCATTAGCTGCATGAGACACGCTAAACCCTTCCGTGATCAAAGCTCTGGAAATCAGATCTCTCGCATCGGGATCATCGTCGATGACTAAAACCTTTCTTCCTTTTGTGCCTTCTTCAAATAATTTTGTTATTTCGGCAGCTAGAATCTTCTTGTCGACCGGTTTCGTAAAATGCGCAGATGCTCCAAGCGGCAAAGCTTTTCCATCATCATCCATCATACTAAGCATAATTACGGGAATTGATTTTAAATCAGGGTCAGACTGCATTTCATCCAGGACAGTCCAACCATCTTTTCTGGGCATCAAGACATCGAGAATAATCAGGTCTGGCCGATCAGCACGCACTTTTTCCATTCCCTGAACTCCATCCTTCGCAAAGGAAAGTGAATAATCTTTCCCTAGATTTCTTTCAAGCAACTCATGGACTTTTTCATCATCATCAATAACTAACACTCTTTTCTTTCCATTTGATGGCGGATTACGTTCGTTATTAATAGATTCCGATGTCTTCATTTCGGAAGACACATGGTCTCTGCTAGCTGCAATCCTGGGGACTTCTATACGGAAGGTAGAACCTTCACCAGGAGAACTGCTTGCGGAAATGGAACCGCTCATCATTTCGACTAGCTGCTTTGTTATGCTCAGGCCTAAACCTGTTCCACCAAACTTAGTAGTAGTATCATCCTCAGCCTGGGTGAATTCGTTAAAGACTTTCTCAAGCTGGACCTGATTCATCCCGATTCCGGTATCCGATATGGAAAAAACAATAAACTCATCACCGTTTATATTGTCTACCTCGGCCGTTAATTTCACCTCGCCAGATTCTGTAAACTTGCACGCATTACTCAAAAGATTCAATAGACATTGTCGCAGCCTTGTCTCATCGCTTTTCATCACGCCAAGGTCGCTGGCAATCTCGAAGTTAAGCTGATTGCTCTGCTTCTCAGCCAATGGAACCGCCACACTTCGAAGGATATTGATAACAGAGTTAACTTCAAACTCCGAAACAAACATCTCCAACTTGCCTGCTTCTATTTTAGAGATATCTAATATATCGTTAATAAGGCTAAGCAAATGTTTGCCGGAATCATTTATCTTTTTCAAGTCCTCCAACATCGAATCCAGGCCTTCATCTTCAGCATCTTCAGCTAACAATTCACTGTAACCTATGATCGCATTTAGAGGAGTCCTAAGTTCATGGCTCATATTTGCCAAAAACTTGCTCTTAGCAAGATTTGCTTCCTCCGTTTCGGCAACCGCCGATTCCAGTTCTTTAGTCCTCGCCTGAATCAACTCAGCAACCTGGTCTGACATTCTGTCAAAGGCAACTGTCATCAATTCATCGCCTTCTTCTACAGCCGAATCTCTAGACATTTCATCAATTCTGTTAATATCGTCCCTCAACAAAATCTGTGCTTCTCCTTCCAGCTGGTTAGCCAGAACGCCCATTTTTTGAATAATAGTGTGATCTCTTTTCTTTTTTTCCTCTCTCTGCCTCTTTCGAACCAGATCGAGCTCCAGGAGCCTATCCTTATAATCGGACAGAGCAGAAACAAGCCTCCCCACTTCATCATTTTCACTTTGAAAAAAAGAGTTTTTTCTACGAATTTCGACATCCGTGTTCCCATCGGTGAGTTCTTTCAGTACAAAAATTGCGCTACTTAGACCAGACAGAAGCGAACGCTGTATCAAAAACATAAGAGCAAGAACGAATAACACCGAAGCAACAGATACAGCGATCATATTTCCCGTGTACCTTTCCTTTTTTGCAATAAGTTCTTCGACATTGCGGTATAAAGCTATTACGGTCCCTTGAAGTGGGGAAGTAATATCTCGGGATAGGGGGAAAAACATTGCTTCTACACCCAAAGAATTAAAAAGCATATAACTGTTTCTAAACATTTCGAGATCCGCAAGGCCACGAGATGATCTTTCCTCTGACTTTATAAGCCCATACGACTCCGCCAACCTCCCTAAATTTTCGACACCAAGAGCATCGTAATCATAGGCATAACCTAGAAGTTGTGAGGTCATAGGTTGCGATTCTAGGTAGAACTCCGGATCCCTCTTCATGTTAATCATCGCAGCATTAATACGCATCTCCCCCGAAAATTTCGTAATAGCTGGATCAAGCGCTTTAACCACTTGAACAATGAACTTAATTCCACCATCTACTGTGACCGGGAATGCATAGACCAAGTTGTTTCTGTCTTCGGTCTCAGTAGTTTGAAGCATGTAACCAGACCATGACGTTTTGGAATGGAGAATCATTTTGTAAAAATCGAGAGGTAAACCAACATCAATGTAAAGGGTATCGTAACCTTCATTGCAAGGATCGTACTCCGGAACGAAAGGTGTTTTTTTGCACACTACCTGATCTAGTGTTCCAGCATCGATAACAGTAAAAAAAAGTATGTCGCTTTTCTTTAAGGAGGAGGCAAAAAAATTCTCTAATTTTCTATCGAGCTCAGGAGTGAAAGATCTCTCCCCAGAAAAATCGATGCGTCTAAGATTTTCTGAGGTCCAGAAAGAAGGTCTTTCTCCTTCGGGTCCAAGTCTCCGCATCTGATCGAATGCATCTTCCACCACGCGATCGATGGATTTGGAATAAACCGCCCAACGCATACTAATATCTGCGTCACTTTGTGCTTGCTCTCTTTTGAAAGAAAAATAACCGACGACCACTGCTACAAGAATAGTACCTAGCGCCGAGAGAATTAATACAAGAGTTCTGATCTGCATAAGAAAATAACCCAGTTTTCTATTCGAGTCTATCAGCGATAAACGTTTCCATAAGTCCCTTTCCCTTAATTTCTCTTAATCCAAGGCTACGAACTTCATACTTGCCTGCAACCAGCTTGGCAGTCGCATCAGAAACATGAACCTGATTCGGAATACCATGGCTTTCCATTCTCTGAGCTGTATTTACTGCATCTCCCCAAAGATCATATACAAATTTCTTTTTCCCTATCACACCTGCTACGGCCGAACCAGAATGCACTCCTATTCTAAGTTCCAGATCAGAACCCATAACAGGATCCATAGATTTAACATACTCGAGCATTCTAAGTCCCATTTCAATCGCTAGAGCAGGATGACCTGGATTTGCGTTAGGCACTCCCGACGCTGCCATATAGTTGTCACCGATTGTTTTTATCTTTTCTAGACCCAGGACTTCACATTCTTCATCAAAGTGCGAAAACAACTTGTTCAATAAAGCTACTATCTCCGAGGCACCCATTTTTTCCGCAAGACTAGTAAACCCAACTATATCTGCAAAAAGAATAGAACAACCATCGACATAGTCTGCTATTAGGTATTCCTCCGCTTTCATTCTCATCGCTATCGGCTGAGGAAGGATATTCAGCAACAGATTCTCGTATCGTTCTTTTTCTTCTTGTATTTCTCTCAGATGTTCTTCTTCTCTATCAAGCAAATGCTTTCGTTCTAACGCTGAATTTATCCTGGAGGACAAAATGACGAAATTGATTGGCTTTGTCACATAATCCTCGGCACCTTTCTCCAAGCACCTATAAACAGTTTCTTGCTCGCCAAGGGAAGAAACCATTAGAACCGGAATATTTCTCTTTTTGAGGCTTTTTATATTCCTAGCAAGAATCTCGTAACCTGAAACCCCTGGCATCAAAATATCCAGCAAGATCAAATCTATCTGCTCCGAACCCTCCAGCATTTTTTCTGCTTCTTCGCCAGAGCTAGCCAACAATGTCACATGCCCAACGGCCGCTAATTTTCTTTTCAGAAACTCAAGATTCGCAGGGTTATCATCGACAACAAGAATTCTGCTCGGATATTTCGTAGGCGCAGGTTCAAGATCATCTTGTAGGAAAAGATTATAATTTTGAAGCCCTTCTATATCAGCTTCAGAGACCAACCCCGCATTTAACAAATCATCCGGAGAACCAATGTCTTCTTTAACCAAACTGGATATATTTTTTTTTAACAATTCACTAGCATTCTCAATACGAGCTAGATCAACGGCAATTTCATCTGTGATTTGTTCTTTTTCTTCATTACGGATTTTCTTAATACGACTCTCAATTCCTTCTATACTGGCAGATATATCTTCTGAAAGATGCAAGGACTGTTTTTTCAGAAGATCTCTTAACGAACCTGCCAAAAAAAATTCTTTATCAAGAAACCTTTCTATAGATGCGGTAATGGAACCGCCGAAGGAATTAATCTCCGAAAGATTAGCTTCGAAGCCCACTAATTCGACGGCTTCTTTTTTATTGTCTTCAAGGTCCTCAAGGATCAACTCAGAAAATCCGCAGATAATATTTAGGTGAGTTTTCAGATTATGCCTTACCTTGCCGATTAACATTTCTTCAATTTTTTTATCAGTCATGTTCTAGACTTTCTTTTGCTCGGACCCCGGTGTCGGTAACAGGGTAGTTTGCATGTCTTCTGGCTCCAATCCAAAAGCAATCAATACCTTGGACATGCCTAGAAAAAGCCCAACCCCAAGGCTGATCTCAGCATATTCTTCTTCTCTAAAATTGTTTTTTACATCCATAACCTTTTCTTTATCCAGAACGCTCGAGGTCCCGATAATTTCATCCGTCAACCTCAGAGCAGCAACAGATTTTTCATCTAGGTTTTTCTCATAGCCATCTTTTACATTGTTCAGTTTTTCCTCTGTTAGTCCCGCTTCACGAGCAGAATCAAACCTTACGTTTTTTCAGTACCCACAATCGGTTAAGCGCGCATTCCTGATCCGGGTCATCTCTTTGATTTCAAGACTAACCGAACTTTTTCTCCAGAACTCAGCGTAGAGGTCAGTGAACTTCTGAAATATTTTCTCCGAATGTAGCATCACATTGGAGAAATTCGGCGACTCACCCTCAATAGCTGATTCCAATCTAGGTCTAGTCGACATCAGAATGCTCCCAAGACCCGCTCTAGGCGGCTCTCTACATCAAAAAAAGCCAGCGCTGTAATCAACTGGACACATCCAGGTTCACCAAGAAATCTTTTCAATTCATCCATCTCGCCATCATCTATTCCATGAACATCAAAAGTAATTTTCTCTGCGATAACAAGAGCAGTTTTCTGGGCAGACTCATCTAAAGAAGAACTGATAACCGGAACATCTAATCCATCTATACTTTCTTCTTCCAGACCGTGTATTTGTCTTATTCTCGTTTTACAACTAAGAAGAATTTCGGGAGGCACGTGGTTAGAATCGATCGTAGATAGAAGAAACGCCTGATATTTTTCAAGAAGATTCTCAGATAGCTGCACTTTACCTAGAGGTATTCGGTTACTTAGCAAAGGCGCAGACATCTATTAAAAACCAAACAGCCTAGCGTACCGATCCTTGTGAAAAGCTCTGTTACCGAAGCAAGCTTCTATAACTCTGGCCCTTTTAAGGTAGAAACCGGCATCGAATTCATCCGTCATCCCAATCCCGCCATGAATCTGGATAAGTTGATTGGACATTTCATACAAGAAGTCTCCAACCTTTGCCTTTGAAAGAGACACCTTTTCAGGGATATCACTTGCCTGATCATCTAGAGATCTCAGAGCAGCTTCCATGCAAGATCGACTGAGTTCCATTTTCCCAAACAAATCCGCTGCCCTGTGTCCCAGCGCCTGGAACGATCCAATTACGCGGCCAAATTGCTCTCTTGTCTTCAGATAATCAAGTGTCATATCGAATGCCTGGGCACCGGTTCCAAGCATTTCCGCGCTCAATCCTGCTCGTCCGCAGTCAAGAATTCTATCGAGCAGATCTGAACCTTCATCCAAAGAACCTAATACGTTTGTGGATTCGATTTGCACATTGCTAAAGCTCAGGCTCGCATACCCCCTACTATCCATCGTGTTTATAGGTTCACGAGAAATCCCCTTCTCATTGCCCGGGACAACAAACAAAGTTATTCCTTTTTTGGTTTTTGCGGCCACTATAAAATCTGTCGCGGCTAGGCCCTCCTGGACAAATGTCTTGGTTCCTTCGAGTAAAAATCCGGATCCGCTTTTCTTAGCTTCCATCTCCATACGATATGGATCGTGCCGAGGCCCTTCGTCAACCGCTAGCGTTATAATCGCACTTCCGTCTGCAATCCGGGGCAGCAGATTTTGCTTCTGTTCTTCATTACCCCCAATAAGAATACCCGAGGCCCCAACCAATGCCGACGCAAAAAGCGGTGACGCTGTTAAATGTCTGCCAATCTCTTCTAATACCAGGCCAAAAGTCAGATATCCCAGCCCTGACCCACCATATTGCTCGGGAATAATAATGCCTGGCCATCCCATTTCAATCATTCCTGACCAAGTCTCAGGCACATAACGTAAATC
The DNA here is from genome assembly GCA_002708765.1 of Gammaproteobacteria bacterium. Taxonomy (GTDB): domain Bacteria; phylum Pseudomonadota; class Gammaproteobacteria; order Pseudomonadales; family Azotimanducaceae; genus UBA9659. Next base: position 39,103 of record PAPD01000011.1, on the reverse strand, counting down.
ACTCCCGGAATCCCTCATCTGACGAAATTTTTCGACCGGGGACTCCTCTCTTATCCAGGTCTTTGCCTGGTCACGGATCATAGATTGCACTTCAGTCAACGCCGCCATGGATTATCCTTTCTGTGTGGTCTCGGGAAGCCCGAGAATATTCTTTGAAATTATATTGTTCTGAACCTCATAGGAACCACCATATATAGAAATAGCTTTACCCCACAACCAATCACGGACGTTACTCAGCTCATCGGCACTAAAATTTTCTCCTTCCCAGCCAACTCCCTGATTCCCCATCAGCTCTAACGTTAACTCGGAATTACCCTGCGCCACACGAGTAGCAGAATTCTTCAGGATGGAGGCTGCAGCACTGACTTCTACCTTACCCCTTGCCTCCTCTGTAATTCTTCCTACTGTCAACGAGTGAGACTGAACATCCATAAGATGCTCTATCAGTCTAACTCGCAGATCAGGATCATCTAGTCGCCCTGCCGAATCAACACCAACATATGTTTTTGCTAGCTCCTGCAATGAAGGCTTGTTACTTGAAGCGCTAGGGCTTCGTGCCTGAGTCTGACTTTGCCGCTCATGCTGCAACAATCTTTTTACTACGCTCCACCCTTCATTCAGGGGACCCAGTAGCTCTTTCTTGTCAGTTCTGGCATCATCAAAAAAAGTCTCGCAGAACGGAGATATTCCGGATATCAATTGGATTGGCTTAGTACTGACCCCCTTTTGGTCCATAGGAAGCATCACAAAACTTATTCCATCCCGCTTCCCTACTGAAGAATCGGTCCTTACAAGAGCCCCACACCACTGAGAAATATCTGCTCCTGATGTCCAAATCTTCTGACCATTGATCACATAAGTGTCACCATCATCTTCAGCTCTGGTCGAAAGAGAAGCCAGGTCAGATCCTGCGTTTGGCTCGGAAAGGCCAAGGCACCACCTGATTTTTCCCGAAGCAATACCTGGCAGGTGTCGTGCTTTCTGGTCTTCGGTTCCATATTCGAGAACAGTCGGTCCCACCATGGTAACACCCATGCCCGCCATAAGTGGGATAGGATTAAAAGCGCCCTGCTTACCCATCTCCTGACTGATTATTTTGGCCTCGGCATCGGAAAGCTCCGCACCACCATATTCCTTGGGCCAAGTGGGAGCGCCCCAACCCTTGTCAGCTAGCCGTTGTCGCCACAACTCAAAATCAGCTTTCGCTTCCTCACTCGTTTCGCCCTCCAAGCCCATTGTCGATCCGACGAGACTCTTCGGGAATTGCTCAGCAACCCAGACCTCTACTTCTTCACGAAAAACATCTAGATTATTCGTCATAAAACACCCTCATCTTTTTTTAGGAGGCCTTAGCCATGTTTATAATTTTCAGTTGCGTGAATTCTTCTAGGCCCTCGGCACCAAGCTCGGTGCCCAAACCAGACTGGTTAGAACCGCCAAATGGAATGGTAGGATCCAGCTCTGAATGCTTATTAATCCAGATAGTGCCCGCATCCATTTTTTCTGCCAGAGCATGGGCTTTGTCAAGATCAGTGGACCAAACAGAGCCTCCTAAGCCCCATGGTGTTGCATTTGCTCGTTCAACCGCCTCTAACTCTTCTGAAAATTTCATTACAGGAAGAACTGGACCGAATTGCTCTTCATCCACTAATCTGGATCCTTCTTTTATATCCCGAACGATAGTCGGACGGATAAAATAACCGGGTTGATCGGGGACTTCGCCACCGGCAATAACTTTACCATCCGATTTTGCTTCTTCTATCAGTTCCTTAACTCGCTCGTATTGTGCCTTGTTATTCAGTGGTCCAAGCTTAGTGCCCTGCTCAAGCCCATTCCCAATTACGGTATCGTTAGCCAAAGCAGCAAGCTCGTCACACATCTCTTCATATATGTCTTCATGAACATAAAGACGTTTCATCGCAATACAGACCTGGCCAGTATTCTGAAAAGCGCTATCAAAAACTTTGGGCGCTGCTTCTTTAGGATCAACATCATTCAACACGATCCCGGCATCGTTGCCACCCAACTCCAGCGTAATCCTTTTTAACAAACCTGCTGCCCCAGCCATCACTTTTGATCCGGTAGCCGTAGAACCAGTAAAAGATATCTTCCTGACGTCCGGGTGCGCTGTCAGCGCAGCGCCAAGATCATTAAGGTCCGTTATCACGTTTATTACTCCTGGTGGAGCAACATCTTTGATCAGTTCAGCAAGTTTAAGAGTGCTTAAAGGGGTAGTAGGGGCTGGCTTGATTACAATTGTATTACCGGAAATAAGTGCTGGCGGCAACTTGAAAGCTAAAAGGATCAGAGGAAAATTCCATGGAACAATAGCACCTACCACACCCAGAGGGGTTCTGTGAGCTTCTACTTTGCGACCATCGCTGTCCTCGATAACCTTTACCGGAAGATCAAGACTCGCGAAGTATCTACAAAAAGCGGCCATACCATAAACCTCACCGGTTGCATCACCTATAGGTTTCCCCTGCTCTTCAGTCAATAGCTGCGCCAGTTCCTGGGCATTTGATTCCACAATATCGGCTATTTTCAATACGACGGCTTTTCTATCGTCGATGGAAGTTTCGCTCCAAGAACGAAAAGCCATTTTCGCTGCCAACACCGCTTCATTAAGCTGTTCTTCCGAAGAACGCGGGCATTCTGCGAGAACTTCTTCTGTGGCAGGATTCAGCACCGGCATAGTTTCAGAGCCAGAAACCAGCTGCCCATTGATCAATAAGTTGTATGTACTCATGTCTTTCCTTCTTACTTTTATAAAACTCCATGATAGGAAAAACCGAGCCAATTGGCCATGCCAAAGGATGAAAAGCGGAAATTCGCTTGCAGTCCTAGACAGCCGATCTTCAATCTGTCTAGATACTGTCAAGATTATTAGGAGAGATATAGAATGTGCAGTGATCACGACGTAGAAAATAGCACCGAAAGCCTGGCATCACGGAATCAATATCAGCTAGCTGACTGGCCAAACTATCCAGAAAACATGGAATTTGAAATGGGTTCCGGAGTCGCGGTAGATGATAAGGGAATTATCTATCTCTTTACACGCGACATAGAACACTGGGCAACTCATCCGTTAGCCATGAAAGAAAAAATGGGGAAGAGCAGTGTTTCAATGTTTTCAAAGGCAGGAAAATATCTGGGTAAGTGGGGGCCATCAGATCAACCAGGGTTTGCGCTTGGTGGCCATACTATTTACATTGAAAAAGACGGAATGTTCTGGACGACCGATCGAGATGGACATACGGTCAGGAAATACAGCCCAGACGGAGAGCTCCTCCTAGAACTTGGGACATTTGGAGAGTGGGGTTGTGACCAAACCCATTTCAATGGTCCAACCGCTGTACTAGTGCAAGATGATGGAAATATAGTCGTCGCCGATGGCTATTGGAACTCTCGTCTAGTCTGGTTTGATGCTGACGGGAAGTTTCTGCGAGAACAAGGCAGGTGGGGTCGTAAGCCAGGGGAATTCAATACACCACATGCAATCACTCAAGATAGCAAAGGTCGAATACTGGTAGCGGACCTAGTGGGCGGAAACTTCCATGATTATATGACCGTGCCTGGCCAGATAGCTGAGGAACGAATCCAACCAGAAAAAAATGCGTTTCATCGGATCCAGCGACTGAGTTCTCAAGGAGAATACATAGATGAGTGGACACATATCACCCCTTTAAGCCTAGCGACATACGACAAGAGGATCTACGCAAGCGATAAAATGAGTGATCTCGTAATTGTTGACGAAGATACTGGCGATATCATAGAACGCGTAGAGAAAATATCTGTGTACATTCATCAATTAGCAATGGATAGAGAGGGCGATCTTTATGTTGCCTCCGTCTACCCCGAGCACGCTGGAGAGAAACGCGGCAAAGATGGACCTAGTCATCGAAGATGGTTCAGGGCGTCATAACCTTTTCAGTCTGATTTACCGGGATCTCTAATATTCCACCATAAATAGTTTGGGCCGCTATATCAGTGCCCACTTGCTTAGCCCAGGGGCCTGCTCTGTTTGTGTGAGCGTGATACTTGGGGAAATCAGATGAAGAAACATCCAGCCGTAATCTGGAACCTTTGCTAACCCACCATTCTATGGGCCAGGAATCTATCCCTAACGTTATCCGGCTACCGGGACTATAGCTCTGCCTTTCCTTAGAATCGTTTCTATAACCAAGAGAGGTAATAGCATCACGAATATTGATGGCACGCCCATCGGGAAAAACTTCTATGAGCTTCATAGTAAATGAAGTGTCCGGCGCAGAAGAAGAAACTCTAAGGCTCAGGCCAATTTCTCCTGATATCATCAATCCTTCTTCCAATGTGTCCGTAAGATAGGAAATAACGTCACGACGCTGACAAGGTTCACCCTGAAAAACATTTGCTGGCTCTGCCCCTTCATATCCTGGCAAAAGGAAGGCCAGCATCCCGGCACCTCCAAGAGTGGCAACGGGATCTTTAGGGTTATAGTCATAACTCACAGCGGGCCCTTCAAGCCTTTCATCAACTGATGTCGAGATAAGTTCACCCTTCATGCAGACATTGGGATCTATAGGGTTAACTAACCGAAAATACTTCCCTTTCGTTTTAGGAGGCCAGTACTCATAATGACGCCACTCGTTCTTTCCCATAACGTAAACATGTAGCCCTGTACTTGCCTTAAGCTGATCCCCTTTTAGGTGGTGCCCAAACCAAAGCAACATTTCTTTCCACTGAAAAAGGCCACCATCCGCGTTAACTATGTCAAACGCCTCTCCAGTGCTTCCAGCGTGGGTCCAAGGTCCCAACACAAAACGACTATTGGACTTGCTGGCCAAACGCTGCCAGTCTTCAAGTTGAGGGCCAATAAAAACATCATACCAACCCCCTATCATAAGGACAGGAATCTCCAGTCGTTCGGGAACTAGGCTTATCTGTCTTCCCGATTCACTGCCATAAAAGGCGTTCTCACTTTCTTCTACACTAATCATTTGCTGGTACCAGGGCATTTCAACGCCAAATATTTTGGTATCTACTTCTTCATGAGGAAGGTGGCGTAAGGCTCTCTGATATTCTTCTCCGGTGCCTTCGAAATCAGTGTTAGTTGTCCTATTCATACTTGCCCAGGCAGTAAAGGTCTCATGACGAAACATGCCATCGCTATAGAGAACTTCTCGCATATCAGCTGCAAAAACCGATGGAACAAAAGTTTTGACCTCAGGAGGAAGACCCGCGGATGAGGCAGCATACTGATTCAAAGTCAGGTAAGACGGTCCCATCATACCTATATTACCATTTTGGAAGTCCTGCTTGACTAACCAGGATAGCGTATCTCGACCATCAGTGGCTTCATTATTACCTGGATCCCACTGCCCTTCGGATCGGCCCTGACCACGCGTATCCTGGAACACACAACCATACCCGTACCTCACAAATCGCCCGCACACCTGATCCCTCAAAATAGCTTCGAAACGAGCGTAGGGGCTTCTTATCAAAACTACTGGGAATGGTGCAACCCCCCGCGGCAACTGCACCGTAGTGGAAAGCGATATGCCATCAGACATTGGCACCATATATGACTTTTCCTCGCCCGCAGAATGACTAAAAGCGGGTAGCCCTTGCTGCACCCGAGTAATCTCATATCTCGATTGATATGCGATCCATGCAACGAGAGCCGCCAAAAAGATAAAACCTAGCAGAACCTTAATGGGCTTCATTTTCGATTCATATCTCTCAGAGTTTTAATAACTGTTTTCCGATATTAGCCCCCTCGAACAAACGTTTAAGAGTGGCTGGAATATTTTCGAATCCGTGCTGGATATCTTCCCGGTGGATGATTTCACCACTCTCCAGCCAGCCTCTTAACCTTTCGATCGCTTCTTCATAATCGCTTTCATATCCCCGCAACAAAAAACCCTCTATTTTTGCCTGGCGAAACACGACATTAAAATAGTTCGCTGGGCCCGCTGGCAAACTTTCTTGCTCATAGCGGGAGATAGCTCCACAAATAACCACTCGCGCATGACTCGCTATTCTCACTAGAACGTCATTTAATACTTGTCCACCCACGTTGTCGAAAAACACATTGATGCCCTTCGGAGCAACTTCGGTTATTCGGGATTTTATTTTTTCAGACTTGTAGTCTATCGCCGCATCAAAGCCAATCTCTTTAAGCCACTTAACTTTTTCCTCACCGCCCGCCGACCCGATCACTCTGCAACCGCTAATTTTGGCTATCTGGCCAACTACAGAGCCCACCGCTCCTGCAGCCCCAGAAACCATTACCGTATCCCCGACCTCAGGTTTGCCAATCCGCAAAAGACCAAAGTAGGCAGTCAAGCCTTGTGCCCCCAGCGGCCCAAGATGAGCGGTAAGCATCTCATCATCAGGAAGAACCTGAAGTTCACTCGAAGACAAAGTAGCAAATTCCTGCCAACCAAGAGCTCCCAGAACTTTATCGCCTACATGCAATCCCGAGTCTTTGCTCTCAACAACTTCACCAATACCACGCGCGCCCATAACTGCTCCGTTAGTTCCGCCTGATGAATAACCGGAAATCACTTCCAGCTGACCCTTTTGCGACGGTTCAAAACTCAGAACCTCGACCTTAATCCGAACTTCTCCATCATTAAGAGGAGTAAGAGGTTCATCTGATTCCATGAAATCAGACAACAACAAGGCTCTTCCTCTAGGGTTGCCATCAATTAACCATTGACGATTAGTTGTCATAATACCAATCTCCTTCTAAAATTTTTGAAAGGACTCCGCAATTCTTGCTACCAATCTTTTTCGTTTATCATCGCCGAGATTCCCTGACACCTAGTCTACCCTTTCGGCTTTAAACTTTCAGCTTTTTACTATACCATCTAGCCGGTATACTTAGCTAAAGAAAGATATGCGATCAAATAACAAGAAAAATACGATACTTGCCGCCGCACTGCGGGTCGTCGAAAGAGAAGGAGCGAACCATCTTACTCTCGATGCAGTAGCAAAAAAAGCCGGCGTTTCAAAGGGAGGCCTCCTTTACCACTTTGAAAACAAAAAAGCCCTTCTGAAAGGAATGGTTGACTACCTAATTGAAACAAACGACAACAAGATAATGAAGCACAGAACCGAGGGAAAACTGATAAGTGCTATCGCAAAAGAAGAAAACCAAATGACAATCGCAGAAAAAAGAGCATCTTTTGCTCTGGTCGCTGCTGCCGCCGAAGACAGAGAACTTCTTGTACCCGCGAAAAAATATATAAAGGAGCTTTTTCGGGAAATTAGAAATAACAGCGAATACCAAGACGAAGCTATTTTGCTGTTGCTAGCAATTGAAGGGATGCGATGGCTAAACATCCTGGAGATAAACCCGATGACCACCAGCCAGACCAGAGAAATACATAAACTACTTCAAAAAAGAGCATTAGAAACGTAAATGAAAATCCTTCTCCTTCTTTCGATTCTGTTTTCCCTAGGCTGCGAAAACAGGAAACCGCCGGCACCCGAATCCCAGCAAATTCGCCCGGCGAAGATCATGACCATTTCCGGTTCTGCGGACTTTGACGAACTAGAATTCACCGGAAGAGTTGAGGCCTTTCAGACTTCAGACCTTTCGTTTGAGGTAGGTGGAAGGCTAATTAATGTTGCGGTAAAAGAAGGTGAGAATGTTTCTCAGGGAACATTAATTGCCAATCTGGATCCAACCAACTTTTTGCTTGCGGTTCAGGAGACCGAGGTTCAGCTTAAGTTGTCACGACAAGACCTCTCCAGAAAACGAAAACTACTGCAGGAAAACGGGATCGCAAAATCAATAGTAGATGATGCTCAGGCAAAATATGAACTAATGGGTGTAAAATTGGCGCAGGCAAGAAAGCGACTTAGAGATACCAAGATTTTTGCCCCTTTTGATGCCTATATTTCAGAACGTTATTTCGATAACTATGTAAATGTCGGGCCTGGAGTCGCTATTGTCAAATTGCACGACCTAGAAAAACTCCAGGTAGTTATCAGTGTTCCCGAAAGCATGGTAGCAACCGCAAGCACTGATTCTATCCTGGAGGCATGGGCTAATTTCTCTTTCGCCAAGGATCAAAAATTCGAGATGAAATACTATGAAAATCGTGGCGAAGCTGACGAACTAGCTCAAACCTACGAAGTAGCATTTATCATCGATCCTAATGAGACCATAAATCTACTCCCCGGAATGACAGCCTCGGTCCATGTCAATGCTAAAGGATCAAACACAGCAAACATCTTCATTCCCGCATCTGCGATCGTCCCAACTCCAGATAACTCGCTTGCTGTGTGGGTTTACGATGACACGACCGAGACCGTTGAAAGGCGGGAAATAAAGACGTTATCGCCGACTATAGAGGGTGTGCCGGTTTCGACAGGCTTGAGCATTGGGGAACAAATCATTGTATCTGGAGCGAGTCAACTGCAAGAAGGAATGCGTGTCAGGCTACTAGAATGAAAGATCTAGCAGCGTTTACCTTGGAAAACCCCATTTATGGGTGGATCATTATTCTGGCTTGCCTGTTTGGTGGGTGGCACGGCATCAATAATATAGGGCGCCTAGAAGACCCGCCATTTCCGATCAAGTGGGCTTACATAATCACTTCTTACCCTGGCGCAAACGCCGAAGAAGTAGAGCTAGAAGTCACAGACAGAATCGAAGATCTTATCCAAGAACTGCCATACATTCAGGAAATGAGATCTAAATCAGTACCCGGGAGATCTGAAATCCAGGTAGAACTGCTAGAAAAATTCGGATCAGATGAAACTCCACAAATCTTTGACGAACTACGCAGAAAAATCCGCGAAGCGGAAATGTACCTCCCGCCAGGGGCGAATACACCAATAGTTGAAGACGATTTCGGTGATGTCTTCGGTGTGCTTTACGGGATCAAGACGGAGGGATTCTCCAACTCAGAGATCCATGATCTGGTAAAATCGGTTTCTACAAGAGTCAAATTAATTCCGGGCGTGGCAAAAGTCATGTCCAGAGGCTTACCTGAAGAAGCTGTCTATTTAGAGTTTGAAGAAACAAAACTGAATCGTTTGGGCCTTTCGGTCGAGGAAATAGCAAGTCAAATCTGGCTAGACAGCCAAGTTATAAGCTCTGGTTCAATGATGTTTGTTGGAAGAAGATTACGATTTTCTCAATCGAACGCAAAAAGTGGAGTTCAAGATCTGATAGAAATGAAAATCGGGAGATCCGGATCAACAGAAATTTTTTCATTAGGAGACCTTGCAGAAATTTCAAGAGCCAAAGTAGAGAACCCTCTCGAAGTCATTAGAATGAACGGCCAAGAAATTGTTACTCTCGCTGTTTCAGTTACACCTGGCGAAAACGTGGTCGCTGTTGGTGAGCGAGTCGACAACACAATCGAAACCATCGAGAATCAGTTGCCTCTCGGTGTAGATATTTTTCCAATATATCAGCAACACAAAGTGGTAGAAGATGCTATAACCAACTTCCTTAAAAATCTGGTCATTTCGGTATTCACAGTGTTTCTCGCTCTGAATATCTTTATGGGTTGGCGAGCTGGAACGGTAGTTGGTTCAGTCTTACTGCTTACGGTACTCGGCACCATAGAAATAATGAATCTTCTCCAGATAGAACTCCAAAGAATCTCTTTGGGGGCTTTGATGATAGCGATGGGAATGTTAGTCGATAATGGAATAGTAATCGCAGAAGGAATGGTCATCGGAGTAAAAAAAGGATTGTCAGCTCGAAAAGCTGCATCCGAATCAGTTACTAGAACCCAGTTCCCTCTGCTCTGCGCTACGGTCATAGGAATACTTGCCTTCGCACCGATTAGTCTTTCAAACGACAATTCGGGTCATTTTCTCATTTCTCTTTTCCAGGTGGTTGCTATCTCATTGATATTATCCTGGATCCTGGCAATCACCATCATTCCGCTACTAGGCAGCTATTTACTGAAACCCGGAACTGCAATTCCAGAAGACAGACTTTACGATGCATGGTATTTCAAACCATATAAAGCACTGATCAGTCTTGGTCTTTCAAAAGCATGGAGAACATCCGTTATCATTCTTCTGATAACTTCGGGTTGCCTATATTCAATGCAGTTTGTCAAAGAAGGCTTTTTTCCATCTAACAATACACCTTTATTTTATGTTGATTATAGGCTGCAGGAAGGCACTGATATTGATTCGACAGCCAAGGACATAGCTCCTCTCGAGCAGTTACTACTAGGAACAGAGGGCATCAAGTCCGTAACAAGCTTTATCGGCATAGGCCCACCCAGATTTACTGCGATCACTCAACCGGAGCAACCCAATCCCGCATACGCGCATATGATGGTTAGCGTAGAGAACGTAGAAGAAATGAATAAGCAAATGGAAACAACCCAAGAAAAACTTACAGCTTTAAGACCAGACTCCGAAATCCAGATCAGACGAGCGGAATTTTCACCGGGAGGAGGCAGCAAAATAGAGATGCGTTACTCGGGACCTGATATAAAAATTTTAAGGCAATTATCCGAAGAAACGTTGGGTGTATACCTGAAGCACCAACTGATCGATAGAAAAACTGACTGGCGAGCCCAATCTCTGCAACTGGTCCCTCGCTTCAATGAAGAAAATGCAAGGATCGCCGGGGTTACCAAACAAGACCTCGCAAAATCACTTGCATATAACTCATCAGGTCTGGAGGTAGGTCTAATTAGAGATGAGGACAAATTACTAAGGATAATAGCCAGAGCACCCCTCCAGGATCGAAACGATCTCTCCGGCTTAAAAAACAAACAGACATGGAGCGAAGCAGAGAGAAGCTACGTGCCAATAATCCGCATAGTAGATGACTTCAAGCTAGAGGCGGCAAACACTGCAATTTTTCGGAATGAGGGTATCCGCACAATCACCGCTCAGGCAAACCAACCCAAAGGTCACAATGTTAACGAGTATTTCGAAACCGTTAAGAAAGAAGTCGAAAGCATTGTACTGCCCCCAGGGTACTCGCGAGAGTGGGGCGGGGAATTTGAAAACAACAAAATGGCCTACGAATCTCTGGGACAACGAATTCCACTCGCATTCTGCCTTATGTTTTTTATGACAATTCTAATGTTTGGCTCTCTTCGACAACCCGTTGTAATATGGCTGACAGTGCCAATGATTCTGTGCGGGGTCGCAGTCGGACTGCTTATCACTAATCTACCGCTCACCTTTCCATCATTTCTCGGGGTTCTCAGTCTTGCAGGAATGTTGATCAAAAACTGCATTATCTTGGTTGATGAAATGGATAAGCGGCTATCAGAGGGCCAGCAAAAGATCTCAACTCTCGAGGCAGCCAGTTTGAGTAGGCTAAGGCCTGTTATGCTCGCAGCGCTCACAACTATCTTCGGGATGTCTCCCCTACTAACTGATGCCTTTTTTCGTGAGATGGCCGTCTCGATCATGAGCGGTCTAATGTTCGCCACCCTGCTCACGCTAGTCGCAGTGCCAGTTTTTTATCGCATCGCACTTGGAAACAAGATCTCGTAAATAGATATGAGGTGCAACTGATTATTCTCTAAGAAGCTCTCTCCATAGTTTTTTTAGTAGATGGAGGATCATTCATTGTTCCTATTTATTTCCAAAATACTGATAACAACTTTAGAATAGACAGCGGAGAAAATGAGGAAAATAAAATGACAGAGGCATACATTATCGATGCTGCCAGGACACCTAGAGGTATAGGGAAAAAGGGCAAGGGAGCACTAACCGAATTTCACCCGGGAAGGTTGCTGGCTAAGGTTTTCGAAGAAATTGGAGCAAGGAACAATCTCAACAGCGATGACATCGACGACGTTGTTGTTGCATGTTCTTCACAAGTAGGGAAACAAGGTTTTTGCGTCGGACGGATGGCCGCCCTCGACGCAGGCTGGAGTGAAAAAGCCTGCGGAATGACTCTTGATCGGTTTTGCGGATCAGGTATCACTTCTGTAAATATCGCTGCAGCTAATCTAATGAGCGGCATGGATGAACTATGCGTCGCCGGTGGAGTGGAGATGATGTCCTACACACCCACCGTTCCACGAGCTGACAATAATAGGACAGTTGACGGAAGCAATCTGCACTTGAGAAACATCCATCCTCAACCTCATCAGGGCATCTGCGCCGATATGATAGCGACAATTGAGGGCTTCTCTAGAGAAGACGTTGACTCTCTAGCCGTTGAAAGTCAAAACAGAGCTAAATTTGCTATTGATAATGGTCACTTCGATAAAAGCCTTGTAACCGTCAAGAACGACGACGGAACGATTGCATTGGATAAAGAAGAGTTTCCTAGACCAGGAACAACTATCGAAACACTTTCAGGCCTCGATACTGTATTTGACAAGTTCATGGGGGTTCCGATCGATGATAGTGGAGAAACCTTCGATCAATTGGTAAAACGAGCCTACCCAGACCTGAAAATTAAGCACGTTCATCATGCAGGAAACTCCTCGGGCGTTGTCGATGGAGCGGCGGCACTGATTATGTCGACAAAAGAATATGCTTCCAAGGTAGGCTGGAAGCCTCGGGCAAAAGTTAGAGCTATTGCTACAGTTGGTGGAAACCCCACTTTAATGTTGAATGAACCCGTACCCGCTGCAAGAAAAGTTCTCTCTAGAGCCGGAATGACTATAGAGGATATCGACCTTTTCGAAGTGAATGAAGCCTTCAGCGTTGTAGCTGCCAAGTTCATAAGAGATCTTGACCTTGACATCGACAAAGTAAACGTTAACGGCGGAGCAATGGCACTAGGCCACCCAATTGGAGCTACCGGCTCGATATTGATAGGAACGGTGCTTGATGAACTGGAGCGTAGAGACCTGAATACCGGTCTGATCACCATGTGCACTGGAGGTGGCATGGCTCCCGCGATCATTATCGAGCGAGTCTAAGAACAGAGCAGTTCGAGAATTTAATCAAGAAACTTCTCGGCGTTAAAGAGTGTTAAGTTGAAACATCTGAGGTCTCGGAGAACGCTACTAGTATGTCTGTTCATTATGGGGATAGGGTTTTCCGTGTTGTTCCCGGTACTTACTCCGTTAGGAAGGCACCTGGGGCTGCAAGAATTTCAGATTACGAGCATCATAGCTTTCTCTTCACTTACCGTATTTCTAGCTACCCCTAGATGGGGCAGGTTGAGCGATAGGGCGGGTCGAAAATCAATCATCCTGATAGGGCTATTCGGTTTTTCTCTAGGCACGTTCTTTTTTAACATAATTCTAGAAATGGGTATCTCGGGATCCCTAGCAGGCCTGCCCTTATTTTTTTGTCTGCTCGGCGCTAGGATTTTTCACGCCTCAATAATGTCAGCCGCAATGCCGGCTGCAACCGCTTACATGGCAGACATCACGGAACCCTCATCCAGAACAAAAGGAATGGGTGCAGCTGGGGCAGCAAACAACCTTGGCTCTATTATCGGACCCGCGCTAGGCGGCCTCGCAGTTTTTTCTCTGTTGCTTCCACTTTGGCTAGTCGGAGTTTTTGCATTCATCAATGGCCTGTTTGTGTTAAAAAACCTACCGAAGTCACCAATTACATTTGCGCCCGATCTAAAACCGTCCAACCTTCGTTACTCTGATAGAAGAATTTTTCCTTTTATTATCATCGGTGTTTGTCTATTTACAGGGTTTGCGCTTGTGCAACAAACAATGGGATTTAGATTTCAGGACGCACTAGAACTAACCACTGCTGAAACAACAAAAGTGTTCGGATCTGCCTTGGCGGTTTCTGGAATTATGGCCTTTGCATCCCAAACTCTGATTGTTCAGCGAATAAATTTGCGGCCACTCACACTACTTCAATTGGCGACGCCCTTGCTAATAATAGCCTTTTCCATGATGGCTCTATATGAAACAAGATTATTACTGACAACAGCTTTTGGAATTATGGGATTTGGAATGGGCCTTGCTGCACCAGGTCTCATGGCAGGAGTATCTCTCGCCGTATCAGCTCGCGAACAAGGCGCGGTTGCAGGGTTGGCCGCATCATGTGGCCCGCTAGGCTTTACCATAGGGCCAATAATTGGAGGAGCCATTTACCAATACGATCCGAGAAGTCCATATTTATTTGCCGCGTTGATCTATATCTTGCTATTCATTTTTATGCAAACAATGGTCAAAGACACTAAATCTGGGCATCTATTATAAAAAAGGCGCAGGCTAACAGCTCAGCTAATCTCCAGCTGATAACGCATTGTATTTATATACGTTGTTTAACGTATATCCGGAGAAGTTTTTTAAAATTAGATCTCTTAGAGGGGCCAACAGTCTATTGGAGTGAAAAAGCAACTCATTGACTCTAGAAATTCTTTGAATGCTAACTACCCGAGGCCTTCTCAACTTCTGATACGTCGCGAACGCTGCAGAAATCTCTTTGTCTCTCTCCATACAACTACTTAAAACAGAAGCATCCTCAATCGCCATCGCAGCACCTTGGGCTAAAAAAGGTAGGGTTGCATGACAGGCGTCCCCGAGCAAAACTGTACGTTTTTTGTGCCAGCAAGACAAACTTGGTCTGTGGAAAAGTGCCCACTTAAAAAGGCTGCCTTCCTCAATCTTGTTAATTAACGCTCTAAGGGCCGGATTCCATTGACTGAATTCACTAGTTAACTCGGCTAGGTCCGCTCGCGTAATCCAGGACTCGTCTCTCCAGTCTCTTCCCCCCGCAACGCATATGCAGTTCACGAGATCTCCCTTTCTTACCGGATAATGTACAAAATGCTTCCCAGGGCCCAACCATAATGAACCCTTTTCATCATCCAGCTCTCTAGCCACAGCCGTTTTCGGTACCAGTGCTCGCCACGCTACGTTTCCTGTAAACTGGGGTCTATGAGAAAGACCAAGTACCTTTGCCACCGCAGAATTGATGCCATCCGCACCAACTATGACATCAAAATCTCTGCTCAATCCGGAATCGAGGATCAACGTAGCCTTTTCATCGTTCTCAGTGACCTCAACCACCTCGCTATTTAGTTCAAGATCGATGTTATTTCTCTTTTGTGCATGGTCCCTGAGTATTCGTAACAAATCACCACGATGAATGTGGTAATAAGGCAACCCATATTTACCCATGCATTCAGGATTCAAGCGAGTTTCTTTTATGATTCTGCCTTTTTTCCAATCACTAATATCGATCGATTTAGGGCACGAGGAGAAATGACGAAGTTGAGGCTCTAATCCAAGATCGAACAACACTTTCAAGCAATTTGGACTCAACTGGATTCCAGCTCCAGCCTCTCCTTTCAATTCAGTTTTTTCGATAACGGTGACTTTGCAGTTTTTTCTAGAAAAGCATAATGCAGCAACGAGGCCTCCTATCCCGGCACCCACCACCCCTACATTTAGTAAATACTTCGAACCAGAATTAAGAGACATTTTCGGTTATCTCGATTTTTAGCTTTCATAACCAATATATCGCAATAGCTCGACTGTAATCGTGACCACAGCCGTTGCGGAAATTTTCCAGTTGTGATTTTATCTCATCAAAGAGAATTAATTTAGTCAAATCTAGGGGGTCAAATGCAAACTCACGAAAAATTCTATATCAATGGTCAATGGATCGAACCCAATGGCACGGAAAAAATTCAGGTAATCGACCCCTCTACGGAAGAGATTTGTGGGGAGGTTCCCTCCGGAAATGATGAAGATGTAAATGCAGCGATCGCCGCAGCTAAAGAAGCTTTTAAAAGCTGGGGAGAAAGCCCCGCCTCGATGAGATCAGAACTTATCAAGAAGCTATCAGAAAAGATTAACGAGAACGCTCAGAAAATAGGTGAGCTTTGCGCTCTAGAACTAGGAACACCTCTGCAAACAAGTGTAGCCGTGCACGGTGGAATGGGAATGGGCGTAGTGGGTTCATACATAGACATCCCCTACGAAATGGAAAAAGAAGAAAAAATAGGTAATTCATTGGTAATCAAAGAGCCGGTGGGAGTATGCGCCTTTATCACGCCGTGGAATTTTCCACTTCACCAGATCGTAGCGAAAGTAATGCCTGCATTGGCCGCAGGTTGTACGATGGTAGTCAAACCAAGCTCAGACACACCTCTAACCGCCTATTTCTTCGCCCAACTCATGGACGAATGCGGATTCCCGGCAGGCGTTTTTAATCTGATAACCGGACCAGGAAGAACAGTCGGGGAAACTATGTGTACTCACCCCGATGTGGATCTTGTTTCCCTGACCGGATCGACAGAAGCGGGACGCAGAGTAGCAGCACTTGCTGCCGAAACAGTCAAACGCGTTGGACTGGAGTTAGGCGGGAAATCGGCCTCGGTCGTGCTTGATGACGCCGATGTCGGAAAAGCAGCGGGAACTGCAGGAGGAAGTATATGTATGAATAGTGGCCAGGTATGTGCGGCGCTTTCAAGGCTTATTGTTCCTCGAGATAAACAAAACGAAGCTATTGAAGCAGCAAAGGCTGCCGCTGAATCCGTTAAGGTAGGACCCGCATTCGAGGAAGGATCGGTAATGGGCCCAGTAGCGTCCAAATCACAACTGGATACAGTAGTTGGTTATATAGAAAAAGGAATTGAAGAAGGCGCTACCCTGGTGACGGGAGGCACGACACCACCAGAGGGCCGGAATACCGGATATTTTGTGCAACCCACTATATTTTCTGATGTCAAAAGTGACATGGTAATCGCTCAGGAAGAGATTTTTGGTCCAGTTCTAGCCATAATTCCTTATGACACCGAAGAAGAGGCGATAGAAATAGCAAACGACAGCATATTCGGGTTGTCAGGCGCTGTCTGGTCAGGAGATGACGAGCGAGCAAAGAAGGTAGCAAGAAAAATTCGAACGGGCCAGGTTTCCGTTAATGGTGGGTCATTTAATGTCGCGGCTCCATTCGGCGGTTACAAACAATCTGGCATAGGTAGAGAACTGGGAGCACATGGTCTTACCGAATTTACCGAACTGAAGTCTATGCAGTTGTAGCTTTAGGCTTTGTTACCTAGAGCTGTTCTCATAGAGAACAGCTCTTCAGGGACCAGGAATGAATCAACAACCTCTCGCAGGAATAACCGTATTGGATTTCGGGCAGGTCTATAATGGCCCCTATTGCGGTTTCTTGCTCACCCAAGCAGGCGCGAGAGTGATAAAAGTCGAGTCCTTGATTGGAGAAACAATAAGACCAAAAAAAAACAAGGATATCTCTTTTTTTCCCTTTAATAATCTTAACTTTAACAAAGAATGTATCGCTATAGATTTAAAAAAAGCTCCGGGAAGGGAAATTGTGCGGGCTCTTTCAAAAAAAGTGGATGTTGTTTTGCAAAATTTCGCTCCGGGAACCATGGAAAAATTTGGTCTTGGATATACCGATTTAATCGCCGAAAACCCTAGGTTAATATATGCGATGGGAACCGGATATGGTTCATCGGAGGGACCCTATCGAGACTTTCTCGGCATGGATATAACCCTCCAGGCGATGTCCGGGGCCATGTCCGTTACTGGCGAAGAAGATGGTCCACCATTAAAGACCCCTGCCGCATATATAGATTTCATGGCTGGCGCGCACCTTTATGGCGGGATCGTAACTGCTCTTTTCGCTAGATCCGTATCCGGAAAAGGCGCAGCAGTGGATATATCAATGCAGGATTGCGCTTTTCCAACGCTATCCACTGCCATCGGGTCATTTTACAGTGAAGGTGAAGAACTACCCAGGGCAGGATCACGTCACCCTGCAAAAACTGTCTCGCCCTATAACGTGTATAAAGCAAAGGATGGACATGTAGCAATTATTTGCATTCGAGAAGGACACTGGAAAAAGATATGTGATGCCATGGGGAAACCGGAGCTCAAAGAAGACCCTCGTTTCTCTGGTGCAAAAGCAAGAGGGGAAAATATAGATGAGGTTGACCACCTTGTAACAGAGTGGACAAGTCGACTAAAGAGAGAAACAATTTTTAAAATTGCTCAGGAATGCGGAGTCATATGCGCACCCGTGCAAACAATTTCGGAGTCAGTAAATGATGTTCATATGCTCAGCAGAGGCTCCTTGAAAAAGAAGACTTACTCTGAATTAGGAGACGTGTCTTTCTTCCAGACTCCGATCCGATTCCAAGATATTGATCCTCCTGAATTGAAAGAAGTCCGTCAGCTAGGCGAAGACACCAATTCTGTTTTAAGTGAATTCCTGTCCTTCGACACAGAAAAACTGGACTCTCTGGAAACGGAAGGAGTCATCGTATAGCCCGATTTTTCTATGGCGCGGTAATGAATTTTTATTCGTTATTCCAATACAATTTCGCTGAAGGGAATTTTGGAGCCCTTTTCTCTTTTAATGCGGACAATCCCTCAGAAATATCGCTCCCCAGAAAGCCCAGCATTTCCATTTTCAGAGAGTTCTCGAAAATCGGAGCTGACTGCCTCAACCATCCGTTCAGGGCCTGCTTCGTTCCACGAATTGCTGGTTGACTGCCCTTAGCCAACTCCTCAGCTATACCAAGAGCAGAAGGAAGCACCTCGTCCTGAGGTCTAGAAAAAGTTACTAATCCCAACCTTTCTGCCTCTTTGCCGCTAATAAAATCAGCTGTCATTAAGTAATACTTGGCCTTGGACATACCACACAAAAGCGGCCAGATAAGTGCAGCATGATCACCGGCTCCTACCCCTAGGCTAGTGTGACCATCTGTCAGTTTCGCGTCATCCCTAATAACACTAATATCCGCTAAAAGCGCCACCGCAAGTCCAGCTCCAACCGCAACCCCGTTGATTGCAGATATCACCGGTTTTTCGAAGGCCAGCATATTAAAAACTAGATCACTGGCTTCTCTCTGGACTCTTTGGATCTCGTCCGGGTTGCCTATCATTCCTTCGATAAGCTCAACATCTCCACCAGCTGAAAAAGCTCGATCGCCCATTCCAGTTATAACCACGACGTTGGTTAATTCATCCTTTGCCACACTCTCCCAAACATAAGTAAGCTCATTGTGAAGCTTCGAATTTGTTGCATTAAGGACTTCGGGTCGATTAATCTGAATCAAAAGTACGCCCTTTCCAAGGCGATCAAATTTCAAATATCTGTAATCTTTATATTCCATCAATAGCTCTTCGGTTGATCCAAAGCTTTCTCAGCCACAAAGGATTTAACCATTTCCTGGCTGACCGGCGCCACTATCGGAATCATTATCTCACGTAAATAACGCTCCACATGATACTCTTTCGCGTACCCCATCCCCCCATGGGTTCGCACAGCCTGCTGGCACGCTGAAAGTCCTGCCTCGGCGGCAAGGTATTTTGCTGCATTAGCCTCAAGAGCGCAGTTCTTGCCCTGGTCATACAAAGAGGCGGCCTTAAAAACCATAGCCAGAGCGGCTTCCAGCTCCATCCAGTTAACCGCCAGGGGGTGCTGAATCGCCTGGTTTTGTCCGATCGGCCGGTCAAACACAACCCTTTCCTTCGAATACCTTGATGCTCTTTCCAAAGCTGCCTGTCCCAACCCAACCGATTCCGCGGCAATCAGAATTCTTTCGGGATTAATACCATGCAAAAGACATTTCCAGCCTTCACCTTCATTTCCTATCCTGTCCCCTACTGGCACCACTAGGTCATCAATAAAAAGTTCATTAGAGTCGACTGCACTCCGCCCCATTTTTTCGATTTCTCTAACTTCTATGCGATCACGATCCAAATCCGTATAGAAAAGAGACAAGCTATCGGTGGGCCGAGTTTCCGAATCAATAGGACTGGTTCTGGCAATTAGCAGGATCTTGTTTGCAGTTTGCGCGGTGGTCGTCCACAGCTTCTGGCCATTGATGATATAGCTGTCTCCGTCTCTGACAGCCTCAGTTTTCAGTTTCATGGTATTTAGACCAGTATCAGGCTCAGTCACTCCAAAACAAGCTCGATCTTCTCCCTTAATCAAGGGAGGCAAGAACTTTTGTTTTTGTTCTTCGGTACCATAAACGACGATGGGGTGCGGGCCAAAAAGATTCAAGTGAACAGCTGAGGCTCCAGTGAAACCAGCACCGGATCTAGAAATAGTGTGAGCCATGATAGCAGCTTCTGTTATACCGAGCCCCGACCCTCCATAGCTTTCCGGCATCGCAATCCCGAACCAACCACCATCCGTAATAGCAGCAACAAATTCCTCGGGAAATTCGCCAGCTTTATCGCAATCTAACCAATATTCGGATGGAAACTTCTTGCATATCATGCTTAGCGAATCTCGAATCGCTTGCTGTTCATCGGAGAATGAAAAATCCACTGCAATATACCTCTGCATTTATGTTGTGTTAATCACTTACCTGTATTCTGCGCTTTTTACGTCCCGGTTGTCATAAAAGAATGTAGCCGACACCGAACAAATAGCTCAATCACTTATTCCAACGAATGGTATACTAGGGTATAAGAATAATTCGACCAAAAAAACAGAGTATTCCATGACCAAGCAAATTTCTATCAACGAATTTGTTTTAAACATATCTGATGGTAAGCCCTACCTCGTCGGGGGGAAATGTTTAGACTGCGAAAATTATACCTTTCCCATTATGCCAGGATGTCCGAAATGCGCTGGGACAAGAATTGAAAAAGCTAAATTGGGGGATCAAGGAAAGCTATGGGCATGGACCGTCCAGGGATTTCCACCGAAATCACCACCATATCTTGGAGAAAATGATCCGGAAAAATTCAAGTCATTCGGAGTCGGCTATGTAGAACTTCCCGAAGTTATCGTAGAGACTAGGCTCACTGAAAACGAACCTGCTAAACTTTCCGAAGGCATGAATATGGAATTAAAACTAGAACATCTTTATACAAATGGGGAAGGTGAAGAAGTGATGACCTATGCTTTTTCTCCCATAGATTAAATAAAGGAGACCTGCGATGAATGATGTAGCCATAGTTGGAATAGGAATGCATCCGTTCGGGCGGCACGACGGCGTGACGGGAATGGAGCAAGGGGCAGTGGCGGTTCGAGAGGCCTGTAAAGATGCTGGCCTAAAATGGAACGATATGGAATTCGCCGTAGGTGGAAGTGCGGCAGCGGGGAATCCGGACAAAATGGTTTCCATGCTGGGGCTGACAGGCTTGCAATTCACTAATGTCGCCAACGGCTGCGCCACAGGAGGAACAGCACTAGCTACGGCCTATAATGCCATTACCTCTGGAGTCTATGATCTAGGCATAGCTATCGGATTCGACAAACATCCAAGAGGAGCATTTGCAAGTAATGAGCCAGTTCATCCTGTTGATGGAGGACTCGACTGGTATGGAGGCAGCGGCATGGCAATTAACCCGCAGTTCTTTTCGATAAAAATTAACCGTTATATGAACAAGTTCGGTATTTCTCACAAAACGTTGGCTTTGGTGGCAGCCAAAGCTACTCGAAACGGGTCCCTGAATCCCATGGCTTGGCGAAAACAAGCCTTTACCACCGAAGAAGTTTTGCAATCTAAAATGCTGGCGTATCCGCTTACGCAATACATGTTTTGCTCCCCAGGAGAAGGAGGAGTAGCAATGGTCTTATGCAAAGCAAAACACGCAAAAAAATATACGGATAAGCCAATATTTTTAAAAGCGGCTGTGATGAGATCGCGTCGATTTGGCAGTTTTGAAGTCAAGTCCTCCTGGCTGCCAAAGGAAGAAAATGTTGGTCCGACTGTTGATGCATCCTTAGCAGCATACGAAAAAGCAGGAGTCGGCCCCCAGGATGTCGATGTAGCTCAGCTTCAGGACACAGAGTCAGGGGCAGAAATAATGCACATGGCAGAGAACGGATTCTGCGAAGATGGCGAACAAGAAGAAATGCTTCAAAAAGGAGAAACCGAGATAAATGGACGCCTTCCCATAAACACTGATGGCGGCTGCATTGCCAATGGAGAACCTATCGGAGCCTCAGGACTTAGGCAAGTTTACGAGAACGTTCTGCAGCTTCGTGGACAGGCCGGTGCAAGGCAGGTACCAAATGATCCAAAAATCGCGTATACGCACGTTTATGGCGCCCCCGGGATAAGCGGAGTCACGATACTGTCAAGCTAATTTCAGATGTTGCGGCCTAGGGTGTTCCCTGCATGAATCGCTGACATGATACTGTTATGACCCCTTACATCACCAATCATATGTGCCTTAGGTCCATTACCCTGGAGTGACAACCATAAATCACGGCTCGGAGAATTGTGTCCCACAAAAACGACCGTACGAGCCTGTATCTGTCTGACTCTGTTAGCATAGATAACACCGATTTCGACATGATCTTGTCTTATGGCAATGAGGTGATGCCCCCCCACAAAATCAAAATTGCCAGAATATAGCCGCTCTCTGGCCGCGCCAGCNGTAACCGGAGGATAGTTTAGCCTAGCTCCTATAGAATCATTTCTTCCTACCATCGTTACAGACAGACCTTTTTCCAACAGTATGTCTGCGACAGAAATGGCCTCAAATGTTCCGGTGTCGTCATAAACGACTGCTGGACTCTCAAACCTCGTAATATTTCCAAAACCGAGAACATCCCAAGAGGAATAAACATGATCCATATCAAATCCGTCAATACCAGTAGCAGGGGTCATTTGTTGAAATCCATCATCCCTCGGGGCCGTCCCCGAGGCGATCACTACTTCATCGGGACTTATTCTTCCCACCACCTCCTCATCTACATATGAATTCAGATAAATCTCAACTCCTAGATTCTCCAACTCATCGGCAAGCCAATCAGTTATCGCTCTCAGATCAGCTCGGTGAGGGGCTGAAGCCGCCATTAAAACCTGACCGCCAAGCCGGCTCATTGCCTCATGTAACTCGACTCTATGTCCGCGCATAGCCGCCGTCCGAGCAAATTCCAGACCAGCTGGCCCTCCTCCTACCACCAGTATTTTCTTGTCAACGACCGCTTCCTCTTGAACTTCGTAGGCCATTATTCTCTCTTTTCCTGCCGAACTATTAACAACACAACCAAGCCTACCGCTTGTCATGAGCTGTCCTACACATCCCATATTCGAACCTATGCAGGGACGTATCTTCCTCTCTTGTCCTGCTCTTGCCTTATTGACTAAATTCGGATCCGCTATAAGTGCGCGAACCATTGAAACCATGTCTGCTTCTCCACTCCCTACAAGCGCGCTAGCATGGTCCAGAGTCATAATTCTTCCGGTCACCATTACAGGCTTCGTAACAGATGGCTTTATAATGTTATTAGCAGTCATCTCTACCCCAAGCGGATCATCAGACGGTGCTATGAGTTTATGGAATCTCCAGTAGGCCCCCATATGCAATGATATGTAGTCGGTGAGGTTATCCATTTCTTTTGCAATAAGGGCATTCATCTCCGCAGTTAATCCACCAGGAACATAATCCTCATTAGGCAATCTCACGCCAACAGCTATATCGTTTTCTACTTCGCTCCGAACCGCTGCAAAAACTTCCTTGAGGAATCGCATCCGGTTTGGCAAGGTTCCACCATACTCGTCAGTCCTCTTATTCAAGGCAGGAGAAAGAAATTCGTGAATCAGATAACCGCTAGAGGCATGAATGTCGATGCCATCCAGTCCCGAATCTCTTACTCTTCGAGCAGCACTAGCAAAACTCTGGATTACGTCATCAATCATGTTCTTGGTCATTTCGATAGGAATAACGCCGGACATAGGGTTCGGCACAGCACTGGCAGACCAGTTCTCCGGCATGCCCTGAACACTAGCACCGGGATGGTAAAGCTGGATAAAGAGCTTCATTCCGTGGGGCCTTAATCGCTCTGCCATCTTTGATAAAAAAGCCATGCAGTCATCAGAATAAACCGGTATCCCTGAGGGTGAGCCTGGATGCACTCCTGTCGCCTGGATCGTGGACATGCCAACGCCACCTTTGGCTCTAGCTTCGTGATAAGAAATAAGATCCTCATCACTCAACCCAGTACCATGCGGTGATCTGACTATACGATTTTTTATCTCTACACTTCCAACCTTGAGAGGCCTAAACAGATTGTCGTACATCGCCATAAAACTTTCCTAAAAAAACCCATAATAGGCCAACGCTATGTCGCAATGCGACCACAATCTACTCATTAGGGAGAAACTCCGGAAATATTTTTCTGAGACCTGAACATTTCACGTTAATCTCTCGCCTAACACTACCTATTCATCGCAACATCAGAGCAAGGTCTATTGATCCACGCCTTAACTATACTCAGATGCATATTTAACGGGCGTCGGTTTTCTGAACCCCACCACAGTAAAGCACTACTTTCCCATCGAGGATACTTCTCAAGCGTTGTCTGCAAAGCCACCTCTAACGAACTCAGTCTGGAAGGATAGAGGCAATGACAGCTTCTCGGATAAGTTGCACCAGCAGCAAGACATTGATCAATTTTCTTGCGGAAAGAATCAACCTCCGAGAGCAGCAATTCAGCATGTCTTACTTGGTCTGCGGTCTCCAGATATATAGGTTGAGCACCTTTATCCCCACCTTCCGAAGAAAAAGAAAAAAGCATAAGAGACAGACTTCCTATTAAGGCATGCTTAACTGCTTTCATGTGATCAAACTCATGGAATTGATTTTTCTGTTTTTCAGCAGCTGTTCATCGCCTGTAATTAATCTGCTCTCCATGATCAAGGCCGTGGAGACAATCATTTTTCCAAAACTACTTCTATCTAAATTACCCAGCTCCATGGACTTAAGAAAAATCCTCCCATCCACCGGTATTTCAACTAACCCGGCATTTAGAAGTTCTAGCCTCCAGTCTAATAATCTCCCGGAATAACCAATTCTGTCTTCTCTTACCCAGACTGCTATCTCCCAGAAGCTGGCGGCTGAGATACAGAGTTCATCTCTTTGGTAAGCCTGAACCATGGACCTTTTAGCTTTTTTCCCTAAAAGGGAAGATCCGGCATCCATCAATAGCAGACTGCTAGTATCAAGAAGCAACATGGCTAGGAAAACTAATCAGTTCCAAACATGATTTCTTGTTCGGACGACTCTCTAAATTTCCAGATCCCTTCATGGAAACCAAACAGTTGCTTTGGTCTTGTCTTCAGAGGAACTAATTTTGATATAGGTTTTCCATTTTTTGTTACTACCAGCTCTTCCCCGGAGGACGCAACCTCATCCATCAAGCTAAGACACTTTGCCTTGAAAACCGAAGCTTTTATTTCCTTCATTAGATATCTATGGTCATGACTATAGTCATATAATAGAATACAGAGAACTCATCTTCAAGATATAGAACAGAAAATAAAAAGGCACGGAAACTTCCTGATTATCTGGGGACAATCCTTAAGGGAAGTGTCTTTAATCCGCTAACAAAAATAGAATGGGTTAACTCTGGAACTCCGTTAACCTCTATTTTCTTTACGCGAGAAAATAGTTCTTGGTACAGCAATTTCATCTCCATTTTAGCTAACAGATTACCTAGGCAATGATGGGCTCCAAAACCGAAAGCCAGATGCCTATTCGGCTTTCTATCAGAGATAAAATGGTCGGGCTTTTCGAAAATTTCTTCATCTCGATTACCAGAGGGATAAAGCATCATCAACGCGTCGCCCGACTTGATCTCCTTACCCCGAATAGAATAATCCTCTGTGGCATAACGCATAAAATGCTTTACGGGACTTGTCCACCTGATGGCCTCCTCCACGGTTAAAGCCGTGAGCGAAGGATCCCGTAAAACTTTCGACAGCTCGGAAGGGTTCGAAGCGAGTGCATGAATGCCTCCGGAGGCTGATGAGCTGGTGGTGTCATGGCCCGCAGTAGCGATAATAATGTAATAAGACATTGCCTCCAGGTCTCCTATCCTCTGGCCATCGATCTCTGCATTTGCAATCACCGAAGCGACGTCGTCACCAGGAGAATGTCTGCGGTCTTTGGTCATCGCCGTAAAATATGCGAAAAATTCCATAATTGTCTGCATTCTGTCTTCTTCTGACTCGACCTCCCTCCGCAAATCTGGATCTTCAGCACCAAAAAGTTCCTGGGTTAATTTCAACATTAGCGGCTCATCTTCAGGCGGGACACCAAGTATCATCATGATAACCCGCAACGGATACCAAACCGCTACATCCTTTACAAAATCGAGTTCACTTCCTTTTTCAAACATATCATCGATAGTTTTCTTTGCTATTTTTTTTACTCTGGCCTCAACCTTCCTCAAATTTATTGGCATGAACCAGTCTTTGGTCAAGGCACGGAACTTTTTGTGGTCGGGGTCATCCATGTGGATTAACGTCCGTAATATCTGACCCTGGCCAGATTCTTCGATCTGCCTTTCTACTTCCCTTGGTTGCAAAACCGATTGTCCGGTGTTTAGAAATTTTTCGTGCTGACGCTCGATTTCTATAATGTCGGAATGCTTGGTAGCGACCCAGAAAGCCTTATGCGAATCCGGTTCAATAAATGGCAAAGGATCATTTTCCCTCATATGGGAAGTCAGCTCTTGGAAATAATTGTCATCTGCGAAAGTTGACGGCTTCACAAGATCACCGTATCTCATGATAGTCATCCCTAAACAAAAATTGATTTCCGAAGTCTTTCAAAACAAACACACTAATCCCGCTCTATTTTTTCAACAGATTTAACAAACCGGAGGTTTCTGCACCATTTGACATATCTAGTAGCTGCTCCTTTCGTTCAAGCAAGTCCTCATAGGTTACGTCCTTACCAAGATTTATATGTTGGTTCGAAAAGATTGCACTCGAATAAAATTCTCCGTTACCAGCATGTATGACTCTGCCAGTCGGAGCATCATCATCGCACATGAGCAAGACAGAAGGAGTAACTAGTTGGGGATGTCTTTCTTCAGCTGGATTATCCGGGTTTACTTCAACACCGGGGATAGTTCCTATCAGTCTTGTTTCAGCGGCCGGAGCCAGAACATTAACTTTTATGTTTTTGGAAAGACCTTCGATGCAAAGAACGTTCATCATCCCCAACATCCCCATTTTTGCTGCCCCATAATTAGCCTGCCCGAAATTCCCATAAATTCCTGAAACAGAACTCGTCAGAACAATTCGTCCGTAATTTTTCTCATACATGATTGGCCATGCCGCTTTGGTCACATAAGCGGTGCCGTTAAGATGAACGTCAACCACTATATCCCAATCATTCATATCCATATTCTTGAAACTCTTGTCTCGCAAAATTCCGGCATTGTTAACAAGAATATCGATAGTGCCAAACGCGTTTAGCGCGTCATCAATAATCGACTGAGCTCCTGCCTTGTCTGCAACACTCGCCTTGTTAGCAATGGCCTCACCTCCAGCTTCCAGTATTTCACTAACCACCAAGTCCGCAGCATCTCCCGATCCAACGCCGTCTCCAGAACCCCCCAGATCATTTACCACCACCTTTGCACCTCGGCGCGCAAATTCCAGAGCATGAGCTTTCCCCAGACCTCCGCCCGCTCCCGTAACTATTACTACTTTTCCATCAAAGTCATTCATTTTGTTTCCTTATTTATTTTCTTGGATTATTTCTTCTAAAACAGGTTCCAGGTACTTATAAAAAAGAGCCGGATTTTCAGTCATGGGGAAATGTCCTAAGCCTTTCATTTCTGACCAGGTAGAACCGGGTATCATTTCATGAGCAACTCTTCCTGCCTCGACCGGGCTACTCCAATCGTACTCACCCGACAAAATATGGACACTTGTTTTGCGAGTATCAATTTCGCTCACACACTCTCTTAAATCATAATCTTCCATATAGTAGTTTAAATCACCGAGGAAAACCGGTGACCAGGCGTTTGAATAGAGGTAACTAGCTTCCTTCCTGTATGCTTTCGGCGACATAGGAGAAGTTAAACCTTCCATAAGCCTGCCTTTATAGCCACTACCAACCTGGGGATGATCAAGCTCACCAAAATTAAGGATATTTCCTTCTATCTTTAGAGCTCCCTCTATAGAAACAACTGCCCGAAATTCATTCGGATGCTTGTGAGCCAAGTCTAACGCCAACAATCCTCCAACGGAACAACCCATGAAAACAGGACGATCCAGATTTAATAAACGCGAAAAAAGAACTGGAATGGAACGAAGAAACTCTCCTTCTAATTTGTAAGTTGCTGCCCACCATTCCCCAGTAGCGGGAGGCAATGACTTCCCGTGAAACGGAAGGTCATAAGCGACAAGTCGGAAATTATCAGTGATTCTTTTATTCTCGAACAGATGTCGCCACTGACTTCCGTGACAACCCGCTGTATGCTGAAGAATCAAAGGAATCCCCTTGCCTGCCTCTTCATAGTAGACACGATAGCTATGGCCACCAAGCAACAAACGGATGTATTTTCCCGAAACAGGTTCGATATCGGAGCTTCCTGGCAAATCATAAGGCATCAAGTCCATCACTGGATTTTCATTCCGGAGCAATTCAACAGCTCTAATCAAAGCCGGATAGTATTGAGCGAACATCACTCTGTTAGCCTTACGAGACAAGCCCCCTCCCGTTGCAATATTTGCCATGATATCGTTATTAAATCGGGATGGGGCTCTCTCGATAATTTTTTCCCATACCGATTCCTCTCCGGAGATCTCTATTACACCTCCAGGGTTTTCATCTTCGTTAACCAATTGACCCTTTTTCACGAACAATGCCAGCTGAACTCGGCCAATATTCAACCTGATTCCTCCGTCCCAGTACCTGGAAACAGCCCTGAATTCGGGATCTGAGGCACAAAGAGCTCTCCAGGAATTTTCTTCAGGGAGCGAGAAATTTAACCCCACTTGTTCCACCTAAGAACATCTTCGACGGGTTTTCTTTTAGTGGGTCCGAATTTAACTGAAGGATACCCCATCGGGATTAGAGCCGCAGGATAAGCATCCTCAGGTATTTCGCAGTTCTCTCTGATTACACTCTCTATCAAGGTATGAGCAGTAGTCATTAAGGTTCCCAGACCAAGAGCTCGAGCAGCAAGAAGAAGATTCTGGACCGCTAAATAAATCGAGCTTCCCGCTATCAGGCTATCGGGTTCATTCGTCGGAGATGTCAGTTGATACAAAAAAGGCACAACAATGACTGGCGCTGTTGCAAGATTCATAAAAAAATTCTCCGCCCCCGACATCATTAGTCGCTGACTGCTGTCTTCCGTTTCCTGGCCACGCTCCACGAGCTCTCTTAACTGTCCCTTTTCATAAAACTCTCTCAATGCATCGGCTAACCGGTTTTTAACCGGATTCTCATCAATAACCATAAAAACCCACGGTTGCGTGTTACTGCCGCTCGGCGCCTTTGAAGCTGCCTCTACCACTTGCTTAATCAGGTCTCTAGAAACCGGCATTTCCTGCCAGTATCTGATAGCACGCTGGCTGTATATTGCATCCCATATATTATCTGTGCTCTCCTTATTTCCTATTTTCAGCGACATAACCCGATCTCTCCTCAACGATAAATTCAGCTACTCTCTTTAAATTTTAGTCTAACCTTTAAACCCCGCTTAATCAGTGCTCTCCTAGAAAATCATGTCACAAATCAAACCCTTAACCAAACATGAGCAACCAGGAAATTTTCAAATTGCGTACCATGAGATTCAAATCTAATTTGAACCTTCTGATAACTAGGTATATCTTTTGTCCTATAGACTATAAGGGAAACACATTATGGCGACTAGATCTGTCCGCACCATTGACCCCGCTTATCACAAGTTGCTAGACCAGGAGTCCAGACCCATCCCGGAATCTTTTAGAAGAGATTCACCTATCGAACCCGGACCTACTTTCGTTCCCGTTAAAAGATACTATTCAAAGGAATTCTTTGACCTGGAGGTGGAAAAAATCTGGAAACGGGTCTGGCAAATGGCAGCTCATGAAGATGACCTTCCAGACGTCGGGGATTACCTCCCCTATGACATTGCGGGGCTATCCTTTCTTGTCGTAAAAACCGATGAGAACGAGTACAAAGCCTACTATAACGCGTGTCTTCACAGAGGAAGAAAGCTAAGAGAGCAACGAGGAAAACAGGCAGACGAGTTGAGGTGTCCTTTTCATGGTTGGGCATGGAATATAGACGGATCTCTAAAGCAGATACCTTGTCAGTGGGACTTTCCCGGTCTAAAGCGCTCGGAACAGGCTTTGCCAGAGGTCAAAGTAGGGAGATGGGGAAGGTATATTTTTATAAATCCTGATCCGGATTGCGAGCCCTTCGAGGATTTTATCGGAGACCTGCCGTCTCACTTCAAGCTTTTGCCCTATGAGAAGAGGTATAAAGAGGCTCACGTTGCCAAGATAATTCCTTGCAACTGGAAGACCGCTAACGAAGCTTTTATGGAGTCATACCATGTAATCGCGACCCACCCACAAATTCTCATGGGGGGAGCTCACGATGTAGATACCAAATATGACGTGTTCGGCAATTACTCGAGAGCTATCCGTTGCGGTGCTCTTGAAAGCGAAGGCATGCCCCAATGGCCGCCGCTACCTGATGACGGAAAAATGAGATTAAGAAACCCGCTAAACGGCTTCGTCTATGAACGAATAGAAGAAGGCCTGGTCGAGGTTGTAAGCCCTGATGGGCGGAAAGGGCGCTTCGACATTAACGCCAAATGCTTAGAAGGCGACCTGACCGAAGTTAACCCGCATCTGGTAAATTGGGCCGGAGGGCCGCAGGTGGCGCAGACCGAATTCGACAAAGCGTTCGCAGAAAAAGCAAAGAAAAACGAAAAGAAGATTCATCCAAGGGTGCTAGCCGCGGAGATCCAGAGAGAATCACTTAGGGAAGTGATTCCTTCCATCGCAGACGACATCGCGGACATAGAGTTCACCAGTATTTTTTTTACGTTGTTCCCAAATTTTCATCCATGGGGGTCTTTCAACAAAATCAACTATAGATTCAGGCCTCACGGAACCAATCCTGAGGAATGCGTTATGGAATGCATTTATCTGGCACCCATACCGGAAGATGGCAAATACGAACCCTGCAGAGAGATACACTGGTTGGGAATAGATGATGACTGGACCGAAGCTCCCGAACTCGGCATGCTAGCAAAAGTCTTTAATCAGGACATAAGAAATCTACCTCTGGTACAACAGGGAATGCATGCGACAGCCATGGAAAACCTCCAGATGGCAGATTACAATGAATCCAAACCTAGGCACTTTCACATGCTTCTGGAAGAATGGATTAATAGACCTTAATCAATCTTTCCTCGGCCTTGATTTTTTCCTAATTTTGGGGAAAAAGTCCCTGCGATCTGTTGCCTGACAGTTCTCGTTAAGTAGCCAGTTAAGTTAAACTGTGACAGACGGGGGCACCGCACCATAATTTTAAAGCTTCAACGAAGGACTAACGATGAACCAAGAAGACGCCGGAACTCAAAACTCTGCGAACAGCTTTTTAGACGAAAAGCTATTTAAATCAAGATCTATTTCTATCTTTGGCCAGATAAATGAAAAAATAGCCCGGTCGACGGCGGAGAAACTGCTCGCGCTTTCTGCTGAGAGCGAAGACCCAATAACCATTTTCATTAGCTCCCCAGGAGGACATGTTGAATCAGGGGACGTCATTTACGATATGATTAAGTTCATCAAACCAGAAGTTAAAGTTGTAGGGACCGGCTGGGTAGCCAGCGCAGCAACAAATATTTTTCTGGCCGCAAAAAAACAGAATCGTTTTTCTCTTCCCAACACACGCTACCTTGTGCATCAGCCAAGCGGAGGGTCCAGAGGGGACGCCACAGATATAGCCATACAAGCAGAGGAGATACTCAAGACCAAGGCAAGAATAAACAAGATTATCTCCGAGGAAACCGGCAGGCCTCTTGACCAGGTCGAAAACGACACCGATCGCGACTACTGGATGTCTGTTGAAGAGGCAATAGACTATGGAATCGTTAGCAAGGTAGTGAACTCCATCAACGATATAAATTAGCACTGAAGTGACATCTAACCGGCGAATTTGCGTCTACTGTGGTTCTAGCCCAGGCAAACGGCCTTCCTACGCCGAGGCAGCTAAAGCTCTGGCAAAGGAGCTGGTAAAAAACGAAAGTGATCTGGTCTATGGCGGTGCTAATATCGGGCTGATGGGCATTCTGGCTAACGAAGTGCTTGCTTTGGATGGACAGGCATATGGGGTCATTCCTGACCAACTTGCAAGTTTCGAAATCTCACATACCGGGCTCACCGAACTCTTTGTATGCAACGACATGCATGAACGAAAAAAAAAGATGTCGCAACTTAGTGATGGGTTTATAGCAATGCCCGGAGGGCTGGGGACCTTAGAAGAACTCTTCGAAATATGGACCTGGGCGCAACTCGGTATTCACAAAAAACCGATAGGGCTTTTCAATGTCGAAGGATATTTCGATCCCCTCATCTCTTTTATTAACATCTCGGTATCGGAGGGTTTTGTTAGACCAGGACACATCTCCTCTCTCATTATCGAGGAAGAACCAGCAAAACTGGTAAAGGCTCTGACTAACGGAAAGTACGAGACAATAAGCAAAGTTTCACATTGAGAAAACTCGAAACTCAGACTTCATTTGGAGATAAACGGCCATTTACATCTCGAAAGAAAAAGATCTATCATTAAAATAAGCAGCCACCTTTAGTCTGCAAGAAGGCTTGGAAGGGAAAATCAGAATGGGATATCACCATATAGCACTCGCAGCCAGGGACATGAAAGCTATCCATCGTTTTTACGAGGAAGTGATTGGTTTTAATCTGGTCAAAGTAGAAATTGGACCCTCCCCTGAAGGAGGCTGGGCGAAACACTTCTTCTATCGAATGGAAGATGATTCCAAGTTTATAGCCTTCTGGGAAATACATGATGTACCTGGCGTCGACACAGAATTTGAAACCAATATCTCGAAAGCGGCAGGACTGCCCGACCATATTAACCATCTATCCTTCGATGTCTCTGATATATCTGAATTGCAAAGAAGAAAAGATCAGTGGATAGAAGCTGGCTATGACGTTTTAGAAATAGACCATAACTGGTGTCACTCTATCTATACGAAGGATCCAAACGACAACCTAGTTGAATTTTGTCTGACTACAGGCAGATTCACCGAATCGGACAGAGATTTTGCTCTAGCTCAGTTGAATACGGAAGAACCGGATTATTCTAAGCCACCGAAAAGTACCCAGCTTCACCCAGGCAAAGGGAAACCAAAAAAGAAAACCGGCTAACGGATCAAACCCGGACACCTTTTATCACAATAGGGAATCCACCGCTTCAGAGATAGCTTTCACACCTGCGATACTAGATTTTTTCATCGTATCCATATCTGGAGCCTCATCACGGATACTCCCCAAAACCTCCAAGGACTTGTGAGCAGCCTCGTACCCAGACAATTCAGCCATCTTTTTTAGCCACAACCCGATATTAGGAAAGTCGGAAAGATCAAACACGTCAGTATAATGGGGTTGCATCTGGCCTATTTCAGCGTAGGCACTTATATCAGCGATGGTGGGTCGGTCAAATATCAGAAAATCATTTTCCGCCAAAAAATGGTTCTCGATAACCCCCAACGCCGAACGAAAATTCTTCTCCGCTAACCGAACGGTAGATTCGGGGAAAACTAAATCCGGTCTAACCCTGATCGCAACTAGAGTGGAACCCTCCCGCACATTTCTATGGTGAAAATGAAGATAGGAATCGATCAAAGCTCTATCCTTGGGATTTCCGGGATAAAGATCTTCCCAGCCATGAGAATTAGCCAGATAGGTCATAATAGCATTTGATTCTCCCACAGAAAATCCAGTATCAGGCTCCTCATAACATGGCACTGTTCCTCCGGGAAACCTAGCGAGATATTCAGGACTCTTAGACCCGTTTTTGACATTAGAACCCGGCATGGAGATCACAAACCTGAAGGGTATTTTTTTTAATAACATGGACCAGACAACTGCTCTGACAGGCTGGGAAAAAGGCACTCCATATAAAATAGGTAATCCCATCATATCCTCTACAAGGTTTACATTTATGACAGCCAAGCTATAAGATTTGTCAGGCCAATGCAAACCACGAGCTCATAAGAATGGAAAAACCAGTATGTCTTGTCATCGGTGCCGGCGCAGGTATAGGAGGAAACGTTGCAAAGAAGTTTGCTTCTGAGGGATACCAAGCGTTTCTCGCTCGCCGGAGTAATGAAGAAGGCTTAAACTCTTTAGTAGAGGGTATAAAAAAGCTGGGAGCCAAGGCCTCAGGGAAAGTAATTAATCTGATGCAGGAAGGAGCAATTGAAAAACTCGTAGCAGAGATTGAGAACAAGATCGGACCTATAGACACGGCTGTCTACAATCTGGGCGCTCAGATCGGTGATCGTCCACTTGAGGAAACCTCATACAAGGCATTTGAAATGGGTTGGCAATTAGGTTGTTTTGGGCTTTTTCGCCTAGCCCATGCATTGGTTCCCCTTATGAAGGAAAGAGGTGGCGGGAACCTCCTTGTCACCTCAGCCACTGCTGCTTTCAGGGGAAACAAAGGGCAACATTCTCATGCAGCTGCCATGGGAGGTCGTCGAATGCTTTGTCAGTCCCTGAATGCCGAATTTTCATCTTCAGGCATTCACGTAGCACATATTCTGGTGGACGGAATGGTTGATGCCCCTGACACGGTCGGAAAGCTCCTAGGAGAAGCCAGATTTTCTCAGCTGAGAGAAACTCGAGGGGGGGAGAAAGATGGACTAATGCTACCCGAAAAAATTGCAGAAACTTATTTCCATATCGCAAAGCAACACCGATCGGTATGGACACACGAACTCGATCTCAGATCTTTTAGCGATTTGGCTTGGTGGAACCACTAACAAAATTTAATGTCAGGAAAATTAACGGACTAACGGAAACCAGGTTAACAGAAAATGTTCTCAGTCCACTCTGGTTATCTTGTTGTTATCTGGAAGATATGTAAACGCTCATGAAAGTAGATAATAAATTCGATTTTGACAAAGACCCTTTTCATCAATATCTGGGTTTGACGCTCGAAGAGGCAAAGGAAAACTATGCCCGTGTTCGACTTAAAATAGGGGCCAATACTGCAACCGGAATTAACGACAGCGTGCACGGCGGAATTTTAGCTACCATGATAGACATGGCAGCTGTTCCTGCTGTTTTTGCTAACATGCGGAAAGATGACGTCCCCGGGGGCACCGCCGATTTGCAGATCACTTACCTGCGCCAGGCCCACGGCCAGTGGCTAGAGGCGGAGGCAAATATCGTTAAAAAAGGGAAACAGCTAGCCACGATACACGTGAATATCAAAGACAGCGAGGGTCTTCTTTGCGCTACAGGAAGAGTACTCTATGCGTTTAAAAAATAACTAACATTCAGGATTAAACATGAATACACTCGAAGAAACTGCTCCTGTTTTCATTGAAATGGCTCACGGTATTGTCTGGTGTACCGTAGCCACGGTAGACAAAAACAACAGACCTAGGAGTCGGGTGCTTCACCCGTTCTGGGAATGGGACGGAAAAGAACTTACGGGCTGGGTTGGAACAGGTGCAACAAAAACAAAGCGGAGCCACCTTGAACACAGTTCTTATGTATCGATAAATTACTGGGCCCCTAACCAGAACACCTGCATCGCCGAAAGCAAAGCTGACTGGAATTTCGATCTGGAGACACGTGAGCGCGTGTGGGAGCAATACTTAACCCTTCCACCTCCACTTGGATATGATCCAAAGATTATTCCGGGGTGGGAAGACTTCAAGTCCGACAGTTTTTCAGTTCTCCGCTTTAAGCCCTGGAAACTCAGAGTCTTTCCCGGCTCTGCTCTAATGGGAAACACCGAAGGAATTTTTTCATGGGTTCAGGGATAAAAAATGTGGCTTCTGTTATTCCCGATTTAAAGATCTCACTATCTCCCCATGACGTTTCCGGTTAATTTTATACCGAAGAAACAGAAGCAAACCTAGAACAGTAAAAACAGAGGTAGCAGGACCCGCTATAAACCCCAACTGCCAGACAATATCCTCGGGCACTTGTCCCGTAACTGCTCCTCGAGGAAATGCTATGTAATCAAGTAAAATTCCTCCGAAGACCAGCCCTACCGAAGCAGTGGCTTTGTTTGCAAATGACCTTGCAGAAAAAATGATTCCTTCTCGCCGCTCCCCTATCTCGAGTTCGTGCTCATCGGTAATATCTGCAAACATGGAATTAATCGTGGCAAAAAGGGCAATAGCAAGCAAAGTGGTGATGCCAGTGTTGATTACCAGTATAGCCAACAATGCCGTCGAACCAGGCTGAGGAAACCAGGCGAAGTCAAATAGAACCATGACTATAGGAACATTAACGATTACAACCACTGCCAGAGCACACCCTATGAGGGTAGCCTTTTTATCAAATCGGGTGGTACAAAATGGAACGAAAAAAACCGAAAGAATCAACCCTGCGAGCTGACCAAACGAAAAAAAACTAAGCTGTTCGGTAGTCATCTCCCAGAAGTGAAACCCCATGAAGGGATTAAGCACTCCTTCAACGGAGATAATAAACATACAAAGTATCATTCCAAAAAAAATGGCCTGGAAAGAGCTATTAGAAAAGGCATCTGAGAGCTCTTTATAAAGTCGACTAAAATCAAACTTTGCTAGGTTTTTGTTTGTTCGAGATCGCAAACGCGGAATTTCACTGCGAGTGCCATAAACACATATGAAGATAGCCAAAATCATTAGAACCCCTGCAAACAAAGACCAAAAGAAATAGGCATCCTCGTTCAGCAAAGCTGGATTAAACTCCTGGGTAGTCGGAAAGAAAACGCGATAAGATAGAGGAACAAAAATCGCTCCTCCCATATACCCTAAGAAAACGCTGAAGGAGTATAGAGTAGATCTTTGGTCATAATCTTCTGCGAGCTCGGCACCAAGCGCCAAATGCGGCACATGATAGAATGTCATTGATGCTCTAACGAGAATCGCAAAAACCCCCAGCCATAATACGAGACCAAACTCTCCCAAATCACCGGGAGGATTAAACAAGAGAAAAAAAGTTAGCGCCAACGGAAACGCGGAAAAGAATATAAATGGATGGCGTTGGCCCCAACGACTATTATATTTATCCGACAAGCTCCCGGCTAAAGGATCGGTAAAAGCATCAAAAACTAGTGCAATAGCTAGTGCAATACTGGTCGCAGTCGCCGATATCCCCAGCACCTGATTGTAATAAAAGAGCAGAAACACGTTAAAACCCGAATTCTTTATAGCCTCCGCAATCTGACCTGTGCCATAGGAGATCATGGTGGGGGATCTTAACTTGCCTATCATTTCCGTACATATCGAAAAGCCTGAGCAGCAATGAGAACAGGTTTGGTATAGTGAAACAATGCTCTTCACGAATTTTTCTCCGGAACCAGACTTGTAAAAAAAGACGAGAAGAACCTGAGTTCTTCTGATTTAATCCAGAAATTTTACCTAGCACCAGGTTAATATTCGCAGATGAAAATTACTCATATCGATAGATTTCAGGACCTCGCGGAACCCAACGCAAACGAAATAGCTGTCTTGCTTGCAAAAAGTTTCGCCAAGGATCCGCTAATGCTGGCAACCTTGGGGAAGTCAAGATGGAACAAGATAGCGAGAGATTACTTTAAGACCCAGATCGGATATTCAGACACCCTGATTTCCTTATCCCAAAGAAATAGAACCGTAGGAATTTTGCTCGCTAGCTCACCTGAAGCCCAGATTCGATTAATTAGAAATTATCTCGATCGAACTAAAACAGCGATTCTACTTGGAAAAAAATCCAGAAAAATCTTCGATATCTCAACGGATATTTCTGAAGCCTTACCTAAGTATCCGCACTGGTATATTAATCAGCTTGCGGTAGATCCACTTTTTCAATCTAAAGGAATCGCAAGAACAATGCTTGAAAGTGCTTCGACAGAAATCTTCGGCAAGGACGTCTTTGTCGATTGCGAAAAAGGACTAGCGCCTTTTTACGATAAGTTCGGATTCGAAATTCTAAAAGAATTTGAAAGAGAGGGCATGATTCTGATGATCAAAAAAGGCAACCAAACCATTCGCCCCTCGTAAAAAAATTCGACGTTATCAGGCAAGATAAACTGAAATAACGATCAGCGCTACTGTAAGCACCGCAAAACCGACAGCCGTATAAGCTAGAATTTTCAGAGTCTTAGAATCATTTTCGTTAAATATTGCCATTCTTATTATTCCAAACCAGCTTATGCCTAGCTTAATACTATTTAAAATCTATTCAAATCCCGATTTTCTGGGCCTTCAGGAGAATCAACTCTCTTTTTCAGAAAAGAAAGCCTTTCCCCTCTTCTCCACGAATGAAACCTTTCGACCACCCAAAGCGCCCATTCAGGTTTATTCTTCTTTCTCCATTCGCTTGCTACAAACTTATTAGCTTCCATCATGGTTGGATAAGCATGAATCGTTCCCAGTATTTTCTGCAAGCCGATACCATATTTCATTGCCAAAGTATATTCGCTTATCAGGTCCGCGGCATGATCTGCTGCTATGGTGACTCCCAGAATTTTGTCCTTACCCGGCTTAGTCAGAACTTTTATCAAACCACTTGCTTCTTCATCGATTATTGCTCTATCTAGATCAGACACATCGAAAGTCGTTACTTCATAATCCACTCCTTCAGCCTTTGCCTCCTTTTCATTTAGGCCCACTCTGGCAATTTCGGGATAACAAAAAGTAGCATACGGAAGATATTTGTAGTCGACTTTGAACTTCTTAGCGAACCCAAACAACGCATTAACGGCAGCATGCCAAGCCATATGAGATGCGGCATGTGTGTACTGAAAACTGCCAGCAACATCTCCTATAGCATAGATGTTCGGGTATTTTGTTCTAAGGTACTTATCAACAATAATCGCGCCGTTTTGGTCACAATCAATTCCCAGATCAGCCAGGCCCAGTCCCTCCGTATAGGGTTTTCGACCCACAGCCAATAATAACTGGTCAAAAATCAACTCTCTTTCATAATCCCGGTTATCAGTAGTTTTGAGGACATATTTTTCATCCCTAACCTCGGCGGAAACTGCTTTAGTATTGAGCAATACCCTAATGCCTTCTTTTTCGAGTTGATTAAAGACAATTGTGGAGAACTCTTCATCTTCTTTAGGCAGTAGAAAAGGCAAGGCTTCAATCTGTTTAACTTCGCTTCCAAGTCGCGAAAAAGCCTGGGCCAGTTCCACTCCTATAGGGCCTCCGCCAAGAACAACCAACTGGTCAGGCAGTTTTTTCAATTGCCACAACGTTTCCGAAGTTAAAAAAGGTACCGATCGAACCCCTTCAATATCCGGAATCA
>PAPD01000010.1 GCA_002708765.1 Gammaproteobacteria bacterium | reverse complement strand
CCTGATGGTGCGCCGACACAGCCGCCGCCTGATGGAGCGCCGACACAGCCGCCGCCTGATGGAGCGCCGACACAGCCGCCGCCCGATGGAGCGCCGACACAGCCGCCGCCTGATGGAGCGCCGACACAGCCGCCGCCTGATGGAGCGCCGACACAGCCGCCGCCTGACGGTGCTTCAACAGCAGAAGCATCTTCGTCTGCATTTTTTCCGGAAGAAGATAATCATGCCATGGGGTTAGAATCTCCAGTGTCATCAAATAATTCTGGAAACGATTTACTCGGTCTAGAAACTGGATCAAACCAATTATCTATGAATTTTGACAATATTAGGCCGAGTGAAGAAGGAGTTTCGGTGACCGGTACTATGAATGTCGGTTTGGAAGACCTTTTGGAAGGAGAAGATATCAATCTCGGAGAAAGTGATAATCAAGAAGACAAGTCAGAGTTTTTAGATTCTTCGCTCAATATGAAGATCGGGAACTATGCCAATCATATAGCTGAAATTTCGATTAATAACGGAGGACCACTAAATCTGATTCATTTGAATCCTCCCGAAGACCCTCCGGAAAGTTGATCGTCTCTGGTTTTCTGCCTATCAGAAACGTCGAGTGGATTCTCCGAGCTCTAAATAATTAGATGGTCCCTGTTCCCCACCTGATGCCTCTTCTTAAAAGCTCGTAGTAAATAGGTGAATCCCAAGATCCTTTTACAACCGGAGCAATATCGATCATCGGTTTCATGTCGTGTTTCCCGCAGCAGTGACCTAAAGACAGATAAAGGACTTCTCCTTTACCATACGGGTGCAAATACATTTGAGGGTGGCTATCTCTATCTGTGCCGTAATCTGATCGGACATAACCCGAAGATGGTATGTTGTACTCAGCTTCTAGCAATACCTTCTGGACACCGTTTGGTTCACAATAGTAGGGCTCTTCATCTTGAACGACGAAGTCACTTATGCCTTTTGTTAAGGGGCTATCCACATTAGTTACTCTTATTTTTATTTCCTGGTTTGAAGGATGTGCTATAAAGCGGCTCCCAAGCATTTCCATAAATCTTGGTGCAACATCAGGAGTATCTACTTTCCCGCCTTCTACAAAATCCAGAAGTGCGTTGGTCGCATGTAATGCAAACCAGCGCCCGCCGTTATTCAGAAATTCAGCTAATCCATCTTGTTCTTCGGGGGTAGGTCTCAAGTCGCAGGTGTATGTGATTAACAGACTAGAATTAATGATCGATTCCGAATCAGAAAAACTGTCGGCAACTTTTACGTCGAAGTCTTCGTTTTCTGCCAGCAGCTTCAGAAGTTCTAAACGGGCAAAATTTGTGTCGTGATATCTTGCATTGCAAATCAAAAAGATATCTATCTTAGAGTTTTTGTCCATGATAATTATTCTTCTTTTTCTTGGTTGATAGAGTTGTGTTCATAGATTCTCATAATAAATATTCTTAAGACAGAGTTTTTTATCTGTTACCCATGCTAGGTTTGTATATTGTTCAGGATATACCTATTCTGTGTTACATGTTTCAATAAAAAAGGATGTAAAAGGTGGATAGACTTCTTGGAAGAACTGCGCTCGTAACTGGCGCGGCAAGAGGGTTGGGTGCTCAGATAGTAAAACGTTTTGCAGAGGAGGGCGCCCATGTCATTGTTAATGATCTTAACATAGCAGCAGCTAAAGAGACGGCTACAAAATATGGTGGCGACGCCTTTGCTTGTGATGTGAGTGATTCCGGCGATGTTGATAGGATGTTCAAGGAAATCGCGAGCAGGAAAATGGAAGTAGATGTTCTTGTCAACAATGCGGGAATAAGTGGTCTAGAAGGTGATAATCAGGCCGAGGAAAGAGTAAAAAAATCAGTGATGATTGCGGAGGCTGCCATTAAAGGAGAGTTGCCTGAGATTGACCCACCGATTCTGGAAGCAACTGACGCTGCCTGGTCAAAGATGCTGGCTGTTCATTTGAATGGAACTTTTTTCTGTAGCAGAGCTTTTGTCAGAAACCTAAGGAAAAATGGGTCGAAACCAGAGACAGAACCTGCCGTAATCAATATGGGAAGTATAATGGGAACATCTGGCGGTGCAGGTTCTGGAGCCTATTGTGCCGCTAAAGCAGGAATTCTTGGTCTAACACGTTCACTAGCTAGGGAACTTGCTCCATACCAGATAAGAGTAAATGCCATTGCTCCTGGTTACATTCATACCGATATGACTAGTCCTATGGCTGAAATGTTTCCCTTATTGATGGCGCAGACTCCTCAGGGAAGACTGGGCGAGCCAGATGACATCGCCTGGGCGGCGGTATATCTCGCATCTTATGAAGCTAAATTCGTTACCGGCCAAACTCTTTCTCCTAACGGTGGTTGGTATATGAGCCAGTAGATTAAAGACTTCTAATGGGTCTTCTCGAAACTGACGTAGATTTTATTTAGCGCTCTAAGCCACATACCCTTCATATGGGTGTAGTCATTTTTTCCGGGAGTTGGTCTGATATTCCTGAGCCGAGCCAATAATATTTCCCATGCCCAACGTTGTTCGTAGCGGCTAAGTGTGGCTCCTGGACAAACGTGCTCTCCAATGCCAAAAGCCAGATGTCGACCTGCGTTTTTTCGCTTAAGGTCTGGTTCCATAGGACACTCATATCTCCGGGGGTCTCGATTACCAGCACCGTAACGAATGCTCAGTGTTGATCCGGCCGGGATATCAACACCACCGATGTTGCAATCTTCCTTAACCGATCTGAACAATCCCTGGGTTGGTGATTCTATTCTTAGAGTTTCTTCTACAAAATT
Organism: Gammaproteobacteria bacterium; assembly: GCA_002708765.1. Classification (GTDB taxonomy): domain Bacteria; phylum Pseudomonadota; class Gammaproteobacteria; order Pseudomonadales; family Azotimanducaceae; genus UBA9659. Next base: position 39,010 of record PAPD01000010.1, on the reverse strand, counting down.
TTTGATAAGGGCCGAATTCGTCTCTATTTCCTTATACGTTTCATAGTTTTGGAATAGAAGCCACAACCCGTTGGAAATTGCGAATGTGGTCGTTTCGTTGCCACCGATCAGAAGGTGATCGACCGAGCCGATAATTTCTTCGTCTTTTAAGGGTCGATATTTCCCGATATCGACATCATATACTTCTGTCTGTGTCAGATGGGTAATAATATCTTTTTTCGGATTTTTTCGTTTCTGTTTGATTGCGTCGAATATATAATGCTGAAGCTCTATATGCTTTTCTACAGATTCGGTTTCCTGTTCCAACGACAATCCTCGGGAATGGGGCAGAACCCAGGCGGCTGACCAGACTTTTAACTGAGGTAAGTCCATTCGCGGGAACCCAAGCAATTCAGCAATCACTATCATTGGGAGGGGTTCTGCGAATTCCTCTATAAATTCGATTTCTTCCTTGTCGATCCAGCTGTCTATGAGTTCATTAATTATTCCTCTTATAAAAGGCTCTCTTTTTTTTACTTCTCCCGCTGTGAGTGCCGGATCCACAAGTTTACGGAAGTGGCTGTGCTTGGGAATATCTAGGGAAAGTGGTTGAATTCGAGGCCATCCTTTCTCTTTATAAAGACTAAGGGATTCCTCATATTTGATTAGTGGTTCCGTGTCCCTTGAGGATGTAAATTTGTCTCGGTTTCTTAAAACGTACTCGATGTCATCATATCTAGTTAGTACATACATGCCGATTTGAGACATATAGTATGCAGGACTTTCCTCGCGGATAAGATCGTATGCTTCAAACCAGTTTTCCTGAACAACGGGATCCATGAAATCTATTTGCTCGGGTCGGTCGTATGGAAAATCTCTTTTTGCCATTTTTTTCTAAGTGAACCTAAATGGTCTCAACTTTTTATGGATTATACCGCTCTTGTTATCATATCTGGTATCAGAGGAAAAAACTAAAATCTTCAGTATTCGTAAATTTGAGATTTTCCTCTACAACTGTGTTTTCCAGTCCTAGGTGACGTCGAAGTGCTTTGTGGACATGTTTTGGATATATGATGGTGCCATTTCGATCATCTACCTCGAGTGTGCCCGGGTTGATTCTATATGCGTTGTGGCCTTCGTCGGTATGCCCTAATGTTTTATCTGTCCAGAGAGCGTTCTTTTCCATAATTATGACTGATCCGATTGGCCAGTGGTCTTTACCATTGGTGGCATTATAGTGAGGGGTCCGGCCGAAATCAGAGCCTATAACTAAAGTTAGTCGATCAGCGATTCCTGCTTGTTCTGCGGAGCGCCAGAAGAAATCAATCGCATCGGTTGTATGTTCTAGCAACGGCTCATGCAGGTTGTCATGATCTGTATGTGTGTCATAGCCGCCGATGAAAAGATCCGCCGCTGAAGCTAGGCCGGCCTGGAAGGCCGCCATCGTGATCTGGATTTGAGGTTTCAGGTTGCTGAAGGTCATTTGGGAAATCTGTGTGCCTTCTAACAGGTCTTCTTCCTTAGGCAAGAAGCGATCAAATCGGGTTAAGGATCCTTTGCTATTTAGGGCCCCCTCATAGGCTTCAAGATTTATTCTATGCCGGTTAAGGATCTTCGGGTTCCCGATCATTCTATCCAGTTTATCTTTCCTGAAAGCCCTAATTCTATTGATGTCGGTGGATCTCCTTAAGCTTCCTTCTCCCGAGATCTCGGGTGCGAGCAGGTTGCGCAAGGTAAAGAGGTCTTCAATTCGACTGTAACGAATTAGATTCGCCGTTTGTCCGAATCCTCCGAAATTCAGATAGGAAAGTGGTTGTTGGGGTGCGTAATGTGCTGCAAACATGGCAGTTAATGTCGGATATCCTTCCGAGTTTCTTCCACTCCAGTTATGCAAGATCCCTGTCGTATGAGAATTAGTCTGCATATCCACCCCGTTTATTACTAACATGTCTTGATGGTAACTCTCGAAGAATCTCTTGTTGCCGCCGAAAGGGGCATATTTTATATTGCCTGCCGACTGAATGTCCTGATTTTTAGACCAGTTGGTAATTTCCTTCTCTCCAGGTTGATTGGTTTTCGGATCACAAAAGCTTGTAACGTCCCAACCCCCATCTGCTTGGAGTGCGACTAGTAGCCTGCCTGAATAGCCATCATCTGAGGCGCCATATAGCCTGGAAGTTGGCATTGTCAAACCCGCGGCTCCAAGCAAAACTGTTTTTATTAAAAAATCACGTCTTTTCATCAGGTTTAGCTCATTCGTGCATGTAATTAAAATCGGTCATCAGCATGATCAAAAAGCTTGTCCAGGAATACTTCATGCCGCTTAAATCTTTATCGTCCCCGTGGGTCTCCCAGAGTTCCCCCCAGAACCGGCATTCTTCGTTGGGCCATCTCCATGTCCGGTCATTGTTCTCATGAGTTTTTCGTTCACGCCAGGTTTCAACTATAAATAGGTACGCAATTTCTATTTCAGGATCGTCTCCATTTAATTCTATCCCGTGGAATTTCTCATAAAGGTCTACCAGCTTGTTTTTTATCGCCAGCGCTCCCCCTGCTTGACTTTTTTCGGGATCAGATGTTTTTATGGCCACCGATATTCTTGCTAGGTCAGGTCCCGCTTGTTCTCCCCAGGTTGTAACGGAAACCTGGTAAGTACCACTTTCGATTATCTCGAAAGGGATTTCGAGGCTGCATTCACTCCAAAATTTATAGGCATCTTCATTAAACCAATAATCTCCACAATCAGATTCTCTAAGACCAATGCCATCAATCAGATTCTCTTCATTGTATTCACTGAAATCGGTCTCCAGAACAATATTTCCTGAACTGTCGGCGATTTTGATATTCGAAATCATCAAATTCCGATCACCGGTTTTTTCATTATAGAAGTCATTCAGGAAGCTAACGGCGATATATCTCTGTCCTGCATTTATTGTAAGATTTTGTGTGAACGTTTGTCTTTCTGAATATGTTTCAGCGTCGACTGAGTATGATGCCAGACCTATTATGTCAGGTTCCATAGACGGATCGATTCCTTGGAATAAAAAGCGGTCTTCATCTTCTTTGACAAAATCCATTACTACTGCTGGACATGCCATTTCCATTGCCTGCCTTTCTGCCACATTGACCATGAGCGCGTTCAAGGCTCTGGGTCTTTCTTTAGTCCCATTCGAATCTATGGTGCCATAGTATGCGCCGAATCTATCAACGAGCTCAGTGTATTTCGAATCATATTCCCATTCGTCTGCACGGCCATCATCTCCCCATTTCCAGCCTAATAAAGACTCGGTTTTACTCTCCAGTTCTTCCGGGGTAAGCAAACGTCTGGTGCCAATATTTCCTGTTCGTAACGGAATTGAGGATAAGGACGGCTGAGATTTAAACCCGGTAGCTCTAAACCAGGGGCTCAGGATCAGTTCAGTCAGAAGATCTTTCCCATTAAACGGCTTGCCTTCCCCTATTCCATTAATGAATTTTTGTCCTAGCTTATTGATGAAATCGTTTTGCTCTTCGAATAAAGCGAGTCGCTCCGAGTAATCCGTATCGTTATTTTCTTCCGGGGCATTTGCAACTTCGCTGCCCATGATCGCTGGCCACCAGAATTTTATCGTAGCTGTTGCAAATCTGGGATCGTTAGCTATCCGCTCTCCTAACCATGGAAGAGAGTGATCAGCATTATTGACGATACCTCCATCAAACCCGGCAGGTCTCATGTCTCGAAACCATGTATCTCCTGGCTGGTAATCGCTGGGTTCTGCGTTCTCGTCGTATGATTCCGGATATTTATAGGTGTCTGGTAGGGAATCCTTTCCCATCCATTGATCTCGGTAACGACCATCATTCCCATAATTCTGGAAAGCGCCTGCTACGGGATCTAGAGGTTCGTGACATACTGTGCACGCTGGATTATTCATCGTTGGATTATCAGTATCCGCTAGTGCTTCCGGGTCGGTAGTCCTTGATGCTGATTTTTCTATGTCGACCCCCAGAAAGTGAAAGTAAGTCCATCGAGCTCTCGCACGATTCCGGTTAGTGTCGGTAGTTGGGTATCTGTTCAAAAAAGCATGAGAATTAAGCACCCCGGCATGTGGATAATCGATATAGTTCCCCCATGACTCCATACGTGTCCCTACGTCTTGAACATATTCGTAAGTTAACTGGTCATCATTGACTATCTGTCCTTTGTTTCTGCCCGGTTTATAAACCAGATGATCATCGCCTGGATTAAATTTGATTCCTCCCCGCAAAATTTCGGACATAATTGGGTTCATCATCATGTAATCAGCCGTTACCACCTCTTGATAGGATCTATCGTTTTCTACGATAAAAGCGATTAATTCTAGAGGAGCCCTGGCCATGCCCCATTGCCAACCGTTTACCCAACCCGGCCAGGGGGTTCCCATCTTGTTACCTTCATCAAAATACTTTTTCGCACCGATTGGAAACCACCAGCCTACATTAATGTCCTGATTTTCCTGGAAGAGACCGTTCATAAAAGCATCGGTATGGAGTCTGTCATTTGCGCTTCTAACTAGAAAATTGTGGAATCCGGGCCCTTTCATAAGGCTTTTTATTGAGTTCCGCAGCGCTGAGACAGTTCCTGGCGATAAATTTTCTGCCTCTTCTTTTGTGGGAAGTTGCCCAGAAAGAATGATGGCAGCGCGACGCAAAGTATTGGCAGGAGAATCGATGTTGATGTCGTTCCAGAAAGCTCCCAGGCTGGAACTGTTACCCGAGCTAATATTGCTTCCTAGAAGGCTGAGGAATGAAACAAGGTCCTTATATTCTTTTGAACCAGATTGAAGCTGGACGCCGCCGCCATGTCCGGCACCTCTGACTTTTTCCAGAAGTCTGTCCGCGTTGTTGTCATCAGATTCAACATATGTTTTGATCGCATCGTAGTTGTTGGCTGTCAGGGAATCAGTTCTCCCTTTTTCATATACAAGTTGCGTTTCCGCTGCCCGACCGCCTGGTTCGTGGCAATTCACGCATTTGTCCTGAATAATTTGATCCGCAATGTTATTTACAAAAAATGAGAAATCATCAGTTGCTCCGAGGCTTGAAGTGCTTTCATAACATGAAAAATTGAAAAAAGTTTCTTCATTTACATAGTTCAGGTTTAGCAATCGCAAGTCTTGATCGTTTTCATCTCTTACCACAAGAGTTGCCTCACCCGCCCACTTTGTTCCGAATATTTGTTCGAATTGTTTTCGATTTATCCATACCTGTTGCCTGGGTTCGAGGGAGGCTAGTAGTTGTTGATCGCTATTTCCTAAGACTTGTCCATTCTGATCATATAGCGTTCCTTTTATATCGTTTAATTTCTTATTTCCTTGATTAATAAAGCGGACATAAGTCATATCGGGGGAGTCCGATCCCTGAATATTGTGGACATCACCTTGTCGAACACAATTCGTATTGCTGACGAGCCCGCTGGGACTAGTCAGTTTAGTCATCAGATTAAAAGTCTGATTACCTGTGATTTCTAATAGTGCGGGTCCTTTCCAGGTTTCGGCATTAAGAGACTGCTCTAGATCGGTTGCCGATAAAATAGCTCTTCCACCGGGTGCAATGTCTTTGGCGATTAGACCCGGCGAACCAAGTATCTCTCCTTCTCCCGAATACAGGGTTCCGTTGATAGTCAAAACATCCTCACCCGTATTGATCACATGTGTTTCACTTACGTTTTCACTCTCGGAGTTGGTGATCAGATAAACGTGACCACTATCTTCAGATTCGAAACAGCTGAAGTTAAAGAATGTCTCTCCATTTACAAAATTAAGATTAAGGAGCCTGAGGTTAGGTCTGGAGATGGATGTCTTGAGGCTCGCTGTTCCATTCCATGAGTCACCGATCATTTTTCGAATTTGTTCTCTGTTTAGCCAGATCGCCTGTTTGGGGTTTAGTCTAGTAATTAACTCTGCATCGGGCTGACCTACTACTTTTCCGCCAGCATCCCTCACGGTGCCTCGGATATTGGTGATAGCATCATTTCCTATGTTGATAAATCTTATGTATGTCTCGTTTGCAGAATCCAAAGCCTCCAGATTGTCTACTTCATCTTGTCGAACGCAATTGGTATTAGAAACCAGGCCGCTGGGACTCCTCAGCTTTGTCATCACCTCGAATCTTAGAGAACCCGAGATTTCTAGGAGCGCTGGTCCTGACCAGGGATCAATATTGAAAAGAGAGAGAAGATCGGAAGACTCTATAATAATTCTGCCGTTGCTAGGTATTGCTCCTTCGTGCAATGCCGCGTTAACTTTGCCAACTTGGGAGCCGTCTCCACCGTAAAGGTTTCCTGTGAATTTCTGAGGTGAGTTTGAAGAGTTGATAACATGCATGAATGTTCTGTTGATGGAGTTAGGGGAGGTCATCAGATAAGAAATGGCTTTCGTCGCGTTATCAGTATCGGCATTGTTTCCAATCCCGTCCCCATCTGAGTCCGCCCATTCGTTCGGGTCCAGAGGGAATTTATCTTCCTCATTAGAAACCTTGTCTCCGTCTGCGTCCGGATCGCAATTATCCCCGGTACCATCTCTATCATTATCTGATTGATCGGGGTTGACTGTTCCTGGACAGTTATCGTCTCCATCGTTGACCCCGTCCATATCGGTGTCCTTGCTGTTTTCCTGATTTTCTTGCGCTGCTCCGTTTTGAATCCAGCGTCGAAGTGTTTCTCGCAAGTTTCCTGAGAGTGGACCCGATGGGGGCATGACACTTCCTGTTATGTCTGTCCCATCGACTTTTTTCATGAGGTAGGAGTTTTCCGGTTCGAAGGGAGTAACCAAGTTCAAGTTTGTCTGGGTAGCCGTGCGGTTAACTATGGCATCGAATGCTTTGTCTGCTCGAAGGTCTGGTGACACCGAGCCGGCATGGCACCCGGTAGTAGCGCAGGAAGGACTGAATATATCCTCCTGTATTTGGCCAAGGTCAGCGAAGCCCGAATTCCATATAAGAATTGTTGTTGAAACTGTTAGCCATCGCCTGACTTGCTTCATAGGTTTGTTACTTTTATTTCGTTGAAAAATAATAGCACCAACAAAACCTTTTGTTTTCTACTATAAGTGAAATCGGTCAAAGATAGGCAGTTCTTAGTCGAATTATCGAGAAAACAGAAGTTTGAGCTTTGCCTTACCGGTTTAAGTATAAGGACTCTCGCTAATTAGTCGGTTCTGGCTAGTGTTCCCAGGCAATCAAGGTTTTTGGTGATGGCTAGATAGGGCAGCTTACTGTCTTCTAGCCAGCGGAGCCCTTCTTTTTCGTTGTTGAGAAGTGCGATAGAAGTAATCGAGCCTGCGACAACCGCTTGGTCGGCAATAACGGTGGCACTTAGCATACTGTCCGTTGGAAATCCTGTTTTTGGATTCAACAGATGGCTATATCTTTGCCCGTCTATTTCTATGAATCTCTCGTAACCTCCAGAGGTGGTAAGAGCACCGCTGCTGAGTTCGATCTTGGCAATAGTTGCACCTTTAATAGTCGGGTGAACAATTCCGATATTCCAAGGAGACCCGTCTGCCTGGGGACCAACCATTGCAATATCTCCTCCAAGATTAATAAGACCGAATTCGACACCATTTTTCTGAGCAGATGCGACTAGTGCATCTGCGGCATATTCTTTCACAATTCCTCCAAAATCCAGCTCCATTCCTTTGACCGGCAGGAAAATTTCCGTCTCGCTATAGGTAACTTTCTCCCATCCGATTCTTGAACGACAGTTTTCTATTTGGATTTGACTAGGTAGCTCGGTGGTTTGACTGTTCCAGCATTGTCTTAGTGTTCCGGAAGTAATATCAAAGAAGCCATTGCTTAGTTCAAAACATACTTGCGCATAGTCGAGCAGAGCGAAGGTTTCCTGGTCGATTGTGGTCCGGCTTTTGCCCGCAGATCGGTTAATACTAGTTGTGACCGAATCGTCGAGGTAACGCGAATATTTGTGTTCGAACTCTTTGGCTCTAGCTACACATTGTCTAAATGCGTTTTCGATTTCTTTTTCTTTTTTCCCATAGAATCGAAGTTCACAGGGGCAGCCCATTGCAGTGAACCTGTGGATTTTCAGTTTCATTTTCAGAACTTGTATTCGATGCCCAGAGAGGTCAGATTAAAATCTAGCAAGGCCGGGTGAGAGTATCGGCTAGAGTCATGTCCATAGTGGTTGTCGGAAATGTAACGATCAAAACCTACCTTGATCTTCCATCCAGACAGTTCGTAGTTCGCCTGGATTCCAGCCGTTATAGCGCCATATCCTGAGAGCCGGTGGTCGCTGGATTGGTTTACTGTTTTTGGTAAGGAAAAATCGTCGGCATCCAAGTAAAAATCTGCCTGGCTTTGGCTATAGTAGCGGATTCTAGGAGAAATTTTCCAGCGTAAACTGATGTTCTGGTGCCACTCGGCATTCACTGTATGAGAATTAATTCCAAAGCCATCGTTATAAAGACGATAATTCAGATGCAGAGCGGCATTTTTTGAATCAATGAATATTCTGTATTTTAGACTTGCAGCCCATTCGGATTTCTTGTCAGGGCGAGTATCTCTTAGCTTGTAGGGGTCTGATAAGAAACCTTCTTTGTTTGTGTACGTCAATCCGGAAAACAATAAGGAGTTTGCATTGATTATCTGGGTCCAGCTCACGGAGAAAGAACGGGTTTGTTTTTTTGCTTGTTGGATTCGACCGAATTTTTTTGCATCGGTGGGTTCGATATCGTCATCTGAGAAGCTGAAACCAATGCCCAGAGTGGACATGTTGTTGAGGTCCCAGCCGGCTGAAAGGCCTATAGATCTCGATTTATAATCATCTTCGTGAGATGTCCCGAGAGTGACTCCATAACTCGCATTGTCCTGATAATTTGTGATTGAAACACCGACTTCCGTTCTTTTGTCTTTAATCGTTGCTCCACTCATAATGAGTGAGGGTTGTTCATCGGAACCGGAAAAAGTTCCCCAGGGGGATGCTCCCGACATAACTTCCTGGGAGGTATTGATTTCCGTGCTCCAGTTAGAGCCTATGGGCGTCAAAAGCCTGAAATGTGTTTTGTCTATTTTGTATCTCTCTGGCGAACCCGACAGGACACTGGTTTTCGATATATCGTCCTCTTTGTAAGAGGATGCTCGAAGGGATATTTCTTTCTCTGTAGGAGGGTTGCCCGCAAATACGGGTAACGATAATGCTGCGGTGGTCAATGCCAGTAATGGATCTATTTTCTTCATTAATTGCAGCCGCACCCTCCGCCAGCGGTTTTGTAGCCTCCTGCGGAAGCCTCTTTACTTAAGTAAACCTGCTCAAACAATGCGTCTCCCATCGGATCGGTGCTAAGTTGCATCTCTGGTCTTGCCAGGACCTCCCTATCCCATGGCGCTACAGTTTCGCATCCCATTACTACTACTGTAGCGCAGGATAAAATCAACTGTTTCAAATAATTCATGTCTGGTCTGCTATTAGCAAGGTCTTGATCTTTTCGCGTATTTTTTTCATGTCCCCTTTCCTGAAGCCTTCGTGCTCACTATAAATCTTACCTTTACTGTCAATTATAAATGACGTTGGCATTCCGGGCACGTCAAATGCTTCCGCGGTATTGCCGGTGACGTCGATCGCAACCTTGAAATTTATTCTGTGTCTTCCCAGAAACCGCCTTGCCAATTCCCGTTTCTTGTCTACGCTGATCGCTATGACTTCTACAGGCTGATTCTTGAATTCATCCTTCAGTTCGATCATTTCGGGGAAGGAAATATTGCAGGGTCCGCACCATGAAGCCCAGAAATCAAGATAGGTTATGATTCCTCTCGTTTTTGAAATTGTTAAATCTTCCCTATCCGGCAAGAGGGAAGGAAGTTCAAATTCAGGCGCTGTTTCTCCCACTCCCAGAGATCGCGCATAATTTGCGTTTGCTAGGAGCAGAGCTACAAGAAGAAACCTCTTCACGGCCAGCTCTCCTTGAAATCATCAGGCAGGGGCTTCAAATTCATCGCAAATCTTTATACATTCATTCAACGTATATATTAACGAAATTGTTCATTCTTAGTCGATAACCAAGAACATGTACAAACTGGCTTATAGGAGTCATTTCTTGGAGCTAAAAAAAAAGAGGGAAAAAATGCGGTGGATCATTCTCTTGGGGCTTTCTTGTTTCCAGATGGAAATCGTCTTAGGCGCAACTTTTGAGCAGGTTCAGAGAGAGGTCTTTGATGCCACCTGCGCTGGGGGAGGTTGCCATGGTGGTAGTGTCTTTCCTACGCTAACCGAGGATCGATCCTACTCAGAGATAGTAAATGTGCGTTCTCGACAAAACCGGGATCTTGATCTGGTAGAGCCTTTTAATGCCAGGGATTCCTATCTTTTGCGAAAAGTAGAAAACAGGGATATATTCGGAGATCTTATGCCGCAAGCGGGCCCTATTTCCGATGAGTTGAAATCTCTTCTCAGGGAATGGATCGAGCAGGGAGCGCTTGAGGCAGGTGAGCCATCTCCCGGTGACCTGCTAGGAAGAATCTATCTTCAGACTACCTCCACCAGTGCAAATATTTCTTTCTCTCACATCATTAATACCTCGGACACCAGTTTGGAGTTCGTTGGTACATTGTATAACGGCGATGGACAGCTTTTGGGCACGAGGAATCAGGCCCTGCATTCAGGGCAAATCGCTCCGTCGGCCCGGATAATTCTTGCGTCCGAGGAGATTGAGGAGCTTTTCGGTGTAAGTCCTTGGACAGGGCCGTCCTTTATGGAGATTCGATCTTCAGGGGGTTTTAGAGTGATGACCAGATTAACTTCTCCGAGTGGGCTCGTCAGTAACACTAATTGTGTGACCACGGAACGGGTAGATAATGTCATTGGGTTCGATTCGAATGATGTTACTTATATCAGGTTCATTAATATTGGAGAGGGAACCCTCAATAATATTTCGGGCTCTCTTTATAATGAATCTGGAAATGTTATCGGCAATGCGGATACTGTTCTTGTAGATTCCCTTGTTAGCAAAAGTCAGGTCTGGCGAAGTCGAGATCGGATATCAGACTTGATAGAAGCCACCTGGAATGGTACAGCTAGCTTGAAAATAGATTCGCCTCCAGCAGATCTGAGGTTGCTGAATCTAAACCTGGTTAACAATGAAACTTTCTTCAACTTTTCTTGTTTTGAGATGGCAGAATAAATAGTGAGAGCACTAATATATCTCTTACCGGTCATTTTTTTTCCAGGATGCGTTTCTGTCGATGCCGGTGTGGCCAATTTCCGTGAGAATGATACCGGTTTTGTGGCTTGTAGATTTGCGCGAGAGTCTATGAGCACCGGGCTTCTTGAGGGTGATTATGGTTGGGGCGAGGGTTCGGTCGAATCAAGAAGAACAGAATCTGGACTCAATACTTGTCGTGAAAAAAATGATAGCAGTAAGTAAGAATTGTTTTACACCCATGATTCGAAAGGGATCTCTATTTAGCGAACGTGCCGGTTCAGGTAATCGATTGATCCACTGATTTCAAATTTCGGTACCTTGGCGTGCAGACCAGGATTCCCGTGCAAGGTTTTTTTCTGTGTTCCCAGTTTCTCAAAGAGCTTGAGGCAGCTATCTATGGGAACGACTTCGTCATCCCATTGAACCAGGAATCTTACTGGGCATGTAATTTCTGGGGCGAGCCTTTCAAGGTCAGATTTGTTGGGTCCCCAGAAGCCCATTAAACCTAAAAGAGCCGCACAGATTCGGTCTTCCTTTGCAACAACAGGAATTCCCATCATCGTTCCCATTGACAGACCCCACCAGCCTGTCGGCCTGTTTCCATACTCGCTTTCTACAAAATCCAGTGACGCTATCCAGTCTGAGGTTGATGCTTTAGTTCCTCCTCCTTGGTCCCAGGCCCGTTCGAATTCTGCCTCCTCGCCATTCGATATTCCGGTTGTGTCGCGGTCTCCATGTCCTGGCCCATCAATTGCCATAGCTGCAAACCCTTTTTGAAGCAGGAGGTGCGCGACAGTAAGAATGTACCCTGTTTTTTTGTGTGTTGTGCCTCCGTGCCCGAGCATGATCAAGCGATCAGCTCCTGACCTGGGTGTCCAGTACACGCCAGGCACGAATCTTCCTTCTACCTCAAGCTCAAAACCTCTTTCTTCGAAACCGTCGAATTCGGTGTCAGCGCTCCAAGCCATTAGAAGTTCTCCTGGGATCTGTTAGGTATTAATATTTCGGAATCGAGATATCGCAGTAGCCCGGATGCAAAGCTTTCCAGGAATTTTTTGTCCACACTGGTCGACTTTTCGTTAATTTCTAGTTCCGTTTCAAATGGTGGCAAATGGATAAAAAGCACCCTCTTAAGTGTTTCTCTGTTTTCTCTGAGCAAACTTTCTATACAGTATAAAGTTTCTTCGCAAATGAAATTACCGGCATCTGAAGATATCCGTACAGGATATCCCTTACTGAGAAGGTGTTTATGAAGTTTTTCTACCTCGGTCGTGATTTTCAGGCTTGGAGCTCCGGAAGCGCAGTTAAACCCGACCCGAGGTAATGACCCTCTCTCATCAGTTCTACTGGCTCGTCTGTTTCTTGCTATAGTCTCAATATCAAACCAGCCTTCGTGTCCTTCCCCCAGGGAAAGAATAGTGTGGGGTTTAAACTCCTCAAACAATTCTTTTATCCTCCTCGTGGGTTCGTCCCACACGACAGGAAGTCTCTCTAGTAAAGCGTTTTTGAGCTTTAACCGGCAGACAGCTTCCCACGAAGAGTTGAATGATCTTCCATCAAAGGGCTCGAATCCGGTAATCAGTAGGCTTGGTTCCATTTTCGGATGATCCGGTTTATGATGATTCTGTTGGATTGACACGTAATGTTAAAATCTTTTTTTTCTGCTAGATACCTTTTTCTGATTCAGTCTTGTCTTCTGCTGGCATTGTTCGGCGTTTTCTTTTCTCCCTCTCAAAGTCTTGCTTCATATCCGACTTATCTTCTCGCCATATTCGCTGTGTTTTCTTTTGCTGATTGGCGCTTCGTAATTGATGATCGGATTACCATTCTATTTGTTATGTTGCTCGGTTATTTTCTTTTCAGTGCCTCCTGGGCCGATGAAACAACTATCCGGACTGCCGGTTCCGCGTTAGTGAGGGTGACGATTGTTTTCTCGTTCGTTATAGCGGTATCTGTTTTGTATCGGGAAAAACCCGACAATTCTATGTTTTCAAACGTAATACTATGGACTGGGTTTCTTAGCGCGATTTTAGCCATTTTTTTTTACGGTGAAATATCGGCTGACGAAATCAGGCCGGGACGAAGGATGATCGGCCTTGGGTTTCTAGAAAACCCTGTTTTTTCCGGGTTGCTATATTCACTCAGCTTCCTTTGTGCAGTTGAAAAAATAGCAAGAGCGCGTGCATGGAAAAAACGGATTTTATTCTTGTTCCCGGTTCTTGTTCTGGGTTATGCCATTTATCTTTGCGGATCGGTTAATTCATTCCTGTGTCTTTTTCTTTCTGCAGTGGTGTTGTTGGGTTTGAAGAAAAACAGGCTCCTGCTTGTTATTTCAGTTTTTGGGGCAGCAACTCTTTTGCTGATCGGGGTCATTTATTTTTACTCGCCTTCCTGGGAGACGGTCGGTTCCTTATTACCAAGAGAGGATAGTTATCGTTTCGGTATCTGGAAAACCGTTATCACAAACATCGACGGGTGGGCTCTTTTGTTTGGCAGTGGTATGGGGACTGATGATAACGTTTATTATGACAACCAGATGTTCTTGCATCCACATAGTTTATATCTGTCCATTATTTTTGAGACGGGGCTGCTCGGTTTGTTGCTTTATGGTCTGGTGTTTTTCCAGGTTGCGAAGGCTTTATGGAGTGCTAAGGCCCGGGAAGCCGCACTCATTTTAAGTGTCCTTTTTTTCGGTTCTGTCTCATTTGTTTTTGATAGCCATGTCCTAGTCGACAAGATTGATCACAAATGGATTCTTCTCTGGTACCCCCTGGGAGTTAGTCTCGGAGTTTTAGGCAATTACAAGATGGGCAGGTAGATTCTAAATCCTATTTATTGCGTCGCAAGCTCTTCATAAAAATCTGGTGTTTATATCCAAGCAATTTTCGAAGAAAATAACCCTGAGCCATTTCAAAGGAATGGATCCCCGGTTTTTTTGGAAATCTCATGGAGTTTGTATAGCGAATTTGGTTTTTAGGGAGAGACAATGACTTTAGGAAAGATAGCTTCGGTTCATAGATACCCCGTTAAAAGCATGAAAGGAGAAACTATCAATGAGGCTTACGTCGGGAAGAACGGAATTCCCGGTGATCGTGCCTGGGCAGTTCGTGATGAGGTTCGTGGTGGAATCCGTGGCGCCAAGAAAATACCAGGCTTGATGGAGTTCTCGGCCCATTACGAATCTCCTCCCGGTGCAGAAGGTTCGAGCATTGCAACTATAACTTTTTCTGATGGGGCCCGGATGCGAACCGGCGACCAAAACATAAACGCCCGACTCAGCAGTGAGCTTGATCACGAGGTGAGCCTCTGGCCCCTCATGCCTGAAGATCAGCTAGATCATTACAGGCGCGGCGCACCGGATACGGAAGATTTCGAGAAAGAATTGAGAGAAATATTTGGACGGACCGAAGAAGAGCCTCTTCCGGATCTATCGGTTTTCCCTCCCGAGCTATTGGAGTACGAGTCTCCGCCAGGCACTTATTTTGACGCCTTTCCCTTGTTGATTTTATCCAGGAAATCGATAGAAACCATGGGTGAGAGGCAACCCGGGTCGCGATTTGACCTGCGTCGTTTTAGACCAAACTTCCTGGTAGAAGATACTCTTGAATTAGAGGATTTCCCTGAGGAGACGTGGGAAGGTAGCCGGTTGCAAATTGGTTCTGCTGTTCTAAAGGCGGAGTTAGTTTGTCCTCGATGCGTTGTTACGACCCAGAGCTTTGATGATCTTCCCAGGGATCCTTCTGTTATGAGAGCTCTCGTTCGGGAGAACGGAGGTAATCTGGGGCTTTATGCGAGTGTCGAACAACCAGGAAAAATCTCCGTAGGAGACTCAATTAACCGCTTAGAATAGATTGATAACCAGGGCTTTTATTTATGACCTAGAGCGCGCGGCTTTATATTAAAGGAACTTAAGATGACCCAGATTAAAGGACTTTGTGACAAAAAATTCGAAAAAGTAAATGAAGCGTTTGAGAGATGTTTCGAGCAGCATGGCGACGTTGGGGCGTCGTGTGCCATAACCCTGGAAGGGGAGTACGTCGTTGATATCTGGGGCGGTTATCTTGATTCGGACAGACAAAAAGCCTGGGAAGAAAATACCATTGTTAATGTTTACTCGACAACCAAGACGATGATGGCCCTGGTGGCGCTAGTTCTGGCTGATCGGGGGGAGCTGGATCTTTATTCACCTGTTTGTCGCTACTGGCCGGAATTTGCTCGTAACGGTAAAGAGATGATTGAGGTCAGGCACCTGTTGTCGCATACAGCGGGTTTGTCTGGGATGGATGAAATAATAGAAGGTGAGGATTTGTACGACAGCGAGAAAATGGTCAATCTGCTCGCGGATCAGGAGCCGTGGTGGGAGCCTGGTTCTGAAAGTGGGTATCACGCTCTTACTCAGGGTTACCTTGTGGGTGAAGTGGTTCGTCGGGTCACGGGAAGAACGCTTGGCCATTTTTTTTCGGAAGAGATAGCGGAGCCTCTAGGCGCTGATTTCCATATCGGCACTCATAAAGGTCACTGGTCTAGAATAGGGAGTCTGATTGCTGATTTTGAAACTCCACAGTTTGAGGAGACTGAAACCGATTCGATTGCCTACAGAACATTCCGGAGCCCCCTGGTTAGAACATCGGCCTCAAAGACGGATGCCTGGCGGTTGGCGGAAATTCCTGCCGCTAATGGGCACGGTAATGCGAGGTCAGTGGTGAGGGCCCAAACCCCACTCGCAAATGGTGGTTCTGCTTTTGGTGTTGACCTTCTATCAGCGGAAGGGGCTTCCAGGATATTTGATGAGCAGAGCAATGGAGAAGACCTTGTGCTGGGTTTCCCCGTAAGATTCGGGATGGGTTACGGTCTGAACCGGGAAGACCTATTGATGGGCCCGAATAAACATATTGCCTTTTGGGGTGGCTGGGGCGGTTCTCTGGTGCTCTTGGATCAGGATTCCCGTCTCTGTATTTCCTATGTTATGAACAGAATGAATTCTGATACGACTCTTGGAGATCTGCGCGGCTTCCAATTGGTCCAGGCTGCTTACCAGTGCCTGACGTAACCTTTTCCGCCCCCAAATTCTGTTGTATGTTTAGACTTCGGTTTTCCTGATGATCTGTTCTCTGGTGGTCCCTTTCACAAGTCGAGCGAGACGCTGGTGACGAGAAGACCTTCAAGGAGTTGCGCAGCCTTAGCGTTGTTTTGACAATCACGTTTTTGATTGCAAATCTTGTTTCTTCCTTTGTCTGACTGAATCAATCCAATCCCAACGGAGGAGTGTACCCCCGGTTTGCTTCTGCGATAAACCTTGCGAGGCGAATTGTGACAAAGTCGCTCCCATAAGGGCCTACTACCTGGAAACTGACTGGCAATCCGTCGCTATCCAGGCCGATGGGGGGTGTGGTAGATGGAAGATAGGCCATGCCAGTTAGTATCGGCCATTTCACCAGGTCAAGGTAAGGTCGTTCTCCCTTATCAGATGTAAGGGTCCGACTTGCAAAAGTACCGCTATGATCATGAGGAAAAGGCGAAACCGGGCTGATGGGCATAATAATTGCGTCATATCGACTAAAGAACTCTGCCCACTTGAGACGAATTGCTTCCCTTCTTCGGTGGTAGTCTAACCAGTCGCGATGTCTGGGTTCCAGGTTTGCAGACTCAAGGTCGGGTGGGTGAGCGCTTTGCAGCATTGCCGCGGACACTAACCACATTCCGATAGAAAAAGCTTCCTCAGGGTCTATGTCAGGCCTGGCCTCCTGATCAACGGATATCCCCGCAGCCTCTATATTTTCGATAGCTTTATGGAGCACCGCTAGTGGTTTACTGTCTATACTGCAGAAGGGGTCGTCCAGCCATGCGCCTATTCTTATGCTGGTGATTTTTTCGGGCACACTGGTCAGCGATGGAAGAAGAGGGCCGTTTTTTCGTAGCATCAGCTTTAGTAATAATTCCAGGTCCTCGGCTGATCGAGCGATGGGTCCGATAACATTGACGTCGGCTTCTGTGGTTCCGCCGAGTGTATGATCAATATATCCTGTCGACGGCACGATTCCGAAGCTAGGTTTGTGGCCGAAAGTACCGCAAAAGGAAGCAGGGAAACGTATTGATCCGCCTATATCTGTACCTATCTCGAAAGAAGTTAGACCTGCCGACACCGCTGCGGCAGCGCCACCTGAGCTTCCGCCGGGCACTCGATCTCTGTTCCAGGGGTTTACAGTAGTTCCAAATATATCGTTGTAGGACTGGATGTCACCGGACCATCTCGGCAGATTTGTTTTTCCGAAAACAATAGCCCCCGCCTCTTTGATTGAGCCTACTACCGGCGCATCTTTTTTCGGTACGTTGTTTTTTAATTCTACTGCTCCACCTGTTGAGAGAAGGTCTTCGGTTTCAAGCGCATCTTTTACGGTAGTGGGAATTCCATGGAGGGGTCCGGGTTTTTTTCCGGATTTGAGGAAGGCATCTGCTTTGTCTGCTTCGATTCGCGCGTTTCCATGATTGGTTGTAACAATTGCGTTGAGTTCCGGATTTATCTTTTCGTGCCGATGAATATATAACTCTAGCAGTTCACGGCTGCCAAATTCGCCTGAGCGAATGGCTTCTGCCTGCTTTATTAAGGGCCAGAAGGCCACCTCTTCTTTAATATCCATTTGAGTTTTTTTCTATCTCGGTTGGCTAGTTCTTTCTAACATAACAAAAATCCTATGAAATTTGAGCTTTTAAAAAAACCGGGCTCCGTTATCTATCCTTTTTCGCGTTGGTAATTAAGAGGTCGAGTTCGCTTTTAACTGTTCTAAGTCTGGGTTAGATTAAACAGCAGAAGGGTTTATTTATCGATGCTGAAAAAGGGCACGAACTAAGAAAAGATAAGAATAATAAAACAACAAACAATTAGGTCATAAAAATGAACAAGAAACTTACAATTCTGATCTTCGGGTTCTGGAGTTTCCATGTTGCGGCTGAACCGGTGACTATATACTGCGATAAATTGATTGATGTCGGCCAGGGAAAATTGCTGAGCGGGTATCAGATAGAGGTTACTGAGGGTCGTATCAGCGATGTCGGACCTAAAGTTGAAGACGATACTGAAGCTGGGTCTTCTTACGATTTATCTGGGCACACCTGTATGCCGGGTTTGATGGATATGCATGTCCATATAATATCGGAGACGCACCCGGACAGATTTTCTGATCGTTTCAGGTTAGATCCGGCAGATTATGCCTATGGTTCGGTAAAATATGCTAGGAGAACACTGGAAGCGGGTTTTACTCTCGTCAGAGACCTGGGGAGTTCGGACAGTCTGGCTATTGCGCTTCGCAATGCTGTAAACCGGGGTGACATAATTGGCCCTAGAATATTGGCTGCAGGAAAAAGTCTCGCGACAACCGGTGGCCATGCGGACCCCACGAACGGGGTTAGCAGTAGATTGCGGGGCGACCCTGGTCCCGCAAGAGGGGTCGTCAATAGCCCGGCGGACGCCAGTAAGGCGGTCCGGCAAAGATATAAAGAGGGCGCAGACCTTATTAAAATAACGGCTACTGGGGGTGTTCTTAGTCAGGCCAAGAGCGGACAGAACGCCCAGTTTTCGGCCGCGGAACTCGAAGCGCTCGTTTCCACGGCCCGTGATTACGGCTTTAAAGTTGCGGCTCATGCTCATGGAGCAGAAGGCATGAAGCGGGCGGTGATCGCCGGAGTAAGTTCGATCGAGCACGGTACTTTGATGGACAAGGAGACGATGCGCTTGATGAAAAAATATGGAACATATTACGTTCCCACTATTATCGCCGGGAAGTTCGTAGCAGAAAAAGCAGAGGAGGACGGTTTTTTCTCGGAGGTAGTGAGGCCAAAGGCTCGAGCCATAGGGCCGAAGATCCAGGATACTTTTTCAAAGGCTTATAAAGCAGGGGTAAAAATCGCTTTTGGTACTGACAGCGGTGTTTCTCCTCATGGTGATAACTGGAAGGAGTTTGTGTACATGGTCGAAGCCGGAATGCCGGCTATGGAAGCCATTCAATCCGCGACTATTGTAGCGTCGGATCTTGTGGGGAACACTGATAATCTGGGTTCGATCGAAATCGGAAAACTTGCAGATATTATTGCTGTGAAAGGTGACCCGATAGAAGATATCTATAATATGGAGCACGTAGAATTCGTTATGAAGGGCGGGGCCGTCTATAAAGAGCCATAGAAGGGCGCGCGCAGAACAACGTATTCGTTGTTCTGCTGCTCAGCGCCCGATAATGATCTTAGTCTTCGTAGCCTGATACTGCTTTTATCTCGAGATAGTCTGTAAATCCGTGTGCGCCCCACTCTCTGCCATTTCCGGATTTCTTGTATCCTCCGAAAGGTACGTTCGGAGTGGGTCCTGAACCGTTAAGATTAATGTTCCCCGCGCGCAGCCGAGCGGCAACTTTTCTGGCCCGATCAAGGTCCGAACTCTGGACGTATGCCGCCAGTCCATACTCGGTGTCGTTAGCGATCTCGATCGCTTCTTCTTCAGTATCATAGGGAATCATGGTTAGCACAGGCCCGAAAATTTCTTCCCTGGCTATGGTCATGTCGTTGTTGGCGTTGGAGAATACAGTTGGTTTGACGTAGAAACCCCGGTTTATGCCGTCTGGTCTTCCGGGTCCGCCTGTCACTAGTTTTGCGCCTTCTTCTATTCCTTTTTCTATCAGCTCCTGTATTTTATTGAATTGTATTTCCGACACAACGGGGCCCATTGTCGTTCCTTCTGTTTTCGGATCTCCTACCACGACTTTTTTTGAAACTTCGAAGGCGATAGCTTCGGCATCGGCCAGTTTTTCGGAGGGCACTAACATTCTGCTGGGAGCATTGCAGCTCTGTCCACTGTTGTTATACATGTGCAGGACGCCCCCCTTGACCGCTTTTTCCAGGTCCGCGTCATCCAGAATGATGTTTGGTGATTTTCCTCCCAGTTCCTGACATATACGTTTTACTGTGGGCGCGGCATTCTGAGCTACCAGTGTTCCCGCTCTTGTTGACCCGGTAAAAGAAACCATATCTATCTGGGGGTGTTTTGATAATGCTGTGCCTACTCCCGGACCATCCCCATTTACCATATTGAATACTCCGGCGGGTAATCCCGCTTCATGGATAATCTGGGTGAAGATGTATGCAGACAGAGGGGCAACTTCAGAAGGTTTCAGAATCATTGTGCAGCCTACTGCTAACGCTGGCGCTACCTTGCAGGTTATCTGGTTGATTGGCCAATTCCAGGGAGTTATCATCGCGCAAACACCGATCGGTTCCTTGAATATACGGTGCGGGCTCATTCCTTCTTCGAACTCGAATGTTTTGAGCACATTCGCTGCCTCTACCAGATGTCCGATCCCGGCCCCGGCCTGAGCCTGAACAGACAATTTTGAAGGCGCTCCCATTTCTTCTGTGATGGCATCCGCCAGATCATTATGGTGTTTCTTGTAGGTGTTGATAACAGAGTCAAGAAGATCCAGTCGTTCTGCTTTGCTAGTGATGGAATATGAGCTGAAAGCGGTGCGTGCGGCTTCAGCTGCCTTGTTTACATCGCTTTCGTTGCCTAGACATATACGAGCACAGACCTCTTCATTTGCTGGATTGATAACCTCGATTGTTTCTTCCGAGAGTGGATCTACCCACTTCCCGTCTATATAAAACTGTGTGCATTCTCTAGTCATACTTTTATTATTCCTCGGTTTTTTGTCGGCACGTAGAAAGTACCAGAGTTCTCAGGATGTTCAAACCACCGTCCTGGGAAATTTAGGGAAAGATTGAATACCCGGCTTGTTTGCACAGGATATTTCCTTCCTTTTGTGCAGAGACTCGTTGACCGAAAGGCAAAGCTCCGGATTCTCGTTCGATAAATCAGCTACCCAAAAGGATTCCTTCTCGGATCGATTGTCTATGGCTGTAGGACCGGAAGTATATTTTTGATGGATAGGGAGGCTTGATATAGGATACGGTTTTGTTTTTTTGTGGATCTGGCATTGAGTGAGTTTAAGAATATCCTTTATAAGCAGGAAGAAAGCCTGGCCTTGATAACTATCAACCGGCCCGAGAGGCATAACGCGGTTTCCCTGGAGACATTAGGTGAATTGCATGATGCTATTGATCGTGCAACCCTAGAGGAACCTGTTAAGGTGATAGTGATTACCGGCGCTGGAGGTAAAGCGTTTGCTTCGGGATCCGATCTGAATGAAGTCCTGGAGCGTGACCTGAAAAAAGCGCTGGAGCCAATTGTTCAGGGAATAGCAGATAAGCTGGAGCGAATACCGAAACCGACTATCGCGGCGATTGATGGCATATGTATGGGTGGTGGTCTGGAAATCGCGCTAGGCTGCGACCTTAGGGTTGCGACCCCCAGCTCCAAGTTCGCGACCCCTGAGGGGAGGTTGGGAATTATCCCCGGAGGTGGTGCGACCGTCCGTCTTCCTCGACTGATAGGCCGTGGATGGGCTATGGAAATGTTGCTGATGGGAGAAACTATCGATGCTTCTTTAGCGCGGGAGATCGGGCTGGTGACGAGAGTGGTTGACTCCGAGGAACTCATGCCTGAAACCTACCGAATGGTGGCTCAGCTTTCGGAATATGCTCCGATGGTACCTAGAACAATGAAAGCGATGGTAAATTTCGGAATGGAAGCCAGTTCCGCCGGTGCCCTCATGTTTGAAAAATATGCGCAGGGCGCGCTTGTCCAGACTCAGGATAAAAAAGAAGGGATCAGTTCTTTTCTTGAGAAGAGGAACCCACAGTTCAAAGGGAAGTAATTAAAAGCTGACCACGGACCAGGAAGTTACAACGTATGGCCAATATAAAAAAAGATGGATCCTACTCTTCGCGTCATCGGGGAGCTTTCACCCCTGACCATCCTTCGCCGTTCGAGCTTTCACGGGGGAAGATCGAGATGATGGTGAGGTGCGAGGCTTGCTTCTGGCTCGAAAAGCGAGCGGGGGTGAAGCCGATAGCTATGCCTGGCTTCAATTTGAATACCAACACCGATACCCTGTTAAAGCGCGATCTGGATCAGTACCGGGGGAGGGGTCCTCACCCCATTATGGTAGAAGGAGGGTACGAGCATTTGCGTCCGTTCGAACATGAGGACCTGAAAAAATGGGAATCCTCTACCCAGTTCGGGGCGGGTCCCGGATATTTCAATGCTATCCATGAGGAAACGAATATTCTTTTTGGCGGTGGCCTGGATGACGTTTGGGAGAATTCTGCGACAGGCGAACTGCATATCGTCGATTACAAGAGCACCGCTCAGCTGTCTGATCAGCCCAAGCCCCTGGACAAAAGCTTTCTCGACGATCTCTGGAAGGTAAGTTATAAGCGCCAGATGGAAATGTATCAATGGATTCTCCGAAGAAAGGGGTTTCAGGTTTCTGACATCGGTTATTTCCTTTATGTCGATGGCCAGCATCTGGGTTACAACGGCATGATCGATTCATCTGATCCCTCGATGGCGACAATGAAATTTAAAACAGCCATTATTGAATATGAAGGCAATGATGGCTGGGTAGAAAACGCGATCCGAAGAGCTAAAGAGATATTACAGATGCAGGAAGCGCCAGGTCACTCTTCTCGTTGCGAGGTGGGTAGGTTCTTGAAAGAGGCAAATCAGGCTTCTCCCTAGACAATATAAAAGGTAGCAATCAATTGTCGAACAATATTCATAAGCTGTTGCTAAAAAAAAACCGCAAGAATATAGCTACCTATCACCTTATCAAAGATAACGGGATGATTTCGTTGAGAGCGAAACGGTCCGGGGATCTTGTTGCGCATCTAGCAAAGGTTGTAGCCGGGCAGCAGCTTTCAACTCGAGCAGCAGACAGCATCTGGCAGAAAATCGAAGGCCTGCGAAGAGAAAAAAACTGTTCACTCGAACATTTGTTTTCAAGAAACCCTGCGAGGGTGCTGAGAAGCTCTGGATTATCCGGTAATAAGATAAAAGCCATTTCGGGGATGGTGGAGGCCTTTGGGTCAGGGCAGCTCTCGAAAGACACTTTATTCAGAAAAAATTACGACGAGCTGGTCGGATCCATTACCTCTCTTTGGGGTTTTGGTAAGTGGTCAGCTGACATGATCGCGATGTCTTTTTTCGCCCACAAGGATGTATGGCCGGAAGGGGATTTAGCTATAAGGAAAGGTATAGAAAAGCTCGCTGGCGGAAAACCGGAAACCCGAAAAGCTATTCTGGAGGCATCAGCTCCCTACCGTTCATACCTGGCCAGACATATCTGGACGGGTTTTAACAGAGGGATCATTTGACGAGCCTGCAAATGAGGCCTTCCTCAGGTTGTTTTCACCAGCGAAGAAATGATCGAGGAAATTTTCTCAGGCGCGTTTTCTTGGACGAAGTGTCCCCCTCCACTGATCGAAGGGTGATCAAGGCCTTTTGTCCCGGGAACTTTCTCCAGGAATTGCGCCTGGCTTCCTGCGGTAACGGGGTCATTGTCTGCGAAAGCGCAAACGAAAGGTTTTTCAAAGGTTTCAAAAAAATCCCAGGCTTTTCGTTGTTCATCCAGTGATGGTGAGGTCGCCAGGGTAGGCACATAGCTGGGCATCGCCCTTGGACCCATCTTGTAGGTGGCATCCGGAAATGGAGCGTCGTACCCCTTTGCGAGAGGCGTTGGTAGGGGCGATATTAGGCCTAGTTTGTAGAGCGCCAATTTGAGTCCCAATAGCATTCTTGGGGGGCGTTCCATCATGATGGACATCATCAGACCGATGGGCATGTCTTCGGTTTCCCAGCAAAACTTCTGCCAGTACGCAAATTTTCGAGCGGGGTCCGTTCCCATCTGGCTGAGCGCTCTTTGCATTTCGAGAAGGTTAGGTGTCGGTTCGTTGTTTCGGAAGTTCTCTATTTCCTCTACCAGACTCTGGGGGGAGTCCGGGTTGTAAGGAAGCCCGGTATTCGAGATCACAACACGGTCAAAACGGTCAGGGTAATTTACTACCAGCCGCAAACCGATGAGTCCTCCCCAGTCCTGACCAAAAAAGGTTATACCCGACAGATCGTTCTTTTCCAGCCACTGCCCCATCCAGTTGACCTGTCTTTCGTAGCTGTAGTCACCTCTTGACGCGGGTTTGTCTGATTTGCCGTATCCGACAAGGTCGGGGCAGATGACCCGCATGCCGTCCGCTGTCAGACAGGGAACCATTTTTCTATACAGATAGCTCCAGACAGGCTGGCCGTGCATGCAAAGCACGAGCGGAGCACCGCCGGGTCCTTCGTCGATGTGGTGAATTCGCAAGTCACTGTCATCATGTGTCTTTATCAAGGTGTAATGTGGGGCGAACGGAAAGTCTTCGAGGTTTGAAAAACGTTCATCCGG
Source organism: Gammaproteobacteria bacterium (assembly GCA_002708765.1). Classification (GTDB taxonomy): domain Bacteria; phylum Pseudomonadota; class Gammaproteobacteria; order Pseudomonadales; family Azotimanducaceae; genus UBA9659. The sequence continues at coordinate 14,538 of PAPD01000010.1, read as the reverse complement.
TGTCCTGAGTATTTTCATTTTCTCATCCTCGCTGTTTCAGTGCTCTTGTCTGTCAGTTTCGCGATAAAAAAAGTTACACTAGGCCCAAGCCAGTGGTAACGCTGAAAATCTATCAGAATCCGGAGACGATGAATATTACTAAAAACCTGTTGTATTGCGGCGGATTCTTTTTCGCGGTGCTTTACGCGCTGTTTGTTATGCGTCCTTTTCGAAGCGCGGTGGCTGCCCAGATCGGCACCTCGGATCTAACCTACTTTCTGTTGCTCGTTGTTCTGGTGATGCTGGTCACCAATGGCATCTATTCCCTGTTGGTCTCGAGGGTTAAAGAATCAAAGATAGTCCTTTTTATTTATGTTTTTTTTATTTCCAATCTGTTTCTTTATGCGTTTTTCAATTATCTGTCTCCCGACAATTACTGGGTTGGGGCAACGTTTTATGTCTGGTACAACGTGTTTAATTTCTTTGTTGTTTCTCTGTTCTGGGCCAGGGCCGTTAACTGTTTTGATAAAGAGGATGCGAAGAAATACTTCGGGGTCGTGAGCGCATGCGGATCAGTGGGCGCGTGGACCGGGTCGCAATCAGTTTATTTCTTTCTTTCGGAGTCACCGATGATCGCGATGTTGCTTGCCTCGGTGTCGCTACTTGTAGCGATAATTTGTTCTTCGAGATTAACCACACAAGGAGAAAATTCGCAGGCGGTCAGAGGTAGCAGTTTTGTCTCGGAAATCACGGAACAGGTCGCGCAGATAAAAAGAAACCCGTTAATACAGAAAATGCTTCTGTATGCGCTGGCCTGGACCTGCCTCGCGACGACCATTTACTTTTTTGGTCTCGAGATTGTTAATGCCTACACCGATGATGTTGTTGTTAAGAGAGAAATTTTTGCGCTCGCTGACAGTATTGTTACCCCGGTTTCATTTTTCATCCAGCTCTTTGTTGCCGGCTTCGTCTTGCGAAACCGGTGGATGGGCGTCAGGTTTGTTCTTGTCAGCTATGGAGTTCTTTTCAGTATCGCTCTTCTGGTGATCTCGGGCTACCTGTCCAATGTCTTTCTGTCAGGAACCGGTGTCCTTGTTTTTCTGATCGTATCCGCAGTGATGCGACCCTTCGAGTATGCGCTTAATAAACCTGCCAGAGAGAGCGTTTACACGACCCTGAAAAAAGAGGAGAAATATAAATCCACAGTGTTTATTGATACCTTCATGAACCGGTTTGGTGACGCATCAGGGGGGCTTTTGTTTAACGGTCTGATTCTTCTGGGGGTCTCGATTGCCGCTGCGCCAATGGCAATTCTTCCCCTGGCAGGTTATCTTGCTTTTCTAGGTGCTAAGGTGTCGAACTCAGAAAAAAGCTAAATCAAATCTTATTTTTTGACCTGTCTTGCCTCGAGCCGGTAAGGTAATCTTTTCGGGAGACAAACATGAAACGTCTGGAAAATAAATGCGTTCTTATTACGGGAGGCACCAGCGGGATTGGNGCTGANACNGCTNGGTTATTTGCNGAAGAGGGCGCGAGGGTNGTTATTNCCGGGCGNTCTGTTCAAAAAGGNCAAGCCCTGGCTAAATCGTTAGGCAATTCCGTTGANTTTTTNGAGGCAGATGTCTCCGACGAAGAGCAGATNAGATCTAGTATCGAGCACACAAAGAAAGAACTCGGAAAAATCGATGTGNTGTTTAACAATGCGGGNGGCCCGGNNGNTGCCCCGTTAGATCAGATCACGCAGGAGGACATCGATAAAGGGGTGAGGTTGCTTTTCTCGAGTGTTGTTCTGGGCACGCGCTACGTGATCGAGCCGATGAAAGAGAACGGGGGTGGAGTGATTATCAACAACTCCAGTATTGCGGGTCTCCGCTATCGTCAGGGCGACCTGATCTACTCAGCGCTTAAAGCAGGCGTCACTCATTTTACAAAAATGTCGGGGATAGAACTCGGCCCGTTTAATATCAGAGTGAATTCAATATCGCCGGCTGCGATCGCCACACCCATTTTTTATGGCGGCTCCGAACGAGCCAACACCCTCTCCGATGAAGAGAATCAGAGAAAAATGGATAAATTAGAATCAAATCTTGCCAAGGCAGTGCCTCTTGGGAGGTCAGGTTTCCCTAGGGATGTCGCTGAGGGTGCTCTCTACCTGGCAAGTGACGCCGGTCAATTTGTGACCTGCCACGACCTGATCATCGACGCGGGCCGCAGTTCCATGTTCCACGAGCCTCCGGCGTGATGTGTCTGTTGTTTGCGGGCGTGCTTGATATCCGGGCCCGTATGACTCAATCTCTTTTACCTCTCTCTATAAGTGACCGGAGTATTTAATGAAAAATATTGCAATTCTGTTCCTGTGTCTTATCCCTTTTCTTGGTTATGGGGATTCCGAATCCGAGCTCATCCTGAGTGTAGGCGCGGTTAATGGAGGTGGTTCGGAGGAAGCGTTCCCGCTCGACGGCGACCTTGATTCGTTGCAGCTTTCCTTCAGGCATCAGTTCGCAAGTGATCTCATGTTCGAAATAGGCTACCAGTCCCGTGACGGTGAATATACTCTGACAGATGGCCAGGAAACCGATTACGACTCTGACGAACTGAAATTGAAATTAGGTTACCGGCTTTGTGACCAGTCTGAATGCGGTATGGAGATCACTCCCTATACCGGGTACATCAAATTTGACGCGGAGAATGATCTGAACGCTTTTGGTGTTGATATATCCGTCGATCAGGAAGTGACCAAGATACCTGTGGGTATAGAAGTCTGGGCCCACAAAAATGACTGGAGTTATGGCGCGGATATTTCGATGTCCCTGAAATCAAAGGACGAGCAGAAGATTGATGTGTTAGGGATCGACCAGGAAAGCGAAAGCAACTGGTCCTTTGAATTGAGTATTCCCGTCAGGTACCGGGTTAACGAAAGGATTTTCTTGGAGGCGCGTTATACGCACCTGGTGGATAAGTTCGAAGATGAGGCCGGTGACCGCGAGGCAGAAGAGCGAAATAACCAGTTTACTCTGGGGCTGGGAGTGATCTTCTAGGAACGAGGCCCCCGAAATCAGAAGACGGCGATAGGGTTTAGCGGTGATCCGCTTGCCCCTTTCGCTCTCAGCGGCGCTCCGGTGAACATGAAGGTGTGTCTCCCCGTCTGCTGAGCGACTTCGCTTAGTTCCTCTAGATTCAAGTTGTCGAGGAGAGGCATGCCCATCGCGACAAGGCTGAGTATGTGAAAAGGGTCCGGGATTCCCTCGGCGATGGACGGGTTCCTGTCTGACACCCCGTCACAGCCGACCACCGCAATCTTTCTTTTGTGAAACAGACTGACAAGGTTCGGGTGCAGGCCTGCAGAAAGGGTACTGAATTGCCACTCTTCGAGTGCGTCAACTGCCTTCCACCGGCCTGTCCGAACTAAAAGGACATCACCTTCCTGCAGCACGATCCCGGTCTCTTCTTCCCATAGCTTGAAGTCATCCAGAGTGATTAGCTGGCCGGGCTCCAGGTATTCGACTTTTTTCAGACGAGGAAAATCTACGAGAACACCTCTGGAAACGATTCCCTTCTGTCCCATCTGCTCGATTCCCAGCTCTGTTAATTCTTCGTCTATGATCTCCAGCGGATAGCCGTTATAGATTTTTCCTTTCCAGGAGAAATGGGCCAGGCCGTCTAGGTGAGAGTGAGCGAATCCGTGATGGAAGATCTCGAAACGGTCAAGCGCACCATGTACATCGCTATTTTCTGTAGGGAAAGAAAATGTCTCCTGGGCAAAGGGACCCGCTAGCTTGGGCCAGGGCAGAGATAAAAAATTCCTGTTGTTAATATCTTTTACTTTGTTCAGGTTGTTAGCGAGAGAAACTCTTACGCCCAGTGTGACCAGCTGTGCAGATTCCTTTACCTGTTTCTCCGAGATGAAATTTACCGTACCTAGCTGGTCTTCGTTTCCCCATCTCCCCCAGTTTTTTACCGACTCGAAAAGCTGTTCGAACTGGGTCGGGGATAGTGAAGGCACGTCATCCGAAGTGACCGATCCGGAAAAAAATAACAAAAGAGCGACAGGTACCATTTTTACAAAGTGCATGGTTTTTCCTCGTTTTATTTTTCGTCTGACAAACTCACCAGTTGGGTGCCGAAATTCTCACCTGAGAGAACCTGAATCAGAGCCGCTGGCACCGATTCGATGCCCTCTAGAATGTCTTCATTGTATCTGATTACACCCTGATTGATCAGGTCGCTCAAACGGCGGTAGGCTTCGGGAAATCTGTCTTTGTAATTGAAGATGTAGAATCCCTGCATGATGGCTTCGCGATAAACGAGATTGAAGTAATTCCTGGGCCCATACCAGCCGCCGTCGGCCTCGTATTGAGACGTTGCTCCGCATAGAATAACCCTCGCTCTGGGTCTGATAATATCTAGCGCATAATCAAGAATTTCTCCTCCCACGTTGTCAAAGTATATGTCGATACCTTTCGGACACAGTTTCTTGAGTTCGGCCGATACATCACTCTGTTTGTAGTTGATGGCTCCGTCTATCCCTAGTTCGTTTACCAGGAAATCACATTTTATCTGATTGCCCGCGATTCCGATGACTGTGCACCCCGAATGTCTCGCTAGCTGGCATACAATGGATCCGACGGTTCCTGCCGCAGCTGACACCAGAACAATGTCTCCCGGTTTCGGTTTTGCGAGGTCGTAGAGCCCGATATAGGCGGTAGCGCCACTCGCGCCCATTACATGCATGGTGGTGTTGATTGGTTGCCCCGCCCTTGCCTCGACTTTCTCTATAGGGAAAGGTTTTCTCCCGTCAGAAACCGAATACTCCTGCCAGCCGAATGCGCCTGAGACAATATCCCCCACCGAAAAATCAGGATGATTCGAAACTATGACTTCACCCTGTCCCGTTCCTCTCATCAAGTCGCCTACTGGGACAACGCTACCGGTGATGCCACCGCTCCCGATGGCCATCCTCAGAGGCGGAGTAATAACCAGCGTTTTTGTTTTGATCAATACCTGACCATCTTCGGGTTCGGGGGCCGGGTCATAGGTCAGTTCGAAGTTATCCTCGGATAGTTCGTTTGCAGGGTGTGACTTTACGAGCCACCTCGCGTTTTGCATGTTCGCCATTTTTTTCTCGATTCAATCAATTATTTATCTATCCTGACCAGGTTTTGCCATGTTTCCCGGACAAAAGTCAATTTTCTATTTAGCCGAGATCGCATTTAAATTTGATATTTCGCAACTGGGAGGGCGGGTGCGTGGGCAATCAAGGGGGAGTTCATATAGGGATGGAACCTAGGTCAACCTGATAACCGAAGATGACTTCTATTAGAGTACTTCAGACCAGGGTTCCATTCCTATATGGCATAGGACGCCCTCATGGAGTCTATTTTCCTTTTTCATATCCGGTATGTGAAGTGGACAGATGCTCTACATTTTCTTTTTCGTATGCACAAGATCTGGGCAATCCGGTATTTTTCAGTCGGTCCTTTGTTTTTTGCCTTTCAGAAGAGGAGTCTTGATCGGAAAAACTGAAGGACGTTTTTCCCGGACATTTTGGTCCTTTATCCCGCAGTGTGACTGGTTTATCGTGCCTCCAGATCCTTCGCTAGCTCTGAAAGTCTTCTGATTCTTTCTTCGCTGGTAGGGTGGGATCTTAGAAACGGGACGGTTTCGATTCTGTCTCTCTCGGAGAGTGCTTCATGCAGGGAAACCGCTCCCATGGGGTCATAGCCTGCCTCGAAGGCCCAGATGGTTCCCCGGTAGTCGCTCTCACGTTCATGTTTCCGGCTGTATCTCATGTCTATTCCACTAGTTAGCAAACCGCTTGCTATCCCCACTGCTTTCGAGGGGTCTGATCTTTCTACGAGCCAGTCGATAATTTTTAGCGGGATTTTTCTTTTCAGTGCTTCTTTTCTATGATCGAGCTTAAGGTGGGCTATTTCGTGACCTAACAATGCGGCCCAGGCATTCCGGTCGTCGCCGATAAGATCGATCATCGCGAGATTTACAACTACGACTTCTTTCCCATCGGATTTTGTCGCATAGGCATTCGGTTGCTTCCCCTCACTTATTTTCAGTATGGCGCGGTGTTCGCTGGTCCTTTGTATATCTGTCCAGATGGACATGATCATTGCGAGGTAGCTTCGGTTAAAGCTTCTGACGGTTGATCCGTGCCGATCGGAAAGCAGTATGGTGTCCTTACTGCCTGAACTAAGCAGCGCTTCGATTTCCGTGGAGCCTTCTGCAGATGTTATTTCTGGCTGAACCAGTAACCAGCAAAACAATACCGTCGAGATTAGAATCCTTTTCATAGCCTGATTATAATGATTTCGAGGTTTTCTGGTGCCTTTTGGTATAAATATTTCTGGTCGATGACTTACAATAAACCATGGCTTCAGGAACTTCCTTTTATAAGACACTTTTTTTCTTGGTTCTTCTTTTTAGTTCCCAGGTTTATTGTCTGGACTCTGACAGGGATACGCTCCCTGATGACTGGGAACTAGCTAACGGAAGGGATCCCGATGTGCCGGACTATCAGATTGTTACCGGTAATGATCATACTTGTGTCCGGATAGATAAGAATATCAGGTGCTGGGGATCAAACGAGCGAGGACAACGCGACCTGCCGCACCTTGCCGCAATGACACAACAACGCTCAGTAAGTTATTTCTGGGTTAGCGCAAGACAAAATCAGAGTTGTGTGATTGCTGATGGGCTCAGTAATTTTTCTAACGAATTAGCTGAAAAGCGAATTAGCTGCTCCAGCGGGGGTTCTTTCTCGGAAGATTGGACTGTTTATCGGGATATTAAAAATCCGAGGAGGGTGATCGCAGGGCCTGACCCGTTTTGTTGGTTCGATGATAGTGGGTTAGATTGCTTCGGCTTTGTGTCTAATGAATTTGGCCAGAATACAGTGCCGGATCTGACAAATCCCTCTGTTGTCGTTACCAATTACAAAAGCGTATGTGCCCTCGATGATCGTGGGGTGAAGTGCTGGGGACGGAATAATCTGGGGCAAACAGATGTTCCTGTGCTTTCGAATCCGGTGCTCCTCAGTTCGGGCACTAATCAGGATTTTTGTGCGATAGACGATACCGGTTTGAAATGCTGGGGGAGGAACCAATACGGGTGGCTCGACGACCTGGTTGACGATGCGCCACCACTTTTGAATCCCATCGCTTTGGCGATGGGGCGCGAGCACGCCTGCGTGATCGATGACCTGGGCGTTAAGTGCTGGGGATACAAGTATGGTGGTGTTACCAGGCCTCCCTCTCTTTTAAATCCGGTACAGATTAGTGCTGCTGATTATCATAGCTGTGCACTTGATGACCTAGGTGTCCATTGCTGGGGATTGGATGACCTGGGTGAGATTAAAGTTCCCGAGTTGTTAATAGATCCGGATGGTGATGGCGTAACTAGTCAAGGTGGTGCTGACGCCTTCCCCTTTTGCGGAGCAGCTTCGGTGGATGATGATCGTGACGGAAAGGCTGACTGGATTACCGGAAATGCCCGCGTTTTTAATAGCTGTAATCCCCGGATGGAGTTAGACCAGGATGATCAGGATGGCGATGGGATTCGGGATATCGAGGATGCCTTCCCTCTTGATCCGGGTGAGGTGTCAGACACCGACGGAGACGGTGTTGGTGATAATTCTGATTTATTTCCTGAGGATCCGACTGAGTCAGCGGATACAGACGGCGATGGGGTTGGCGATAATCTAGACGCCTTTCCTCAGGATCCTGCCCTATCAGCTGATGCGGACGACGATGGAGTCGGTGACGAAAATGATAATTGTCCTGATGCCCCGAATTCGGGACAGGGTGATCGGGATGATGATAGTTACGGGGATAAGTGTGACGCATTTCCTGATAATCCGTCCGAGAACAAGGATACGGATGGCGATGGTTATGGGGATAACGTCGATCAGTTTCCAGAAAATGGACTGGAGTGGAGGGACACGGATGGCGATGGCTCAGGAGATAATAGAGATTTCTTTCCGCTGGATTCCGCGGAGTATCTTGACAGCGATGGCGACGGAATCGGCGATTCCCTCGACAATTGCGATGCCATAGTTAATCCCTATCAGAGAGATACCGATAAAGACCTTGTTGGTGACGCGTGCGACCATGATCTCGACAACGATTATTTTTCCAACTCGGTTGATTGGTTTCCTTTAGCCACGCACGATCATAGCGATCACAATTTTGATGGCCTTGAAAATGAAATCGAAAACTATGAAGGCCAGCTTGATATTGCAGAAGAAGGGTTCATTTCGGGTGACAGAGTATTTGTTCCCACGGAAATATTAGGAGATGCCTGTTTGTATAGCGAGTTATATGCCATCGATGATTCAGCTGATATAGATGGCAATGGTTTTCCTGATTTAATCGGGCGATTAGGCGAATATCGAAATCGTCATACGAGCACAGGCGTCTTTTATTCAAGAAAAACAGATCCCGGAACTCCTGAATGCAATCCTTTTAGCTGGACAATACTGACGGATCAGGGGAACGATTTATATCTGGTTAAAGCAAGAGATATGGACGGGGATGGAGATCTTGATGTCGTTGGCCAAGACAGCAGTCAATGGGGCTGGTTTGAGAATCAGGGCCAGAATCGATGGTTTTATAATGCACTCAGAAATCGCGAGTTCGTAGTTGCTAGGAGCATTTCAGGTCCTGGTTCCCGGCTAGTTGATTTGGATGCTGATCGTGATGCAGATCTGCTCGTAAACCTGGGAAGATCGCCGGGAGGGGCGATCTATGTCGAGAAAAATACTGGCGGGTTGTTTTCAGATGAAAAAATCTATATCGAAGAAGACTGCGGTCTTTGCACCGCGATACCTATGATTAACAGATACCGGAATACTCGTTCCGGCGCTCCCGATTTGTTTTTTCGGCAGATCGATAACAGTTCAGGCGATATGTATTTGAAATTCGGTTTCTATAGCAATGATGGCAGAGGTGGGTTCGGTTCCAGGGTCAATCTGGAAAGAATCAATAACGATCCATCTTGTTATTCCCAGGCTGGAATAGGTGGTTTTGGAGATATGAACGGCGACAATCAATTAGATGTCGTCATATCAAACAATTGCAATGAAATCGGTTTTATTCCCGGGAAGTTGGAGTCTGGATCTGATATCAGGGATATGCATGCCGGTGTTAGCGGCTTGACTCTTTCGCCGGGAACCATTTTTGTTAACGGAATCGCTGATGTCGACGGAGATGGCCTTGATGACCTGATTCTCCAACCTTGGGAAGGAGAAATGACTTTAGCCTGGATTCGTAACCAGGGTAATGAAGAATTCTCCAGGCCTCACGTGATTGTCGGGGTGGATCAGAGTCCGGAGAAAGATACTAATAGGAGGAACAGGCGCCTTTGCCCCGAATGCACCGTCAAGTATGTGGTCAGAGATATTGATGGGGATGGGGACCCGGATATCTGGGTCCACAAATACGATGCAAGAGGTTTGCCCGCGTACAACTCACTTTTTTGGTTGCGGAACGATTGTAATGATGTAGATAAGGATGGCATCTGTAACGCTCTTGATGATGACGACGATAATGATTCGCTCTCTGACGATGTTGAAAATGACCTCGGCACCTTGAGCACACACCCTGACACCGACCGTGACGGAGTCCCAGACAGTCAGGACGATTTCCCGCTCAATCAATTCGAATCACGAGATTCGGATCTGGATGGAACAGGAGATAATTCGGATCAATTTCCTTATGACAGTTCTGAACAAACAGATCTAGATGGGGATGGGATAGGCGATAGTGCTGATCTTGATGATGACGGTGATGGAGTGCCCGATAGCGAAGATTCGTTACCCCTAAACCCTCTAGAGAGAAGCGATTTTGATGGGGATGGCCTTGGTGATTGGTTTGATTTGGATGATGATAATGATGGAGTTCCGGATTACGAAGAGGATAGTGACGGTGACGGGGTCAACGATTACATTGATGGTTTTCCTTTTGACCCGGCCTTGTCAGAAGATTGGGACAAGGATGCGGTGGCTGACGAAGCTGATAATTGCGTAAACATAGCTAACCGATTGCAGTCCGACTTTGACGGCGACGGAGAGGGTGACGCCTGTGACGCTGATGACGATANTGACGGGGTTATTGATGATTCCGATGCCTTCCCTTTTAATGCTTCGGAGCAGTCGGACAAGGACGGAGACGGTATCGGGGATAATGCTGATGCCTACCCAGAGTACGACATTGTCCGCGGTAATCAGTTCCTACAGACCACGTCGGATAGCTTAAATATCACTAGCCTGCATGTATTGAACACCTCCGATAGGGTACAGTCTTTCAGAGCCCTGATGTATGACGGCGACGGCAACCGCGTTGGGGGTGTGCCTCTAATCGGTGACCCCGTGCAACCCATGGGGCGCATTGTATTGACCTCGCAGGATATCGAGGGCCTTTTTAATACCGATCCCTGGACAGGACCCGCGGTCCTTCAGATCAGAGGCGAGAGCAGTTTTGATCTGATGTCCAAGCTGGCCAGCCCCAGTGGGCTGGTGAGTAACACCAACTGTGTCCGGGAAGACAGGGTTCTTAATATCGAAGGCTTTGACTCCAACAACATGAGTTATGTGCGTTTGATCAATACACGCAATGACGACAGCGGTGAGATCACCGGCACCCTTTATGACTTTGAAGGCAATGTAATAGGTGATGCTAACAGTGTCTTAGCATCCAATCTTGGAGCGAATGCTCAGACTTGGATCAGTAGAGATCGCTTAGCGAGTAAAATCGGAGCGGAATGGGATGGCGAGGGGATGCTAGAGGTTGGTTCTAAGTCGGGTTTAAAACTGCTTAACCTTAACTACATCACCGATGAAGATACCTTTTTTAACTTCTCCTGCTTTGAGGACAGTAACTCCGGGCGTGTTTACCTGCAGACGACCTCGACCAGTGCAAATGTCTCGCTTACGCACTTAGTCAATACCAGCGATACCGTTCAGAGTTTCACCGGCACGATGTATGGCAGTGACGGGTCACGAGTTGGATTTGCCAATCAACGGCTTCATTCTGGCACGATCCCATCAAAGGGCAGGGTAGTGATCTCTTCAGAGGACATTGAGAATGCNTTTAATATCTCACCTTGGTCAGGACCAGCGATACTTGAAGTGAGCGGCAGTGACTCCTTTGAACTGATGACTAAACTCACCAGTCCAAGCGGGCTGATCAGTAATACGAACTGCGTCAGAGAAAACCAGATCCATAATATCGGTGGCTTTGATCAAACGGATGTCACCTACGTTCGATTCATCAACATCGGTGACACTCCCATCACGAACATCCGAGGATCACTCTACGACAGTGCAGGCAATGTAATTGGTTCAACCAACNCAATACTGATTGATGAGTTACCAGCAAAAGCACATGTCTGGAAGAACCGTAATCAGCTTTCTGACCTAGCCGGTGATACCTGGAATGGAACAGCAAGTCTGAAGATAGACAATCCTGACGATAATCTTCGGTTACTCAACCTCAACTTCATCAACAACGAGACCTTTTTTAACTTTTCGTGTTATGAGACAGGAAGTTAAAAATTCTGTCCGATTTTCCAGCACCATTTTTTTTGGATTAGCCTTCTTGTTTGATAGTTTTGGAAGTTGCTCGATAAAGCTTCAATCAGCCCTTTTGGTGAGTTAGTCTATGGAATCAGATTGTCTAGGGGCAAGTAATGCTCCAAATACTGATAGAGCTGATCCGGAAAGAAATCTTTTTCTTCTTCCTAGTCGAGCCATCATCATTGAAGCCGGGATAGTTGCGGCGGCCATGCCGATGATCATGAAACCCAGGGGCAGTGTTGCCAGATCTCTAGACGGTGCAATTTGGGTGCCGATGATGCCTTCGAGCAGAACCATTATTGGCGCCGCTGTCTGGCCGAAGCTCTGGGCAGCCAAAAGGACTATAAGGGTCCGGTAGGGTTTGAAGCGCAAAATGTATTTCCTCGGAAATAATCAATCTACGCCATATTCGGGGAAATGCACAGCAGGAATTCCCCCCGGGTTCAGATCAGAAAGTGTCTTTGGGTTTCTATATGACCGAGGATCGATTTTAGGTTATCAGGCTGCTCATATTCATTTCCCTGAATTTTCCTGACAAGCGATGAGGGGTCGGAAATCTTCTTGGAAGGTTTGTGCGTTATGTCCATTTATCCTAGAAGATCCGCAGGACTATTCTGGCTCACGAAAAGATTCGTCAAAAGCACGAGTTATAGGGTAGGTAAAATAACTGATAAGCCTGCGTTGCCCGACTTTGATATCCGCGGAAGCGAGCATACCCTGATTAATAAGGAAATCTGTGGGCATGGCTGATTCTGACAATGGTTGTGTTTTTATCCGCCCTCTGTAATAAAAACCTTTCTCGCCACTTAAAGACTCAGGAAAAGTATCTTGCGACAAAAAGATTACTTCTCCTTTTACGTCTCCATATTTCTGAAACGGCATGGCGTCGATTTTTACTGAGGTAGGTAGGCCAATTTTCAAATCACTAATGTCTTTAGGGTTGATGTCGACTTCTAGATAAAGGGCTTCATTTGCTTGAACCAATGTTAGTATTTTGTCTCCTTCCTTGACGATGGCTCCCTCAGATACTGACGGCAAGTCTAAAATGATTCCATCAACGGGAGCTGTAACAGTCACGCCCTCAGCTAATTGTGTAAGCTTTATTCTCTCTTGACGCGATTGCATTAGTCCTTCATTAACCCCCGTAATATCCGAGGTCAGTTTGGAAGTCCACTGCGCAATAAACGCTTTTTTATCTGACTCAAGCGTAGTGATTTCAGCAGCTATCCGGTTGATCGAATTTTGCGCGTTTAATCTTCCTCGTTCTGCGTTGAGAGTGGCGTCTGAAGAGGAAAGGTAATTAATCAAAGTAACTACCTTTTTCTCATAGAGGTTTTTTTGAACTTCTTCGATTTGCGTCTTTAGAGCCTCTTGTTTAACAGCGAGTTCATAAATCGTTTTTTCCGAGAGCAACTCTGTCCGGAGTTTTGATAGCTTTGAGTTGAATGAGTTAATTTTTTCCCTGTACTCGGCTACCCGTTTTTCCAGGGTGTCCATATTTAAGGGGTTAAGCGCTTTCGTTTCAGTGATCGAGATGTCGCTTTGAATATAGGACTTTTCAAGCTGCAATCGATTTAATGTTTGTTCCAGGTTTTCAATTCTTTGTCTGTTTTGGCTTAGATTAGCGGTCGTCATGGTGTCGTCTAGCAAGGCTATGACTTGGTCTTTCTTGACCTTTTCTCCTCTTTCTACCAGCACTTCGCGAACAATCGAGTTAGCACCTGCTTCTACGACTATGTTAGGGGTTCGAGTGGTAAATTGGCCTCGGGCTGAAACGGTAGTATCAACCTTGCTGAAAGTCCCGAAAAAGATTGTCAATAACAAGAACGCCACGAGTGAATATGAGGCGTACAGAAACGGCTTGGTAGGTCCGCGATCATAAATGTCATCTGTATCATCTACTTCGATCCATGTCGCTCCAGGTGTCTCTTCAGGAATTTCGTCAGAAGCAATTGATGAGGGGCCCGCTTTAGCTATGATCTGGTTTGCATTTCTTAAAGTTTCAGAGAGGCTTTTCATGATCCGAATAGCGGCGTCGGGGTTGTTCTTGATATATTGACCAAAGGCAGCAGAGGTAACCTCTGTGAGTACCGTATCTCCTTTCGCCCGGGCGCCAGCACTTCTCGGGCTCCCGTCTATTAAAGCCATTTCACCAAACAAGGTAGGTGGCTCTAGGCTGGCTAAGACGTCTTCTCCAAGGGAAGTAATTTTTGTTATTTCAACAGTTCCACTTTTGACGATGTAGGCGTATTCAGCGCTTTCCCCTTCTCGGAATATGTATTCGCCATCAGTAAATGAAAGATCGCCAGCCATATCAGACCTCAGGCAGTTCTCGTGGAAGGAATAACGGAAGCATTAGATAACTGCTGATCGAGGTCCCACAGCTTTTTGTATGTGCTGCACTTCTCGAATACTTCTTCATGGTTACCAAAACCGGCTACTGAGCCCTGATCAAGCACGGCAATTTGGTCAAAGCCCTGTATCAAACGTATTTCATGAGTTACCACTAACAAGGTTTTACTCTGACCGATCTTATCGATATTTTGCAAGAACCCCATCTGTCCTCTCTTATCTAAACTGGATATCGCCTCATCTATCATTAGTATACGGGGTTGAGAGACAAGGCTTCTAGCTAGCGCCAGTGTAATACGACTACCTTGTGAAAGCGGCAGTCCAAGCTGATTTATTTCGGTCGAAATGCCATCAGGGAAATCCTCTAGTGCTTCGGCAAGGCCAGTTATTTCTATGATTTCTTCCAGTTCTCTTTCGCTAATGTTAGGTCTTATTTTTCTCAGGTTTTCTTCGATGGTCGCGCCAAAAAACATAGGTTTTTGATCGATCATTGCCACCTGTCTTCGATAATTATTGATGTCCAGGTGCCGGAAGTTCTGGCCATCAATTTCCATAGTTCCGCTATTGGGGCGCAAAAACCCTTGGCATAATCTTAGAAAGGTGGTTTTCCCGGATCCGGAAGGACC
>PAPD01000009.1 GCA_002708765.1 Gammaproteobacteria bacterium | reverse complement strand
GGATGAATCGGGTATTTCAATCAAATATTGATTGTAAATGTACGATATAAACTAGGCGGGTGTAGTTCAATGGTAGAACCTCAGCCTTCCAAGCTGATGACGTGGGTTCGATTCCCATCACCCGCTCCAATAAGTATTAAATAGTATTGGGTATAGGATTAATTAGGTAATCAACGTGAAGAGAATTTTAAGTAGCAGCGAGAACGGGATTAAAGCTCATATAGCTCAGTCGGTAGAGCACTTCCTTGGTAAGGAAGAGGTCACCGGTTCAAATCCGGTTATGAGCTCCATCGTTAATCGGTATATGTGAGTTTAATTATTAAATGTATGTGTCAATTTAAAGGAGAGGGCCTCAATGTCCAAAGAAAAGTTTGAGCGGACGAAACCGCACGTAAACGTAGGAACAATTGGTCACGTTGATCATGGGAAGACGACTCTAACTGCTGCGATTACCAAGGTATGTGCAGAGGCCTATGGTGGAGGCGAGTTCCAGGCTTTTGATCAGATAGATAATGCGCCTGAAGAGCGAGAAAGGGGCATTACTATTGCGACTTCTCATGTGGAATATGATTCGCCGGCGAGACACTATGCGCATGTTGACTGTCCAGGGCATGCTGACTATGTGAAGAACATGATAACGGGAGCGGCGCAGATGGATGGAGCTATTTTGGTGGTTTCCGCTGCAGATGGCCCCATGCCTCAGACTCGAGAGCATATCCTTTTGTCAAAACAGGTCGGTGTTCCATACATTGTAGTTTTTTTGAATAAAGCGGATATGGTTGATGATGAGGAGTTGGTTGAGTTAGTAGAGATGGAGGTTCGAGAATTACTGGATCAATATGAATTTCCTGGCGACGATACTCCGATAATCATAGGAAGTGCCTTGAAAGCCCTTGAGGGAGATGCGTCGGATATTGGTGCGCCTGCTATTCAGAAATTGGTGGAGACTCTTGATTCGTATATTCCTGAGCCAGAACGAGCTATTGATCAACCGTTTCTAATGCCGATAGAAGATGTTTTTTCTATTTCTGGACGAGGAACGGTTGTTACTGGAAGGATTGGTAGAGGAATTATAACTGTTGGTGATGAGATAGAGATTGTGGGTATCAAGGAAACCACTACGACGACTTGTACGGGCGTGGAGATGTTCCGAAAGCTTCTTGACGAGGGTCGTGCAGGTGAGAATGTCGGGGTTCTTTTACGTGGGACCAAGCGAGAAGAGGTTGAAAGAGGGCAGGTGTTAGCGATACCCGGTTCAATAACGCCTCATACGAAATTTGAAGGTCAAGTTTATGTTCTTTCAAAAGATGAAGGTGGCAGACATACGCCTTTCTTCAAGGGCTATAAGCCTCAGTTCTTTTTTGAAACGACTGATGTCACCGGCAGCTGCGAGTTACCTGAAGGAACTGAAATGGTTATGCCGGGTGATGACGTAACTATGGCGGTTGAATTAATTGCGCCTATAGCTATGGAAGAAGGCCAGCGATTTGCGATACGGGAAGGTGGCAGAACAGTCGGTGCTGGGGTTGTAACAAAGATCTCGGAATAATTGCCGTGATAGGCCAGTAGCTCAATTGGCAGAGCGGCGGTCTCCAAAACCGCAGGTTGGGGGTTCGATTCCCTCCTGGCCTGCCAGTGCTTTATCAGAAGGGCATCAATGAATAGTAAAGTGGAAGGGAAAATAAACCTCGATGTCGCTAAGTGGATTATAGCGCTCTCGGTTATGCTAGGGGGTATATATGCTAACTCCTATTATTCAAGCATAGAGCCGTTTTATAGAGTGCTGGCTGGTGCTGTACTTTTTCTGTTGTGTGTTTTGATTGTTCTTAGTACTGAAAAAGGTGGCTATGCTTGGAATTTAGCAAAAGAGGCTCGAATAGAGTTAAGGAAAGTAGTATGGCCCAATTCTCAGGAAACAGGCCAGACAACATTGATGGTTGTGGGGGTAGTGATTTTTGTGGGACTCATTCTGTGGGTATTGGATTCGCTTTTAAGTTGGGGTGTTTCGGGCACTATTGGTTAGGAGAATATTTTGACTAAACGTTGGTATGTGGTTCATGCATACTCCGGCTATGAGAAGCAAGTGATGCGGGTCTTAAAAGAACGAGTTGACCTTTCTGGATTTGCAGAAAAGTTCGGTGAGATTCTAGTTCCTGCAGAGGAAGTAGTGGAAATGCGAGCAGGAAAGAAGCGACGGAGTGAGCGTAAATTTTTCCCTGGTTATGTTCTAGTTGAGATGGAATTAGATGAGGATACTTGGCACTTGGTTAAGGAAACGCCTCGAGTTATGGGTTTTATAGGGGGTAAGGCAGATGAGCCCGCTCCAATAAGCGAAACCGAAGCTGCAGCAATACTTCGAAGGGTTCAAGTTGGAACTGAGCAGGCTACGCCTAAGACAGTATTTGAGCCAGGTGAACTGGTGAGAGTTATCGATGGTCCTTTTAATGATTTTAATGGTGTCGTAGAAGAAGTTAATTATGAAAAAAACCGTCTACATGTGGCCGTTACTATATTTGGGAGATCGACTCCGGTGGAGCTAGATTTTGGCCAAGTTGAAAAAGGATAGGTAATTAAGCGCTAAGATTGCGATATATTTTTTTGTGACGCATAGAAAATAAGAGGGGAGTGCAATTTCAATTGCACGTTCGAACCCAAGGAGAGTATAGTGGCGAAGACAATTGATTCTTATATAAAACTGCAAGTGCCTGCGGGACAAGCCAATCCGAGCCCACCTGTTGGCCCAGCGTTGGGCCAGCATGGTGTGAACATTATGGAGTTCTGTAAGGCTTTTAATGCCGAGACACAGTCCATGGAACCTGGTATGCCCATACCCGTGGTTATTACAGTTTTTAGTGATAAGAGTTTTACGTTTATTAAAAAAACACCGCCAGCATCCATTTTGCTTAAAAAAGCTGCAAATATAGAAAAGGGGAGTGCAGAACCTCACGTTAATAAGGTTGGTTCAGTTAATAGGAAGCAGCTTGAGGAGATTGCAAAGACAAAAATGCCTGATTTAACGGCAAAAAACATGGATGCGGCTGTTCGGACTATAGCGGGCAGCGCTAGGGCTGCTGGGATAGAAACCGAAGGTGTTGTCTGATGAAAAAGTTAAGCAAGAGAGCTAAGGCCTTTGAAGAAAAATTGGTAGTAGGGAAATATTATTCTGTTGACGAAGCTGTAGATCTTTTGACGGAATTTTCCTCTAAAAAATTTAAAGAGTCTTTCGATGTAAGCATAAATCTTGGAGTAGATCCCAAAAAATCGGATCAGGTTGTTCGTGGATCTACTGTGTTACCTAATGGAACCGGGAAACAGGTAAGAATTGCAGTCTTTGCGCAAGGGGAAAAAGCAAATGAGGCAACGGAAGCTGGCGCTGACCTAGTGGGAATGGAAGACCTTGCTGAATCGATTAAAAATGGCACTTTAGATTTTGATGTAGTTATTGCGACTCCAGATAGTATGCGAATTGTAGGGCAATTGGGACAGATACTTGGACCAAGAGGTTTGATGCCTAACCCTCGATTGGGTACGGTTACTCAGGATGTTGCTGAAGCAGTAAACAATGCCAAAGCTGGTCAAGTTATGTATCGAGCAGATAAGAATGGTATTGTTCATGGAGGAGTAGGTAAGGTCGGTTTTAATTCAGGAGCTATTAAAGAAAACTTGGAGGCCCTGGTTGTAGACTTAAAAAAATCTAAGCCGGTATCTTCTAAAGGTACTTATCTTAAAAAGATTGTTTTATCTACAACTATGGGAGCAGGATTACCAATAGATCAGTCATCCTTAAATATCTGATCTTAGAACTTTGGGGTACCAAACGACGTTTGGGCTCGTCAAAGACCGCAGGTCCTCTTTAGAGGTTAAAGTTCCTGCGCAGGCGGTGAACCCGATTCGAAATATTGAATCTTTTGCCGTGAAGAACTCTGCTTAAAAGAAATAGCTTCTTTTAATGCAGGTAAATTAACGGGTCAAGGAGTGCGGAGTCGTGCCGATTGGACTTAAAGAAAAGCAAGCGATCGTAGCTGATGTCAATAAAACAGCTGGTGAAGCACTCTCTGCTGTAATGGCTGATTACCGAGGTGTTTCGGTAGAAAAAATGACGGCGTTAAGAAAGCAGGCTAGAGAAGAGGGTGTTCAGGTGAGGGTTATAAGAAATACTCTTGCAAAACGAGCTTTTGAAGGTACCGAATTTGAGTGCCTTTCCGACGCTCTGCTTGGACCTAATATCTTAGCTTTTTCAATTGAAGACCCAGGGGCTGGCGCTCGAATTTTTAAAGACTTTGCTAAAGAAAATGAAGCCTTTGAAATTAAAGCGCTCGCGGTTGGGGGGAAGCTATTTGACGCTAATGAAATCGATGTATTGGCGAATCTGCCTACGAGAGATGAAGCGCTATCAATGTTAGTGTCCGTCATGAACGCGCCTATAAATAAGTTAGCGAGAACTCTTAATGAAGTACCAGCGAAGGTAACTCGCGTGTTTGCTGCTTTGCGTGATCAAAAACGAGAAGCTGCTTAAATTAACTGGAGGAGAAGGGACTTATGTCATTGTCCAAAGATGATATTTTAAATGCTGTTGCAGAAATGAGTGTAATGGAAGTTGTAGAGCTTGTTGAAGCAATGGAAGAAAAATTTGGCGTGTCGGCTGCGGCTGCTGTCGCAGCTGGTCCGGTGGCAGGGGCTGCTGGAGCTGATGAAGGAGGAGCTGAAGAAAAAGATGAATTCGAAGTAGTTCTTGCCTCTGCAGGTGAAAAGAAGGTTAATACGATCAAGGTTGTACGATCTTTGACCGGTTTAGGTTTGAAGGAAGCTAAAGCGTTGGTTGATGAGGCGCCTTCTTCCATAAAAGAAGGAGTATCAAAGAGTGATGCCGAGGATATGAAAAAACAGCTAGAGGAAGCAGGAGCATCGGTGGAATTGAAATAGAATCCGTGTTCGACGCTTTGGAAGAGCATATTGTATCAATAGCTTTTCTCTCATAGAAAATACATTCCTAAATTAGCTGGAGGCATTGATGGCCTATTCTTATACTGAAAAGAAACGCATTCGTAAAGATTTTGGAAAACTCCCTCAAGTAATTTCTATACCTTATTTGTTGGCAATCCAGGTAGAGTCTTACAAAGAATTTGTCCAGGATAATATCGACCCGTCAGAAAGAAAGAATAAAGGGCTTCATGCAGCATTCCAATCGGTGTTTCCAATAGTTAGCTATTCTGGAAATGCATCTTTGGAATATGTCAGTTACCGCTTAGGTAAACCTCCTTTTAATGTTAAAGAATGTCAACTTCGCAGCGTAACATATGCGGTTCCTTTGCGAGTTAAGGTCCGATTGGTCATTTATGATAAGGAATCTTCAAATAAAGAAATAAAAGACATAAAAGAGCAAGAAGTATATATGGGCGAAATTCCTCTTATGACTGATAACGGAACTTTTGTTATAAATGGAATTGAGCGAGTCGTAGTGTCCCAATTACATCGTTCCCCAGGGGTCTTTTTTGATCATGACAAAGGCAAAACGCACTCGTCCGGGAAATTGCTCTATTCAGCAAGAGTGATACCGATGCGAGGTTCGTGGCTAGATTTTGAATTTGATCCGAAGGACAACTTATACGCGCGCATAGATAGACGCAGAAAACTTCCTGCTACGATTCTTTTGAGAGCTTTAGGATTGTCTGCCCAGGAGATACTAGAAACATTTTTTGATACGGATAATTTTGAAGTTACGGATGAATCCTATGCTTTGGAGTTAATTGCTGGGAGGCTTCGAGGTGAGACAGCTCAGTTTGATATTTGCGATAAAAAAGGCGTTCCTATAATCGAAGAGGGTAGCAGAATAACTGCTAGACATATCCGTGAAATGGAAAAAGCAGGACTGGTCCGCCTAGATTGTCCGTCATCGTATGTGTGTGGCCATGTTTTGGCCAAAGATCAGATTGATACAGATACAGGTGAAGTAGTAATTCCTTGTAACACTGTAATTACCGAGGAAATATTAGATAAAATTTCGGATTTGGGTATATCCTCATTTGAGACGATATATACAAACGATCTCGATTGCGGGTCTTTTATTTCAGATACTATAAATGTTGATTCCACAAATAATAGACTTGAAGCGTTAGTCGAAATATATCGAATGATGCGTCCAGGCGAGCCGCCTACAAAAGATGCTGCCGAGAATTTATTTACCAATTTGTTCTTTTCTTCTGAAAGATATGATCTTACTGCTGTAGGTCGAATGAAGTTCAATAGAAGGTTAGGAAGAGATGAAGAGTTAGGCGGAGCGGTTCTTTCAAATGAAGATATTATAGATGTTATGAAATGTCTGATTAATATCCGAAATGGCAAAGACACTGTGGACGATATTGATCATCTGGGTAATAGGCGTGTCAGATCGGTTGGAGAGATGGCAGAGAACGCTTTTAGATTGGGATTGATAAGGGTAGAAAGAGCAGTAAGAGAGCGTCTTTCATTAGCAGAATCCGAAGGCTTGTTGCCTCAAGACTTAATTAACGCAAAGCCTGTTGCGGCGGCGGTAAAAGAATACTTCGGCTCTGCCCAGCTTTCCCAATTTATGGATCAGAATAATCCGTTGTCGGAGGTCACTCATAAGCGGCGGGTATCGGCCTTAGGCCCAGGTGGTTTGACTAGGGAAAGAGCTGGGTTCGAAGTTAGAGATGTGCACCCTACGCATTATGGGCGAGTTTGTCCGATTGAAACGCCTGAGGGACCTAATATCGGTTTGATAAATTCTTTGGCTGCTTACGCAAGAACTAATTCTTATGGTTTTTTAGAAAGCCCCTATAGAAAAGTTGTGGGCGGTAAGGTTACTGAGGAAATAGAGTACCTCTCAGCCATTATCGAAAGCGATTATGTTATCGCGCAGGCAAGTTCAGATTTAGACGATTCAGGAAAGCTGGTTGAAGACCTTGTGGATGTTAGGCATCAGGGAGAATTTACTAAAATGCCCCGTGAGTCAGTGAATTTTATGGATGTTTCGCCCCAGCAAGTTGTGTCTGTTGCGGCTTCTTTAATTCCTTTCTTGGAGCATGATGATGCGAACAGAGCATTAATGGGTTCCAATATGCAGCGTCAGGCGGTTCCAACCTTGAAAGCGGAGAAACCTTTAGTTGGTACGGGTATGGAGAGAACTGTAGCTAGAGACTCAGGAGTGTGTGTGGTGGCCAATCGGGGTGGAATCGTTGAGACCGTAGATGCCGGTAGAATAGTTATTCGTGTAAATGATAAAGAGACGCAAAGTGGGGAGGCCGGAGTAGATATTTACAATCTAACTAAGTATACCCGCTCCAATCAGAATACTTGCATTAATCAAAAGCCATTAGTGAGAGCGGGAGACCAGGTTGCTAGTCAAGATATATTAGCAGATGGTCCTTCCGTAGATATCGGAGAGTTGGCGTTAGGACAAAATATACGAATAGCCTTCATGACTTGGAACGGATATAACTTTGAAGATTCTATTCTGATCTCCGAAAAGGTTGTTAAGGAAGACAGGTTTACTACTATCCATATCCAGGAACTGACCTGTATCGCAAGGGATACTAAGCTAGGATCCGAAGAGATAACCTCGGATATCCCAAATGTAGGCGAAAATGCTTTGTCTAAGCTTGACGAATCTGGAATCGTTTACATTGGTGCGGAAGTAGATCCTGGAGACATTCTTGTAGGCAAGGTTACTCCAAAGGGTGAAACTCAGCTTACCCCAGAAGAGAAACTCCTTAGGGCAATATTTGGAGAAAAAGCTTCAGACGTAAAAGATACCTCGCTTCGTGTGCCCAGTAGCTACAAGGGAACAGTCATTGACGTGCAAGTCTTTACGAGAGATGGAATAGCTAAGGATGATAGGGCGCTGGATATTGAAAGAGCAGCATTAGATGAAGTCAGAAAGAATATAGATGAGGAGTACCGAATAGTTGAGACAGCGACTTTAGAGAGACTTTCTGGTTCTTTAAGGAATAAGAAGATTATCGTTGCCCCGGGACTTAAAAAAGGAGATCTTCTTTCCAGCGAATATATAGAAAGTTGTGAGTTGAATGACCTCTTTAAGATTCGAATGGAAGATGAAAAATTAAATGAGTTGCTTGAAAGAGCTGAGCAAAGGCTTAAAGAAAGACGCCAGGAACTTGATGAAAGATTTGAAGAAAGCAAAAGAAAATTAGAGTCAGGAGATGATCTTGCTCCAGGTGTTTTAAAGATTGTTAAAGTCTATTTGGCGGTTAAAAGGCGTATACAGCCTGGTGATAAAATGGCAGGACGTCATGGAAATAAAGGGGTTATATCTGTGATCAAACCAGTTGAGGATATGCCCTTCGACGATGATGGTGAGCCTGTTGATATTGTGCTTAATCCGCTAGGTGTGCCGAAAAGGATGAATGTGGGACAAATTTTGGAAACCCATCTTGGCTGGGCTGCTCATGGCCTGGGAAAAAAAATTGGAGAGATGCTAGATAATCAAAAAGAAGTTATGGAGATACGTGAATTCTTAGAGACTATCTATAATCAGAGCGGAAGAAAAGAAGATTTGAAGGCTTTCAAAGATAAGGACGTTTTGGAAATGGCCGAAAATTTGCGTGAAGGAGTTCCAATGGCCACAAACGTGTTTGATGGAGCGACTGAACAAGAAATCAAAAAAATGTTGGATTTGGCTGGTTTGCCTACTAATGGACAATGTGTCTTATATGATGGTCGTTCAGGAGAAAAATTTGATCGACCGGTTACGGTTGGATACATGTATATGTTAAAACTAAATCACCTGGTTGACGATAAGATGCACGCTCGTTCAACAGGATCCTATAGTTTGGTTACTCAGCAACCGCTGGGAGGAAAGGCACAATTTGGGGGTCAAAGATTTGGTGAAATGGAAGTGTGGGCGCTAGAAGCATATGGAGCGGCTTATACTTTGCAGGAGATGTTAACCGTTAAATCAGATGATGTTCATGGGAGAACTCGCATGTATAAGAATATTGTAGATGGTGATCATAAAATGGAACCTGGTATGCCAGAATCTTTTAATGTCTTGGTTAAAGAAATACGGTCTTTAGGTATAGATATTGAGCTAGAGAACGAATAGAAGGGATTCATAGTCTATAATTTTGATTTGAATATTAGCTAGAAAAAAATCTGGCTTGGAGAAAAGTTTTGAAAGATTTGCTTAATATTTTGAAAGGGCAGGGCCATTCCGAAGAATTCGATTCCCTTAGGATTGGTTTAGCTTCTCCGGACATGATTCGAAGTTGGTCCTATGGAGAAGTTAAAAAGCCAGAAACAATTAATTATCGGACATTTAAACCTGAAAGAGATGGTTTGTTTTGTGCGAAAATTTTTGGTCCGAATAAAGATTATGAGTGTCTCTGTGGAAAGTATAAACGACTGAAGCATAGAGGAGTTATATGCGAGAAGTGCGGAGTTGAGGTAGCTCTCGCTAAGGTTCGAAGAGAGCGAATGGGTCATATAGAGCTGGCTAGTCCAGTAGCTCATATTTGGTTTTTGAAGTCTCTGCCTTCTCGGATAGGTTTGTTGATGGATATGACTCTTAGAGATATTGAGAGAGTTCTTTACTTTGAATCTTTTGTCGTTATAGACCCTGGATTGACTACTTTAGAGAAAAGACAGCTTTTAACGGATGAACAGTATTACGAAGCATTAGAAGAATTTGGGGATGAATTTGATGCAAAGATGGGAGCGGAAGCTATCCAGGAATTGATGGAAGATATGGTTCTTGCGGAAGAGATCCAGTCGATTCGTGATGAGCTGCCTCAGACTAACTCTGACACCAAGATAAAAAAATTCACTAAAAGATTAAAGCTGATAGAAGCTTTCGAGAAATCCGGCAATAAGCCGGAGTGGATGATCCTTAAAGTTTTGCCAGTTCTTCCGCCTGACTTGAGGCCGTTAGTTCCTCTAGAAGGAGGGCGTTTTGCTACTTCAGATTTAAATGATTTGTATCGTAGAGTGATTAATAGAAATAATAGATTGAAACGCCTTTTAGATCTTTCTGCTCCCGATATTATCGTCCGAAATGAAAAAAGAATGTTGCAAGAGGCAGTTGACGCATTGCTCGATAATGGTCGTCGTGGGCGTGCAATTACAGGCACCAACAAGCGACCTTTAAAATCATTAGCGGATATGATTAAAGGCAAACAGGGTAGATTTCGTCAGAATCTTTTAGGCAAGCGGGTAGATTATTCAGGCCGCTCTGTCATTGTTGTTGGTCCTACATTGAGGCTTCACCAATGTGGACTACCTAAGAAGATGGCTTTGGAGCTTTTTAAGCCCTTTATATTTGGCAAACTGGAAGCTCGAGGGTTGGCTACCACAATAAAAGCAGCAAAAAAAATGGTCGAAAAAGAGACAATTGAGGTCTGGGATATTTTGGCTGAAGTAATACGCGAACATCCCGTTCTTCTAAATAGAGCGCCAACTCTTCATCGATTAGGTATTCAGGCTTTTGAGCCAGTTCTTATAGAGGGGAAGGCCATTCAGCTGCATCCTTTGGTATGTACAGCATATAACGCTGATTTTGATGGAGATCAGATGGCCGTTCATGTTCCTTTAACTCTGGAAGCTCAGTTGGAGGCAAGAGCATTAATGATGTCGACCAATAATGTTCTTTTGCCTGCGGACGGCCAACCAATTATTGTTCCATCCCAAGATGTTGTTCTTGGTGTTTATTGGATGACGAGAGAACGAATAAATGACAAGGGCGAAGGAATGATCTTTGCTGATGTGGAGGAAATTTCGAGAGCCTACGAATCTGGGAAAGTGGGATTGCAGGCTAGAATTAAACTTAGAGTTAAGTCGGAAGAGAATAGTTCTAACGGAAAATCTTATGAATTAAAGGAAACAACCGTTGGCAGGAGTCTGGTATATGAAATTGTTCCGGCTGGGGTATCGTTTGACACAATAAACAAAACTATGGGTAATAAAGATATTTCTAGTTTAATTAATCTTTGTTATCGATCCGCGGGACTGAAAGAAACTGTGGTGTTTTGTGACCAGCTAATGTATATGGGTTACGAGTACTCTACCCTTTCAGGAGCATCGATCGGGGTGGATGATTTTGTGATTCCTTCGGAAAAAGCGACTATCATTTCCGGAGCTGAAGATGAAATTAGAGAAATCGAATCTCAGTACGCCTCCGGGTTAGTAACTCAGGGAGAGAAATACAATAAGGTTATTGATATATGGACTCGAGCCAATGATAAGGTTGGTTCTGCGATGATGGAGACGTTGGCAAAAGAAACTGTAAAGAACCGTGATGGTGAGGATGAAGAGCAGACTTCTTTTAATAGCGTTTGGATGTATTCTGACTCTGGTGCAAGAGGTTCGCCCGCCCAGATAAGGCAGCTGTCCGGAATGCGTGGTCTCATGACTAAACCCGATGGAAGTATCATTGAAACTCCGATTACCGCGAACTTTAGGGAAGGTCTTTCGGTTATGCAGTATTTCATCTCTACTCACGGTGCGAGAAAAGGATTGGCTGATACGGCTTTGAAAACAGCTAATTCAGGTTATCTTACTCGTCGTTTGGTAGATGTTGCTCAGGATCTTGTGGTAACAGAGCATGACTGTGGAACCAGCGAGGGAATGCTTATGTCTGCAGTGATCGAAGGCGGAGATGTTGTAGAGGCTCTAGGTAGTCGCATACTCGGGAGAGTGATCGCTGAAGATGTTATGGAAAATGGAAAGCTTTTAGTTCATCGTGGGACCATGCTTGATGAAGGGTTAGTTGAACTCGTAGAGGCTTCTGGTGTTGACGAAATTATGGTTAGAAGTCCTATAACTTGTGAGACTAGATATGGCGTATGCAGTAGCTGTTATGGTAGAGATCTAGGCCGAGGACATATAGTTAATATTGGAGAAGCGGTTGGAGTTATAGCGGCTCAGTCAATTGGGGAGCCCGGGACTCAATTAACAATGCGAACTTTTCATATTGGAGGCGCTGCCTCTAGAGCGACCGCCGTTGATAATGTTCGGGTCAAACATGCCGGAATAATTAAGTTGCATAACTTGAAGACCCTAGTTAAAGCTAATGGTGATCTGGTGGCTGTTTCCCGTTCAGGGGAGATAGCGGTTTCTGACAATGAAACAGGACGAGAGCGTGAGAGATATAAGCTTCCTTATGGAGCGGTATTAAAAAGAGGGGATGGAGATCAGGTTGAAGCAGCAGAATTTGTTGCTAACTGGGATCCTCATACCCATCCTATAGTTTCGGAGGTTCAGGGGAAAGTCGTTTTCGAAGGAATGGTGGAAGGCATAACTATTAGGCGCCAAACGGATGAGCTAACCGGGTTGTCAAGTATT
Source organism: Gammaproteobacteria bacterium (assembly GCA_002708765.1). Classification (GTDB taxonomy): domain Bacteria; phylum Pseudomonadota; class Gammaproteobacteria; order Pseudomonadales; family Azotimanducaceae; genus UBA9659. The sequence continues at coordinate 41,268 of PAPD01000009.1, read as the reverse complement.
TCAATCATCGATTCTAAAGAGAGACCAAGCTCTGGGAAAGATATAAGACCAGCCGTCAAGTTGGTTGATGAAGCAGGTGAGGATTTGATGTTGGCGGGAACAGATGTCCCTGCGCATTATTTCCTAGAAGCAAATGCGATTCTCAGCCTTGAGGATGGTGAGCATATTGAAGCGGGCGATGTTATTGCCAGAATACCTCAAGAAGGATCCAAAACTAGGGATATTACTGGTGGTTTGCCTAGAGTGGCCGATTTATTTGAAGCTAGGAAACCCAAAGATGCAGCTGTGCTAGCGGAAATATCGGGAACAGTAAGTTTCGGAAAAGAAACTAAAGGCAAACGACGCCTAGTGATTACCCCAACTGATCCCAGTGTTTTGCCGGAAGGCGTCGATCATTATGAGGTGTTAATTCCAAAGTGGCGACACATGGTTGTTTTTGAAGGAGAGAATGTAGCTAAAGGAGAGATTGTATCTGATGGCCCAGAGTCTCCTCATGATATTCTGCGACTCAAGGGAGTTGAGGCATTAGCGAATTACATTGTGAAGGAAGTCCAGGACGTTTATCGACTCCAAGGAGTTGGGATTAATGATAAACATATCGAGGTGATTATTTGTCAGATGTTAAGAAAAATAGAGATTATCGATCCTGGAGAATCCACAATGATAAAGGGAGAACAGGTAGAGTTTAATAGGTTTCTTGAACAAAATGACAGGTTGTCGGCCGAAGGGAAGGAGGTTGTTTCAGGCGAAAGGGTTTTGTTGGGAATTACTAAAGCGGCTCTTGCAACAGAATCCTTTATTTCGGCTGCTTCTTTTCAGGAAACCACTCGGGTTCTTACCGAAGCTGCGGTTACAGGAAAAAGGGATTATCTGCGAGGTCTAAAAGAGAACGTTATTGTGGGCAGATTGATTCCTGCTGGAACTGGCTTGAAATATCATGAAGATCGTAAGAGGAAGCGAGACAGTAGAGACGAATCAAAAATTAGTGCGTTTGAGGTGGAGCAAGCTCTATCAGAAGCACTTAATTCGTCGGAAGCAAGTTAGTTCGTTATTTGGGGTTGGATTTTATTGGTATGCCCTGTAAAATCGCGCCTCCTTAGAGGGAATGCAGTAAAAAATAAATAGGAGTTAAGTTATATATGGCAAGGATCAATCAGTTGGTTCGCAAGCCTAGAAAGAAGAAGGTTGTTAAAAGCGATGTTCCTGCTTTGCAATCGAGTCCCCAGAAGCGAGGGGTGTGTACTAGGGTTTATACGACTACTCCAAAAAAGCCCAATTCTGCCTTGAGAAAAGTTTGTAGAGTTCGTTTGACAAATGGGTACGAAGTTACATCTTATATTGGTGGGGAAGGACATAATTTACAGGAGCATTCGGTGGTGTTGATTCGGGGGGGCAGAGTTAAGGACTTGCCGGGAGTTCGTTATCATACTGTCCGAGGGACTTTGGATACTACGGGAGTAAATGAAAGGAAGCAGGGACGATCAAAGTACGGGGCCAAAAAGCCTAAGGTTTAAAATACAAATTCAATTAGTAAGTAAGGTCGAGTTGTATATTCGAGATACCTGAAGGAAAAATTAATGCCAAGAAGACGAGTACCGCCTAAGAGAGATATTCTTCCTGATCCGAAGTATGGAGATAAGACTTTAGCAAAATTTATGAATCATGTGATGGTAAGTGGAAAGAAATCTGTTGCTGAAAAGATTGTTTATGGTGCTCTTGAAAAAATAAAGCAGAATGGCTCTTCCAATCCGCTAGAGGTTTTCGAGTTAGCTATTGAAACAGTGGCGCCCGCCGTTGAAGTTAAATCTCGACGAGTTGGAGGTGCCACGTATCAAGTCCCTGTTGAAGTTCGTCCCTCTAGAAGAACAGCCTTAGCTATGAGATGGCTTGTCGATTCCGCGAGAGCGAGAGGAGAGAAATCTATGGCGCTGCGTCTAGCGGGAGAACTGGCTGATGCAGCTGATGGTAGAGGTGCGGCCGTTCGGAAGAAAGAGGATACTCATAGAATGGCAGAAGCTAATCGAGCATTTGCTCATTATCGATTTTAGTAGGTAGGTGTCCCTAATTGTCCAGGGAAACTCCCATAGAGCTATATCGAAATATCGGGATTGTTGCCCACGTTGATGCTGGCAAAACAACTACTACTGAGAGAATACTCTTTTACACTGGTCTTTCACACAAGATAGGAGAGGTCCATGATGGTGCTGCTATTATGGATTGGATGGAGCAAGAACAAGAACGTGGTATCACAATAACCTCTGCAGCAACAACTGCCTTTTGGGAAGGTAGTGAGAAACAGTTCCTGCAGCACCGAATTAATATTATAGATACGCCAGGACATGTAGATTTTACTATTGAGGTAGAAAGGTCTTTACGAGTTCTGGACGGTGCTGTGGTTGTTTTCTGTGGTTCTTCAGGAGTAGAACCACAATCCGAAACTGTATGGCGACAAGCTAACAAATATGGTGTTCCTCGATTGGTTTTTGTCAATAAGATGGATAGGGCGGGAGCAGATTTCTTAAGGGTCGTAGGGCAGATTGAAAAACGTCTAGGGTCAAAGGCAGTTTGCTTGCAGCTTCCGATTGGACAAGAAGAGAGTTTTAAGGGTGTAGTAGATCTGATCGAAATGAGAGCAATTTATTGGAACGAGGAAAACCAGGGTTTGACTTTTCTGGAAGGTGAAATTCCGCAGGAAATGTTAAAAGAAGCGGAATCTTACAGAGATCAGCTAATAGAGGCAGCGGCAGAAGCTGATGACGCTTTGATGGAGAAGTACCTAGATGCGGAATCATTAGAAAAGAAAGACATAATTTATGGTATTAGGAAAAGAACTCTTTCAAACGAACTTGTTCCAGCTTTTTGCGGATCTGCTTTTAAAAATAAAGGAGTGCAAACAGTTTTAGATGGAGTTGTTAATTTTTTGCCTTCCCCCGATGAAGTTGAAGCGGTAAAAGGTTTCTCTTCGAACGGCGAGAATGAGGAGGAAAGATCGCCTACTGATAAAGAGGTATTTTCTGGATTAGCTTTTAAGATAGCAACTGATCCTTTTGTTGGGAATCTTACTTTCTTTCGTGTTTACTCAGGTGTTTTGAAGTCTGGCGATTCAGTATGGAATTCGACAAGAGAAAAAAAGGAACGTGTTGGCCGGATGGTTCAAATGCATTCGAATGATAGAAAAGATATCAAGGAGGTCAGAGCTGGAGATATTGCAGCAGCGATAGGGCTGAAATTTGCTGCTACGGGGGATACCCTATGCAATGAAACGCGACCTATAATTCTGGAAAAAATGGATTTTCCGGATCCTGTTATTCACGTCGCCGTGGAGCCACGCTCTACAATTGATCAGGAAAAGATGGGAATAGCGCTAGGAAAATTGGCGGCGGAAGATCCGTCCTTTAGTGTTAGAACTGATGAAGAATCAGGACAAACTATTATTGGAGGAATGGGCGAGCTTCATCTAGACATAATTGTTGATCGCATGAAGAGAGAATTTAACGTTGAGGCAAATATAGGCAAGCCTCAGGTTGCTTATAGAGAAACCATAAGAAAAATGGTTGAGGCCGAAGGAAAGTTTGTACGTCAAAGTGGTGGAAGGGGACAATATGGGCATGTATGGCTTCGTATAGAACCTATTGAACATGATGGATATGAATTTGTTGATATGATTGTCGGAGGAGCGGTACCTAAAGAATATATTAGCGCCGTTGACAAAGGGATCCAGGACCAGTTATCAAGCGGGGTTGTGGCAGGTTATCCCTTACAAGGTGTTCGAGCGACTCTTTATGATGGATCCTACCATGACGTGGATTCTAGCGAAGTTTCTTTTAAAGTCGCCGGGTCTATGGCCATTAGAGCGGGTGTTCTTGAAGCCGATCCTGTTTTGTTAGAACCGATAATGGATGTTGAGGTGGTTACTCCGGAAGAATATTATGGCGATATCGTGGGTGATTTAAGTCGAAGGAGAGGCATTGTGCAAGGCATGGAGGATGTGGCCGCTGGTAAAGCAGTGAGAGCAGAGGTCCCGCTTTCGGAGATGTTTGGCTATGCGACCGATATGCGCTCAGCAACTCAAGGCAGAGCTACCTTTTCCATGGAATTTAAGAAGTATGGCGAAGTTCCTCCGAATATCTCGGAGAGTCTTGTATCTAGGTAATATTTTAACATAGATAAGAGTCCATATTTTAGAAATAGCGGGAAACAACAAAAGGAAGAGGTAGAAAGGAAATCTTATATCCGATTTCTTGTTAAGCTTTGTCCGAGCTCCACATCTCAAATTTCTTCTGATTCTTCTAGCTTTTATTCCAAAAGCAACGTATTATTCGCGCCCTTGAACGCCTTTTAGGGTATGGCAGAAATTAGTTCTGCTTTTTGCAGGGTGCCGATTAGGCATCACGGGTAGCTCCATTACGGAGCCAATGGCAAGTATGCGGCTTCTCTTAAGAAAAGAGAGGTAGCTCTTTGTAAGTTTTAAATGTTTTTTGGGTTCACTCGGGGGGTGTTTTTTTCCAATGCAGAATCAACGGATAAGAATTCGATTAAAAGCCTTTGACCATAGGCTTATTGATCTTTCTACTCAAGAAATAGTGAATACGGCTAAAAGGACTGGAGCCCAGGTTCGCGGTCCGATTCCTCTCCCGACCAAAAAAGAAAAATATACTGTCTTGATTTCCCCTCATGTTTATAAAGATGCTAGAGATCAATATGAAATTCGCACACACAAGAGAATGTTGGATATAGTGGAGCCGACAGAAAAAACAGTGGATGCTCTTACCAAATTGGATTTGGCTGCAGGGGTGGAGGTTCAGATCAATCTAGGATAATTTTTTCTGGATAGGCGAGGCGGAATAATGACTATAGGAATAGTGGGAAAGAAAATAGGAATGACTCGGATATTTACCTCAGAGGGTAGATCTCTAGCTGTTACCGTCATTGAAGCCCAGCCGAATAGGGTAACCCAAGTGAAGTCGAATGAAAGTGATGGATATATAGCTGTGCAGGTAACGGCTGGCCTAGCTAAGAGGTCAGGCGTAAATAAAGCACAGGCAGGCATCTTTTCGAAGGCATCTGTAGAGGCAGGAAACGGTTTTTGGGAATTTCGGCATGCAGGACAAAAAGATCTCGAATTGGGATCTACAATTACTTTAGAAGAATTTGATGAAGGTCAGAAAGTTGATATAAGAGGAGTGTCAAAAGGGAAAGGTTTTGCAGGAGTTGTTAAAAGGCATAATTTTAAGACTCAAGATATGTCCCATGGTAATTCTGTTTCCCATCGAGCCCCTGGTTCTATTGGACAATGCCAAACACCTGGTAGAGTTTTTAAAGGAAAGAAGATGGCCGGGCATATGGGGGCATCTCGTGTCACCACTCAGGGTCTGGAGATAGTTAAAATAGATGTGGAAAAGAGTTTGCTTCTCGTAAAAGGAGCGGTAGCAGGCGCTGTTGGTGGCGATGTGTTGGTGTTTCCGTCGGTAAAAACTTCTAGGAATGAGGCGCCGTGAATATTGATCTGTTAGGAAAGAAAAAGGGTATTGATGTTTCTGATACTACTTTTGGTAGAGATTACAATGAAGCGTTGATTCACCAAGTGGTGGTTTCCTACTTGGCGGGAGCTAGACAAGGCACTAAGTCCCAAAAAACTCGTTCAGAGGTTCGGGGAGGAGGCCGTAAGCCTTATAGACAAAAGGGTACTGGTAGGGCAAGAGCAGGAACTATTCGCAGCCCAATCTGGAGAGGTGGCGGGGTAACTTTCGCTGCAAAAAATAGAGATTATTCTCAAAAAATTAATAAGAAAATGTACCGTGGAGCAATGCAGGCAATATTAAGTGAGCTTGTTAGAAGTGGCAGGCTGCTTGTTGTTGAGGAGTTTTCGGTCGAATCTCCTAAGACTAGAAAGGTAGCTGAAAAGCTCAAAAAGCTTTCACTTGAGAATGTGCTTATTGTTGTTGAGGCTGTAGATGAAAACTTGTATCTGGGGATTAGAAACCTAAAAAACGCAGATATAGTTGATGTTGCAGATGTTAACCCTGTTAGCTTGATAGGCTATGAAAAAATCCTTTTTACTTTGCCGGCCATTAAAAAAGCGGAGGAGCTTTTTTCATGAATCCTGAACGGCTCTACAGCATACTCCAAGGAGCTCATATATCGGAAAAAGCGAATATGATCGCGGATCAGAAGAATTGTTTCACATTTAGAGTGTTAAAAGACGCGACTGTATCTGAAATAAAGGAGGCAGTCGAAACTATATATGAAGTCTCTGTAAGCAAAGTTACCGTTGTCAATGTCAAGGGAAAGGTAAAGAGAAGTGCAAGCGGAAAGACTAAAAAACCGAATTGGAAAAAGGCATATGTTAGTTTGCCTAGTGACCACGAAATTGAGTTTTCGTGACGCATAAATTATAGGATAAATACAATTATGCCAGTTACTAAGATGAAACCAACTTCCCCAGGAAGACGATTTGTTGTAAAGGTTACTAATCCTGATTTAAAAAAAGGAAAACCTTACAAGCCCCTATTAGAAAAGAAAAATAGATCTGGCGGACGGAATAATAATGGCCGAATAACTACTAGACATATCGGCGGAGGTCATAAGCAAAGATATCGAGTAATAGATTTTAAGAGACGTAAAGATGGAATTAAGGCAACCATTGAAAGCCTGGAATATGATCCCAACAGGACTGCAAATATTGCCTTGCTTAGGTATGAAGATGGAGAAAGGAGATATATTGTTGCTCCAAAAAATTTAAAAGTAGGAGAGATTCTCGAATCTGGAGAGATGGTCCCTATTAGGGTTGGAAACACTCTGCCAATGAGAAATATTCCTATGGGTAGTGTTATCCATTGTATAGAACTGAAGGTTGGTAAGGGGGCCCAGATGGTTAGAAGTGCGGGGACTTCCGCGCAGCTTTTGGCGAAAGAAGGTCGTTACGTGACTATTAGGCTCCGATCGGGAGAGATGAGGAAGGTTTTGGCAGATTGCCGAGCTACTTTGGGAGAAGTCTCAAATTCGGAACACAATCTAAGATCTTTAGGAAAGGCAGGAGCTAAAAGGTGGAGGGGTGTCCGTCCAACGGTTAGAGGTGTTGTTATGAACCCGGTAGATCATCCTCATGGTGGTGGGGAGGGAAAAACCTCTGGTGGGCGTCATCCCGTTTCGCCTTGGGGCGTTCCAACTAAAGGATATAAGACACGCAAAAATAAAAGAACGGACCAAATGATTGTCCGTAGGCGTTCTAGGAGATAGGAGAAGAACAAGTGCCTCGTAGTTTGAAAAAAGGACCCTTTGTGGATTTACATCTGTCTCAGAAGGTTAAAAAAGCTTTAGATAGTAATGATAAGAGACCTATAAAAACTTGGTCTAGGAGATCGTTGATAACGCCTGACTTCGTTGGGTTAACAATACAGATCCATAATGGGCGCCAGCATATTCCAGTTTTTGTAAGTGAAGATATGGTAGGTCATAAGTTAGGAGAGTTTGCTTTGACTCGGACTTTCCGAGGACATGCTGCGGACAAGAAAGTTAAGCGTTAAGTTGTCGTAAATAAGGGAAGGTAAGATGGAAGTATCAGCGAGGCTAAAAGGAGCTAGGCTATCTGCTCAAAAAGCTAGGTTGGTCGTTAACCAAATTAGAGGAAAAGGCGTTGGGGAAGCCCTTGATATCCTTAACTTCGGTAAGAACAAAGGATCACGTTTGGTTAAGAAGGTGCTGGAGTCGGCAATAGCAAATGCGGAACATAATGAAGGAGCGGATGTCGATGAATTAAAGGTTGCTAAGACTTTTGTCGACGAAGGATTGACTATGAAGAGAATCAAGCCTCGAGCGAAAGGAAGAGCTGATCGGATTTTTAAACGCACATGTCATATAACTATAGCTGTTGCTGATAGCGAGATATAGAAGAGTTCGGGAGACAAATAAAAATGGGCCAAAAAGTACACCCTACTGGGCTTCGACTGGGAATAATAAAGGACCATACTTCGGTTTGGTACGCAGATGGACCAGCATACTCTGAAAAACTGCATGAAGATCTTATTGTTCGGGAACATATAAAAAAGAGATTGGCTCAGGCATCTGTTAGTCGGATTGAAATAAGAAGACCCGCGCAAACAGCCAGAATTACGATTCATTCGGCTCGACCTGGTATTGTAATCGGTAAAAAAGGAGAGGACGTAGAGAAATTACGGCAGGAAGTAGCCAAGATAATGGGTGTTCCTGTGCATATAAATATAGAAGAAATCCGGAAGCCCGAGATTGATGCCCAGCTAGTTGCTCAGAATGTAACTCAGCAGCTTGAGAGACGAGTTCAGTTTAGAAGAGCTATGAAGCGTGTTATGCAAAATGCTATGCGAGCAGGAGCCGAAGGAATTAAAGTAAGAGTGGCAGGTCGTTTAGGAGGGGCTGAGATTGCAAGAGCAGAGATGTACCATGAAGGCAGAGTTCCTTTGCATACTCTAAGGGCAGATGTTGACTACGCTACATCGGAAGCGCTGACGACTTACGGTATTCTCGGAGTTAAGGTCTGGATATTTAAGGGAGAAGTATTAGGTCAGCGTGAAGAATCGGCTCCTGCGAATGTGCAGAGTTTTGGGTAAAGAATTATGTTGCAACCGAAAAGAACTAAATTCCGGAAAGTCCAGAAAGGGAGAAACAGGGGACTAGCTCAAAGGGGTAGCTCAGTATCATTTGGGGAATATGGTCTAAAGGCCATAGGTCGAGGAAGAATGACTGCTAGACAAATCGAAGCAGCTCGTAGAGCGATGACTCGGCGTGTAAAAAGAGGTGGACAAATCTGGATACGCGTTTTTCCTGATAAGCCAATTACAAATAAGCCTCTCGAGGTTCGTCAAGGTAAGGGTAAAGGAAATGTAGAATATTGGGTGGCACAAATAAAGCCTGGTAAGATGCTTTACGAGATGGAAGGAGTGTCTGAAGAAGTTGCTCGAGATGCTTTTCGTCTAGCGGCGGCTAAGCTTCCCTTTCCAACAAAATTTGTTAAGCGATCAATAATATAAATGGTGTGAGCAAATGATTTCATCAGATCTGATAGAGAGTTCGGAAAAAGAACTCCAAGAAAAAATTGATCAGCTTTCAAAAGAGCTATTTGAACTTCGAATGCAAAAGTCGATAGGGCAGTTGGGGCAGTCTCATATGTTGAAGCAAGTAAAAAAAGAAATAGCGAGAGTTAAAACACTTATTAATAGAAGAAAAAAAGAAGAGGTAGCTAGTTAAAGATGAGCGATGCGAAAGTCTTGGCGCGAACAGCCAGCGGTGTAGTGGTCAGCACCAAAATGGAAAAAACGATAAGTGTTTTGGTGGAGAGGAGAATAAAGCATCCGCTCTATGGGAAGTATATAAAACAATCAAAAAAGATCCATGCGGATGATCCGAGCGAACAATGCCGAGAAGGTGATATCGTTACAATAGAGGAAACTAGACCAATATCTAAGACTAAAGCTTGGAAATTAACTTCGGTAGACCGGAAAGCTATGGTTATTGAATAAGAATGTTGCTGTTCCCTTGCTGGGAATAACGGAGAGACTAGGATGATACAGACTCAAACATATTTGGATATAGCTGATAATAGTGGTGCTCGACGTGTTATGTGTATAAAGGTCCTTGGAGGATCTAAGCGTCGTTATGCGAATGTGGGCGATGTTATAAAAGTTACAGTTAAGGAAGCAATTCCTCGTGGGAGGGTAAAAAAAGGGCAAGTTTTAGACGCAGTGGTAGTTCGAACGAAAAAAGGGGTTCGTCGACCAGATGGATCACTTATAAAATTCGATGGGAATGCAGCAGTTTTGTTAAATGCTCAAAAACAGCCTATAGGAACACGAATATTTGGTCCGGTTACAAGAGAGTTAAGGACTGACAATTTTATGAGAATCGTTTCCCTAGCCCCGGAAGTGCTTTAGAGGAAAGTATGAAAAAAATAAAGAAAAATGATCGAGTTGTGGTGATAGCTGGCAGAGATAAAGGGAAAACAGGCTCCGTTACTCGTTTGTTAGATGATGGGCGAGCTTATGTATCGGGCATTAATATCATTAAACGCCATACAAAGGGTAACCCGCAATTGAATCAGCCTGGGGGCATAATTGAAAAAGAAGCGCCTATCCAGCTTTCAAATATTTCTATATACAATTCGACAACCAATAAAGCGGACAAGGTAGGATTTCAGATACTTGATTCTGGAGAAAGAGTTCGGGTTTATAAATCTACCGGCGTGAAAATAGACGAATAAGAAAATGAGTAAATTAAAACAACTATATGAGAATGAGATTAGACCAAAGTTACAGGCGGATCTGGGTCTTTCGAATGTAATGGCTGTGCCTCGAGTAGTTAAAATTACTTTAAATATGGGAGTAGGTGAGGCAGTTGTCGATAAAAAACAACTAGAAGCGGCGGTTAGTGACATGGAAGCAATCGCGGGGCAACGTCCAATTATGACTAAGGCAAGGAAATCAATTGCTGGTTTTAAAATACGAGACAATATGCCTATCGGTTGTAAGGTCACTTTGCGGAAATCGAGGATGTATGAGTTTCTAGATCGTCTGATTAACATTGCTATCCCTCGCCAACGAGATTTTCGAGGGATTAACCCAAAATCATTTGATGGGAGAGGAAATTTTGCTATGGGAGTAGAGGAGCAGATCGTTTTTCCAGAAATCGATTACGATAAAATAGACAAAATTCGGGGGCTCGATATAGCAATTGTGACGACTGCAAAAAATGATGAAGAAAGCAGGGCGTTGCTGAAGGCCTTTAATTTTCCTTTGAGAGATTTAGGTTGATCAATAACGAAATGAAATAGGGGAAAAGTTATGGCCAAAAGTTCGATGATTAATCGTGAGCTAAAACGAAAGAAAATAGCAAAAAAATATGAATCTAAGCGGCTTAGCTTAAAAGCTACAATATCAGACCCATCATCGAGTGACGATGAACGTTGGGAGGCGCAATTGAAACTTCAAAAACTTCCAAGAGATGCTAGTCCATCTCGTCAGGTTCGTCGCTGTAATATAACGGGACGGCCTCATGGAGTGTACAGAAGGTTTGGGTTATCAAGAAATAAACTTAGAGAAGCCGCAATGAGGGGTGATATTCCTGGTCTCGTTAAATCGAGTTGGTGAGGAGAACGATTATATGACAATGCAGGATCCGATGGCGGATATGCTTACAAGAATACGGAACGCGCAAAATGCAGGCATCTCAGAAATTAAGATGCCCTCAGCGAAATTAAAGATTGCGGTGGCTTCTGTCCTGAAAGAAGAAGGATACATAGAAGATTTTCAAGTAAAAGTTTCAGATACTGGCATGTCGGTTTTAACAATTTGTCTCCGATATTACGATGGTAAGCCTGTTATTGAGGAGATAAAAAGAGTTAGTAGACCTGGGTTGAGACAATATAGGGGGAAAGATGAAATCCCTAATTTAAAGGGCGGTTTGGGGATTTATATTCTTTCTACGAATAAGGGCGTGGTTAGTGATCGTGTCGCTCGAAAAAATGGCATTGGTGGAGAGCTGATCTGCTCGGTTTTCTGATGCGTATTGATTGAGGGTAAAAGTATGTCCCGTATTGCTAATAATCCTGTTGTTCTTCCCAAAGGTGTAGAAGTTGAGATTGACGACCAGGTAATTACGGTAAAAGGAGCTAAAGGAGAGCTTCGAACTCAACTGAATAAACTGGTTTCTGTTGAAACTGGTGATGAGAGATTACTGTTTAAGGCGACACAAGAAACCAAGACAGCTACAGCGATGACGGGAACGTTTCGGTCATTAGTAAGCAATATGGTCCAAGGAGTTACTTCTGGATTTCAAAAGGAACTTGAATTGCAGGGCGTCGGATATAGAGCTCAAATGCAAGGTAAGAAACTTAATCTTTCATTGGGTTTTTCCCATCCAGTTGTTTATGAAGCGCCGGAAGGGATAGAAATTGAAACGCCAAGTCAGACCCAGGTTTTAGTAAAGGGGATTGACAAACAGCTCGTAGGCCAGGTCTCCGCTGATATTCGTTCTTATAGACCACCGGAGCCATACAAGGGTAAAGGAGTGAGATACGTGGACGAGTACGTTAAAAGGAAGGAAGCTAAGAAGAAGTAATCGGAGCATTTTTATGACAATGAAAAAAAAGCGAGCGCGTCTAAAGAGAGCAAAACGAGGGAGGTCTCATATTGAAGCCTTGGAAGTGCCTAGACTCTGCGTATACAGGTCTCCACGTCATATTTATGTTCAGCTTATATCGGCTGAGGGAGATGAGGTTAAGGCTGCGGCTTCATCACTAGATCCTTCCGTTAGGAAAACTAATAAGGGTAATGTCACCGATGCGGAAAAGGTGGGCAACTTGATAGCAAAAAAAGTGAAAGCTTTAGGTATTGAAAAGGTCGCGTTTGATCGTTCAGGGTATCAATATCATGGAAGAGTTAAGGCGCTCGCGGATGCAGCAAGAGCTGGCGGTTTGAGCTTTTAGGAAAAGGTTTATAAAGGAATAGGCATGGTAAGTATTGATCAAGAAAACGAGGAAGGTCTCCAGGAGAAACTGGTTCAGGTCAACCGAGTAGCAAAGGTAGTGAAAGGAGGTCGAATATTCGGTTTCACTGCACTCACAGTGGTCGGAGATGGAAACGGAAAAGTAGGGTTTGGACGAGGTAAAGCTAGAGAGGTGCCGTTGGCAATTCAAAAAGCTATGGAATCAGCTCGTCGAAATATGATTCAGGTTGAACTGGAAGGTAGCACTATACAGTACGCTATTTCGGAGAGACATGGAGCTTCAAAAATATATATGCAGCCTGCATCAGATGGCACCGGAGTTATCGCGGGCAAAACCATGCGAGCGGTCCTAGAGGTAGCTGGAGTGCAGAACGTACTAGCAAAATCATATGGATCGACTAATCCTGTTAATGTTCTGCAGGCAACTTTTAAGGGACTAAAAAACATGAAATCTCCTGAGAGTGTTGCAGAAAAAAGAGGCCTGACAGTCGAACAAATAATGGGTTAAAAATGGCAAAAAAGCATTTGAGAGTCACACAAACTAAAAGCACCATAGGTCGATTGAAAGCTCACAAAGCCTGTGTTCGTGGCCTGGGGTTACGTCGAATCAGACATGTTGTAGAGGTTGAAGATACCCCTGCAAATAGAGGAATGATTAATAAAGTTGCCTATATGCTTGAAGTAGAAGAAGTGAAGAGAGGTAAAGATGCAACTTAATGAAATTAAATCGGGTCCCAAAAGCCGAACTTCAAAAAAGAGAGTTGGTAGAGGCATGGGTAGTGGTTTGGGAAAAACTTGTGGACGTGGGCATAAGGGTCAGAAATCTAGGTCTGGCTGAAAAATTAGGCCAGGATTTGAAGGTGGCCAACAGCCTTTGCAAATGAGGTTACCTAAATTCGGTTTTAATTCGTCAAAATCTCTTTATACGGGAGAGGTTACCCTTTCTGAGTTGGCAAAAATTGAGGCAGAAGTAATAGATATGGAAACGTTAATTAGCGCAAATGTTCTAAAAAGATCTATCCGCAGAGCTAAAGTCATTTGTTCTGGATCTATAGAGAAATCTGTAATTATAAAAGGACTAGGTATTACCAAAGGAGCCAAGGCAGCTATTGAAGCGGCGGGGGGAAGAATAGAAGAATAAATAAATTATGAGTAGTTCGATAGCACAATCAATGGGAACGATGACGAAAGGCGGAGGTCTTTCTGAATTGTGGGCGCGACTAAGATTTGTTTTTATGGCTATTGTTATATATCGCGTGGGTAGCCATATTCCATTGCCAGGGATAAATCCTGACGCTTTGCAATCCCTGTTTGAAAGAAACCAGGGAGGTATACTCGATCTAGTTAATATGTTTTCGGGTGGGGCCATTGAAAGGATGAGCATATTGGCTCTTGGTATCATGCCCTATATATCTGCGTCAATTATTTCTAATTTGGTAGTAGCCACCACGCCCTCTCTTCAGCAGCTTAGGAAAGAGGGTGAGGCAGGCAGAAGAAAAATATCACAATACACGAGATATGGAACCTTGGGCCTTGCTCTTGTGCAAGCGTTTGCTATGAGTAATGGAGCTGAATCTCAAGGATTAGTGAGTGCGCCAGGAATCAGCTTCCATTTTGTTGCGATAACCACTTTAGTGACTGGGGCTATGTTTATGATGTGGTTGGGAGAGCAGGTTACGGAAAGAGGAATTGGAAATGGGATTTCAATACTTATTTTTATTGGGATAGTGTCGGGATTCCCTAGTGCAATCGGACAGTCTTTCGAACAAGCTAGACAGGGAGAGATATCGATAATTGCTCTATTGGGTATAGGTATTCTTGCGGTAATGATTGTCTCGGCAGTGGTATTTGTAGAGCGTGGGCAAAGACGAATAACTGTTAATTATGCAAGGCGACAACAAGGTCGGCAGCAGTTTCAAGCCCAGAGTAGCCATTTGCCGTTAAAGATTAATATGGCGGGAGTGATCCCCGCAATATTTGCCAGTAGTCTATTGCTTTTTCCTGCTTCAATTGGGCAATGGTTTGGACAATCTCCTGGAATGGAATGGCTGCAGGATTTTAGTCTGTTAATAGCGCCAGGGCAGCCATTGAATCTTATTCTTTTTTCGGCTGGTATAGTCTTTTTCTGCTTTTGGTACACGGCAATTATGTTTAACCCAAAGGAGGTGGCTGATAACCTGAAAAAATCAGGTGCCTTTATTCCGGGATTTAGACCGGGAGAGCAAACTGCAAGACATATAGATACGATATTGACGCGTTTAACTTTGGTAGGATCGTTGTATATGACTTTGGTTTGTCTTCTTCCTCAAGCGCTGGTTTTGCAATTCAATATTACGTTTCAGCTTGGTGGTACCGCTCTATTGATTGTGGTTGTGGTGGTTATGGATTTTATGTCTCAGGTCCAGACTCACTTGATGTCTCATCAGTATGAATCTCTTATGAAAAAATCGAACATAAAGAATTTTGGACGAAGATAAAATAGGGTTTAACAAATGAAAGTCAGAGCATCAGTCAAAAGAATGTGCAGAAATTGCAAGATTATTAGGCGCAAAGGTTCTGTGCGGGTTATATGCAGTGAGCCAAGACATAAACAAAGGCAAGGTTAAGGAGATAATTTATGGCTCGATTAGCAGGAGTGAACATTCCTGACAATAAGCACGCGGGGATTTCACTAACCTATATATTTGGTATTGGAAATACTACTGCACGTAAATTGTGCAACCAGGCTGGTGTTAATCAAAATGAAAAAATCCAAGATCTTACAGAACCCCAATTAGATAAACTGAGAGCTGAGATAGCTAAGTTGAATGTAGAAGGAGATCTTCGACGAGAAAACCAGTTGAATATAAAAAGGTTGTTGGATTTAGGTTGTTATCGAGGTATTCGTCATCGAAGGGGCCTACCCTTGCGTGGCCAGCGGACTAAAACTAATGCACGCACTCGAAAAGGTCCAAAAAGGCCTATACGTAAATAGATAATTATAGAGAGCAAATAAATGTCTGAGTCAGAAGAAAAAGAAGCTTTAGAAACTGCTCCGCAAACTAGAAAAAAAGGGAAGAGGCAGATAGCGGATGGAATGGCCCATATACATGCTTCTTTCAACAACACAATTGTAATGATCACGGACCGGCAAGGTGGAGCGCTTGCTTGGGCTACGGCTGGAGGCTCAGGGTTTCGGGGAGCACGAAAGAGTACTCCTTTTGCTGCGCAGGTAGCAGCAGAGCGGGCTGGAAATGCTGCTTTAGATTATGGTCTCCAGAACCTGGAAGTATTTGTAAAGGGACCCGGTCCAGGGCGAGAAGCTGCGGTTCGAGCGTTGAACGCGGTCGGTTTCCGAATAACTAATATCACTGATGTAACACCTATTCCGCATAATGGGTGTAGACCGCCTAAAAAGCGAAGAGTATAACGGAGGAAAAAAATGGCTCGATATCTCGGACCAAAGCTCAAGTTGTCGAGACGGGAAGGAACGGATCTTTTCTTAAAGAGCGGAGTTAGATCTCTAGAATCAAAATGTCGAGCAGAGAATGCTCCTGGCCAGCACGGTCAGCGTCGTGTAAGAAATTCGGATTACGCAGTTCAGCTTCGAGAAAAGCAGAAAGTTAGAAGAATTTATGGGGTTCTAGAGAAGCAATTCAGAAACTACTATAAAAAGGCTGACAGGCAGAAAGGTGCTACAGGGATGAATCTTCTTAGAATTCTTGAAAGACGTCTTGATAATGTTGTTTACAGAATGGGGTTCGGTTCGACAAGAGCGGAAGCACGTCAACTAGTTTCTCATAAATCTATTACCGTAAATGGTGTAGCAATAAATATCCCATCTTACCAGGTATCGGTCGGTGAAGTTGTTGCCGTTAGAGAAAGGGCACGCAATCAGTTAAGAATTCAAGGAGCTTTGGCGCTATCTATAAATCGAGCACCTATACCTTGGGTTGAGGTTGATTCTTCTAAAATGGAAGGAGTTTTTAAGGTCTTTCCAGAAAGAGAAGATCTGCCTAAAGAGATCAATGAAAACTTGATAGTAGAACTATACTCGAAATAATCAGAAAGTAATTTTTTTTAGGGTGAGAAAATGCCACATTCATCATTAGAGTTTTTAACGCCAAAGCATATTCATGTAGAGCAATACAGCGATACCAAAGCAAACGTAATTCTTGAACCTCTAGAGAGAGGGTTTGGGCACACGCTTGGTAATGCGCTTAGAAGAATTTTGTTGTCTTCTATGCCTGGCTGCGCAATATTGGACGCAGAAATAGATGGAGTTCTCCACGAATACAGTACTATTGAAGGCGTTCAAGAGGATGTCATAGAGATTTTGCTTAATCTTAAAGGCGTAGCTATCAGATTAAACTCGATTGATGAGGCTGAGATAACTATTGATAAGCAAGGCCCAGGCCCCGTAACTGCAGCTGATTTTGAGGTTGGGCCTGATGTCGAGATAGCGAATCCGGAACATGTGATAGCAAATTTGAATGAAAATGGAAGGTTAACCCTTCGAGCGAATGTGGGGCGGGGTCGAGGTTATGAGCCCGCAGATCAAAGAAGAATTGAAGATGAGGAAGAAAGCTCTAGCTTGGTAGGCGCACTTATGCTCGATGCGTCATATAGTCCCGTTCGCAGAGTGGCTTATAAAGTTGATAGCGCCAGAGTTGAGCAGCGTACTGATCTGGATAAATTGATCATTGATTTGGAAACCAATGGGACCATAGAACCTGAGGAAGCTATCCGCAGAGCGGCAACTATTCTTCAGCAACAAGTAGCGGTATTTGTTGATCTGGAGAGCGAAAGTGAACCTGAAGAAGTTGAGGAAGAAGATGAGATCGATCCTATTCTTCTTAGACCAGTGGATGATCTTGAGCTAACAGTTAGATCGGCTAACTGCTTAAAAGCAGAAAATATATACTACATAGGTGATCTTATTCGACGCACGGAGGTAGAATTGTTGAAGACTCCGAATCTAGGGAAAAAGTCTTTGACCGAAATTAAAGATGTACTAGCCTCTAGAGGTCTCTCTTTAGGAATGCGTCTGGAAAATTGGCCGCCGGCGATTCTTCGGGGTGATGATAGAGTGCTAAGCTAGATTAATTGAGGAAAAACGATCATGCGCCATAGGAAAATTGGTAGACAACTGGGAAGAAACAGCAGTCATAGAAAAGCGATGTTTCGTAATATGGCTTGCTCTTTATTTCAGCACGAAGTTATAAAGACGACACTTCCAAAAGCGAAGGAATTGAAGAGAGTTGCCGAACCATTAATTACGCTAGCGAAGATTGATTCGGTTGCTAATAGACGTTTGGCTTTCGCAAGAACCGGTAGTAAGGAGGCTGTTGGTAAACTTTTTGGAGAGCTTGGGCCTCGTTATAACGAGCGACCGGGAGGTTACACTAGAATCCTCAAATGTGGGTTCAGGTCCGGAGATACAGCTCCTATGGCATTTATAGAACTTGTTGACAGGCCGCTCTCGGATGAAGAAGAGGAAGACGTGGCAGATGATCAGTAATAGAGTTTCCATTTCTACGCGAAATTCCTATCGTTACCCGATCTAATTTCTTATGACTAATGTGTTTAACCCTGCCAAGAGGGTGTTAATGGGCCCTGGCCCCTCCGATGTTAATCCTAGGGTACTTAGTGCTTTGGGTAGGCCTACTATAGGTCACCTAGACCCACAGTTTTTTATGTTAATGGACGAAGTCAAAAGTCTTCTTCAGTACGCGTTTAAAACTAAAAACGATTTAACTATTCCCATTTCCGCTCCTGGTTCGGCTGGTATGGAGGCATGTTTTGTTAACCTAGTCGAACCTGGAGACAAAGTTGTTGTATGTTCCAATGGCGTTTTTGGTGGAAGAATGGCCGAGAATGTTCGTCGTGTTGGGGGGCAACTGATTTTGTTAGAAGAAGAGTGGGGTAAGCCTGTTAATCCGGAAAAGCTAGATGCATTGCTTTCGAAGAATCCGGATGTTTCGATTGTAGCCTTTGTTCACGCTGAAACTTCAACGGGTGTAAGATCTGACGCTGAACACTTGTGTCGGATAGCCAAAAATTATGATTGTTTAGTAATTCTGGATTGCGTCACTTCTTTGGGTGGTATCGAAGTTTCACTAGACGAATGGAAGGTGGACGCGGCGTATAGCGGAAGTCAAAAATGTTTGTCTTGTGTGCCCGGTCTGTCTCCTCTGAGTTTTAGTGATGCAGCATTGAAAAAATTAAAAAATCGTAAAAGCCCGGTTAATTCCTGGTTTCTTGATCTAAATCTCATTACTGACTACTGGTCAGGCTCAGAGAAGAGGTCTTACCACCATACTGCTCCAGTAAATTCTATATATGGCTTGCACGAGGCGCTAATTATTTTGAAAGAAGAGGGGTTGGAAAGGTCTTGGGATCGACATAGACAAAACCATGTTTTGTTACGAGATCATCTAGAGGGTATTGGTCTCAGGTTCATTGTTGATGAACCTTATCGCCTTCCACAGCTTAATGCCGTTAGCATTCCTGATTCTGTTGATGAACAGGCAATTAGAAAATCACTTTTGAATGATTTTGATCTAGAGATCGGAGCAGGGTTAGGTTCTTTGGCTGGAAAAATCTGGAGAATTGGGCTTATGGGATATGCAAGCAACAATGGGAATGTTCTTTACTGTGTCAACGCTCTAAAAGAGGCGCTGAGTAAAAATTCTTAAAAAAGAGCCCTGGCTTTATAATATCTTGTTTAGTGCTTCCCCAGTGTAAGAGTTTTTTAGTGTACGAATATATTCTGGAGTGCCGCAACCGATAATTTGTCCTCCTCCATCTCCTCCATTCGGTCCCATATCTATAATCCAGTCAGCGGTCTTAATTATATCTAGATTATGTTCTATTACTATTATTGTATTTCCTCTTTCCAATAGCATTTTAAATACAGACAGAAGCTTTTTAACATCATGGAAGTGCAATCCTGTGCTAGGTTCATCCAGAATATATAGGTTTCCTCCCGAATCTTTTTTTGCTAGCTCTCTAGCAAGTTTTACTCTCTGCGATTCTCCGCCTGACAAAGTAACCGAGCTTTGTCCCAGTTTTATATAATCGAGGCCTACTTCTCCTAACGTTTTGAGAACACGTTCCGCTGAGGGGATGGCTGCAAGAAATTCACTAGCTTCGCTAACGGTCATCTCGAGAACTTCGTGGATGTTTTTTCCTTTATATAAGATTTCAAGAGTTTCTGCGTTGTATCTAAGTCCATTACATTCATCGCAAGTAACATACATATCAGAGAGAAAATGCATATTCACTTTTATTAATCCGTCTCCTTGACAACTCTCGCACCTGCCACCCTGAATATTGAAACTAAATCTTCCTGCTTTATATCCTCTAGTTCTGGCTTCGGGTGTGCTGGAAAACAGTTCTCTGATCTGGTTGAAAATATTTGTGTAGGTAGCGGGATTTGACCTAGGAGTTCGGCCGATTGGACTTTGATCAATCACGATGACTTTCTCGAAAGCTTCCAGTCCTGTCCAAGAGTCTATCTCGAGACTTTTCTTCTTTGCTGCCCTGTTAAGTACTTTTGCTGCGATTGGATATAGAGTTTTATTAATCAAAGTTGATTTCCCTGATCCCGAGACACCTGTGATACAGGTCATTACCCCTACAGGAATTTCAACAGTGATATTCTTCAGATTGTTTCCCCTCGCACCTTTTAGGACTATTTTTCTGTCCTCTATGATTTTTCTTCTTTTTTCTGGCAACTCGATCGCCATTTCCCCGGATAAATACTTTCCAGTAATGGAATTATTTGATTGCATCAATTTATCTATTGTCCCAGAAGCGACTATCAAGCCCCCTTTTTCTCCTGCAAAAGGGCCTACATCAACTATGAAATCAGCGGCCTTAATAGTTTCCATATCATGTTCGACAACAATTACCGTATTTCCCATATCTCGGAGTTTTAAAAGGGTCCTAATAAGCTTCCCATTGTCTTTTGGGTGCAGACCAATAGTTGGTTCGTCTAGCACATACATTACACCAACCAGCCCTCCTCCTATCTGACTAGCAAGCCGGATTCTTTGAGCTTCACCTCCAGAAAGTGTGCCTGCGCTCCTAGATAGTGTAAGATAACTCAAGCCTACATCGTTCAGAAATCCAAGCCGTGATTTTATTTCCGTTAAGATCTTGTGGCCGATTATTTTCTGTTTCCCTTTTAAGTCAATGAGCTCCAAATGGTCATGCGCGTCTAGGACCGTCATGTCTGAATATGATTGAATGCTTTTGCCAGAAATTTTAACTGAGCGGGCATCCTCGTTTAATCTTGCACCTTTGCAATCCTGACATTCTCTGAGAGTTAGGAATTTCTCCATGTTTTCCTTGACCAGAACTGACTCAGTTTCCTTGTATCGTCTTTCAATGTTAGGAATTATTCCTTCGAAGGTTTGCACGATCGAGTATTCTTCTCCCTTAATATTGTTGTGGCGAAAGGAAATTTTGGTCTCGCCCGATCCCCATAAAACGGAATGCTTAAATTCTTCGGGAAGATCAGAAAACTTTTCCGTAATTTCGACGTCGTAATGTTCTCCCAGACTCTGCATCATTTGAAAGTAGTATTCATTAGATCTGTCCCAACCTTTTATGGCTCCTTCGGCGATTGAAATTTCTGGGTCTGATAAGATATTTTCTGGGTCGAAGTATTCTTTTACTCCTAGGCCATCACAAGTTAAACAGGCCCCAGCGGGATTGTTGAAAGAAAAAATTCTTGGCTCTAATTCTGGCAAGGAATGCCCGCATAAATTACATGAGAATTTATCTGAAAAAATCAGGTCTTTTTTATCATTATCTTCGAAATTTATTTGAACCAATCCGCCGGACATACTAAGAGCTGTCTCAAGAGATTCAGCTACTCTGTTTCTTATTTCTGGCCTCAATCTAAAGCGGTCAATTACTATTTCTATACTATGCTTCGCGCTTTTTTGTAATTCTGGTGCCTCGTCAATTTCGTGAATCTTTCCATCAATTCTTATTCTTATAAAACCTTCCCTGGATAGACGTTCGAACAGTTTTGAATATTCTCCTTTTTTTTCTCTTACTAAGGGCGCCAACAGATTGATTCTTAGACCCTCCTCGAGTCTAAAAATCTGATCCAGCATCTGGCTGGCTGATTGTGCTCTAAGTTTGATTTCATGGATCGGACAGTGCGGTTCTCCTACTCGCGCAAACAGCAGTCTTAGATAGTCGTAGATCTCGGTAATTGTGCCCACCGTAGATCTAGGATTATGGCTGGTAGATTTTTGTTCGATAGCTACTGCGGGAGAAAGGCCTTCTATGTGATCTACGTCTGGTCTATCCATTAGCGATAAAAATTGACGCGCATATACAGATAGAGATTCTACGTATCTCCGTTGTCCTTCCGCGTACAAAGTGTCAAACGCCAAGGAAGATTTTCCCGACCCAGATAGCCCTGTAATAACTATCAGTTTCTCTCTTGGTAGCTTGACGCTAACGTTTTTTAGATTGTGAGTTCTCGCTCCTTCCACCGTAATATATTTCATTTAGCAACACGCATTTTAGTTATAAATTTTCCTTTTAAAAACTATGTGCCCTTTTAACGGTTATAGGGGCTCGAATTATAGTTCAAGTAAAAATCTGCTATTATAAGATTTTGTTCAGCGAAATATTACCAGTACTTTGCACTTGTCAGTTGTATTTCCTTTAATCCGGCGGAATTAGTTAACTAATCAGAATATAGCTACATCCTAGTTTAAAAACGGGTTTTTTATGAATCGACAAGAATGGAGAGCCGCTTTAGCCGTAGGTTTACTCTATCTCATTCGTATGATGGGCCTGTTTATGGTAATTCCGGTACTTCCTATTGCCGAAGACCAGTTTAATTTATCCACACCGTTTTTAATCGGGATAGCCATTGGGGTGCACGGCTTCACTCAAGCACTTCTTCAGATTCCTTTTGGATTAATGTCTGACCGTTTTGGAAGGAAGAAATTGATAACGGTAGGACTGCTCTTGTTCATCAGCGGCAGCTTTATTGCAGCTTTTTCTCAGAACGTATACGGACTTATAGCTGGCCGCGCATTGCAGGGGTGTGGCGCTATTGCTAGCACACTGCTTGCTTTGATGTCGGATCTTACTAGAGTAGAGCAGAGAACAAAGTCCATGACTGTTATTGGTGTTGCGATCGCGATATCATTTGGCATTGCCTTGTTGGTTGGACCTGCGCTCTCTCACATTTATGGTGTGAGGAGCCTGTTCCTTTTTAGTGGAGTTTCAGGCCTGCTTGGATTGCTGATTTTGTATACTATAATTCCTACTCCCAAGTTGATGACCCAAAATTTAGACTTAAAATTTCAGATGGCGAGAGTGAGGGAAGCTCTATCAGATTTTTCGTTCTTGCGCCTAAATATGAGCACGTTAATCTTGCACTATCTTTTGATAAGTGGTTTTTGCGTTTTTCCATTACTATTCGATGTAACTGGGGAAATTGATAGAGCAGAGCACTCCTTCTATTATCTTATTTTGCTCATAGCTTCTCTTTTTGTGATCGCTCCCTTTATTTATTTTTCGGATCGATGGCATCAGACAAAACCTATATTTTTGATAATGGTAGGTTCTTGTGTTTGCTCGTCCCTTCTTCTTACTGAAGTGAGATCATTTTATTTGGTATTGCTGGGTATCGGCTTATTTTTTGCTTGTTTCAATCTGCTGGAAACCATGCTCCCTTCAGAGGTTGGGAAAATTTCACCTGCAGGTGCTCGAGGGACATACATGGGATTCTTCATGACTAGTCAATTTTTTGGGTTTTTTCTAGGTGGAGTAATGGGAGGTTGGATGTTGGTATCTCGGGATATATCGTTTCTCTTTGCGATAAATACTGTAGTAGCTTTTTGCTGGTTTTTAATCCTCATGACCATGGCTCAGGCAGATAATATAGAAAGTAGAACGATTCAGTTAGCTGAAATTAGAAACGGGTCTGCAAAAGAGGTTTTGAAAGAGTTATTATCGACAAGAGGTGTTCTGGATGCAGTTGTCATCGAACAAGAAAATGTTGCGTACCTCAAGGTTGATCGAAGTAAATTTACGGATGGATCTATTTAAGTATTTCAGAGGACTGAAAAATTAGAGGAGATAGTTATGGCTCGAGGAATTAACAAGGTGATTTTAGTCGGGAACCTAGGAAGAGATCCTGAAACAAGATATATGCCTAGCGGCGGAGCGGTAACAAATGTTTCTCTTGCGACCTCTAAGGCATGGAAAGATCGTGAATCGGGAGAGCAGAAAGAAAAAACCGAATGGCACAGAATCGTTTTCTTCAATCGTCTGGGCGAGATTGCAGGAGAATATTTAAAGCGAGGATCTAAGATATATGTCGAGGGTGAGCTTCGAACCCGAGAATGGGAAAAAGAAGGACAGAAGCATTTTACAACGGAAGTCGTTGCTAATGAAATGCAAATGTTAGATAGCAAAGGCGCTAGTGGATCTTTTGACGAAACTGAGAGGACAGAGACTTCAGGTTCAACTCCTTCCTCTGGTGACTTTGATGATGATATACCTTTTTAAGACAGGGGTTGAAACATCAATATCAAAGTAAAAGTCTAGGGAATAATTCCTTCCACTTATGTTTTGGTCTTGAGGAGATGAGTGTAATAAATGGAAAAAACTGACTATATGCGATTGGTAGGGACAAATGCTAAATCTGCTGCAATCGAGCTATGCAGCTTACCTAGCAAAAGAAAAAACCAGGCTATTTTAGCTATCTCTGAATCGATTGCCCAAAGTAAGGACAAATTACTTAGTGAAAACANAAAAGACCTTCTCGCGGGAGAAAAAGAGGGGCTAGATTCGGCTTCGCTTGATCGCCTTAGATTGTCTGACTTAGCTATAGATTCGATGATTCAGGGGCTGAATCAGATTGAAGCAATTCTTGATCCGGTGGGAGAAATCGAGAATATTTCTTATCGGCCTAACGGATTGCAAATAGGGAAAATGAGAGTTCCTATAGGAGTAATAGGGATAATTTATGAATCAAGACCTAACGTTACTGTAGATGCCGCGGCTCTATGCTTAAAATCTGGGAATGCAGTAATTCTTAGGGGAGGCTCTGAGTCATTTAATTCAAATCTTGCTTTACTCGAGTGCATATCATCTGGACTGAGAAAAGTAGGTCTTGATGAAAATTGTGTCCAGCTCTTGGAGAGTACTGATAGGAAGCTCGTTAAAGAACTGGTGAAAATGAAGGATTTCATAGATGTACTTGTCCCGCGGGGAGGAAAGAGTCTAGTGGAGTTTTTGAGTAAAGAGGCAGAGATACCTTTAATAAAACATCTGGATGGCGTTTGTCATGTTTACATACATTCAGACGCAGATCTGGATAAAGCGGTAGAAATTGCTATTAATGCAAAAACTCAGAGATTTGCGGTCTGTAATTCTATGGAGACTCTTTTGATTGATATTGACTTGGCAGAGAAAATTCTTCCACGATTAATCAAAGGTTTCGGTTCTGCGGGAGTTGAACTAAGGATGTGTCCAAAGGCGCTTGATTTATCGGCCAATACTAATAATCTCAAACCAGCAACTGATTTAGATTGGTCTGAGGAATATCTTGGTCCAATATTGGCTGTGAAATTAGTCGAAAATATCGGAGATGCTATTAAACACATTAATCATTTTGGTTCTAGACACACCGATGCAATAGTGACCGAGAATTATGGAGCGAGCAGAAGATTTGTAAGAGAAGTTGACTCTAGTTCAGTGATGGTTAATGCGTCAACTAGATTCGCTGATGGGTTTGAATATGGGTTGGGTGCCGAAGTAGGAATATCTACTGACAAATTGCATGCTCGAGGGCCTGTNGGCTTGGAAGGACTGACTTCTCAAAAGTACATTGTTTTTGGTGACGGACATATCCGTGAATGATTGACACAATCCTGTTCGGAGGCACATTTGATCCGGTTCATAATGGTCATATTGGAATAGCAAGCTCGATACTTTATGATTTAGGATTGGACTTGCAGGTAGTATTTGTTCCAAATAGGAAACCACCTCACAAATCCTTTCCCGTAGCCTCTTCTGATGAACGCTTGTCAATGCTTTCCTTAGCAACGGCAGATCATCCGAACATGTTAGTCGATGACCTAGAACTTAGAAATCCCGGAGTTTCCTACTCGATCGAGACGTTGAGAGCATACAGAAAAACTTACGGTGAAAATTTTTCACTTACCTTTCTTCTTGGAGCCGATGCGTGGGAGGGTTTTTCTAGCTGGCGAGAGCATCACCGGTTTGCCGATTATGCTAATTTAATTGTCTATGGGCGTTCAGGTGACTTTATTTTTGATTCCAGAAGTTGTGATTCCTTCGGGTTCCAATATAACGAAGATATTTGCCAGATTTCGGAATGTTTCCGAGGCAGTTTGTTTTACTCCTCAGTTAGAAATTTCCAGATTTCTTCATCGCAAGTGCGCTTGGTGGCCGAGAGAGAAGAAAAAATTGATTATCTAGTTAATCGTAAAGTTGCCGAGTATATTAGGCGCCGAGATTTGTATAGGTAAAATAGTAAAGGGTGGTGTGTTTAATTGATGAATACAAAGAATTTGCTTGAATTATCAATTTCCGCTTTGGATGAACTGAAAGGCAGAGACATTGTCCATATTGATGTATCTAGATTGACCGATGTGACTGATGTGATGATTTTGGTTACGGGGAACACGAATAGACAAGTTAGAGCCCTTGTTGATAATTTGATTGCTCGTGTTAAACAGGCAGACCATATCATCTTGGGAGTGGAGGGATACGAGGATGGGGAATGGGCTTTGATTGATCTCGCTGATGTTGTAGTGCATGTGATGTTGCCGGCAGCAAGAGAATTCTATGAGTTAGAAAAGCTATGGACAGTAAACTCCTCGAGTCGAGGTCAAACAGAGATATGAAAAAAGGATANGCTTTTTCTTGTTGAAAATAGAAATAATATCCGTGGGAACTAGTTATCCTGCTTGGCTAGCTGAGGGGTTCAATGAATATGAAAAGAGAATGAAGTCTAAATGTAACTTAGTTGTTAGAGAAATAGATTCTGTCAAAAAAAGCAGAAAGCTAAATGCTGAGGAAAAAAAAATGGCTGAAGGTAAGTCAATAATAGCACTTCTTGACAGGTCTTCGCGCATTATTTCACTGGATCAAAGTGGTAAGCACTGGACTTCAGAAAAACTTGCTGAGAACTTGAATGAATGGACTCATCTTGCTAGTAGGTTTCAATTCCTGATAGGTGGATCGGAAGGTTTGTTCAAAGAGATAATAGATCTTTCTGATAATGTTTTTTCCTTGTCGAAATTAACTCTTCCTCACGCGCTTGCTAGGCTAGTTCTTTTTGAGCAGCTTTATCGAGCATTAATGATCAATAGTAAGCATCCGTATCACAGATAGAAGAATGGAGCCATTAGCCTTAAAAGATCATGATAGAGAAAGCCGAGCTTTTTTTAGGCGTATTATGCTCGGATTTTCTTTTGTTGGACTGCTTTTAATTGTTCTAGTAGGAAGGTTGTTTTACCTTCAGATTATCCAATACGAAGTATTTTCAACTCTTTCAGATAAAAATCGTATCCAGGTTCAACCACTTCCGCCAATGCGCGGACTAATATACGATAAAAACGGAGAGCTCTTAGCTGACAATGCGCCTTCTTTTTACCTTACTGTTACACCTGAGGCTGTTTCGGATCTGGATGGCCTTCTTGTTAAACTTGATGAATTGCTGGAGCTAGAAGATAGTGAACTTAAAGCATTTAAGAAGCGTCTAAACAGGAGAAAGAGGCCTTTTTCATCAGTCCCGTTGCGATACAAGTTAACTCAAAAAGAGATAGCTAGGGTCAGTGTGGACCGCATGGCCCTGCCCGGAGTTCAGGTCGAAGCAAGGCTGGTTAGAAGATATCCCAAGGGTGAGCTTATGGTCCACGCGATAGGTTCGGTTAGAAGGATCAATGAAGATGATATTGGTTCAATTGATCCCATTGCCTACTTAGGAACTGATCATTTAGGAAAAATAGGGATAGAGAAATACTATGAGAAAGATCTTTTAGGAAAAGTTGGTTACCAACGCGTAGAGATTGATGCGCGGGGAAGAATCATGAAGGTGTTAGATTCTAATCTCCCGTCACCAGGGAAGAATATTCATCTTCATATCGATAGTGGTTTGCAATTGGCAGCTTACAAGGCTTTAAGAGAAAGGCGTGGAGCGGTTGTAGCAATTGACCCCTCCACCGGAGGAATTTTAGCCATTGTCTCGAAACCGAGTTACGACCCTAACCTTTTTGTGACCGGTATAGATCATGCTAGCTATCGAAAACTAAGAGATTCGAGGGATGCGCCTCTTTTTAACAGGGCCGTTCAGGGTCAATATGAACCTGGCTCTACAATAAAACCATTATTAGGAATCTCAGCGCTAACGTCTGGGTTGATTGATGAAGACTATACTATCGATGACCCTGGTTGGTACCAGTTACCTCAGGAAGAAAGGCTCTACAGAGACTGGAACTGGAAGATTACTGGAGAAGGCGGGCATGGTGAAGTCGGCTTGGAGAAAGCAATTTATCGCTCATGCAACGTATTTTTCTACGACGTATCGGTTCGACTCGGTATAGATCAGATAAGTAAGGATCTGGCGCTTTTTGGTTTAGGTTTAAACACTGTGCTTGATTTTCCTGAGGCGAAGAAAGGATTACTTCCTTCTAGAGAATGGAAAGAAAGAGTGAGAGGAATTCCTTGGTACCCAGGAGATACTTTGAATATCGGGATTGGCCAAGGAGATCTGCTTGTTACACCGTTGCAATTGGCTTCCGCGATATCGGTTGTGGCGAACAGGGGCAAATGGGTGGCGCCGAGAATACTTAATACAGGGAGTGAACTAATAGAAAAGTCTAAAGTAAGTTCTATTGAAGATTTTGATCATGTTTCGAAGCGACATTGGGATTTTATTATTAGTGCTATGGAAAAAGTTGTACATAGGAATGGAGAAGGCCTTGGTGAGAATGGAACGGCTTGGGCTTCTATAGGGCAATATGTAGACTATCGCATGGCTGGAAAAAGTGGAACCGCTCAAGTTGTAGGAATCGCTCAGGGAGAAGAATATATAGAAGAGGAGGTTGATGAGAGATTGCGAAAACATGCATGGTTTGTTGGGTTTGCTCCTATTAATAATCCGACTATTGCTTTAGCCGTTATTGTAGAAAATGGCGGTTCTGGCAGTGAAATTGCGGGACCGGTAGCAAGGTCTATCATCGATTATCATCTAAAACAAAACTCCTATAAAGTCGCAAAGCTATCAAATCGAGATCTTAATCTGTGAGCGCAGATTTTGTAAGGCAGCTTCCGCAGTCAATGCTCTTGACCAGGAAAAAATCTTTTATCCGAGATGTTTTCCACATTGATTTGCCTACCCTAGCCCTATTGATATTTATATCTAGTTTCGGCTTGCTAATTTTATACAGTGCTGTTGGTAGAGAAGTTGATCCTTTTTTAAATCAGAGCGCTAAAATTTCTCTCGGCTTTCTAGCCATGTTTGTTTTAGCGCAAATACCGCCGATACTTTTCATGCGAATTGCGCCATGGTTTTTTCTTCTTGCCTTGTTTCTCTTGGTAGCAACCTTTTTTTATGGTGTCGAAGTTAAAGGTTCGAGAAGATGGCTAAGAATACCTGGATTTATAAGTTTCCAGCCATCAGAGTTAATGAAACTGGCTTTGCCGTTAATGCTTGCAAGATATTTTCAGAACAGACATCTTCCTCCTCGGCCTAGAAATATATTCTGGGCCACTATCATGATTGCTGTGCCGGTTTTTCTGATTGGAGTGCAGCCTGATTTAGGAACGTCTCTCATATTAATTATTACGGGTGTTTTTCTTCTCTTTGTGGCCGGAATACCCTGGCGGTTAGTTTTTAGCTCACTGGCTATAGGATTATTATCGATGCCCTTGCTATGGTCTTTTATGCACGATTACCAACGGCAGAGGATATTAATTTTGTTCGATCCAGAGTCGGATGCTTTAGGGGCGGGCTGGAATATTATTCAATCCAAAACAGCTATCGGGTCAGGAGGTGTTTTTGGTAAAGGGTTATTCCAGGGAACTCAATCCAATCTCGATTTTCTGCCCGAGACACGGACAGATTTTATATTGGCTGTTTTGGGAGAAGAGCTAGGATTCTCTGGGATAGTCTTACTCCTTTCTATGTATGGGTTATTGATCGCGCGCGGAGTATTACTAGCTGTTAATGCACAAGACACTTTTGGCAGGCTGGTTTCAATCAGCATAGTTTTTACATTCTTTGTTTATGTATTCGTTAATATTGGTATGGTTATTGGTATATTGCCGGTGGTAGGGGTTCCTTTGCCTTTCGTTAGTTACGGAGGCACTTCGGTACTAACTTTGTTTGCTGGATTTGGTATCCTTATGTCGATTCAAAACCATCGAAGAATCTCGTTATGAAGATGGTATGCGTTTTAATTCTCTTATTATTGTATAGGCCTGTCTTTTCCAGCGAGAGCTTTCCTAGGTTAGAAATGCAACGTTTTGCGGATGAGCTTGCGAAAGAGTCGGACTATAAAGCGGCAGAGATTCTGGAAGTATTAAACTCGGCGAAATATAGAAAAGTGGTTATTGACCGCATTAGAAGGCCAGCCGAGAAAACTCATTCTTGGAGAGATTATCAGGATATTTTTCTGGATGAAAAACGACGTGACGGCGGCGTCCTTTTCATGAAGAATAATCGCAAAGATCTATCCAAAGCTGAGAAAAAATTTGGGGTTCCTCCCGAAGTTGTTACTGCAATTATTGGAATCGAAACCAGGTACGGCCAGATAACGGGAAATCATCCTGTTTTGGATACGCTCACCACTCTATCTTTTCTTTATAAACCTCGCTCCTATTTTTTCAGGGAAGAACTTAAAGAATTGTTCTTGATGGTTCGGGAAGAGAATTTGCTGATTAAAGAACTCAAGGGATCCTATGCTGGAGCCATGGGGATGGCTCAATTTATTCCAAGCAGTTTTAGAAGGTACGCGATCGATTACGATAAAGATGGGTTTCGAGATATTTGGCATGGCCATACTGATGTCATTGGCAGTGTCGCTAATTATTTGTATGAACACGGATGGAAAAAAAGCGACGAGATTGCAATACAGGTTAGTCCAGCTTGCTTTTCGGACGTTTCGACTAAAGATAAACATGGAATCAATTCTCGAATTCTCGGTCACTGTTTTCGAATTAACGAATTGGCAAATAAGACAATGGATCAAATGATGCTGCCGATGAAGTTAATGGGTAAAGAAAAAGTGGAATATTGGTTAGGTTTCTGGAATTTTTCTGTTATCACCAAATATAATAGAAGTAATCTCTACGCGATGGCGGTATACCATCTTAGTAGAAGCTTCGAAGCTGATGATCCTAATTAATAGTTTTGGAATAAGATTTTGTTTAGAACCGTTTTTTTTACTATCTTTCTCATTTTAGCGGCTTCTTGTGTGCCTATGGCTATCGAAGAGGACTCCCCGGATATAGCACTAAAACCTAATCAGTATAAAGTTTTTGGTAGAGTTTACGAAACTTTAGGTTCTAGCGAAGGCTATATCGAAATAGGTTTGGCTTCCTGGTATGGAAAAAAATTCCATGGGAAGATGACTTCAATGGGAGAAATATATGACATGAATTTAATGACGGCTGCTCACAAAACACTTCCATTGCCTACTACTGTAAAGGTAACCAATCTTGATAATCAAAGGAAAGTTGTTTTAAGGGTTAACGATAGAGGTCCATTCCACGATGATCGCCTTATTGATTTGTCATATGCTGCCGCAGAGAAGCTAGGGTTTTCAGAGAAAGGTATTGCCTTGGTAGTTGTTGAAGTTTTAGAGGAAGAGCCCCCAGTTAAAGCAGTTGATTTCGTTGAAAGTAAAGAACCAACTGTGATTCAAGTAGGTGCGTTTTCCGAATATGTCTCTGCTCAGAACCTATCGGTTAGGATGCGCAGTTTTCTGCCAGAAAATGTCTCGGTTCGAGTCTTACCGGATTCTTCTGGTGCGGCAGCGTTGTATAAGGTTTTGATTGGACCGATACTCGATGAGGAAGAAAAGGATTCGATAATTGGGAGTTTTTTCGGAAGTGATATAGAGAGTGTTTTACTCTTAAAAGGGAATAAATTGGAGTTAATAGATGTTCGTAAGTAGATTCGTGGCATTTTTGGTTTTATCAGGGCTTTTTGCCCTAAAAGCGGGTGCGGATAATTTTATTATCCCTGCCCCTCCTCAAATTAGTGCAGAGGGATACTTGTTGATTGACGCAAATACCGATGAAATTATTGTTAGCTTTAATTCAGAGCAAAGATTGCCTCCCGCTAGTCTGACTAAAATAATGACTAGCTATGTTGCTGCAAAAGAACTAGAAAAGAACTCCATATCTCTTGATGACGAAGTCGATGTTAGTGTTAAGGCTTGGCGTATGGAAGGTTCAAGGATGTTTATTCGTGAAGGAACCAAAGTCAGTCTTGAAGACATTCTTAGAGGCGTTATTATCCAATCGGGAAATGACGCAAGTGTTGCGCTCGCTGAGCACATATCGGGCTCAGAACAGTCATTCGTTAAAACTATGAATCTCTATGCCTCTATTCTAGGCATGGATAAAACCAATTTCGTGAATTCGACAGGGCTTCCTGATGAGAATCATTATACTACTGCTTTGGATCTAGCCCGCCTGTCTAAAGCGATGATCGCTGAGTTTCCGGCTCATTATCGGTATTACTCTGAGAAATCCTTTCAGTACGCTGGTATCCGGCAAAATAATAGAAATAGTTTGCTATGGCGAGATAATACCGTGGACGGTGTAAAAACAGGACATACTGAGGCAGCGGGTTATTGTTTGGTTGCTTCAGCCGTTAGAGACGGGATGCGATTGATATCGGTAGTTATGGGTGCTGATAGCGAAGTAAGTCGAGCAATAGAAAGCCAAAAACTACTGACGTTCGGCTTTAGATACTTTGAAACGGTCACACTTTATCAAGCCGATGAAACTTTGAAAAAAGCAAAAATTTGGGGAGGGAAACATAACTCGTTAGAGTTAGGGGTTCTCGAGCCAGTGATTTTAACGCTCCCGCGAGGGGCTCGGGATGATTTGGTAGCGGAAATAACTCTGGTCGAAGAAATACATGCCCCTATAAGGAGAGGTGATCAGGTAGGTATTCTTAATATTAGGGATGCAGATAAGAAAAATATTGATATTCCGGTAGTAGCCCTTAATGATGTCGAAGAAGCAGGATTTCTAAGCTGGGTTTGGGATTCCCTGAGCCTGTTCTTTTTAAAGTTATTTGGCGGTGATCCGTTGGAGCCCTAATTTTGAGCGAAGAAACTAGAATTCTTTTCCCTTGTGACTATCCCATAAAAGTTTTATGTAAGAATCGGAAAGGTATAGTGGACGATATAAAGGATTGCATTGGAAAACATGATTCTAATATTAATGAATTGTCTATGACTCAAAAGGTCAGCGGGAAAGGAAATTATATTTCGTTAACTGTTGTTTTGTATGCTCTATCAGAGAAGCACGTTATGGGTATTTACTTGGATCTAAAGAATATCGAATCAGTAAAGCTTGTTTTATAATGAAAAAAGCTAATGCCAGCTCAATTTTTTTTCGTGTAATTGAAGAAAGTCAATATAAGAAAACATGGAATAAGATGAGGCTTTTCACTGTAAACAGAGAAAAGGATACTCGTGATGAGATTTGGTTTGTTCAACATTCACCTGTTTTCACCTTAGGGCAAGCAGCTAAACCAGAACATCTGTTGATCCGAAAAGAAATACCGGTTGTGAAAAGTGATCGAGGTGGTGAGATTACTTATCATGGTCCTGGGCAACTGGTTGTTTATCTGCTCTTAGACTTGGCTCGCAGGAATATGAGTATAAAGGAACTGGTTTCTTTTACAGAAGGTTTAATAATTGACTTGCTTAGAGATCACGGCGTTCGAGCACACTCTGTTTCAGGCGCACCTGGTGTATTTGTGGGAGAACGAAAAATCGCTTTTTTAGGCTTTCGAGTTAGAAAAGGCAGAACGTATCATGGCTTTAGCCTGAACGTAAATATGGATCTAAGGCCTTTTAGTATGATCAATCCTTGCGGCTTCGAAGGGCTGGAGATTGTAGATCTGAATATGTTGGGAAAAAATCCTGGGATGGAAGTTTTGATAGATGATATAAGAACTATGTTTAGATCAATGTTGCATTAATAGCCGGTTTAGGAAAGGAGATATTTTGGCGAACAAGAATAGGCTTATCACTGGGGAAAAGCTTAGAGGAGCAGAAAAAGTTCGTAGGATACCTATCAAGGTGATACCTACCGAGCGTTTCCCTGAAAAGCCCCAGTGGCTAAGAGTTAGGATTCCAGCGAGTCCAGAAATAATCAGAACAAAGAGAATTTTGCGACAAAGAAAATTATCCTCAGTATGCGAAGAAGCGAGCTGTCCAAATTTGCCCGAGTGTTTTTCAAGGGGGACCGCAACTTTTATGATCATGGGAGAGATCTGCACTAGGCGCTGTCCTTTTTGCGACGTGGCACATGGGAAACCTAAAGAGCTCGACCAAGGAGAACCAAGCCAGCTGGCGGCCGCGATCAAAGAAATGGGATTGAATTACGTCGTAGTTACTTCCGTGGATAGAGATGACCTTAAGGATAGTGGAGCTTTGCATTTTGGAAAATGTGTTAATGAAGTTCGAAAGTTAAACCCTGATACAACGATTGAGGTATTAGTCCCTGACTTTCGGGGCAGAATGGAAATTGCTCTGGATGTCTTTTCGAAGATGGTTCCGGATGTATTTAACCACAACCTTGAAACTGTACCTCGGTTGTATAAACGAGTTCGTCCAGGTGCCAATTATGATTGGTCAATGGATCTTCTGTACAAATTCAAAAGATGCAATAACGATATTCCGACTAAATCCGGTCTTATGCTCGGTCTGGGTGAGGAACCAGAGGAGGTCAAAGCTGTTATGCGAGATTTACGTGCTAAACAAGTTGATATGGTTACGCTTGGTCAGTATCTCCAACCTAGTAAACATCATTTGAAAGTTGAGAGGTTTGTGACCCCTGACGAATTTGAGGAATTTGCTGCGTACGGAAAATCGTTAGGTTTTAGAAGTGTTGCTAGCGGGCCCCTAGTTAGATCGTCTTATCACGCTGATCTTCAAATGTCTGGAGATCTTAATTAAGTTCGCTATTTTTGCATGTCCCGCAGTTTGGATTTTTCGAAATATTGAGTTTTAGCCATTCTAGATGACGTCCATCTATAGTTATTAGCTTGCCTGCTGAAGAACTGCCGATGTTAAGCAGGATTTTTATTACCTCCAAAGCTTGCAAGCTTCCCAATACACCAACTAATGGACCTAGCACACCTGATTCAGAGCAACTCTCACCTAGGTCGGTCCCGTCATCATATAGACATCGGTAGCAAGGGTTGATGTTATTGGAAGGATCGATCACCATCAGCTGACCTTCCATTTTAATTGCGGCAGCAGAAACCAGAGCCTTCCTTTCTTGATAGCATACATCGTTTATTGCTAACCTAGTTTCAAGATTGTCGGTGCAGTCAGCTACTATATCTGCTCTGTTTATAAGTTCGCGGAGATTTTTTTCGGAAATTGACGAGGAAATGCTGTGTACCTCTATATCCGGGTTGATATCAAGAATTCTCGCTTTTGCTGCGTCGGCTTTTTTTTCTCCAATATTTTTTGAAGAGAAAATTAGCTGTCTTTGGAGATTTGATATTTCAACAACATCAAAGTCAGAAATAATAAGTTCCCCAATGCCGGCAGCTGCCAAGTAGCTTGCTACAGGACTTCCTAACCCACCCAGGCCTACAACCATAACTTTGGCACCAAGCAATTTTTCCTGTCCAGAAACGTCTATTTCTGGTAGAAAAATATTCCTGCTATATCTCATCAATTGTTCGTCAGTAAGTTTCACAAGGCAGCTCTTACAATTCTATTGTTTCCTTGAATATCCACAAAGCTTTCTAATTGCAGGAAATTATTCTGATGAAAAATATCGGTTACTTTATTTTTCTGATCATGACCGTGCTCCAGATATATCTTGCCGAGGTTTTTTAAACTTGTTTTAGCGGATTTTACAATTTCGCGAGTTGCATCCATCCCATCCTTGCCTCCCTTCAGCGCAATATCCGGTTCGTATCCTAATTCT
The DNA here is from genome assembly GCA_002708765.1 of Gammaproteobacteria bacterium. Classification (GTDB taxonomy): domain Bacteria; phylum Pseudomonadota; class Gammaproteobacteria; order Pseudomonadales; family Azotimanducaceae; genus UBA9659. Next base: position 5,604 of record PAPD01000009.1, on the reverse strand, counting down.
TTTAGATGCGGGTCATCGTCGCTAATGTAGGGAGGGTTGGCTACTATGATATCAAAATCTTCACTGAGCGGAGAAAGCCATGAGCATTGTACGAAGTCAATATTTTTGAGCCCAGCAGAATTATTCTTGGCAACTCTCAATGCTTCCATGCTGATATCTGTAGCGGTTATCTCCCAGTCGGGCCTTTCCGCTGCGAGACTTACACCGATCGTTCCTGCCCCTGTACCTAAATCAATGACTCGGTGCTTTTTACTACTATTTTCAGATAATACTAGCTCAACTATGAGCTCCGTCTCAGGTCTTGGTATTAGAGTGTCTTTGGTGACGAGAAAATCCCTTTTCCAGAAGCCCTTAGTTCCAGTAATGTAGGACAAAGGTTCACCATCACAACGACGAGATATATAGTCTTCTACGAGATCAAAATTTATAGAACTTCTGGAACCCCAGGTACCTATTAAGATTTGGGTCTTAGTTAGTCCCGTTGCTGCAGACAAAAGTTCTATGCATTCCGAGTAAGCGTAGTCGCTAACTTTTTTTAGTCTTTTCGTATAGGTGGCGATTAGCTCTTCAGCATTCTTACGCATTTTCTAAACTTAATGCTTTAAGCAAATCAGCTTGGTGTTCGGCGATTAACTGGTTTACGATTGATTCGAGTTCTCCCGCCATTATCTGTTGAAGCCTGTGAACTGTTAAGTTGATTCTATGGTCAGTCACCCTACCCTCAGGAAAATTGTAGGTTCTGATTTTCTCGGATCGGTCGCCTGTTCCTACCAGATTTCGTCTTTCTTCGGCTCGCTGGTTTTTCTGATCACTTTTAGCATTTTCCATTAATTTGGCTTGAAGAAGGCTCATGGCTCTCGCCTTGTTTTTATGCTGTGACCTTTCGTCTTGGCATTCAACTACTAGTCCAGATGGTAAATGAGTCAGACGTATTGCTGAATCAGTTTTGTTGACGTGCTGTCCCCCAGCGCCCGATGCTCTGAAGGTATCAATGCGAAGGTCGTTCCTGTCAATTTCGATTTCCTCGATTTCTGCAAGCTCAGGTAGCACGGCTACTGTGCATGCGGATGTGTGAATTCTCCCTTGAGATTCGGTTTCGGGAACTCTTTGAACACGATGCGCTCCAGACTCGAACTTCATATTTGCGTAAGCGTTTTTTCCCTCTATTCTAGCAATAATTTCTTTGAATCCTCCATGCTCTCCGGGTTTTTCTGAAAGTGATTCGATCCTCCATTTTCTCAGCTCAGCGAAACGGGCATACATCTTAAACAAGTCTCCAGCGAAAATAGCGGCTTCATCCCCACCAGTGCCTGCTCTTATTTCCAGGAAAACGTTATTTGCATCGTGGGGATCTTCGGGCAGGAGGAGCTTTTCTAATTCGTTTTGCAATTTTTCGTACTCACTAACGAGATCTTTTATTTCCGACTCGGCCAGGGTCTGGATTTCTTTATCCGGATCTTCCAGCAACTTTCTTGTTTCGTTCAAGATGTCTGAATTTACTTCTATTCTTTTAAAGCAAGATACAATCCGTTCTAGTTCTGAGAATTCTTTTGAATATTTTCTGAATTTATCTTGATCAGATATTGTGGCGTTGTCAGAAAGCATTGCGCTCAGTTCTTCGTGTCGTTCTAAAAGCGCATCTAATTTTCTTTTAAGCGAGTTATTCATCTTTGTTTTTTAGCCCGTATAGTTGGACGGCGGCCTCGACAATGTCCCATTCCTTTTTAGTTGAAGCTGCTTTGAGATTTAAGCTTGGTTCATGGATCATTTTATTAGTTAGTTGATTTGCCAAGTTTATTACCACTTCTTTCGGGTCGTCTCCTTTTCCTAGTCTAGAGATTGCTTTTTGGGTCTCAATATCTTTTATTGAATTATGCAAATTACGGAATTCAATGAGGAGCTGAGAGTTTCTTTTTGTTTCCTCCCTAGATATATAGTTGCCGGCCTGATACTTTATTATCTCTTCTGCGTTAGCAGCAGCTTTTTCTTTTATAGAAATATTCTGATTTATGATTTCTTTATAGTCATCTAAACCGTACAAGTAGATATCTCTTAGTGAACCAACCTCTGGTTCGATATTCCTTGGTAATCCCAAGTCTATCATCAATATTGGTCTGTGCTTTTTATTCCTTAGAGCCCTTTCAACAGCTCCTTTTCCTATAATCGGCAATGGTGAGGAAGTTGAACAAATTACGATGTCTGTGCTGGGCAACTCAGTCACAATCTTATCCAGACTGATACTTAATCCGTTAAGATTATTTGCTAATGCTGCACCTTTTTTGACGGTTCTATTTGCGATAACAATCTGCTTGATTCCTGCGGATTTAAGATGTTTACCGATAAGCTCCGAAATCTCTCCTGCTCCTACAAGCAGGATCTTGCATTTTGATAGTTTCGAAAACAATTGATTGGCCAGAGTTACTGTTAAACTACCTAAAGAAACTGATTTTTCTCCAATTTTGGTTTCTGCTCTTATGAGTTTTGCTGTTCGAAAAACTGTTTGAGAAAGATGAGTTAGTTCAGGCCCCAAGGTGCCGACAATTTTTGCGTTATCAAAACAATCTTTGAATTGTCCAAGAATTTGCGATTCACCCATTATCAATGAGTCAAGGCCACTAGCGACTCGCATGGAGTGCATAACTGCCTCTTTTTCGTCTTTTGTATAGAAAGCGTTAGAGATTTGTTGGTAATCGATGTTTTGGTAGCTTGCTAACCATTTCTTTATGTCGCTAGTCGCAGAATTTCTGGAAACCGAGAAAATTTCAGTCCTATTGCATGTAGATAAGATTGCTAATTCTTCAAGTTCTTCCGCTTGGAAAAGATTTTTCAATCCAGATTTAAGTCCGCTTTCAGTGAAAGCGATTTTCTCTCTTATGTTGATTGGTGCTGTGTTATGGTTAATGCCTACTAGGGAAAGGTACATAATCCAGTTTTATTTCTAATTAGTATTTGCTCTTCGGGTTTCGATTTAGTGGTGTTAGCTCAGTCAAGGAAAGCTAAACAAGAAAAATGCTAATTGTACGTTGCAATTATGTGGAATACATCGAAAAAATGCTTAAATTTCTAAGAACTCCTACTTTTGGGGGCAAGATCCTAGATTCTGGGTATTGGTTTAAAACTCGGATAATCGACTACAAACTCTCTGTAATACTGGTTTTTTTTTCCCAAGGTTTAGCTTTAACAGGTTGCTCGTCAATAACAAATGATGTTGCCCACAATGGGACCCCAGAAATTGATTTAGTTCAAAAGCAATTACCAGGGGACCAATCAGGCCTGAAAAAAGCGATAACGGAATATCCGGTTGACGAAAGCAGGTCATTTGAAGGGGATGTTCTTTTAGAGATTTTGGCAGCAGAAATAGCCGGACATCGCGGTTTTTATGCAACTGCTTTGAAAAATTATGAGCAAGTCGCATTATCTACGAAGGATATTGGCGTTTTGGTTCGGGCCATAAGTTTGGCTGAATATCTAAAAGAGGATCAAATTGTCTTGCGTCTAAGCCGGATTTGGGTGCAAGAAGACCCAAAAAACATAAAAGCCCATATAAAGATGGCCGAAGTTGGTCTTCGATTGGGACTTTTTGAAACTTCTTTTTTACATATGAAATCTGTTAAAGCTCTTGGCGGAACACCAAATTTCGAAATATTTCCTATTGCCATGGCTAATGTTGCAATAAGTGAACGAAAGAGAATTCTTGTTTTTTTTGAAGAATTGGCATCCAGTTATCCCAATGATGCCAATCTCTTATTAGCTTCCACTACTCTCCAATATCAAGTCGGGGATTTCCAAAAGGCCTTAGACTCAGTTAGCAAACTGCTTCTTATGGATCGGAGTTCACGAAGTATCTGTCTGAAGGCTCAGATTCTTAATGGTCAGAAGAAACAAATAGAGTCAAAGAACCTGTTAGTAAAACATTTGAAAGAAAATACTAAAGATCTAAGAGCTCGATTATTGTTGGCGCAATTTATGTTTGAACAAAGGGATTTTATCTCTGCAAAGAGCCAATATCGATTAGTTCTGGAATATCGGCCTAATGACGGAGCTGTTTTGCTCGCGTTAGCTCTTATTTCTTTGGAGCAAAAAGATGATGTTGAGGCGCGACGTATCTTTGAGCGAATGATTCGATGGAATACTAGACTAGATGAGGCCTATTATTATTTGGGGGAAATTTCGGAAAGGAACCAAGAGCTCTCAGAGGCTTTAGAGCATTATAAGAGAGTTACTAGTGGTTATGGGTTTATGAACGCGCAATTTCGGATCGCTTCTTTGCTAAAATCGTTAGAGGGCCTTGAAAGCGCAAGAAATCACTTTATTTCTTTACGAAACCGTTTCCCCTCTAGCACAAAGCCGTTCAGTGTTCTTGAATCCCAGTTTTTGTCGGGGTTGGAGTTGTATGAAGAAGCGATATATGTATTGGATCAGGAATTAAGCACCACACCAGATGATGTAGAGATTTTGTATAGAAAAGCGATGATAGCTGGACAAAAAGGGAGTCTGGAGATTCTAGAAGACTCTTTACTACGTATTTTGGAAATTGACCCTGATAATGCAGATGCTTTAAATTCATTGGGATATACTTTAGCGGATAAGACAAACCGATATGATGAAGCGTTTGATTTTATAGAAAAGGCTTTGTCGATCCGGCCCGATGACCCAGCTTTTATAGATAGTATGGGCTGGGTACAGTATCGCTTAAACAATCTGGATGCAGCAATATCATACCTTCGTAAAGCCCTTGCGCTCTTTCAAAATGATGAAGTTGCGGCCCACCTTGGTGAAGTTTTATGGGTTTCGGGACAAAAAACCGAAGCACTAAGAATCTGGGAAGAAGCCCTTGGGGTGGATCCATTCAGTTCGATTTTGATTGAAGTTTTGAAAAGATATAGAGGAAAATAGCTTGAGGAAGATCCTCAGCGCGTTTCTTCTGATGGTCCTGACTGGGTGTGTGACCATAGATCCCAAGGGAATCAAATCAGATGCAAACTGGACTATCCACGGAAAAATTTCGGTTCGTGCCGAAGGCCATAGCGGAGTTTATAAAATTAAATGGACTCAGAAGGATCTCTTGAGCGAGATAGTTCTGTTTTCCTCCCTAGGCATAAAACTAATTCAACTTGAAATATTTGGTGACGAAGTGGAAGTCAAAAGTGGTTACTTCGATGAAGAATATAAGCGAAATAAACAAATTGAGGAAGATATTAGTTCTAATTTTCAGATATTGCGGAAATTTATTCCTTATTTGATAAATGGCCAAAAAACGGAAAATAATCATCTTCCATTAATATTTCAAGAAGGAAGTTGGAGCATAAAAATTGCTGATCATGAAGGAGAGGGCCTGGAAACTATTGATCTTGAGCATCCCAGATTTTCTATCAGGATGAAAATACTTAATACAGACAACTAATTTGACAGATGTTTGTACCAATATCAAAATACACTTTTTTTAGGCTCAAGAGAGATGGTCATCTAGATCAGGTGTTGATAGAATTGCGTCCGCAGGAGTTGCTTTCACGCACATTAAAAGAAGTAAATATGGGGTGTCGCCAAGTTGGTAAGGCACAAGGTTTTGATCCTTGCATGCGCAGGTTCGAGTCCTGCCACCCC
>PAPD01000008.1 GCA_002708765.1 Gammaproteobacteria bacterium | reverse complement strand
TCTTCTTCTACCTCTTCCTCTACTTCTTCGTGAGGGTGAGGCTTGGACATCCCGAGGATGATAGTGAGGCCAGGAACTTCTGATTCCTCGCTTTTCGATCCAAGCCGAGCTCGGCGAGCAGCTTTGACCATCTTCTTTAGCGCGTCACTTTTGGCTTCGTCCACGTTATCTCTCCGGGTAAAAATGCCAGGGCACCACGCACAGGGGGCGGCGTGGTGCCCTAGCGCCAGGCTACGGTCCAGAAGACGGGGTGATGTTAGTGATCTTCACGCACCGCGCCGGGTGGGTGATGATCAGCCCCTGATCGAAGTAGTTTCGAATCTCGAAGCCGGCTTGATCGGTAAGCTGACGAACGAATCGATCCGGTCCCGCGTCAGGAAGCCGGAAGGTGATGTCGGTCGAACCAATACGCATGCAACGGTTCATCGGAACAATGAACGTGTCACCAGCCTTGACCATCGGATGAGGAACAATCTCCATGACGCCGTTGGTGCTGTAGAACTTGATGCTGTTGCTGCCGCTCTCAAACTCCTTGGTCGGGAGCTTGTCGTTGTACCGACGAGCGCTACCAAGCGTGTTGAGCAGATCCGTCCAGCTGTATTGGCTGGTAAGAACAGTCACGTCCTCCATGAGACCACGAACGTTGGCGCGACTGATCGCGTTCTGCAACTTGCCGATGTCAAGCGGAGCAGCGGCCGAGTCGTAAACGTTCGAGCGCCAAAGGCTGTAATCAGCTGCGTTGATGCCGAACAAGTCCCCGGTGTTGCTCAGGATCGCATCCAGCCCATTGAACCAGTTGCCGCCCGTAGCAGTCGTTACCGGACCCGCAACGCCAAACGCGCCCTTCGGGTAAATGTGAACAGGGTTCACACCAACAACCGCAGCAACAAGCGCCAAGTCACCGGCAACCTCTTCGCCAAGCGTAAGGGTGCGAGTGTCAGGGTCGATTGCGTCCACGGTAATTCCGCCACCAACGTTTAGCTTGGTGTAGTTACCACCAGCAAGCTGGTAGCAGTCAATCGCCGCACCCTGCATCTGGGCCCAAAGGCCGCCTGCCCAGGACTGCGCCGTCAAGGTGGTAACAGACTGAGGCGGAGCACCTGCCGGCGCTCCAAAGGTGGCAAACGTACCGATGCCGGTAGCAGACCCACCATAGAGCAAGCACATCTCACGCTGGAATGCAGCCGACTCGGTCATGTCGAGGACAACTTCGTCAAGCGCCGGGCCAAACGATTCTTCCTTGCCGCCCGATCGCGAAACGACGCCGTAGCTGAGACGCTCGCGGAGAACGAACTCAGACCCAGTCACGTTAGCCTCTCGCGTAACGAGAGAAATGGGGTTGTTCAAAGTGAACGCGCTGCCCACGCCGCCGGCCGCGCCGTTCCAGGTGTAACCCTGCGAACGAGTCAACTTGACGGGGAAACGGAACGAGTCACCGACCTTGTCTGCCTTCTGAAAAGGAATCTTCTTTGCGACGATGGCGAACTCGGGAACGAGCGCCTCAAGGTCGTCGCCGTAAACGCGCTTAAAAAAGCCGTCCAACTGCGAGGTTGTTACTACACTAGCCATGATATCTCCTGAAAATAATTACGTTTTTTCGGGATCGCCGATACCGTGGCACGCCTTCGCATCCGAGGGTAGCAGTAACGCTTACGGGTCTAGAACTCCGACTATGAGATCTTGCAGCACAGACCCGCGACTTGTCAACCCCCCATGCGCCGCTTGCGGAGAAGCTCGCGCATCTCATCAACATTATACGTTTTTTTGGTAGCCACCTTGCGGCGACGAGGAGTCCGGGGCTGAGTATCTGCTGGCACGTCGCGCCCCTTGAGACGCTGAATATCGTAGCTTCGAAAAGCCTTCGAGACGTTCTCACCCAAAAAAGAATGAAGACTCTCGCCCTGCATGCCGCCCAAGAGACCTTGGACCATCCCCATGTACTCTTCTTTTGCCATACTGGCCAAGTCCGACGGGCTCATCTCAATGCCTGCATCTAACCCTTCCGAGGCTAGCTGCGCCATGTACTCAAGCAACTTTGGGTAAGCCGAGCTCTGCGAGCTAATGCCAATCCCCCCCAGGGCCTCAGTAAAGTCCTTGGTGTACTTTTCCTGCCACCTTGCGGCCTCTGCCTCGAGGCGCGCGTTCTGCTTTTTCTGCTCGTGCTGATCTTGCTCTTGCTTCCAAGCTTCGCGCTCAAGCCTAAGTTGCTCTCTTTCAGACTTCATCTCGTGCTGAAAGCGCTCTTCAGGCGTCATGGCTTCCATCAAGTTGATGCGCTGCATCTCTCGCTCAACAAGCCCGTTGAGATCTACCCCCACCTGAGACAGCAGCTGCTCCGGGTTTTCCCCGCGCAGCATTTGAACGAACTCCTGAATGTCGGCCTCTTTCTGGGCCAGCTGCTTCTTGAGCTCGCTCGCTTCCAAGAACCTTTTGTGAGAAGCCTTGGCACGCTGCGTGTTAGCCACGACCTCTGAAAGAGGCATCCGAACCTTCTCTCCATCGATCGTCACTTCGACAAGCCGGCTCCCCATTGTTTCCAAGTCAACCAGCTCGGGGTTTGCTGCCACCTCTGCAACTTCTGCCGTCGTCATCTCAACGGCTGCGCCACTGTCGGCTGGTGTTGACGATTGAACGGGTGCTGCTTCTGCGCTTGGTGCTACTTCACTCATACCATTCCTCCCTGTGGGTTGTATCGTTGCCCGGTCAGCGGATTCTTTGGCATCTCAGGCATCTTGGCTCGCGTCGGGTCCTCACCCAGCGCGGCGGCTTCTTCGTCGGGGCCGCCCATCGCAGGGGCTGCGCCCTCGGGGACGTTCCCCTGCTCAGGAGGCAGCTCACTTCCCGGCACGGGCTCCTGCCCCGTAAGGAGCATAATCTCCGGGTGCTCCTGCGCCATGCGGACGTGCTCCTTGATGTGACTAAGAATAACGCCCACGAGCTCATCGTTGAAACGGAGCTCGGGGTCAGCAAGGATTACCTTGTGCTCCTGGATGTGAAGTCGGTGGTTGTCCATTGGAGTTGCCCGAACTTCGACGCCGTTGCTGAGGAGATCGTTCTCGCTCTTGATCAAAGAAAGCTCGGCACGTGGTCCGTCGAGAATCGGGTTTAGCCGCCCGGTAGCAACAACATCCAGGTACTGCTGCGCCGTAATCGCCTGCCGCTCTAAGAGCCTGTCAGCTAGCTGCACGCGGCCGGCAGCGGTGCGGAGCAGCGGGCTGGAGAGGTCCACCTTCACTCGTCGCACCGAGGCGATGTCGTCTCCGGTGAACTCGATAAGGTTTGGGCGCTCATTCGCTCCGAGGACTTCGGCTAGGCGAGGAGTCGAGGCGTACTGCTGCAGCATTCGAACAAGCCCTGTGACGGCTTTTTCCATCATGCGCCCGTAGCTGCGCTGCAGGCCGTTGTTGTACTGGATCGCCATGCTGTGAACCAAGGCCAGCGCCGCGCCGCTGTCGAGGTTCTTTTCGGGGTTGCCTCGCGCAACGGAGTTCACGCCACTAAGCGTCTCCATCATCTCAGTAATCTGCCCCATCATCTGGTATGTGTGCTGGCTAATGCTGAGGAGCTCCAGTGGTTTTGGTTCTCCGGCGGCAGCGTTGAACTGAACCATGCGAAGGCCACCTGACAGGTCATTCACCTCAATGTCACTGCCGTATGGGACAAGGACATTTTGCACACCAAACGCTTCGTGGTTCGTCATGGCTGTGGTGATAAGACTGTCCATTGCCTGGGAAAGAGCCAGCAGGTCCCAGTTTCCTGAGTAACCAGAGCTCGTGTTAAACTGCACACTGGGAATCAGCGGGTAGATAGGGATGTCGCTGTACGGCATGCGGCCCGAGTGAAGCAGTATGTCGCCGGCCATGATGGCGAACCGCCCGAGCGGAAGCGCCTCGGTGGGCTTGTGATAGAAGTAGTACACCGGGATAATGTCTTCGCTCTCGGTAGTCGCGTAGCTGTTGACGTAGTCAAAAAGAAGAGCCTCGCTGTCTGCAGGCTTCGCTTCCATATTTTCGATGTCGTCGGCCCGGTCTGGATATCGCTCCATAAGGTCGTAGCGATTCACCATCATTCGCTGCGCGAGCCAGTCGTGCGTGTTATCGCGCTTGGCAATGTCGCGAACCACGTCCATTGGGCCGCTCACATACGTGCTGATGTCCCCGCTGTACACAATGCGCTCGCGCATCACGGGCATCCCCATCTCGTCCACCACGGGCAGCCCGTCGTCGCCGGTAACAGGCACTTGCTCAACGCCGTACTGGTCCCCCTTCTCGGTATCCCACGTAAGGCTTAGCCACCCCTCCCCGAACACGAGCGCAAACTCTACAGCTCGAACGGAATCGTGCTCGAGGTTGTATTCGTCCAGGTAGTAATCGATCAGGCCCTCCGCAATCCTGGCCTGCGCAAGGGAGCGCTGGTCGTCATTCATGGCGCGTGCGGAAAATGACGGGCGACTCGCCGTCGTCATCGTGAGCATGTGCTGGATGAGGTTGCGATAGTGGTTGACGCGCAGCATGACGAGCTCACCCTGTTCGCCACCGTAGGTGATCGCCGAGCTATTGCGCCAGCTTCCCTCCGAATCGAGCCCATAATAGGTTCGAACCGACCGACGCCACACTTCGCTGCGCCCGGTTGCGTCCATTTGCCGGTAATACCGGATGATCGCGTCCTTCAAGTCGCTCGCAAACTCATCATCGGGCTTCGCTGCCCAGTATTCCTGATTGCCTGGGACTTCTTCACTGATAGGCATTACCTTCTCCTGTGTCTCGGCCTGAATATGTCGACCACTTCCGCTATATCGCCCCCATTGACCGCACGCTTGGGAATGAAGTGGGTTTCTTCCGATATATCTGCTCCGTGTATCGGAAATGGATTCTTTCCGCGCAATGCGTGGCGCAATAGGTAGCAAGCGGCTGCAACGCCGTCAAAATGCCCGAATTCTCCGCTGCGCTCAAAGGAAGTCCGCGCCTTATTCCACACACCATGTCGCAAATGCGCCCTCAATGCGGTGCATCTGGGGTGAATCAAGATCTTCTTGTTGGTAACCGCAAGCCTTAGCGCGTTGATCGCTGCGTCTCGGTCGTCTCGGCGCGCAGGCGTAAGCCGCAGACGGTGGATTGAGCTCAGGTCTGACAGCACGATGCGGTCAGCGTCCACCACTCGCATGGCAGGCTCTTGATCACCGTACAGCTTTTTCTCTTTTTCCTTAATCTGAGCAGCAATAACGCCACTATTTGAGCGCTCAAGCACGAGCTCGTCCTCGATTACCATCAGATCGCGAGGGAAATGGTAGTACGCAAACACCACAAAGGTTAGATCTTTGAACCCAAGGTCCGCTGCGGTGTACGACTCGAAGTGCTTTGGGCGATCTATCTCCCCAACAATGGCCTTCTCGTACTCAGAGAACTCAGGAACGATGGCGCGGGTCTCATCAACCACAAACTCCGCCATATACTCACGGCGCCACGTTGTACTGTGCTTCCCGCCCGACTCCGCACAGTACTCCTCGCGCTGCCGATCGTTGATGTGAGGCGCATCGTAAATGGTTCGGTGAACGTAGTTCCCCTTTGCCTCCGCCTGCGCGCAGTACATCGCAAAAGGGTGCGCCGGAGTCCGAGGGGGCGTGGACAACATCACAATGCGACCGTCAGTCGTAATCGTCTGCGGCAGAAAAATGTCTTGACAAACGTATTCCAGGTCATCCACGAACCCAGCCTCTTCGATAATGCCAAGATGCATCTCGGTTCCACGGTGCCGCTCCGCGTTTCCTGCATCGCACCCGGCGACGTGGATCTGAGACCCATTAGGGAACGTCCAGTTTCCCATATTTTTTAAATGTTTTGGTTTTACTGTACGTGGCGCATCGAGAAGGATGTTTCTCATGTGCGGTTCAATGATCGAGCGAACCATTTTGGCCGTTGGAGCCGCGATTCGAATCTGACTGTTCTCGTGACGAAGCGCGTGCTCAAGTGCAAGCACACAAGCCAGGTAGCTCTTTCCGTATCGCCGCGAGCAGTTGACGACAAACCTTCGGCCTGTGGTCTCATGGTATTTTTTTCTGATGAAGTCCTGTCCGTCGTGCAGCAAGTACGACAGGTCCCCGAGCTCCCAGAGCCGGGCTTTCAGTTGCTCTTCTTCAGAAAGCGCCACGTTACGACCGGCGCCTGTTGAGAGTTAGTCGGTTCGTTTGATCTCGAACCACTGCGTCGATGCGCTTAAACTCTGCTTCGTAATTTTTTGCAGTGGCCTCTAGTATCTTGATTCTTTGCGCGATCTCGTCATCGTCGCGGCTTTTGTGAAGACGTAGAAGCACGTCTCTCGCCACCGCCATGGCAAGCACGCCGAGAATCAGCACCACCAGTGGCCACGTCATGTCAGCCCTTGCCGGAAGATCGACCCAGCTCAAACGCAGCCATCAACGTCGCCGCTAACGTCGCCACATGGTCGGGATGAGGGCTGTTACTGAAGCCAAGCCTGCGAATGAGCTCGCTCGCAGCCTGAGCATAGTCAGGCACAGCAACAACAGCTGCACGCTTAACCGGCGCCTTCTTCGCTGCCGTCTTCTTTTTCGATGGGGACTTCTTTTTAACTGATGTCATTGCCTGCTCCTACATGCTCCAAAATATCGCTCACTCGCTCCAAGACTACCCAAAGAGGAGCCGGAGCATCCTGGCGGACGCGAGAGCGCTCCACCTCCACCAATGGAGTCTTCGTGTATATCACAGAAAACATACCCCGCTCACGGCGGATGTGAATACCCACAACCTCTTCCAGAGGCTCACGAGTCCTCGGAGGCTTCCCCTGACGACGACGGCCCGGACGGCCCACCTTGGAGGAGCTTGAGCCGCTTGCGGGCTTCTCCGGCTGTAAGGGCTCTGATACGCTCATCTGTCACCTGCGATTCTATGCGCGCCTCTAGACGCGGACCATAACGGTCTGGGTATTTACGCTCCAGCTTCCACGCTGCCGCCTTCCAATCACGAGCAGCAGCCTCGTTCAAACTGTCCACCAAAGCAATCTCAGCCTCCGCCTGAGCAGCACTCAGACGACGAGCAAAGTCACGGTAGTGCTCTTCTCCGTTGTGGCCCCGCTCTAACCAGCGGTGGAGCTGAGAAGGAAGCACACCACAGGCGCGACAAGCAACCTGAAGAAAGTTACCGCGACGAACCAGGTCAATCAGTTGGTTCGCTACCTTGTCAGTCAGCAACAAAGATACCTCCGTCAACTTAAGCAACTTTCCACAATGCAACGCCCGATTACCTCTGCAACCTGCGGAACAACCGCGTTGCCTAAAGCTCTATTTCGGTCCACCCGGTGGGGAATCCCATCGCCCGCTCTCTCGACTCTGGGCACTCCGGCCCACCCGCTAAAGAGGATCGGCTGAGCCTCACCTTCCCGACGCGGCCCGCGCCACCTCCGCGACAGTTTCCGTATGAGCTGGCGGTCGGGGTGGGCAACAACAAACGCCCGCGCTCTACGATGCGGTGCCCCCACGTCAGAGGCGGAGAGGCGTAAAGGCACCGAGTCGTACTGCAACTCTGCAAGCTGCCGCCGCACTGAAGGCACCCATCGCCGCCATCCGTGGTGGACGTTTTCGATGACAACCCACTCGGGGGATACTTGGCCAATAATCCTCCTAAATTCTGACCACAGCCCGCTTTTCGCGCCAGATAAACCCTCACGGCGACCAGCAGAGCTCAAGTTCTGGCAAGGAAAACCACCGCAAATTAAATCCGCAGAGGGAGGGTCCAAACCAATCACGTCCTCGTAACAAGGAACACCAGGCCAGTGACGGGCGAGTATCTCGCGGCAGTAAGAGTCACGCTCACATTGCCAGACAGTTCGGCCCAAACCGGAACGCGCCAGTCCAAGTTCGAGCCCCCCGATGCCTGAGAAGAGGCTTCCGATCGTAAGGCTCATGCCGTCCTCGCAGACTCGAAAAGGTTTAGTTGTCTCACCATCGGAGCTTTTGGGTCAGGCATATTTTCGGGAGCCAAGCGAAAAGCCAAAAGGCCTCCCTTTGTTTCTCCGCAATGCTCGAAGCCTGCTCGCAGAAAGCATCGGCCTGGATCTCTTTTCTTTCTCACCTTGGATGCGTTGACAAATGTGATCATCCCAAGCACGGGAACTTCCGGCCACCTCCAAACCGTCGCCGCAACCGCGTCGCGGATTAGGTCACTTGAAAGGCCGAGCCCCTCGTTACGAAAGGCGGAGCAAACCCAAGCGCCCGCCCACTCGTGCTTGGTATACTCGGCAAAGGGCCAGGACGTTACCCAGAATGCCTTCCCCGACTCCTCGGCCCCGTAAAGAACCAGGCACCTCCCAGGCGGGACAAACTGCGAGGCCCCCACCTTCTGCCGATTGTAATGACGGTCAGCAATGAGGCGAGCTCGGGGGTCAGCTCGATTTGAAAGGGTCCAGCGCACGGTAAGTACTTTGTACCACCTTAGCCTTACCCGTTCAATCAGCCTGTTGTGCTTATTGGTTTGGAGCTTTGATGAACTGGAGGGGGTATAAACCGCGAGCCCCCTTCTAGGGGGGCCGGGGGGGGGGTCTATCGGGATCGGACCCGCTTGCCTACATTGTCCTACATTGGACCCAATGTGTTCTCATGTGGGAGAGATCTTACAAGATCACACAACACCCCCCATGTACTCCAAGGTACCCCCCTCCCCTACAAGGGGATACATGTACCACACTGTGGGGGACAACCTACATGTCCTACCCCTACGCACATGTGAGTCCTTATTACACATGTGAGTTCAAGGACTACATGTAGGACAAAGTGGGAAAGAACCCACTTGTCCTACCCTGTCCCACCCTGTCCTACCAGTAGGCCCCTCTCCTACCCCGCCCTACCTGTAGGGGCAGGGAGGAGGGTTCACACATCCCCCCCTACCTCCCCACAGAGTACCCTAGCCACATAGGCTCAGTCTAGCATTTTGTTTCCCTGTGATTTCGAGGGCTTGTAAGTTTTTTGAAAAAAAGACCAAGACAAACCTAAGCCCGGAGCGTCTAATGAGCACAACACGGGGGACAACACAAAAGGAACACGACACATACACAGAAAGGAACACACACATATGAGAGAGAAATTTGCTCTACAAGACACCCACCACAGCATGGCAGGGGATAGTGGTTGTGAAGCTCGAATGTACCTTGGAGTGGTAGATTGTGGCACTGGTCCAGTGGTTCTTAGGCTCTGCATTTGGGTCAATGGCCATAGGTTCAACGAAGACACATTCAAGGCAGAAGCGTATGGTCCTGCGTCATGGGTATTTGAAATGATGCCTGCTAAGACGCAAGGCAAGGGCGGAGTAGCCAAGCGTCGCGGCATGGGAGAAACCGGAGGAATGTCGGTTACTTTCGACCAAGCTTGGGATCTCCTTGAGTCTTACGGTCTGCCAGCACACTACAGTTTTGCTTGATATTTCGTAGGGTTGCCCGGTTTAGATCGGGCGATCTTGTCGAGAGATCAAAAAAACTTCCAAGGTTTAGATAACTCGGAACGTATAACTCACACAACAGGGGAAACATGGAACACCAACAGGTGAGCGATGCTCACAAGGCCGTGGTGAGCTATATGCTCGCCAATGGGCTAGGCTTGGCCGATGCGGAAGATCTCGCGCAAGACGCAATCGTCCGCGCGCTAGACGGTTTCGATCCAAGCAAGGCCAGCCTATCCACATATGCAATCACGATCGCCAAACGCCGGCGTATTGATCTTGCTCGACGTCGACGCACTAGGCTCGACAATATCGGGCATGTTGCCGATACATATGAGACCGTCGACAAGCGCACACCAGAGAGCTTGACGATCGGCAACGGGGGAGTCTCGCGCATCGCGGAGATCGTCCAGAGTCTGCCAGAGAGCGAGCGTATGGCTCTCACTCTGGCTACCATCGATGGATGGTCTCATTCGGAGATCGCCGAGCTTCTCGACTGTGCAGTCGGGACCGTTGCCTATCTTGTAAATCAAGCGCGCACAAAAATCCGAAAAAAGCTCCAAGGATAACTCGCGCCAAGCGTATAACTCATAACAACAGGGAGGGACTATGTGTCCAAACAGTAGGCCACCAGTGCATGACGATCCAAGGAATTGGTGCGATGTCGAGATCAAATTCTTCTTTGATCATAACTTCAATGTAACGCTCGCCGAGCTCGCCCGCATGACAGGGAAGACCGTCAAGCAGCTGAAGAAGATTCTCATGGGATAACTTCGTGCCCCTAGATAGGCGCGCAACTCTGGGGAGTAGTGCGTCTACCTACTGACACGAAAAAAAATCCAAGGTCGACAGCGGTCGATCGTATAACCAACGACAACACAGGGAGGCAAGATGCTAGTCAAGCTAAGCACGAAGCAAGCGCGCAAGCGTAGAGCCAAAGATTTATTCGGCGAGATCGGAATACCTCGCAAGCTGCTAAACATAAACAACACCTATAAGACGGCCAAGGGTTTAGATCTAGACGTCTCGACGGCGATCCTATACCTAGCACCATACGATGAGAGCGGCGTCAACCTATGCCCCAAAGCGTCGAAGGGCTGCGCCAGATCGTGCCTATACACTGCAGGCCATGGATCAATGGATGTGGTCGAGCGAGCGAGACTAAGTAAGACGCACTATTATCTGCGCAAGAAAGCCGCATTCATGCTGCATCTGGAGAAAGATATCGCTGCATTCCGGCGTAACGCTAAGCGTCGAGGGCTTGTGCCATGCGTACGCTTGAACGGTACAAGCGACATACACTGGGAGCGCAAAGGATTCGTTGGGGCTGACGGCCAATGGTACGAATCGATGATGCATCGGTTCCCAGACCTGCAGTTCTACGACTACACCAAGTTCACGCCAGAGGAACGGCCAGGGGTCGCGGAGCTCGACAACTATCACGTGACCTTCTCACGTGCCGAGGATAATCACGATCGCGCTATGCAAGCGCTCGACGGGGGCTGGAATGTTGCGGTTGTATTCCGCAAGCATCTCCCGGAGACGTGGCAAGGTGTGCCAGTGCTAGACGGTGACGTGTCAGACGTGCGTTTCTACGACAAGCCAGGCCACGTCGTAGGCCTGAAGGCCAAGGGGCAAGCACGCAAAGACACCAGCGGGTTCGTAGTCGACGGAGGTGAGCGATGAGCGGTGAAGCGTTTTGGGATATATTTATTTGCAAGTTTCCAGGGCCATCTGGTGGTTGGGTTGTGTCGACCCTAGATCAAGACGGGATGAGCCCTGAGCCAGGCGAGTGCTTCGATCTCTTCGATGAGGCGCTGCAGTTTGCTCGGTCGATCGTGCCCGATGGCATTCCAGCGACCATTCATTGCAGCGAAGCGCC
This sequence comes from Gammaproteobacteria bacterium, assembly GCA_002708765.1. GTDB lineage: Bacteria > Pseudomonadota > Gammaproteobacteria > Pseudomonadales > Azotimanducaceae > UBA9659. The sequence continues at coordinate 10,553 of PAPD01000008.1, read as the reverse complement.
GGGGGAATGGACCTCCCAAGGTTTTCCAGAGTCGCACGTATAACAAGCAGAACAAGGAGGCCAACATGGGTTGGGAAGTATTGGAATCATCAGACGGACGCGGCGCGTTCTTCTGCAACACAGGCAACGAAGCGTTTGGACCAGTGGCCCGGGCTGACTTGCTTCGCGAAGTCGGGCAGCTGCTCGCAGATAAGGGCATCGATCCTCGAGAGGTAGACCCCTGGAAACTGCACCGCCTCGTGCACGAACACGCATTGACGAAGATCAAGCGACTGGTTGTGGTCGACGAAGACGGCAACGTCGTGGAAGAGATGTCGCTAATGACGCCAGGGGAGCGATGCTGCGATGGGTTTGGCAATGCCTGACGACTGGAACAAATACTACTTCACGTGCGGCAAGTGCAATGTGCGTTACCACGCATCGCACCCCGAGTGCGGCTGCATCGACCCACCAGAGATGGACCTGTCAGACTACGACTACGAGTGGCACGAGCACGACCGCGAGTGGACCAAGGTTGTGAGCTTCAAGGAGCATACTGCCAGGCGCGATCACAGCGACGGCAAGATCAAGAAGGGCGAGAGGTATCGGCGCGAAGTCGTGCGACACATCTACGACGATGGCAGCGGCCAATATCTAAAGGCTAGCAAGTGGAAGATCAAAGGTTCGGACGAGTCGAACGTATAACAAGTGAACACAGGGAGGACGGCATGGAGCAGCTAGTAGTAGTCGAGAGTAACAGCGACGTGGTCGAGACAGTCGACGAGCTCGTGGAGGTCAAGCGCCAGCTAGACAAGCTCAAGCGTCGAGAGCAGATCTTGAAGGATCGCATCAAGGTATTCTACGGCACGGGCGATGGCCCTGCGTTCGTAGGCACGCAAGGTGTCGTGACTGTCACCAAGTCCAAGCCAGCTGTGACGCTAGATGCCAAGCTCATCCGCAGCACGCTGTCTGCAGAGCAGGTGCGATCGTTCGAGAAGATCGGCGAGCCGCGCACATCGATCCGCGTCACGTACAACAAGCAGTAAGGGGACTGACAAATGGCCATCATAATCACGCACGACTGGGCGCATAAAGGTAGGGACTCGTTAAGCGTCTGTGCGTGTCACGCACAGCAAGCAAGCAGAGGGGAGCTATGACCAAGAAAGAAAAGCCGCAGAGAATCATATCCAGAGACCAGCACGAGATGCTGCAGGGCGATGGCCCTCACTACCGGTGGCCTGCGCTTGGTTTCCTGGAGACAGGCTACATCGCAGACGGTAGCTACAGTGCGAGGGCGCTGGAGATACTGCCCGAGTTGATGCAAAAGCTTGGTCGCGTGCGTGCACACCAACAGATTATCGACCACGCGCAGCACATGATCAACCGGCTCGTCCCGGAGATCAGACACCAAAGCAAAGTCATTCAACGTGCGGAGGATCGGCACATGAACCAGGAGCAGGAGGAGGAGTCGTGAACCAGGGAAAGATCAAGTACAACATCGACGGCAGCGTATACGCTGTGCGATGCCCATGCGGACATGTCGAGCCGCTGTGCCTGGCTCAGGGTGCCACCGCTATCGTGTGCCTAGCGTGCAAGGAGGAGCTCGTCTTGCCTACCATGGACGTACCGGACGAGCCACCTGGGTGGTTTCCGGACGGATGCGCGACGAGCATCGTCAAGGATGACGACTCGGGTAGGTTTGACACCGACGCGGACGCATGCATCCATGCCCTAACCTTGCTGCTCAAGAGCGATGCGTCCACCGCTGAGACGTACGACTTCGCGGAGGTTGCCGAGGCTATCAAGGGCAGCATTGATTTGGCTATGTTGCGACGAAAGGAGGACAAGGAATGATCAAGATCATACACAAGGGACGGCGGCTTACTGTCGAGGTCGAGCAGCACGGACACCCCAAGGTGGCGGAGCTCGGCGCAGTCAGGGACGACGAGACCGGGGAGGACATCACCGAGAGAGCCGAGGAAGACGGCAGCATCTACGACATCTACGCGGCGGCTCGCCATGAGTACGTCAACGACTACGACCCAAGCTAGAGCCATGCAACACGTAAGACTTAGGAGGAGGACAGTATGAGTAAAGAAAGCAACGGAGACATCATGGGATCTATCGGCCGAGCGCTGTTGGAACACCACAAGGCAAATGCAACTCGCATCACCAGGGGATTCACTCCTGCGCTGCGCGACTGCAGCCTGGTGGCAACAGCCGACACCAGCGAGGGAACGGTGCTTTTCTCTACGCCGTTTCCCATGGTTAACTGGCGCGGCATCTGCGTGATCCTGGTAAACAACGAGCCGCCTGGCGTTCACTTGTACGACAGCGAAGATCTACAGAAGCAGTGCGCCAAGGCTATAGCGATGGACACGCTGAACAGCTACAGTAAGATCCTCGCATACGCGGACGAGCAGGAGGACAGCAATGCCACTAGCACTAGTGAACAGTGACAACGCAGAGGACACCAACCAACAGGCCCTCGACGCAGCCATGGCCATCCTCTTGAGAGCGGGCCACCCATACGAAGTGTTCTTAGAGCACGAGCGCTTTATGTTCGACGACCCCACGGTCGCCAAGGTACTGGGCTCGCCGAGCGAAAAGAGAGCGCAGGTCTGGGCGGACGCCGAGGAGAAAGCACTAAGCGAGCTCCCCTTTGTAAACGACGACACCTACTTGATATGGCAAGGAGACAACTAATGAAGGCCGCAGCATACACCATCGCGCTACTTGCCGGGCTGTACCTTAGCCACATCGCATGGCTATGGATGTTCGACCAGAAGTCGACAGAGAAGGTGATCCGCTACGTGTTCTGCGGATACGGGTATTCACAGCTGGTCGTCTACCCTCGGCGCAACGGGCGGCGCATGTGCAAGCTGTACTCCCGAGGTGGGGTGCTTAGGTACGAGGCGCGCACGCTGTCCATGGCCACGTGGCTTGCGCCATGTGTATGCAGGAGAGCAGGCGTCGTATGAAAACCGCCGCTTCCAAATGGCCCGAGCTCGTCGTGTCCACCCCCTCCCTCCACAAAGTTTTCAGCGAGAGGGGTGTCGACCTGGCGACGGCCCGAGTCTACTCGGCGACAAGCATGTCGTCACTCTTCCACTTAGCTTACCAGGACGAGGCGCCCACGTGCCTAGACTCAGACCATGGAGACGTCTTCGACTTCGACACACCGCTGCCTGTCATCGGGCATCCACTTGTTGCTGTCATCATTCAGAGCCCACAGCGGAGCTCGTCTGGCGTTGAGGTACACGGGGTTGTCTACTCGGAGGAAGCGGGCATCGCTGTCTTGCTGGTCCGATGGTCCGAGGGAGAAGACGTTGACATCAGCTGCGGGTACGACGCAAACCACTTGAGTCTGGAGACCGGGTTCTACGGAGGCCAGGTCAACGGGCTTATCGTACACGCCGCCCTGCAGTGCATCGTCTCGAGCTCGGGAGCGCGGGAGATGCCGACGTTTGAGGACCGACACGCCACAAAGAAGTACAAGGGGCTCAACCTTTCCGCGCGACCATACTACCGGCTGCGCGCCAAGTTCTGCAGCGGAAAGCGCAAGGAGCGATCCGGCGCCACGCCCCATCGCCGCAGCGAACATGACCGCTTGCAGGTCGCCTACGCCGTGACCGGGTCTCGAGCGTGTAAACACTGGGAGGCCCGTGGATACACCGGGTACACGCGGCGCACGATCACCGGAGAGGTCATGGCGCGCCTGGCTGATCGGGGCCGGCGCATGCCTGGTCCCAATGAGAAGGTGCTTATCAAGTCGGTCACCATCCCTGCTGTCGACGTGGCTCCTAAAGCTGACGAGTCTCCCAGTACTCCTGCCACAGGTCCAGCCAGTCCTTCCACGACATGACGACCAGCGGAGTCTTGCCCGTGTCTCGGATGATGGCAAGCGGTATGCGCCCAGGAGGAGCGGCCTCCTCCGCCTGACGGTAGGCCCCTCGCATGTTCGCCCTCTTCTGTGTCTTGACCTCCGGCCAAAGGCAATCAATGCCGTCGACGTCAGGCACCTCGTTGCCTGCTCGCGCCTGGCCGATCCCCCTCTTCACCTTGATGTGATCGGGGCACCTTTCGTCGAGCTCCTTGGCCGTCTTCCGCTCTCCCACCGCCCCCTTTATGCGGCTGCTCCTCCCGCTCATAGTGCCCTCAGTCCTCGGGGGAGGGCGCTGTAGTCGCGGGTCTTTGCTCGGGCCCATCGGATCTGCTCGATGGTTCCTTGCGGGGGGTCGCTCGGAGCCACGCCGAACTGCGCCCGCAGGTGCCTGTCGAGCTCCGCTATCAGCCTCACTGCTGCGCCGTCTCCAGCCTGCATCAGGGAGTCCCGAGCGTATAGCAGTGCGCCAAGTCGGCTGCAGTTCTCCGCTTCCACTTCGGTAACATCGGCTCGGTGCCTTCCCCATATGCGCCTGATTCGCTGCTTGTGCTCGCTGTCCGGCGCCTCGTACGCCTCGCGTATCTCGCCTTCGTCCCGAGCGTAGGCTGGCCAGGTAGGCGTGCTCCTCCTCGTAAACGAGGACAGGTCCTCAAGCATCTCGATCGCGAACCTGACGCGAGCCAGCTTCTTTTTCTTAGGGCTCGCGTTGGGGTCTGCGATTGTCATCACAGCCTCGAATCTATCGAAGCTCGGCGATAGCTTTCTGTAGTCTCGCGCTCTCGTCATGGTTGCCCTCCCTGTATGCCTTTTCCTCTAGGCGTGTAAGAGATTCAAGTTTTTCTTTTCTGGACTTGGCGTCCTGGCCTGTCCCAGCTTGGTAGTACTGGGGCGCTTTCCTCCATAGCAAGGGGATGGGGCCGTGGTTGTTTTCCATAACATAGGGATCACTCGCCCACCCATGGCACGCCATGGCCACAGCCTGCTCGCGAGTCACCCCGTCTGCCTTCGCCTGCTGCGTAGCCCACTCTGCAAAGTCGGAGAGCTCGCCGTGGTGCTTCGCGTAACCAAACCAATCGGTCTGAAAGATCTTTCGGTGAACCTTGTTAATCTGCTTAACAACCCACACCCAGCTGCCCCCATCAGTATACTTGTAATTGTTCTTATTAGTATCCTTGTAATTATAATTGGCATTGCCGGCGGCATTGCCGGTGGCATCCTGCGGGGGAGGGTCACTCTTTTTCCCCCACCTTTTCTCCGCTTTCTTTCTCTGCGATTCCGAGTACTTCTCTATCTCGGACCTACTCACGTTGTGATCAAGGTACTTGGCCACCACGTACACCTTGCCCTCCCGCACAAGAAGCCCCGGCTCATCCAGTAGCTCTGCCAGCGGCACATCCAGCGGCAGTGCCGTCGGCAGAAGAGCCGGCAGGATGTGGGCAGGGACCTCGCCGTCCGTGAGGTTGTCGGCGCAGTAGCTCACACAGTTCACGTACAGCCTGAACGCTGCGTCGCTGAGCGTTGCTAGCTTAGGGTTTCTCCACGCGTCGCCTTTGAGCTTGGCGTATCTAACTTTAGGCATTCCAGGTCTCCATGAAGTGAAAGCCCCTGACGTCTGTGATCTTCACGGTTTCACGTGAAACATCAACCACTTCTCCATTCAAGACATACACCGCCTCGGGAACGCGGATGACTCCATCGACGAACAGTCGCCCCTCGTGCGTCAGTCGCCACCTCCCGCGTTTAGCACCCGCGTGGTTGCGCCCCGGCTCAGACTCCGCCAGTGACCACAGTGCCAGCCGCGAGTACTCCCTGTTCCTGACGATGTCCGCCGGGGCACGGGTCATATCCCTGAACTCACCCGCCGGGGCAAGTGACATCCAGTGCAGCGCTCGGGCCATCTGCAGGTTGAGCTTTCTTCGGTACGTCTTCACCAGCTGATCGCAGCACGGACAAACAATACCGGCCGATCGACCAGCCTTTACGCGCGCTCGAGCCTCAACAAGAGACTCGCTGTCATAGGCTCGTTGTACAGGATACACGTCGGGGTCGAGCTCCACTTCGTCGCCGAACAAAGTTCGGTGGACCACCGGCTTGCTCACTGATCACCCCCCGCCACAAGCCATTCCTTTCGCACCTTCAAGACCTTCTCAATGTCCACAAACGATTCCAGGCTGGGCGTCACCACGCCGCGCTCCCACTTGCTAACCGTCATCGGGTGTAGACCGAGAGCCACGGCGAGACTATTCTGGCTGAACCCCTTTTCGCGGCGAGCCTGTCGCAGCCTAGCCGCAATCAAGGTCCGCCACTCTTCTGATGTTGCTGGCATATTGCCTCCTTTCAGACACCTATAACCCAACAGGAGTTATCATGCAAGAAAATACTAGACCACCTGCAGTTAGTGTGTTACACATCCTAAATCGATTGATCGACCGGCTTGAGGTAGCGAAGGGGTCTGCCCGACTTGGGTGCCCAGACGAGTTGGTCGACCGGATTAAACAGGGAGGTTTCGATGAGGTTCACAAAGGCGGAGTTGCAAGAGCTCTATTGTGCATGTGTGATTTTCTTGAGGCACCACAAGAGCGACATGATTGAGCACTTGATGTGGCGACTAGAGAAGGAGGTTCAAGGTGGGTGACATCATCAAGCCTGACAAGCTGTCGGCTGTTCTGTCGGAGGGTGATCTAGAAAGTCTCGGGCCCAAGGGGCGAAACGAGTACTACGTTAGGTTGTGCTCGGAGCTTGAGCTCAACCCACTGACGCAGCCATTCCGGTACATTCCTTTGCAGGGTCGCCTGAAGCTGTACGTTACTAAGGGTGGGGCCGAGCAGCTTCGAGATCTGCGAGGCATCAGCATCACCAGCATCGAGGAACGAGAGTTCAACGGGCTGCTGGTTACCAAGGTGACGGCCAAGGACAAGTCCGGCCGCGTTGATGTCGACACGGGGTTTGCCGTGGTGAAGGGGCTGCAGGGGGACGCCCTCGGCAACGCCATCCTCAAAAGCTACACGAAAGGGAAGCGCCGCGTGACGCTGTCAATGTGCGGACTTGGGGGCCTNATGGACGAGAGCGAGATGGAGACCGTGAAGCGTCAGGCTAACGAGGAGTTTTCTCCGGGGGACGGCGAGGGGTTTGTCGAGGCAGAGTTTGATGACGAGCCCAAGTTTGCGTCCGGCCAGATGGAAGAGGTTGCCACGATGAGTNATCAACTCGACCAGCTCGGCACGCTCTCGAGCCTGTCTCATTGGGTGTACAGTCGGGGCCCTCGCATCATGGAGCTCCCTGGCGAGCTCCGCACTGAGCTGCTTCGTGAGGTGGCTCGGAAGTCGCAGTCCTGGGGGGTGACGAAGGACGACATTGTCAACTGGGTGAAGAGGCGAGAGATTTCTTGCTACGGGCAGCGGGACCACATGGTTCCATCACAACTACGAGAAGGAGATACAGATGTCTTTTGAACGAACGAACAGGCGGCCGGACTTTGCAATCAAGGCGAAGCCCAAGAATGGGGGAGAGACCGTGGGCATATTTGCGGGATGGAGGGACGACCGTTTCGACAACGTGTACCTCCGCAACGACGCTCGAGCTGGTATTGACTTCATTGTCCTGTTCCTAAACGACGGTCGCAAGATAAAGGTCGACGCTGGCAGGAACTCTAAGGACGGCACGCACAACGTGAGCCTTTACCTGAACGAGCTCGAGGATCAGAGGCAGACCTACAGGGCCGAGCCGGAGCCGGACGGTCAAGACGTGGACAGTCTAGACTTCTCGGACATTGAATGATCCTTGGAGAATCAAACGACGACTATCACCTTGCCCCGCAGGTGAGTAACTCGAAGCTGTCGACGTACTTGCGGCGGGGCGCCCACGCTTATGAGGCCATGTATGTTTCTCGCAGTTACGTGCGAAAGCCGACGGCCGCTATGCGTAAGGGGTCGGACTTCGAGGACGCGGTCTGTGGGCGCGCCGAGGTTGTTGTCGTTCCAGAAGGCATGAAGCTCAGCACAAAGGCGGGGATTGCTTTCAAGGAAGAGAACGCTGGGAAGCTGATCATTGGCGCCGCTGACGCTGGGCTGTTCACCAAGGGTGTCGACAACGTTCGGTCGCTTATGGATGAGAAGGGGTTTCTGACTGGCGCAGTTGAGCAGCCCACGTTTCGTGCTGACTATCCTGGGTTACCCGGCATCCAGGCTCGGCCTGACTGGTTCGTCCCTTCTACGGGGGTGGCGCCGGACCTGAAAACGACAGACCGCCTGGACAGGTTTCACTTTGCCATAGAGGACTACCTGTACTTTATGCAAGCGGCCTTTGTCCGCAGGTCTAGCGGCATCAGCGACCTTCGCCACCCGCTCGTGGTGCTGGAGAAGAAGTACCCGTATCCGTGCGAGGTGTTCTGGCTGACTGACGCCTACGTCAGGGATGGCTTGGACTTGATGGACCGAGCTCTTGAGAAGTTGGCTTCGCATTACAAGAGCGGAGTCTGGCCCTTGATAGAGCGCAACGAGGTGTCGGTTTCGCCTCCTGATCGGGACCGGTGGTTTTTACATATGGGGAGACAGTATGAGATTAATTCTGGCGATCACGATTTTAGCAACATCTAGCGCGGCCGGGGCACAGCCTCCGATCCCGGAAGAGGAGTGGACGCCCACCGCAGCCCGGAACCTTGCGCGCAGCTGTGTTGCTGAGGCGGGATTTACAAGCGGGCGATCGGGCGAGTGCGCCGCCATCGCCTACGTGTACGCTCGACGGTTCCATCAGATGCGAGCAGCGGGGAGGTACACTCCGTTTAGCATGGTTGTTTGGCGATACAGCGCGCCGCTCCGCCTGAACGTGCGCCCATGGGTCAACCAGCTCGACGGAGACGAGAGGCCGCGCAGCATGCCTCGGCGCTGGCCTTGGGACAGGCTGCTTCCTAAGTGGCAGCAGATCAAGGCGATGGTGCAAGACTGGGCGGCCGGACGAATCGAAAACCCGTGCCCTGGCGCTAACCATTTTGGGTCCGTACAGGATGGAGCTCCAGCAGACTGGACCTCAATCCGGTGTCACGTCAGAGTCAGGAATCGCTTCTGGCGTTCTTTCTGATTCGGCTCAGGCCCTCTTGTTTGCCGTACATGCGGGCATTCATCGCGTTGGCCTGACGCTTTGCAGCCTGCTCAGACTCATGGCCGCCCCCGTCCACCGGGGTGCCGGCCTTGTTTTTTGCCACGGCTCCGCCGTCCTTCTCGNCGACTCGGTATTTGCTTCCACGTTTGCTTACGGTAACTGGCATCAGTAACTCCCTACGCCGTTGGGGTCCCACTCCTTCGGGATGGTTCGCCCGTCGCCGAGCGTAATGTTTTGCGCTAGCTTGAGGCCGAGCTCACTCTGTGCCCAGAGTGCCACGTTCCGCCACAGGCCTTCGGCAGGATCAGCCCGACGCGAAGAGGACGATTGGCGGTGCCCGTACAGGTAATCGATAGGCATGCCTTGAGCGCGCCCCATTTCTACAAGAGTCCTGACGGCTTCGCGGGCCGTCGCGATCGTGAGCTCCGTTAGCTCTGTCGGCTCACCGCCCCACGTCGTCTTCTCCGGCTCATTCACTAGCCCGGGGTATCTGCCAGCTACCTCACAACCCAGGGTAGCAGCATTCAGACCGTTCCCGTGGTAAATGTAGCTCTCTAATTCGTTAGGGATAACGACCGTGCCGTCTCGAAACGCCATCGCGTGACAGGCAACATTGAGCGCACGTCGATGCAGCGCGAGCTCCCGGTCGCCACCGGCTGCGTCGATTTGCTGCTGGCTGACGCCGTAGGTGCAGGCCGTCTGATGCAGGGTGATCCCTGTGATTGTATGCGGTGCTCGCTTCACAGTCCGGCCGCCAACCACTTTGCTCTTAGGAGCTGGGTCAGTTTGCTCGGACCGGAGATCGAGAATGGTGATGCCATCAGCAGGCTCGGGCAGCGGCGACGGCTCAGGGTCAACGGGAAGCGGGGCTCCGCCTAAGCGAACCAGCACCTCCTCGGGAACCTCGGGGTTCCATGATTTCTTGCCGAGCTCCGACTTGGCATACAGCTCCAGCGCAGACCAGCTCTCGTCCCCCATTACCCCGTCCGCCCCGTAGGCGGAAAGCGTGTAGCCCCTTCGCAGNAGNTGCTGCTGAACGAGCCGCACGTCATCGCCNTTGTCNCCGTACCTCATGAGCCAAACTTCTCCTGNGCCTCNGCNTCAGCGATNGCCTTNTGGAGCGTNATCTTCAGCTCACTNGGCAGAATCTTGTCCACCGTCTCCTGGTCACCACGCCGCAAAGCACCCACCAAAGCAGACGCTACCTTCAAAATNCCCTCAACAATCGCCCAACCGTCAGCCATCGCCACCCTCCAAGAACGCAGAAACAAGGCGCACCGCCTCAGTCAACTCATCTGGCACGTNTACGCGCGCCACCTCCAGAACCTCCAGAACGCCNCTCNGCGCCNCTAAGAGCGCCGGAAGGGCCGCCCTGAACGTGGACTCGCCTCCGCTGTTTTGCCACGCTAGAAGGGCATCCTGGGCCGAAAGCAACGCCTGTTGAGCTACGCGCATTGCTTGCTCTACATCGTTCCACTGTTCCATGGCGGCGTCGTATTCTTCTCGCGTCTCAGATTCTTCGAGAGCTTCCGCGTGGTCTGAAGCGTATCCTGCTGCCGCAACCTCGTCAGCTTCCACTAGCGCATGGGCC
>PAPD01000007.1 GCA_002708765.1 Gammaproteobacteria bacterium | reverse complement strand
GATAATCCACCTGTTAACCCGCTTTCGTCCGGAGTAAGGCAGGGACTTTTTGATGGCGTTCAGAGAGCTCTAGATGATGACGATGTCGAAGCCATTATCGTTACCGGTATGCATAGAGCGTTTATTGCAGGCGCGGACATAGGAGAGTTCGGTGGGGCAGTGAACGACGCGGTAGGACTTAATGAAGTCCTGGATAAAATGGAAGGAAGTATAAAACCTATTATTGCAGCAATTAACGGAACTGCTTTCGGTGGCGGACTGGAGGTAGCGCTCTGTTGTGATTATCGAATCGCAGCACCTTCTGCCCCGGTCGGGTTACCAGAGGTCAAACTAGGACTTTTACCCGGTGCAGGTGGGACCCAGAGATTACCGAGGTTAATAGGTGCCGAAAAAGCGCTAGAGATTATTTTGTCCGGCAATCCGGTTCATTCGGATTTGGCTTTGGAGTTAGGTATAGTCGATCGGGTAGCAAATGATGTTGTTGAAGAAGCGTTTGTTTTCAGTCATCAGATTATCGCGGACGGCGCTAAAACAAGAAAAATCAGAGATATCGAGAAAAACACTCTACGTGATAGAGAGAATAAGGAGCTTTTTAGCAGAATTGGTTCGGATTTGAATATCACACATAGAGGACAGTTTGCTCCTCAGAGAATCGTCGAGTGCGTTGATGCTGCAGTCAATTCCCGAACCTTTGATGATGGAATGGCGGTAGAGAGAGAGAAGTTCTCGTTGTGCCTTAATCACCACCAAAGAGAGGCTTTGATCCACGTGTTCTTTGCTGAAAGAGCAGCCAACAAGATTCCCGGTTTGTCAAAGGATCTATCGGTAAAGGAGGTAAAAAAGGCCTCTGTGATAGGGGCTGGAACTATGGGCGGAGGCATCGCAATGTGTTTTGCCAATGCAGGGATCCCGGTCCGGTTGCATGATAATGACCCCGAGAATTTAGAGCGCGGAATTCAGGTTATCAAGTCTAACTATGAGAGGACAGTAAAAAAAGGTGGCCTTTCGCAAGAGGTTATGGAAGCAAGAATGGCGTCTATTATACCCACTGAGGAATTTGATGATTTAGGGGACGGTGATATTGTCGTTGAAGCGGTATACGAAAATCTTGATCTAAAAAAAGAAATTTTTGCCAAGTTAGATCAGGTGATGCCTGATGGCGCTATTCTTGCCACCAATACCTCCGGACTGGATGTCGACGCTATTGCCCAGATGACCGCTCGGCCTGATTCGGTCTGTGGAATGCATTTTTTTAGTCCAGCTAACGTAATGAAACTTCTCGAGGTAGTCAGGGGCAAAGAATCTTCTCCTGCAACTCTTGCAACAGCGATGGCGCTTGGAAAGAAATTACAAAAAGTATCGGTGATGGCTGGCAACTGTCCCGGTTTTATAGGGAACAGAATGATAGGAGGTTATTCGCGTCAGGCACAGATGATGATTCTGGAGGGTGCGTCACCAGCTCAGGTGGATAGAGTCATATTCGAGTTTGGTCTAGCCATGGGTCCGTTCGCCATGAACGATATGGTCGGACTGGATCTGGGCTGGAGAGCCCGGAAAATGATGGGAGGTTCGAATGAAGTAACTGCGAGAATCCCGGACGAACTATGCGAGGTTGGTCGTTATGGTCAGAAAAACGGTAAAGGTTACTATCGATATGACAAGGGAAGTAGAATTCCGATAGAAGACGAGGAAGCGAATAAGATAATAAAAGAGGTAGCGAAAGATCTTGGTTTTCAGCCAAAAGAATTTTCTGACGAAGAGATATTGAAACGTTGTCTTTATCCGCTTGTTAATATCGGAGCTCGTTTGCTTGAGGAAGGGCATGCGCTTCGGTCGGGAGATATCGATACTGTGTATGTAAACGGTTATGGTTTTCCTAAACATATTGGCGGCCCAATGTGGTTTGCTGACACTCAGGGCCTCCCGAACGTTCTGGAAGACATTACCCGTTTTTACGAAAACAGCGGAGATGAGGTATGGAAACCGTCTGATTTGCTAGTAAAACTGGCGACTGAAGGTAAGACATTTGCCTCTCTCGATGCCTGATTCTCTGCTAATTCCCTCTATCGCAGACCGAAATCAAAGGTGCTTCCTCCCTCGTACACTCTTAAAATACGCCTGGCAGTATTCATGACGTGAACTTCATCTGCACCGTCATATATCCGAGCATACCTGGCATGTCGGTACATTCGTTCTAGGGGAGTGTCCTCGGTCACTCCCAGTGCCCCATGCACCTGAATTGCGCGATCAATCGAGTTGTGAAGCATTTTTGCTCCAAAAACTTTAATTAGACCAATCTCCACCCGAGCCTCATCTCCCTGATCTATTTTTTGTGCGGCATGAAGGGTCAGCAATCTGGAGGCTTGTATTTCTGCTGCGGTATCGAAAATGAATTTCTGGATCTGCTGATGTTCTCCAAGATTTTTCCCGAACGCTACTCGGTTATTTGCTCTATTGCACATCAGATCAAACGCTCTCTGGGCTTGCCCTAGCCAACGCATGCAATGAAATATTCTTCCTGGTCCTAATCTTTGCTGGGCTATCTTGAAACCATGGCCTCTGGGTCCCAGGAGGTTTTCTTTGGGAACACGGACGTTATCGTAGACAACTTCATAATGGCCATCTGCTTGACCCATGACTTTTACATCTCTGATTATGTTATACCCCGGGGTTTCTGTTGGAACGACAATCATGGAGAAGGCCGAGTGGTCTGGGGCATCTGGTTCGGTCCTGACCATCACTGTGGTGTATGCTGCATTAGCAGCACCGGAGGTAAACCATTTTTTCCCTTTGATAACCCATTCGTCTCCGTCAAGAGTAGCGTGTGTTTGGAGCTTGGTAGGATCTGAGCCGGCTACATCTGGTTCTGTCATCCCGAACGATGGGAATACCTCACCCGAAACTAAAGGCTCCAGATATCTATCACGCCATTCGGTATTCGCATATCTGTGAAGCATAATTGAATCCTGCAAAGAGTGCGTTCCTAGTGCCACCATCGCAATTTCTGAACGTCCGATAACCTCATTTACGAAAACGTAATCCATGAAGGGAAGACCACCCCCTCCAATTTCTTCAGGATGTCCTAGAGCCCAGAGCCCCTCTGATTTTGCTTTGGCCATAAGTTTTTTAAGTGTCTCGCCCCGCCTTGAATTCACTTTGTCTTCGAGGAGTTCCCGCTCGACCGGGTATATCTCACTTTCTATGAAAGCTAGAACTCGCTGCCTTATCGGCTCTACATGCTCTGGAATGGACAGATTTAGCATATTATTCTCGCGCAAAAAGATAAGAATATCAGAGAATGGGAGCTCGGAATTGTTTTAGGGCAAAAATTTTTGTTTCAGGATCAACCTGATATAAGGTGGACATTTTCTCAATGCAAAAAAAGGAGATCGGTTTGCCTAATCATCCGTTTGGAGGAATCAAAGGTCGAATAGAGACGATAGATATAAACTCGAAAGCTCTATCGAAAAATCTTTTAGGAGATCCGTCTAGTCGAACGGTCGCTGTTTATCTGCCCGAGGCATATGAAAGAACAACTTCCGAATTTCCTTTGTTGGTTTGTCTTGCAGGTTTTACGGGAAGTGGTTTAGGGCAGATTGGATGGAAGGCCTTCCAGGAAACTGTTCCCCAGAGAATAGAGCGGCTCATATTCGAAAAGAAAATGGGTCCGGCAATATACGTGTTTCCTGACTGCTTTACCTCGTTGGGAGGTAATCAATACATCAATTCTGCGGTGATGGGTAACTGGTCAGATTTTCTGTGTGAGGAATTGGTTCCGAAGGTGGAAGCTACCTATAGGATTAAAAAAGAAAGAAAGTACCGGGCGATTTTTGGAAAGTCGTCCGGAGGATATGGTGCTATTGTTCATGCAATGACAAGAGCTGATATCTGGAGCGGTGCTGCTTGTCATTCGGGAGATATGGCCTTCGAGATCTGCTACCTGAATGATTTTCCCGGTCTGTTGAGAGCCCTGTCTCCCTACGATGGAAATATCAGAGCCTTCGTTGACAAAGTAAAAAAGAACAAGAAGGTATTGGGAGGAGATTTCCACAGTCTGATGACTCTTGCCATGGCCGCAAGCTATGACCCGGATCCGGAGGCACCTTACGGTATAAGGTTGCCCGTTACTTCGGATACATGTGAGCTCATTCAGGATCGGTGGAATCGCTGGCTTGCCTGGGACCCTTTGCGAATCGTGGAAACTAAAACTGGACGCGACAACCTGTTAAAAATGAACGCATTGTTCCTGGATTGCGGGGTTAAGGATCAATATAATTTGCTTTACGGCAATAGACGTTTGACCAAAAAGCTTGAGTCTTTCGGAATCGAACATATATACGAGGAATTCCCGGATACGCATTCAACGATAGATTATCGCCTGGATATATCTTTACCTTTTTTATTCAAGGCAATGGGCCAATAATGCTGCTTTGTTTTAGACCGCGTCAAATAATTTTATCTCCGGAGCTCCGGCTAGACATCCACCCAGCTTTGCGCTGGTGGACTTGAATTCGTCCGATTTTCCGTGTGCATCGAGGGCTGCCTGATCAACGTATTGTTCCATTACGACGTAGGTTCCTTCTTCTTCTCTTGATCGGTGGAGTTCGTAGTAATTGTTGCCTGGTTCTTTTTTCGAAACGATATTCATGAGTTCCTTGAAAGTTGATTCGAACTCTTTTATTTTTTCAGGTTTGATTTTCAGGGTCGCTACTATACCTACACCTGCTGCCATCTGATTCTCCTCTTAATACTGCATCATTCTGGATATGAGCTTTCCGAAAAAGTTTACATAAAAGCAGCTTTCTAATCTAGCTTCCTCTGAGAGGCTTTCAAATTGTTCAGAAGAAGAGGAAAAATACAATCGTTGTTGAGCTTGCCTGGAGTAGTTGTATGATTGGTTTATGGCTGTTCCGATAAAAATCAGTTGGTTTGTTGTTATTTTCTTTGTCTCCAATATTTTTTGCTATCAAGCTAAGCCTGATGCAACTGATTTTGGAACGATTTTGGTGGATGGCGTCGAAAGAGATTTCATACTGTATCGTCCTGGAACTGAAAAATATCGGGCACTGGTTTTTGTTATGCATGGATATACCAGCTCCGCTTCAATAATCATGTCGTATTCGGGAATGAATGAAATCGCTTTAGAAGAGAATTTTCTGGTTGTTTATCCTCAGGGAACCTTGGATCAGAGGGGAAATGCCTTTTTTAACGTGGGTTATGAATTCCATGCGGATGTTGAGATAGACGATGAGAAGTTTATAAAGCATCTGGCAATGGATTTGGTCAAGAGGCATGAGATTGATCCTCGAAATGTTTTTGCAACGGGAATGTCAAACGGAGGTGACATGAGTTACCTTCTGGCATGCAATGCCTCAGATATTTTTTCGGCTATAGCGTCAGTGGCGGGTGTAATGATGAAAAAAATCATGGATGAGTGCAGGCCAGAAAGACCTCTACCTGTTTTTGAAATTCATGGTACCGAGGATGAGCTCTCATCTTTTGATGGAGATATTGGAAATGAGGATGGGTGGGGTCCTTATTACGATCAATCGACCTCTATAAAATACTGGGTGGATCAGAATGGCTTGGAACAGAGAGAACAGAACCGGATGCAAGATAAAGACAAGAATGATGGAAGTAGCATAATATTCGAACGCTATTGGGACGACACAAAGCAGTCAGAAGTTTGGTTTTATATCGTAGAGGGTGGCGGGCACAATTGGCCCGGAGCTGCTTCTAAGTTGCGTTGGTGGAAAAATCCGATACTCTGGTATTTTCTTCAAGGCGGAAATCGTGATGTGGATTCGAGCAGAGAGATCTGGTCTTTTTTTGAAAGATATCTTGAAAGTTAAAGATTTATTATCTCGTTTTTTGAGTTTTTTTCTTATCGGTGGTGATCAAAATGTTGGAATTTCCGGAATCCGAGGTTCTTTTTTTTAACGATGTGGCTATAGAGGTTTTTCAGGCGGGAGAAGGAGGTCATCCTATAGTATTGGCTCATGGTTGGCCTGAGCATGCTTTTAGCTGGCGATATCAGGTTCCTGCGCTAGTTGATGCCGGGTATCATGTAATCATCCCGAATCAAAGAGGTTATGGTTTATCAAGTCAGCCTTCAGAGATTGAGCAATATGATTGTGTTCGACTTACTGGTGATTTCAATTCGCTTCTCGATTATCTAGGGTTTGATCAGGCAATTTTTGTTGGTCATGATTGGGGAGCTATATTGGTCTGGCAACACGTATTATTGAACCCTGAACGTGTGATCGCAGTAGCCAATCTTTCGGTGCCTTTCAGGCCAAGAGAGAAATCGGATCCGGTCATGTTCTGGGAAAAAATGTTAGGACCTGATTTCTATATAGTCCATTTCAATCGTCAACCAGAAGTCGCGGCGCGTGCTTTCGAGAGTGACGTCAGAGCTTTTCTTCGTAATATGTATCGAACAGAGCAATGGAAAGAAAAAGGTAGCGAAACAATTGCCCCGGAAAACCGGTCTATAATTGATTCCCTTAATATTACGAATCCTCGGGGGAAATTGATGATGAGTGAGCCGGAACTCCAGGTATTTGTCGATTCTTTTGAGAGGAGTGGTTTCGTTGCTCCGTGTAACTGGTATCGTAATTTTACTCGCAACTGGGAAATTATGTCAGACGTAGAAGAAAAGGTTCGAGTGCCTGCGTTAATGATTTATGGAAAGTACGATATGGTGCCTAAGACATCGATGGACGGATATGTGGAAGACCTTGAAATCCATACCTTGGAATGCGGTCACTGGATTCAGCAGGAGCGACCCAAGGAAACTAATCGCATATTGCTTGACTGGCTGGAGCGAAGGGTAACCCCGCTATTAAGTAATAAGGTAGGGAATCTCTAGATCAATTTCCTGCTCTCCTTCGTGATGGCTCTGGGCAAAAATCTTCTCGTCCCTTAGAAAAAAAGCGATGCCATCGAGGTATTCCACCGAGGGATATTTATCGGTGGTCTGGTTAAGCAAACGATTTTTTATCGTATAAAGAGTAAAATCATGAGATACAAGAATATCCAGTTGAGGGTCGTCCGAACCAGATAGAAGCTTCTGTCTGACTAGCCTGCCAAGAATTCTCGAAGCAATGTCAGGAGACATCATTATATCTTCCGGGACTTCTCCGTCGAACCATTTGTTTAGTAGAGGAACCATTCCTTCACACTCTTGCATTGCCATATACATCTTCATCTGGTCAAGAACGTAAAATACTCCCAGTGCCTCAATTACTCGGGTACGGGTGCATTCTCCTCCTTCGCTTTTATGACCTTCTATAATTAGCTCAGATGTTTCTATACACCTCTCCGGTGGGCTAGAGTAGCCCCTTACTTTTAGGTGTTTGGGTAGAGCGGCTCCCAATTTTTTTGCTAGTGTTCGGCCCTCATCGGTAAGAGGGTTAAGAAGATCATGTTTGTCTGGAGCATACTCTCTAGCGGAGTGTCTCATTAACAAAACAATATGATTTGTTCCTTTTTCGGAGATCTCTTTAACCAATTCGATAGTAGAATTTCCCGGGATCATTTTTTTCCTTAATAAATAGTAAGTCCTTTAGACTTCTTAAAAAAATATTCCTAATATTAGAGTGTTTTGGTTAGCAGGTCTCTTGAATAAGTATAATTTTTCGATGGATCTTTAACTCTGGGATCCTGATTTAGAATTCAGGAACTTTTTTCTGGCGTTGGTTATGTTTATGTTGAGAGTAAGTGAAATGAAGCGAGGTGATCTGGTTGATTACAATGGCGAGTCTTGTATCGTTAGAAAAATAGAAGCGAGAAACCCTTCTGCCAGAGGAGCCTCTACCTTGTATAAAGTCCGGTTCGAAAAGCTTCTATCTGGACAAAAGAACGAAATATCATTGAAGGGGGACGTTACCCTGGCACAAATCGTGGCCGAGAAAATAGAGGTACAGTTCTCATACCGGGATAGTGGACAGTATTTTTTCATGGATCTGATCGATTTTAACCAATACGTTGCAGATGAAAGCATGTTATCGGATAAGCTCGATTTTCTTACCGAGGGACTCGAGGATATTCTGGCCGTTATTGTCGACGGGACTTTCGTTGGCATTGATTTGCCGAATTCTGTCGTTCTAACTATTGACGACACTTCTCCGGGTATTAAGGGAGCTTCGGCGAATGCTCGGACGAAACCTGCCACACTTTCTACGGGTATGGTAGTTCAAGTTCCCGAACATATAGAAAAAGGAGAAAGAATAAAAGTAAATACCAGCAATGGGCAATATATGTCGAGAGCATGAAAATAAGAGTAACTGATATCCCGGAAAAGGAGATTGTTTTTTCAGCTATTCGAGCTAGAGGTCCTGGAGGGCAGCACGTGAACAAGACTTCAACTGCAGTGCAATTGAAGTTTGACGTTCTGTCCTCGACCTTGCCGAAGGCGATTAGAGATGATTTGTTAAAGTTACGGGATTCCAGGATAACGAGCAAAGGTCTTGTGGTAATCAAAGCGGACAACTTCCGGAGCAGGGAAAACAACAAGAGAGATGCTATTGAACGCCTGAATCAGTTGCTTTCTTTAGCTCATGAGGAAAAAATTTTGAGAAAGAAGACTCGTCCCACTCTTTCTTCTAGAAAAAAGCGGTTGGAAAGCAAGAAGAAGAGAGGGGATCTAAAGAAGTCGCGAAAGAAAATAGAGGATTAGTCCAGAGTCACTTTGTTTAAGAGTGTTTAAGAGCAAACTCTCTGATTGACTTATAGTCTGCTTTTCCGTTTGGTGCTCTTTCGAGATCTTCTTTGAACAGGATTTTCTTTGGTACCTTGTATGCCGCGAGATGCTGTCTGCTAAAGTTCTTAAGTGCTTCTTCTTCTAGTGTTCCTTTTTCATGGAGCTGAACGACGGCAGTAATTGCCTGCCCCCATTTTTCGTCGTCAACTCCTACTACAAGACTGTCGGCGACTTCTTCATGAAATTTTAGAGCTTCTTCAACTTCCTCAGGAAATACCTTTTCACCCGCGGTATTGATGCAATTGCTCCCTCTGCCAAGTAAAGTCAGGCTGCCATCTTGTTCAACGCGCACCCAGTCTCCTGGGATCGAGTATCTGATGCCGTCGATGACTTTAAAGGTTTTGTCAGTTTTCTCCTGATCTTTGTAATAACCAACCGGAAGAAAACCTTGCACTGCTACCATACCGGGTTCTTCTGATCCGGGGCGCACTTCGACAAAATCCTCATTAAATACCTTACACATCGGACCTAGTGTGAACCTTGCTACTTCGATTTCTTCTTCCTTGGTCATTATGGAGGCACCTAGACCTATTGCTTCGGAGGAAGAAAAGCCGTCCGATAAAAGCATATCTTCGTTATGCCTAAGCAATCCTGCCTTTATTTCTCTTGTCCACATCACACCAGAGGAATGTATGAAGTTTATTGAAGATAGATCGTAGGCCTTGGGATTAGCATCTAGAACTTCCAGCATAGGCCTAGCGAATGCATCGCCCACTATGGTGACCGCAGTTACCTTGTTTTTAGCTATCGCCTCAAGAGCTGCTTCTGGATCAAAACTCTTTTGTGGGAGAGTCACACAGGTGCCTCCACTCGAGATTGCTCCTATGGCTGACAAAAGTCCTGTTCCATGCATGATCGGAGGCAGAGGAAGGTTTACCGGTCTCGGAGTATTTTTAACTCGGTCAACGAATTCTTCCAGTGTGCTGCATGGAGGAATTCCGAGTCTTGCATTTCCTCCGGCTCCTAAAACTTGGAAAAGGTCATCGTGTTTCCACATTACACCTTTTGGCATTCCTGTTGTACCTCCGGTATATAGGAAGAGAAGGTCATCAGGGGAATGTTGAATTCCTGGAGGCGAGCCGTCTCCTTCGGTCGCCATTTGTTCATATGAAGATGGCTTGCCATCTTCTGTTTCTAGCCATATTTTTACCTTCGACAATTTTTTTTTGATATTCTCTACTGCTTCCGCGAATTCCTTGTGGTACACGACAACCGTAGAGTCAGAGTTATCGATCAGATAGATAAGTTCTTTTTCAATATAACGGTAGTTTACATTTACATGAACCAGGCCTGCCTTGAAGGCGGCCGCAATACCCTCGGGGTATTCCGGCCCATTGCGAGTATAAAATGCAATTTTATCGCCTGGTTTGACTCCGCTTCCGAGAAGGTTTCGTGCGAGGTTATTGGTTCTTGTTCTAAAATCGCTCCAGCAGATGGCTCTTTTGCCGTGAACTAGGGCCAGCCTGTTGTCGGGAACAATATCTTCGATCGCTTCAAGTATGGTTCCGTAGTTCCATCGGTAACTCATTGTGTGTCCCCTAGGTTTTTTTTTTAACTTTAGCTGTTCGGAGAGTTGGCCAAATAAGGGTTTGGGTTGTGTAGGTCCTTGTAGAGCACTCCATCCTTCATGACTTGCAACTTGGCATGGTCCTGGAGGATTCGAATATCGTCGAGCGGATTTCCGTCAACGACTACTAGATCTGCAAGGGTTCCTTCGCAAATAGTTCCTACACTGCCTTCAGGATCAAACGCTAATCCGCCATTTTTTGTGGCACAAAGAATTGCCTCGGCATTGCTCATCCCAAATAGTTCTACGAAGTATTCTAGATCTTTAGCGTAGGTTCCATGCGGAGCAATTGAAATTCCGTAATCTCCGCCCACAACTAGTTTTATCCCTGCTTCTCTTAGCATTGAGACGGTTTCGATGGTCGCGTCGATTTCTTTTTGATAGCCCTGAGAAATCACCGTTTCTCTGGTTACTCCAATTGATTCGCATTTCTCGAGATAGGAAACCTCCCAGGCTATGGCGGGTCCTACGAAGACAGAGTCCCTTTTTTTCTCGAGCATGTCTACTGCTTCTTGATCCAGATAGTTGGCATGACCGATGAAATCTACACCTGCACGAACGGCCTGCTTAACAGCTGCTGCCGATCTCGCGTGACAAGCTACCTTCATTTCCCTTCGGTGAGCCTCTTCTACGACAGCGATTACTTCGTCATCAGTGAAAGATAACTCTCCTGGTGGGTTCTGGTTGTTTATTGCTTCTCCGTCGATGAATATTTTTACAACATCAACTCCGATTTTCCTTTGTTCCCTTACGGCTTTTCGCAGTGCCCATGGCCCATCAGCGATTTGGCTAAGTCCACCACCAGAATCTACATTGCTAGCGGTTGCTCCTAGATCTCTTCCAGCTGCTAGCATTCTTGGTCCTATTACTTTTCCTTCAGTGATAGCCTCCCGAAGTGCGACATCTATTTTGTATGTTGAACCAAAGCTGACCGCGGAGGTGAAACCAGAACTTAGCATTAACCTGGCATTCTTCACTGCGGTAACGGTCGCTTCTTCTACAAGCGTTTCCCCAATAGCGAAGGGGCTAGCGTCAGCAAACGAAAGGTGAGCGTGTGTTTCTGTCATTCCAGGCATAACGAATTTCCCGGAAAGATCTTCCTCCACAAGGTTATCTGGCGTTTCAGGTAGCTGGGCCTGTGAGCCAGCAAATCTGATTTTGTTTCCGCTGACCCAGATTGCCGCGTTGTCGATAGCGTTTTCAGAAGTTCCGTCAAAAAGCCTTAAGTTCCTAAATAGATAATCCATGATTTTTTTCCTAATTAAGACGCAACAACTTTTCTGCGTTGGGTGTTAAACTAGCAGCGAAGTGGTCCGCTGCGGAAGGGGTATCCCAGCCACCAAAGTTTGTGCCGTAGACAAGCCGGTCATGTCCAACTACTTCAAGTAGCCGATTATGTGCAGTTTCTCCGTCGACGTGGGCGTCAAACCAGAGTTTTCGTAACATGTGATCTAACCCGTTTTCTTTGATAGATTCCGGAACCCAGTTTCCGAATTTCGTCATTCCGACGAATCGATCGAAAAGGTAAGGAAGGCCTCCACCGCCATGCGAAATACAAATATCGAGTTTGGGGTGCCTTTCCAGAACTCCTCCAAAAAGAAGTGTCGCGCACGCAAGCATTTCTTCATAGGGATATCCCAGGAGAATAGTGAGGTTGAATCGGTTCAGCCTTGGATCGTCGGGGCCTTTGTCTCCGCCAGAGGAAGAGGGGTGCATAAATAGTGGAATATCGAGATCAACCAACGCGGAATAGAACATATCCAGGGCTTTGTCGTCTATATCACAGGGGTAGTGTGTGCCGGTATAGGCTGCCACTAACCCGAGCTGGTTTACAGCACGATCAATTTCCTTGATGGCTGCATCTATGTCTTGCATTGGCAGGGCCGCAGCTCCAAGAAGTTTCTCGGGATGGGCACTTACTAATTGCGCCATTGCATCGTTTTGGATCTGACAAAAATTTACCGCTGTCTTTTTAGGAACGTGGTGAAACATCGTTAATGGATTCGGTGATAACATTTGCATATCGATTCCATCCTGCTCCATCCTTTCCAGGCGAAGAAGGGGATCCATAAAAACCGTGCCGCGGTAATTGATCGGTTTGAGTTGGTAATCTCCTACACGAAAGAAACTCAAACCTTCTTTGTCCGTTAGCAGTTCAGGACCATATTTTCCGGCTACTCCGAATACTTCTTCAAGANCTACGTGAGCATGCAGATCAATTACTTTTGCCATAAGTTCACNTAATCGCTGAAAAATGCTTTCTTTTTTTCACCATTCGGACCGTAGACCGGTTCTCCTTTCTCGACAAGATAAGCCTGATTTATGCTTTCCGTTAAACCGGCTCCTCGCAATAATTCGGCCATTTTGTCGTAGTTAGGATGATCGAAGTGTGCGGCCAACGTTTCACTGTTTTCCCAAAGCTCATATACCTGGATCCGGGTTGGGATGGAAGGGTCGGGTGCAAAGCAATAATCGTGACAACCATCTTCATCTTCTCTGGTGGCAAGTTGAACCTCTCGAGTTAAGTCAACCGCTCTATCTCTTTTTTCTTGGGATTCGAATTCTAGTGCTGCTACGACAATAATCATTGGATCTCCTTGTTAGGTATTTTCTTTCGCCCAAGTAAATGCTAAACCAGAACCATAGGCCTTGTAAAAAAAGCTTTTCGATCAAAAGAAGATAGCAATTTATTCCTATTATTTCGATTTAGTATTGTAGAATTATCGGAATCCTTCTTTATAGGGTCTTTGCTGAAATTGAAAAGCTTAATCAGGGGTGTATCTGAAGGATTAATCCCGCTGCCAGAACAACCACCGGACGTTCCCTGGCCAACAGAACAGTGGTCCAGAGCTGATCCGCATCCAGAAGATCGAAGTGTGTTCGACCAGATTACGACGGATTTGTTCGGAGATACTGATGAGTACGGATTTACTTATGCTTTGTTGATAGTTAAAGAAGGAAGACTTGTTCTCGAGAAATATGCCTATGGCGCTGGCCCGTTTTACCTTCAATATTCCTGGTCAATTGCGAAGAGCGTAACCCATGCTCTTGTCGGGCTCCTCGCGGATAATGGAGAAATCGACGTTAACGCACCGATAAGTCTGGAGGATTGGAAAGCAGATCTCAGGTCTCGAATTACAATGGACCAGTTGCTTAGAATGTCTAGCGGATTAAGTTTCCGTGAAGACTATGTTCAAGGAAATCCTTCAGATGTTGTATCCATGCTTATGTTTGATGGCCGGCACGACACTGGAAGATTCGCAGCGNGAAAGCCGCTGGAAAATGATCCCGGTAGTTGTTGGAGCTATTCCAGCGGATCCACAAATATTATCTGTAAAATACTTAGAGATGTTGTGGGAAATGGTGCATCGGGGATGATAAATTTTATGAACGATAACCTTTTTGAACCAATCGGAATAAGAACAGCAACTCCAAAGTTCGATACCAGCGGTACATTTATTGGATCATCTTTTTTGATGGCGATTCCACAGGATTTTGCCAGGTTTGGGTTGCTGTACCTGCGAGGAGGGGTTTGGGAAGACAAGCGGATTTTGTCTGAAAAATGGGTGGATTATGGCCGCACTCCTCATTTTAGAGCAGAAGACGAATGTTACGGGGCTCATTGGTGGATAAATCCGGACAATCTGAATCAGTTTTACGCTAGCGGTTTTGAAGGCCAGACACTCCTGCTTGACCCGGCAAAGGACGTCATTGTTTTGAGACTGGGCAGAACTCCGGACTCTCAGGCCGCGTCGGTAAGATCCAAACTTTATCGTTTGGTAGACTCTTTATGAAATTATCCGGAAGTTTCTTTGTCCAGGGTAAACTCTAGGATGCAGTAAAAATCCNTGCTCTCTTTTCTGATACGGCTTTAACTCCTTCTTTATGATCGTTGGTCTTTTGTAGCCATCCCTGCTCTCTGCTCTCGATAGTAGTTACTTCATTTACCGCATCTGCCAGCCCCGGCCTCATCTGTTCCCTCATTGACATCAACGCGAGCGGCGCATTTTCGGCAATCTCTCTCGCTAGTTCTATCGCAGACTCTCTTATTGTCTCGGTTTCCGAGAAGATATCACCGAGTCCCCATTCGTAAGCTGTTTCTCCATTAATTCTTCGCCCTGTCATAAAAAGAATATTCGCTTTCTGTGCTCCGACAATTCTTTCGAGGGTATGGGTCAGACCAAAACCTGGGGTAAATCCTAATTTTACAAAGTTTGCGGTCATCCGGGTCGCTGGGCAGACAACCCTGAAATCCGCCATCAGCGCGAGTCCGAACCCTCCTCCCACTGCAGCACCCTGAATTGCTGCCACAACCGGCTTTTTGCATCTGAAAAGCCTCACGGCTTCGTCATAAAGCGGGATTCTTTCATTGCCTTCTCTGTCTTCTAGTTCAGCTGCTCTGTCTGACGAGGCCAGATTTGCTCCCGCACAAAAATGTTTTCCTTCTGCGCAAAGTACAATTGCGCGAATATCTGATTCACNATCAATGTCCTCGAAACAATCTGCCAAGTCTTTTATGAGTTGTTGATCGAAAAAGTTGTTCGGCGGCCTCTTGATTTCGCACTGAACTATATTGCCGTCCATTTTAGTCGATGTAACATCGCCGTATTGCTCTTTCATAATTATCTCCAGAATAGTATTAGGCGTGTTCGCCTAGTTAGTTATTCGAATTCTCTTCGCGTTGGTTGAATGCCCTTGGGCCATTTGTCGAAGGTAGCACTAACTTTTTCTCCAACCTCTGAAACAGACCAGGGTTCTTCGGTGTTGTCTTTAATTGCTATTTCCTGAGCTTGCCAGGATATTAACTGTATGCTGTTTCCTGCTACAAGGAATTGTCTGCCCGTAACATCCTTCGCTTCATCCGATCCAAGCCAAACTACGAGAGGAGAAATCTTGTCCGGCGATAGCAGTTCTTCCATATTCTGGTCCTCGGGGAATATATCGGCTGTTAGTCTTGACCAGGCAACTGGCGCCAGCGTATTTACCCTTATGCCGTACTTGAGGCCCTCCTGAAAAAGGCATCGNGCGAAACCTGCTATCCCTGCTTTTGCAGCACCGTAGTTGGTCTGGCCAAAATTTCCTAGCAAGCCTGATGTTGAAGAAGTCACCACGATACTTCCTCCATTTTCCTGAGCTAACATCTGGTGATAGGCATGCTTTACTGTCAGATAAGTTCCTCTCAGGTGAACATCGATGACAACGTCCCAATTTTCGTTTTCCATGTTTTTGAAGGATTTATCGCGAAGAATTCCAGCATTTGCGATTAAAAAATCCAACTTTCCGAATTCCTTCACTGCGAGATTAACCATTGCTTTTACGTCGTCTTCGTTTGTTACGTTGCCGTAGTCAGCAGCGGCCGCACCGCCACTTGATCTGATCTTTTCCACAACCTGATCAGCCATCGCCGAGCTTCCACCTGATCCGTCTCGTGCTCCACCGAGATCGTTTATAATTACCGAAGCACCTTCTTTTGCTAATAACAAAGCGTGGGTTTCTCCTAGCCCGCCACCTGCGCCGGTTACTAGAGCCACTTTTCCGTCTAACATTCCCATAATGAAAATCCTTAAATAGGTTTGGGTCTAATTGATATAAAAAAGTAAATCATATTCCTAAAGCCAAGTTCAACTTGTCAGTGCCTTGTCAAAAGGTATAAGTGTGTCCTTCTTGTGCCCAGGAATGAAAGCCCGCATCTTCGGCTTTTTTGAGATATTGTTTCCATTCGTCCCCGTAGTGCATAAGAACAATCTTCTCTCTTAATTGCCTTGGAAGGGTACATAACTCGTCCAGGGAAGCATGGACGCCNCCCGTAAAAAGTTGACAATCGTGAAATATCATTTCGAAATCAAAAAGGTCATCGTAGTCCTCGATCAGATCCCGATCGAATCTAGTATCCGAGGTAAAGAAAATTTTGTCGTCCAGAATAATGCCACAGCTCCATGCGCAGTCTTTCCAGGATGTCACGCTGTCCGGGAAGTGAAGTGTCCTGGGCATCTTGATGTTTAAAGTACCCATATTTACTTCTTCGGTCTCTCTGGGCATTCCATCTAATCTTTTAGGACGGATCACATCCCAAAGGTCTTCAAATTTTAACGGGTTTTTCTCGGACTGTTCCGTTCCGCCTCTAAGACTCTGCTCCCAAAGAATTTTTTCATAGGTTTCGTTAATAATCATTTTCGGTTTTTTGTTAAGGACATATCTACCCATCATGTGAACTTCTTCCAGCCCTCCGACATGATCCGCATGACTATGTGTTATTAAATAGGTGTCTATGTCCCTTAAAGAGACCCCGGCTTCGAACAACGATTGGGAACAGGTCCCCCCGCAATCAATCAGGACGTTCTCCTGGCCTTTCGCAACAAGAAGGTTGTTTTGTTTTAGAGTTTTGGCAAATGCTGATCCACAGCCTATAAAGTAGAGAATCAATTCTCCATTCGTCGAAAGAGGAACTTTTGTAACTGCTTTTTTAGATATTTTCATTTCACTTTGCTTCTAGGAAAAAGCCATCTATTTAATATCGGCTGTAATCTAACTTCGCAATAATTTTAGGGTTCTAAATCTGTTATGCCATCACGTTTTTAATCCTAGATAGATTAGCTTAAAATACACTTATGTTCTAAGGGTTTTCGATCTGGTTTTAGCGCTGGGCAGCGTCTATTGTTTATGCCACTCTCCTTAAAACCGGATTAGCGAAAAAAGACAGGTGTGACAACTATCTCAAAAAGAAAATATTCACTTGTGTGAAGACGAGAGTAAAAAATCCTTTTCATTCCACTGTTTTTCCAGCCATAGCCTGGGATCTGAGATCTCCTCCGCTTTAAAACATTTAACGTATAAATCGATCTCCTTATTTGCGCCGGACAGACATCTCCAGAAGTTCGTATCTTTACTTGGATAACTGATTGTTATATCTACAACCGGGGTTTGGCTGGGGACGTTCTCTAGTGCTGTTGCCAATCCCCCTGGTTTTGGGGAAAGCAGGCACTGATAAGGATTGTTTTGTTCCCGCAATTTTTTCTCAGTGAACCTTGTTCCTTCCGCAAAAATCAGGAGAGCCCCAGGGTCTTGTGTTAGCTCGGATGATATAGATCGAATGGCAGCGAGGTCTTTTTTCCTTGAATCAGTTCCTTTCCCTCTGAAAAGCCTTGGAAACCCCAGGGCGAAGCATATCCATCCCACGATCGGTAGCCAGGCAAGTTCACGTTTTACAAGAAACTTTGTTATCGTGCCCTGATCGCGAATAAGGCCCTGCAGGATAGGAATGTCAAACCAGGTCTGATGGTTCGAGACTATGATAGGCGAAAGGTGCTTGGGCATTTCCCCCTTTATTACGACCTTTATACCTATGACTCGTGCCATCCATAGGCTATTGATATCCACCGCTAAAATATATACGAAGTTGATGCAACGGATGACAGCGTTTTTTGCGCGTTTTCTATTCCCGGAGACTTTTCGTGCTGCGGCGAGAAAGAAAATGGGAAACATCCAGAAACCCAGGTTTGCAATTACAACAAATGCAGATATCGAACTGACAAAATTTTTCCATATCCATTTTAATGGCCTACTTATCATGATTCTCTTTTTCTTTTTTTATCCGGGCAATCTGTTCTTTGATTCCACCAGTTCTGTCAGCTGCTCTTGAAATTGCTTTATCCCATGTTTCTTTATCGGAAAAAATGGTTATCTCTCTTTTTGCTCTTGTTACAGCGGTATAGACCATTTCGAGGTTGATCAGATTAGGGTTGTCCCTAGCTCCGTCTCTGCCGAGCACAAATAGAACCTTATCGAATTCGGATCCTTGTGCTTTGTGAACGGTTATCGCGAAACATGTTTCGTGCTTGGGAATCTCTAATTCTGGTATAGGTTTATCTATTCCGTCGAACTTGATAACGAAATCTTCAGTTTTCTCGTCTTTAAAACAGATCCCTGTATCTCCGTTAAACAGACCCGTTCTGTAATCATTTTCGGTAATGATGATTGGTCTTCCATGATAAAACTCTTGGCCCGGTTCTTTTATATCTCTGTCCTCTAGCAGAGATTCCATTTCGTCGTTTATTCTGGCGGATCCTGACGTGCCAGTTCTTCTGCTGCATATGATTGCGACACTCTGAAAGGTTTTGCTTAACAGTTCCATATCCTTTTCAGGAACGGACAGCAGGCCCAGATATTCCTTCCAGTGATCTGTCAGGAGAGTAGTAAGGTTTTTTCTTTCGGAGAATTCAAAGTTGACTTTTTCGTCTGACAAGTATCCATCCATGGAGCGGTTTCTTAGAGCGCTAGAGAGTCTTCCGATACCACTATTAATAGAGAATCTGTGGCTTTTTTCGAGATGACAGATAGTGTCTGGGAGAGCCGATTTTAGGGGAGCATCAAATTCCCCAATAATTTTTTCGGCTTTCTGTTTGAAGCCTTCCGAGAAACCTTGGTCTCCATAGCAAAGGTCTGATAGAACATTCCCAGCTTCCACGGATGGAAGCTGCTCGGGGTCGCCTATCAGAATAAGCCTGGCATGATCCGGTATAGCACTCAAAAGGTGGTGCATTAATGATAGATCGATCATAGAAGCTTCATCAATAATGAGCATGTCAGCTTCCAGTTTGTTTTCTTGGCCATGCTTCCATACTTGATTTCTAAGACGAGCTCCCAGAAGTCGGTGGACAGTCAAGACCTCCGGCTTCGAGAAATCTTTTGTTTCGACGTCTTCAAGTGTTTCTCGCAGTCGTCTGGCTGCTTTGCCCGTAGGTGCTGCGAGTTTGATTTTTAACCCTGATTCAAGTTTTTTTGCCAAGAGGAGAATTTTAACAACGGTGCTAGTTTTTCCGGTTCCAGGGCCGCCTGAGATTATAGTAAGTTTTCTGGTCATGGCCATGAAAGCGGCGAGTTTTTGTTGGTAGTTCTTTTCGTCAAAAGCCCTATCAAGCTCTGTTTTCAAATCCGGGCCGGGTTCTAATATTTGTTTTTCGTGGCGATCGAAAAGCATGAGAGCTATTTCTTTTTCCATATGGAAATATCTATTCAGATAAAGTTTGTTGTCAAAGAGGATGAAAGGACAGTTTTCGGCAGGACCTCCTATGGCGGGGTGCTGGACTAGCTTTTGTTCTAGATCAGGATCGCTGGGCAATGATAGACAGGTATGATGATCCAGGGTGATCTGCATTGCTTTTTCAAGATATTCTCTGACTACCGGATCCTTTGCTCCTGTTTTTCTTTCTATGAGATCGATAATGAAATGGGAGACAGGGTTCTCTAGCTCTTCTCTCATGATTTACCGCCTAGCAATTCGTCTAGCTCTTCGATAACTGATTTATGTGGTCGTGTGAAAAAAATCCCTTTGGTTTTTTCCGAATTTACCCCTCTAAGAAATAGATAATATATCCCGCCAAAGTGATGTTCATATGAATAATCCGCTAATTTTTCTTTCAATATCCGATGTATCGCTATTGTGTAAATAAGATATTGCAGGTGGTAGTCGTTGCTATCCATTGCTTGTTTGAGATTGCAGCTGTCGTAGCTGCTTTCCTCGTGACCAAGAAAATTTGATTTGTAGTCCAGAAGAAAATATCGCCCTTCTTGTCTGAAAACCAGGTCGATTACTCCGGTCATCATGCCTTGGTAAGTAGTTTCATCCGGAATTGTTGCAAATAGAAAATCATTTTTTTTGAGAAATCGAGTTAAATTCCGAGCGCTAGAAAGTGAGAAATTAAATTCGAGTTCCGGGATCCGGTCTTTCTTTTCTATCTCTTTTAGTCTGGCTGATCCTATATTTACATTCATTATGCTCATCACCCAGCTTCGTAAAACAGAAATCCAGCTTTCTTCCAGCCCAAGTTCTGATATGGTTTTTTTGCAGTCGGAGTCGAAGTCTGCAGATTCGAAATCGGCTTTTTCCAGAAGTGTGTGGAGGGCGATGCCTGTTCTGGGACCGCGAGGGAAGTTGTGTATGGATTTTCTATTCTCCCCCGGTCGAGAGTAATTTTTTGGCTCGTCGTCGTACAAACCTCGATGCTGAGTTTCTCGGGTGTGCGTGTTCTTTGTCATTGCAGTGTAACTATGTACTCTCCAGGATGAATTAATAAAGGGTTTATCTGGGATGGGCTGAGGGGAGAAATGATCTCCCGGTCCCTCGGTTTTTTCTGAGTGGTCTATCGATATTCGTTGTAAGTCATAGATAGATTTAGGCAAGGACCCAGCCAGCTTCTGATAGATGCTTTCATCGTTTCTCAGATCGTCCAGGCTCAGTATTTTAGCAATTCCGGAATTCTTGAACCCAGGAATGACTCCAGATAACCCTAGATAGCATCGATATTTCGCGCGGGTTAGTGAGACATATAACAGCCTTATTTCTTCATCAAATGCCTCGGCCCGCCTACGTTCTTTTAGCGAGACATCATTCCCAAAATCGAGGCAAGCTCGGTATTTTCCTTTTTCTTCTATATGCGCGAAAGTAGGACTATTCTTGTTTTCAGGGAATGGTTTTTTGAAAATCGCGGGAATGAAAACGATATCGAATTCCAGTCCTTTTGAGGCGTGCATGGTAACAATTCTTACTAGAGATTCGTCTGTGTCTGTTCTTAGAAAATTTTCTTCCGAGGGTGTCTGGTCTTCGTCTGCATATTTCGATTTAAGCCAAATCAACAGTTCTGACTTGCCTGGTGATCGTGTTTCTCTTTCCTGGAGTAACTCGGATAGGTGGCGAAGGTCAGTCAATTGCCGTTTGCCATTGATTCTATGAAAAAGATTTGCGGCGAGATTCCTTTTTTCTATCAAAAATTCGATCATTCGGCCAACCCCCTCCGATGTCCAGATTGTTTGATAGTCATGGAATTCACGTATGGCTGCAATCCGTGCCTCACCGTTTTCGCTGTTTAGCTGATCAATATCTGATGGGTGGCATCCCAGCAGCGAGCTAGCGAGGGCAGTTTTTAATTTGATATGGTTTTTTGGGTGAAGCGTTGCCGCTAGAATATGTATAAGGTCGTGGGCGGTCTGTTGCCTAAATATGTTGTCTTGCGTCAGACTAATTGAGTCAATCCCATATTCTTTCAGCGTCTTTTTTGCTAGTGCCGCCTGTTTTCTAGTGCGAACTAGAAAGGCAATCTGTTCTGGTTTGATTTGTGATTCCCCGATGGTCAGGGATTTTTCCGTTAAAATCTCAGCCGTTGTTTTAGCCGCGTGGTGCATTAGTTTTCTTAGGGAGCCTGTTCCGGTGGAACCAGGTTCTCTTTCATCGTCTACAAAAATGTTTAGTGGAGTTGTGTTTCTGCCTCTGATTTTGATCTCAGGAACAGTGCGTTCTTTGGGCGTTGAGATGGGTACATAGGGTATATCGGCGGAGTTTCCAAAAATCCCGGTTTTCCCGAAAAGATCGTTTATTGCTTGGACAAAATCCGGCGTTGACCTCCAGTTCTCTGATAAGGTGTGCGTCTTTTCCGCGTTCCTTCTAGCGTTTATGTAAGTGTAGATATCTGCTCCTCTGAAATTGTATATGGCCTGTTTCGGATCGCCAATCATTAGGAGAGCAGTGTCCGCATTCTTTTGGTTATAGGTTTCGAAAAATATCTTGTATTGAGTGCTGTCAGTGTCCTGAAATTCGTCGATCATTGCTACTGGCCATCGATTAGCTATTTTCTTTTTCAGGTCAGAATTTTCTGAGCTGATAGCTTTCTCAACGTTCGGCAGAAGATCGTCAATGTTGATAGTATTTGAAAGAGACTGAGAGGTGTCCAGGCTTTTTCTTATTGTTTCGAACGCTTTCTTTTTTAGTTCCGCTTTAAAACTATCAATAGACTTAATGAGATTATCTATCTCCTGGAAAACAGGGTGAGATACTGGCGTACCATTTTTTTTGATCGCGGCCAAGCGATCAGAGGAAAAAACCTCCCATATTTCGCTGGTTAGATCTGTTTCTACCAGACTACAAAATTCCGTCATTTGTTCTGCAGACCTGAAAGGTTTGGATCCTTTTTTTAGATCGGATTCCAAGATTATTTTCTGGATGTTGCTATCGACCCAGATTTTTTTGATTCTCTCCGCAATTTCTACGAGGTTTTCTTTTTGGTGTTCATTAGTTTGCGGAAGCAGCACCAGTTCACTGCGATACAGGAAGGGTTTTATCATCTTCTCCAGGGTCCTTGGAGCTCCCCACACCTTTAGTGCAATTTTCTGGATTGGTAAGTCGAGAGAGGCGATCTCGGTTCTAAAGAAATCCTCACAGGCTATCTGGATCAGCTTTGATCTCTCATCTGAAATTCGCTGAGTAAATAGCGCCCCGGACTCGAACGCGTGATCGTTAAGAACCCTTGCACAGAAGCCGTGTATGGTAAATATACTCGCGTCATCAATCATATGAAGTGCATTGGTAAGCAGTTCCCAATCTTTCTCGGGGTTTCCGGACGATTCTGCGAGGTCTTTTAGAAAGTCGTCTTCGCTTGATTTTTCGAAGGCTTCCTTTGCATCACAAATTCGCTGTTTTATTCGTGTTCTTAACTCGTTTGTTGCCGCAATGGTGAAGGTAAGGATTAGGATTTCGTTTATAGCAAGAGGTCTTTGTGAAGGACGGTTCCGGCCTAACAGGAGAAGAATGCAAAGGTTGCAGATCGTGTAGGTTTTTCCTGTGCCTGCACTTGCCTCTATAAGCTGAATTTTCTCTACCAGGATTTTCTTTATCAGATCGCTATTCATTTGACAGAGCGCCTTCGATAGGATCCCAGATCTTGATGGCGTAATCAGAGAAGTTTTCGTTAAACGATTCCGTTGCTTCGAACAAGTTGTTCCAGTATTCGTCGGGACCGTCCGAAAAAATCTGTTCGTTTCCCCAGTCCTCAACAAGTTTGTCGAGAGTGTTTCTAGGATTTTTCCCTAGTCTTGATTCGGTAAAAAATTTTCGGGCTTGTTCCGGGGGAATAAATAGTGGAGTGGTCATGCCTTCCAGATAGATCTGTAATAATGTCGACAGGTTCTTGACCGCCATTTCAGGATCTACGGCTTTTATTTTTTTTGTCTCTGTCTCTTCGGACTTCCCTCTATATATGAATTTTGTTTCGAGGCCGGGTTTGACGCTGCATACTGCTAGATGGAATACCCAGGCTGCCAGAATCTGGCGTGCTTTTAATCTTCCCACTTGGGTTAGGATTATTTGATCTCCGTATATATTCCTGATGTCGATAGTCAGAGAGTGCGAATCCAATACCAGCTCGGTTTTTAGTTCTCTTTGTTCCTTTAGCTCAGGCTTTGCGGTGGAGTAAATTCTTTCTGCTCGATGAAGAGCAGTTTCTAATAGATCTGATCCTTTCGCTCCGGCCGGAAGGATTCCTTTGTTTATAGTTTTCTGTCGAAAAGCTTCTATCGATTCATTTTTCAATAAGATCTCCAAGGCGTCATCGGCTATGTGAAAGTCATCCAGAAAGTTTATCTCGAACGGTTCGGTCTCCTTCAGAGAGATTTCCTCGTCTTCAAAATAGACGCCCAGTCTTTTTTGCAGAAAATGTTTTGCGGGATGCCGAAAAAAACTGCTTAGATCGGACACGTCTATCGCTGAATCTTGTTTAAGTTGAGGAATAGGGATCCGATTCTGAGTCTGGTGGGGCCTTCTTTCTTGCAGTGCCTTAAACCAGGTAGTAGAAAAAGTCTGGTGCCTATCGCCCTGATAGTATCTTGAATCATAGGGATTCAGGGAGTGCGTAACCACTTTTTCATCTTTGAATGCGGATCTCAAATACTCTACCCATTCAGTTACCGTAGTAGAAGGGGATTTTGTCAGATTCTGGTTAGCATTTTTTCCAACATAGCTGACATAGAATATTTCCTCTGTTGCTAGAATTGACTCGAGGAAGAGATATTTGTCGTCATTGCTCCGGGATCTGTCGCCTTTCCTGGAGTCCTTCTTTTTGTCTCTTAGATCGAAGGAATTAACGTTTTCATTTCGCGGGAACTCGCTCTCATTCAGTCCCAGCACGCATATCATTCGATATGGCACTCCTCTCATAGGAAGAAGGTCTGAAATTGTCACGTTACCGGAAATAAGTCCGGTTTGTGGAGATTTGCTCTGGAATTTTCTGTTTAGCGCTTCGACAAAGGTAACCCTTGAAATTTCACTGGTGTATTCGCCGGTGTTTATCTCGGAGCTCAAATCTTCCAACGCCGAGCGGACAAGATTTTCAAGCAGTATCTCCTGGTCCTCAGTTTCGTAGAAAGTCTCGAGAAGTTTTTTAGTTGTTTCCTGCCACCCCTCGATCGGATAATCGTCCTTTAGCCCATCTCTTAAAACGTCTATATCTGAAATGAACTGACAAAGTTTTCCTAGTAGCGGTGCATCTTCGTTTCGGATTTCGATTGGCTGTACCCGCTTCCACGGACCTTCTCTCTGATCCATTACGAAACCCAGGAGTAATCTGTCCAGACCGAATCTCCAGGTGTTTTCTTGCGAAGGGGGGAGGTCCCAGTATTTTTCTTTTGATTCTCCGTCCAACTCCCACCTGATAGCTGATTCGTTAACCCATCTAGATATCTTTTCCATATCTTGCAATTGAATGCCTAGTTTCCGGGCAATGGGCTTGATTTCGAGAAGTTCTATTATTTGCTGGCTTGTCATTCGGAGATCTGGAAGAGAAAGCAGTTTGGTAAGGCTACCGAAGAACATTGCTTGCTTGCTATCTAGTGGTTCGTTAATTCTGTAGGGAATGTCTGTTCCAAAGCTTGTCCGGATGAAAGAAGCGTATTGACTTATGTCAGGAGCGACAACCAAGATGTCCTTGGGGAGCAAGTTCTTGTTTTTGGAAAAAGACCTGAGAATTTCATCCTTAAGCACCTCGATTTCCCTTAATCTGCTGTGACAGCTATGGATTTGTATGGTGTCATCTGGCCTTGAAATTTTTTCAGAATTATTTCCAGTAGCATGATCATGACCTCCGGAAGAGAGACTGAAAATATCTTGTTGCGCGAAACCTAGAGCTGTACTGGTATCTGGTTCATGAAACATTTCAAAGCTTTGGAGGTTGTCGATTTCATTAAGCATGTCAAAATAATCTCTTCCCAGCTTGCCTAAAGAGGCCAAAACCGGGTTGCCTGTCTCTAGGTAATTTTCCCTACCTGTTTCCCCGCTCTGATTTTTCCATGCTATTAAGGATCGGCGAGCCTTATCCCGATCAGATACAATGTCTCCCCAGTACTCGTTGCAAGGGTTAACGAAATAGACGTCTATATCGATTATTTCGGAAAGCTTTTCAAAGGTTTTTAGCTGCAGCGGAGGCATGCTTGAAAGCCCGAAGATCGATAATTTTTGCCATGGGAGTATGATCCCCGAGACAATTCCAGACATGGCTGCTCTGTGCAGTGCGGCTCTATGCAGTGCTGGTGTGGTGGATAAATCTTGCTGAATCACATTCCACAAAAAGGACTGCCATTTTTCTTCATGACTCTTGCTTTCTTTACTTTTGGATTCCCACGACAGGATCCAGTCGGGTCTGTACATTAGATATTCGTCAAATAACGCGGCGATTTCGTTGGATAGCTCGTACAATCGATGATTTCTATTGGGGCCGATGGAAAGGTAATGAGAAATGCTTGGAGAAATAGATTCGGTGCTTTCCAGAATCCGCATTATGCGCCAGGTCAATCTGTCTTTTTCAAAAGGGGAGTGCTCTATGTCCGCGACTGAGGGGATCAGAACCTGGTAAAGTTTCCAGAGAAACGATGCCGGTAACTGGAAATCAAGGTTTGCCGACACGCCTCGAAGTTCTGCGATCTGAATCTTTAGCCAGTAGCGAAGACCGATACTTTGCACGATGACGGTTGAAGGAATCAATGGGTCTCCGGAGCCCTTGTCGTTCTGGCAGAAGGCTTCTGCGAGTTTAGTCATTTTGTTCGACTGAAATAGGTTCAACATTTTTAGTTTTCTTGTCTCTTTATTTCTTCTGTGCCGGTTTATGAGGATCGTGGCGCACGAAGATGATTTGAAGATATTCTAATTGATTTTTCTCATTTTTCATCGGAAGACTAATCTGCCATCGATTTCCTGATATAATTCGAAGTCTCCAGTAAGGAACATAGTTGTATACCTACCTTCCAATATTGGCTGCCTGCGTGTCCACTAGCATCGGAGGCCTTGTAGCGGTTTATACTCGGCTCATTGTTCAGGATTTTGATCCGGTTTCACTTGGGTTGCTCCGCTACGGAATCGCCCTGTTGTGTCTTTTCGCGGGAATGATGTGGATCCAGAGGCCTGCACTGTCGAGATCCGATCGTGTTCCAATGGCACTTATTGGTATGCTTTTCTTCAGTGTATTTCCGGTTGGTTTTTCGGTAGCCCTGAAATACACGACAGCGGCCCAGGGAGCTCTGGTTTTTTCGTTGATGCCGGTAATTACCATTATTCTTGCAGGCGTCGCGAAGAAAGAGATCATTACTAACAAGAAAATATGTGGCTCGTTGCTGGTTTTCCTGGGCGTTGCCTCTGTTGTAGATATTGATTTTGAT
>PAPD01000006.1 GCA_002708765.1 Gammaproteobacteria bacterium | reverse complement strand
CTGCCTGGAGGACCACCAGGAATTTCTGGACCATGATCATAAAATATCTCTGAAGAAGGCCCACAAGGTCCCGTATCACCCATCGTCCAAAAGTTATCTTCATCTCCCAATCTCGTTATTCGTGCGGGATCAAATCCTACCTCATTAATCCAAATGCTTTCAGCTTCATCGTCCGTATCATGAACCGTCACCCATAGCTTTTCCGGAGGAAGATTAATCACCTCTGTCAGAAACTCCCAAGCAAATAAAATCGCCTCTTCTTTAAAATAGTCACCAAAACTGAAGTTCCCCAACATTTCGAAAAAAGTATGGTGTCTCGCCGTATATCCCACGTTATCTAAATCGTTATGTTTACCTCCAGCTCTCAAACATCTTTGGCAACTAACTGCTCGGGTATAACCCCTGTTTTCTTTGGAAGCGAAAGCATTTTTAAATTGAACCATGCCTGCATTAGTAAAAAGCAGCGTCGGATCTGTATCAGGAATAAGCGAAGCAGAATCTACTATGGTGTGATTTTTGCTCTTAAAATAGTTTAAAAATTCTGATCGAATTTGCCGACTGTCCATAAAGATTTTTCAAGTAATAAAAAGTGTAATAAAGGGATTAAGATACAGAATTTTATAGTTACTAGCCACAGAAAACAGTCGGGCAGTGCTTCGGTCGCTAAAAAATATAGCCTCGGATCTGGTCCGGCTCGAACCCCCGTTGTCTTAGAAAGTTAAAAGCCTTTAACTTCTCTTCTTGATCATCCGATTCAGAACCAAGAACATTAAATTTTCTAGCTATAGTTGTCTCCAAAATCTGGGTCCAATCTATCTCCGATTCGTTAAACGCATTGTCTATTATTTCAGCACAGATCCCTTTTTCTAAAAGCTCTGCTTTGATCTTTAAGGGGCCTCTTCCTTTTTTTGATCTGAAGTAAATATAATCTTCGGCCAACCGGCTATCACTCTGAAGTCCTTCAGAGGACAACCTCTCTAATTCTTCGATAATTTGGACCTGGTGATTTTCAAATTTTCTATTGAGCTTAAAAACCAGCTCCTTAAACGAATGCTCTCTCCTAGCTAAAAGATCCATCGCAACGCGACGGATCTTCTTAGCATTCTTTTCCATGTTTTTAAAAACTTGAAATGGGAGTTACGTTATCTTCTTCACTTTCGCTTTCTTCCTGCAAAAGCTGGGATCGAATTTGAGTTTCTATTTCTTCAAAGATATTAGAATTGTCCTTTAGAAACTCGCACGCATTCTTTTTACCTTGGCCTATTCGCTCACCTTTATAGCTATACCAAGCTCCAGCTTTATCTACAAGATTGAGGTGTACTCCAAGATCCAGCACCTCTCCAAACCGATAAATACCCTTTCCATACATAATCTGGAATTCTGCCTGCTTGAAAGGAGGAGCAACTTTGTTTTTTATCACTTTAACACGAGTTTCATTACCTACGATTTCATCGCCTTCTTTAATGGCCCCTATCCTTCGTATATCCAGTCGAACAGACGAATAAAACTTAAGAGCATTCCCTCCAGTTGTAGTTTCAGGACTACCAAACATAACACCTATTTTCATTCGGATCTGGTTTATAAAAACTACCAAGGTATTCGAGTTTTTTATATTACCTGCCATCTTTCTAAGAGCCTGACTCATTAGCCGTGCCTGAAGACCAACGTGATGATCTCCCATTTCCCCTTCAATTTCAGCTTTAGGAGTAAGGGCTGCCACCGAATCAACTATTACTACATCTACTGCTGCGGATCTCACAACCATATCGCAAATCTCTAGAGCTTGTTCTCTGGTATCGGGCTGAGAAACAAGCAAGTCTTCAATATTGACTCCTAAATTCTGCGCATATTGAGGGTCAAGCGCATGCTCTGCATCAATAAACGCACAAGTAC
Organism: Gammaproteobacteria bacterium; assembly: GCA_002708765.1. GTDB lineage: Bacteria > Pseudomonadota > Gammaproteobacteria > Pseudomonadales > Azotimanducaceae > UBA9659. Next base: position 78,396 of record PAPD01000006.1, on the reverse strand, counting down.
CTCCGTTTTTTTGAGCTTCCGCAATCAATTGCAGTGTCAGTGTCGTTTTTCCGGATGATTCGGGACCATAAATTTCAACAATCCGTCCCTTTGGCAACCCCCCTATACCTAGAGCGACGTCCAAACCAAGGGATCCCGTCGAAATAGAAGGAATTTTCTCCTGAGGAGAATCTCCGAGCCTCATCATCGCTCCTTTTCCAAACTGTCTTTCAATCTGCGACAAGGCTGCTGTGAGAGCTTTTTCTTTATTAGTATCGATATCTGACATGTATAATCCCCTTTTTTTCTGTTTTTCTATAATGCGAAACTAGACAGCGCTTATACGCAATAAGGCAATCTTTACTATTACCTGCTAAAAAAGGCAAAATTCTAGCCACTGCCTAAACATTTTTTAGTTACTGTGTTTATGTACAGTATTATGCACACCCTGATTTAAAACGCTAGTTTTTTATCAGGTAACCAGACATTAGAAAAAGAGCACGGCTTTCCTTTAATGACAATTATTTCCAAAAAGAATCTGATGGCTGAAGAGAAAAATTCTCACACCCCGATGATGAGACAATATTTCTCCATAAAAGGACAATATCCCGACTGCATGCTTTTTTATAGGCTTGGAGATTTCTATGAACTGTTCTACGAGGATGCTAAAAAAGCGTCTCAAATATTAGATATTACTCTCACATCGAGAGGGAAATCAGCTGGCAGGTCAATTCCCATGTGCGGGGTTCCTTTTCATTCTGCAGACAACTACCTGGCCAAACTTATTAAGAACGGGATCTCGGTAGCAGTTTGTGAACAAATAGGTGATCCGAATACAACTAAAGGGCCTGTAGAACGGAAAGTGACCCGGATACTCACACCGGGCACTGTCACTGATGACGCTCTACTCGACCCGAAAAAAGATAACTATTTAGCAAGCATTTTTGGATATGATTCTAAGTTTGGGCTTGCCATTTTGAATCTTGGCAGTGGTTCACTTGAAGTTCAAGAATATGCAGATAGTACCCAGCTTCGAGCAGAAATTCAGAGATTTTCGCCCGCTGAAATTCTGATGCCTGAAAATATTTTTGGCTCAGGTCTTCTAGAAGAATTCTCGGGATCGCAAAGCCGTCCGGACTGGGACTTTGATCCAGATACTGCAAGAAATAATCTTCTGCAGCAATTTCAGATCAAGAACCTTAGTTCTTTCGGTTGCGAGAATCTCCCCTTAGCTATCCGAGCTGCAGGTTGTCTGCTGATTTATGTCAAATATACTCAAAACAAATCTGTTCCTCACCTTCAAGAAATGAAGCGGATTAATAATGATGAAATTCTTCAATTGGACATAAACTCACGCAAGGCTCTAGAACTTACCGAAAATTCAAAAGGAGGGGACTCAAATACTCTCTTTAGTGTTCTAAACCACACTCAAACGGCTATGGGTTCAAGAATGTTGAGGCGGTGGATCCAGCAACCCACCAGGAAAGCAGATCATATCCAGCTCAGATTAAATGCTGTCGCATACTTGAATAAGAATTCTAAGCACACCAGTGTATCAAACAAACTAAAATCAATCGGAGATATCGAACGGATCGTGGCACGACTTGCGCTTGAAACAGCACGACCTAGAGATATAGAACAGATCAGAAACACGTTAGAATTTTTACCTGACATCTGCAATCTTCTTTCAACCTCAGATGCGCAGAAGATAATAGAGCTAGCGGAATTCTGTAAACCAATACCCGAGCTTTTCAAATTGATCAGCAAAGCTATGGTAGAAAACCCACCTGTTGTTATTAGAGATGGCGGAGTAATAAAAGTCGGGTACGATAGTGAGCTTGATGAATTGAGAAACGTAAGCGAAAACGCTGCGGAGTTTTTGAACAAAATTGAAGTAGAAGAAAAAGAAAATACAGGCATTTCTACCCTGAAGGTTGGCTTTAACCGTGTTCACGGATACTTCATAGAGATTAGCAGAGGCCAGGTTGAAAAGGTACCTCCGCATTATATTAGAAGACAAACACTAAAAAACACAGAGAGGTACATCACACCTGAACTTAAGCTATTCGAAGATAAAGCTCTAAGCAGTCGAAGTCGAGCATTAGCCAGAGAGAAAGATCTATATGAAGGGCTCCAGAAGAAACTTCTCTTATGGTTAAAAGATCTTCAAAGAATGAGTTCGGCGATAGCAGAATTGGATGTATTAAACACCTTCGCAGAATGCGTGACGCGCTTTGATCTGAACAGACCATCATTCTGTGACAACCCTTCCTTGAAAATAAAATCAGGCCGCCACCTAGTAGTCGAACAGAGCCTCGATTCAGAATTTATCGAAAATGACACTCATTTAGATGAAACACAGAAAATGTTATTAATAACGGGTCCCAATATGGGCGGCAAATCTACGTACATGCGACAAATCGCCATAATCTGTATTTTAGCTCACATAGGAAGTTACGTTCCGGCAGAAACGGCAATCATAGGTTCGATCGACAAAATATTTACTAGAATAGGGGCGTCAGATGATCTTGCAGGAGGTCAATCTACTTTTATGGTCGAAATGACCGAAACCGCCTTTATTTTAAACAATGCAACCACTAATTCACTTGTTCTTTTGGATGAAATCGGAAGAGGCACTTCGACCCTAGACGGTCTATCTCTTGCCTGGGCTGTCGCTGCGGCAATGAATACGAACATAAACGCGTTAACGCTTTTCGCAACCCATTATTTTGAACTCACTTGCCTTCCAGATATACTTCCCTCGACTAAAAACATCCATCTTGTAGCAAAAGAATACCGGGATAAAATCTCGTTCATGTACCGCATACAGAATGGCCCCGCTAATCAGAGTTATGGCGTTCAAGTAGCAAAGCTAGCCGGCGTCCCGACCTATGTCATTCAATCAGCTCAGAAAAAACTCGGAGAGATTGAAATCTCTGAGACACGCACCAAACAGGAACCTCCTCAAAAAGTTCCCTCTGAAGCAAACAGGGAAACAGAAATCGAAAAAGAAATTTCGGAGCTAGACATTGATAATATTTCGCCAAGGGATGCGCTAGATATTCTTTACAATTTACGGAAACAACTTATGTTGAGGAGATAGATTGTGTGAAGAAGAAAAACTGCTAGAATGCGTTCCAGCGATATATAGACCAGGGAAATAAAAATGGCTTTTGTAGTAAGTGATCCATGTATAAAATGTAAGCACACCGATTGCGTGGAAGTTTGTCCTGTTGACTGCTTTTATGAAGGTCCTAATTTTCTGGTTATAAACCCTGATGAATGCATAGACTGTGCGCTTTGCGAGCCGGAATGCCCTGTGGATGCGATTTTTTCTGAAGACGAACTTCCTGAGGACCAACAAGAATATCTCGAACTAAATGCCGAACTTAGCCAAAAATGGGAGAACATCACTGAAAAGACGGACCCAATGCCCGACCATGAGGAATGGACGAACGTCAAAGGGAAAAGGGAGCACCTAGAAGAAGATTAGTTCCTTTTATCACTAACTAGTCTTCGAATTAGCTCTTTACTGACCCTAAAATCTCATTTTCTTGGGAGATGCTTAAGGGGATTCACCGGTTTGCCGTCGAGACGAATTTCAAAATGAAGGACTTCCTGATTAGACGAAGACTTTCCGACCCTAGAGATTATAGTACCTGAAGAAATCACATCTCCTTCGCTTACAGCAATGCTCTCATTATTGCCATATGCAGATAGGTAATCGTTCTCATGCTTCAAGATCACCAGTTTGCCGTAACCTCTTAAATTTCCTCCAGCATAGACGACAATTCCGCCAGCCGCTGCCAGTACGGGAGAACCTTTTTTTGCTTCAATATCAATGCCTTTGTTAATCGGCTTGGATAAGGAAAATTCGCTAATAATCTTGCCCTTCAGCGGCCATCGCCAATCCAACCGGCTTGGGTTGTTTTTCTTTAAAGTTTTTTTTCTTTTTTTTGCCTTTTTTTCTTTAGGGGGAAAGCTTTTTTGATCCGGCCCATAATCCTCCGGCGGAACCATAGAAACATTTTCCAATGTAATTTTCTGATCAAGGTATATTGTGTATGGTGAACTAATTCGGTTAATCCTAGCCAAACTTTTGTAATCCAGACCGAACCTGAATGCTATCGAATAAAGGGTATCTCCTTCTCGAACCACATAAGTTCCTTTGGTTTTTTTTGCTTTGTACTCAGGATCAAGTCCAACACAACCAGACATACACAAAACAAAAGCAACGAATATTAAAGCTAACGTCTTTCTAATCATTGTTTTCAAAAGAATCATTCGCTAAAGAGTTTAAGCGGTCAAGGAGCAACAAAACAATTATACCAACAAAAAATGCTAACAAAGCAGTTAAAAATTGCGGATCGGATCCAGTATATTCGCTGTAGATCAAAGGAGAGACGGGTTCCAAAAATATAGGATACTGGGCTCCTTCGGGAGTGATCTGATAGGAAATCGTAATCTGCCAAGGCCAGACCGTTTTCAGAGAACCTAACATTAAACCCACCAGAAAAGAAAAAGTGCTATTCGGGAACCTGATCAGTAGTGACCTTATCGCATTAGCAAAAAAATAAACCCCAAACAGACTTCCTCCGGCCAATGGAGCTAACAAAGACCAGTTCAAGTCCGTTAGTGCTTTGATTACTGAAGGATATAATCCGAAGGACAAAAGAGCGAGGCTTCCGGAGACACCCGGCAAAATCCAGGCTACCACGGCAACTGATCCGGCAATAAAAAAACTTATCGGAGACATCCCGAAAAATTCAGGAAAAGAAAAATGAGTTAAAAGTAAGGTACTAGAAACTCCAAGGAGAATCATACCAACGTTTAGAAGATTAAAACTGCTAATCTGCTTGCACAGAACAGTCACAGCCGAAAAAATTAGACCAAAAAAAAAGGCAAATATGCCTATCTTCTGATTTATTAAAAGAAATTCGACGACATTTGAAAAAATGAAAATCGAGATCGCCATGCCTCCAAAAAGCGAAAACATAAAACCTAGGTCATATTGGCGCCACCAACGAAAAACTCCCAGCTTGGGCAGCTGAACAAGTGAACTGGGGATCAGACGAACGATGTTAGCCACCATTCTATGATAAATCCCCGAAACAAAAGCGATGGTTCCTCCTGAAACGCCCGGAAATAATTCCGCTAGCCCCATCAACAATCCGATTAATATAATCCTCATTTTTTCGACAAATTCTCAGGATTTGCCCGCAATCAGAGGCACAAATTTGACCGACCCAATCGAGGTTTTTTCAAACCCATCTCCTACTTTCCTGCACATGATCAATTCTTGTTCCTCCATATCCCCTAACGGGGCTATGATCCGGCCTCCCTCCGATAGCTGACCAAGCAAAGATTGAGGCATAAACTTAGGTGATGCGGTCACAATGATGGCATCGAAAGGTGCTTCATTATCCCAACCTGCGCCTCCATCCGAGTGTTTATAATGAATATTACGACAACCTATTTCCGCTAGAATCATCTTCGCTCTACTTACAAGCCCTGATATCCGTTCAACCGTAAATACCTCGTCAACCAAATTCGCTAGGACGGCTGTCTGATATCCAGAACCTGTGCCGATTTCCAGAACTTTGTTCACCGACAACCCAGACAATAGAGACTCTGTCATCTTAGCCACGATGTAGGGTTGAGAGATAGTTTGATTAAACCCTATAGGCAACGCAGTATCTTCATAAGCCCGATGAGCCAGAGCTTCATCAACAAAGAGATGCCTGGGAATCTCGCTGATGGCATCAAGAACTCTCTCATCACTTATTCCCCGATCTCTAAGACGAGCTACCAGCCTGTTCCGAGTTCTTCTGGAGGTCATGCCTAAACCTTCTTTTTTTTTGTCTAGATCCAAAGCAAGAATCCTTTCCCGTTTAAATTTATTGTTAACAAGGCGCTTACTTTATTAAACAATCGGTTACAATTTATAGTCATCCAAACCAAATTTGCCATTTTAGAAATTCATATGAAGTTAAAATCCTAGGTTATTTCTCTGGAACCAGGAAGAACTCTTCTCCCGCTTTTATCAGGCCAAGTTCATTTCTGGCTATGGCTTCTAGCGCTTGTGTATCATATTTGAGGTCCTCAATCTCGGCTTTCAATTCTTTGTTTCTGAACTGCTTATCCATATTCTCTTGCTTTTTTTCCTGAATTTTTTCATCGAGAAAACTCACATGAGCTATGCTGCCCTCTCCAACCCAGAGTCTGTACTGCAACCCGAGAACAAGGGTTGCAAGAATAAGAGTTATCATGCTAAAGCGAATGGCCATGTTTAAATTTCTGTCTTCCCTCTATAAATCGCCGAACTGTGCTCCTCGATTCTGATCAATCTGTTATATTTGGCAATTCTGTCTGACCTAGACAGCGAACCAGTCTTAATCTGACCCGCCGCAGTAGCTACCGCCAGATCTGCAATGAATGTATCTTCTGTTTCACCAGATCTATGGGAAATTACTGTTTTATAACCTGCTTCTTTAGCAATTGAAATTGCCGAAAGAGTTTCAGTGAGGGTACCTACTTGATTCGGTTTAATTAAGATGGAATTAGCTATTCCTTTCTCTATACCTTTTCTTAAGAGGCTCGGATTAGTTACAAAGAGATCGTCGCCTACCAATTGGATATGCCTTAATTTGTCCGTCAGCAACTTCCATCCCGCCCAATCCTCCTCATGCATTCCATCCTCGATAGAACTGATCGGGTAATTCTCACTTAATCCAAAAAGATAATCAGAAAGCTCCTTCGAATCAAATTCTTTGCCTTCAAGTCTATATCTACCAGATTTATAGAATTCGGAGGCGGCACAGTCGAGCGTCAAAAAAACATCTTTGCCAGGCTTATATCCGGCCTCTTCTATTGCCTCGATGATAATTTTTATTGCCTCTTCATTACTAGGAAGATTTGGTGCAAATCCTCCCTCGTCTCCTACGGTCGTTTGCATGTTTTTCCTTTTTAGAACCGCTTTTAAAGAATGGAAAACCTCAGCTCCACATCTAAGAGCTCCAGAAAAACTATCGAGACCAGCCGGTTGAATCATGAATTCCTGGATATCTACATTATTATCAGCATGTTCACCACCGTTAATAATATTCATCATCGGAACCGGCATAGTAAAATTATCCCAACCCGGACCTAGTTGACCCAGTCTCTGGTACAACTCAATCCCCATTTTTTTTGATGTGGCTACAGCCAACGCGAGGGAGACCGCAAGAATAGCATTCGCTCCTAGGACAGATTTGTTAGAAGTCCCATCCAATTCACACATCAAGGTATCTGCTCGTTCTTGATCTCTCGCATCAAGTCCCAGCAAAGAATCCCTGATAAGAGTATTTATGTTTTTGACCGCTCCTAACACTCCTTTACCTAGGTAACGGCTCTCATCAGAATCTCGGAGTTCTATAGCTTCTTTTGAACCCGTCGAAGCACCGGAGGGAACACAAGACCTCCCTGTTATTCCGCCGTCTATCTGGACCTCAGCCTCAATAGTCGGATTACCTCTCGAATCTAATATCTCTCTAGCACGAATATCAGCGACTTCCATACTCATCTATAGCTCTCCCGAAGCTATTCTTTCTTTAACTATTGCATCAATCTGTTGCAAAGTTTGTAATAGAGGTTTGATTTCATACATCGGCCAGCTATTAGGGCCATCACTCATAGCCTCTTCAGGATTTGGATGAGTCTCCATAAACAAACCATGAACCCCCACGCCAAGAGCCGCTCGGGCAAGAACCGGAACCATATCTCTCTCACCACCAGAATAACTACCTTGTCCTCCTGGCAACTGAACACTATGGGTTGCGTCAAAAACCACGGGACAGCCCGTATTTCTCAAAATAGGCAGAGAACGCATGTCAGACACCAGGTTGTTGTATCCAAAACTTGCTCCCCTTTCACAGACTAGAATGTCCCTGTTCCCTACTGCTCTAGCTTTCTCTACTACATTTTTCATATCCGCCGGCGCCAAGAACTGGCCTTTTTTGATATTGACTGGCAATCCAACACTAGCTACTCTCTGGATATAGTTCGTTTGCCTGCAGAGAAAGGCGGGTGTCTGCAAAACAGACACCACCTCCGCAACTTCATCTAGTGGAGTATCTTCATGGACATCAGTTAAAACCGGGACGCCAATCTCTTTTCTAATTTTCTCTAGTATTCTTAGCCCTTTATCCAGACCCAATCCCCTAAAACTCTCGTGGGAACTTCTATTTGCCTTATCGAAAGAGGACTTGAAGATTAATGGTATTTCGAGCGTTTCACATATTGATTTCAGGTACTCAGAACTTTCCAGCGCTAGCTTCTCCGATTCTAATACACAGGGGCCAGCTATCAGAAAGAAAGGTGTCGTATCGTTAACTTCATTTCCACATAATTTCATCTGCTCGACCCTGCATTTCAGTAATCAAATTCTTTCTTATCCTTCAGCCTGACATTTCAAGGCAGCCTCAATGAAACTTTTAAACAACGGATGCCCGTCTCTAGGAGACGAAGTAAACTCGGGGTGAAATTGACTTGCAACAAACCAGGGATGGTCTTCATACTCTACTACCTCCACCAAGGACATGTCGGCACTTCTACCTGCCACTCTAAGGCCAGCCTTTTCTAACACATCTACATAATTGTTATTTACTTCGTAGCGATGTCTATGACGCTCCCATATTTCTTCTTTACCATATATCCTAAATGTTAATGAGCCAGGCGAAAGAAAACAGGCCTGGGCACCCATGCGCATAGTACCGCCAAGATCTGAAAGGCTATCCCGCTGTTCTTTTCGTCCATCCTGATCGGTCCATTCGGTAACCAGACCAATAACGGGGTGCAACACATCCGGGTTATTCTCAGTAGTGTTCGCTTCCTTGAGATTAGCTTTATTCCGCGAAACATCGATTACCGCGGCATGCAGCCCATAACATATTCCGAGATAGGGTATTTTTCTCTCTCTGGCAAATCCCGCAGCCATGACCTTTCCTTCAAAACCTCTTGATCCGAATCCCCCCGGAACCAGAATTGCATTAGCTTTTTCCAAAAGACTAGTTCCCTGATTCTCTATTTCAACCGAATCTACAAATTCTATTTCTACCTTGGTAAACGTTTGGATACCCGCATGAACTAAGGCCTCGTTCAAGGATTTATATGCATCAGACAAATCCGTGTATTTTCCCACCATCATGAGTTTTACTGAATGATTTGAATTCAACTGGTTGTTCACCACATTTCTCCAATCTTTCAGATCGGCAGGAGGAAAATTCATAAGAAATTTTTCAAGAATGATTTCGTCTAGCCCTTGTTCGTTTAACATAAGAGGGATCCGATATATCGTATCCGAATCGATCAGCGGTATAACTGCTCTCGGTTCAACATTTGTAAAGAGAGCAATCTTCTCGGTGGCGCCCTTAGGAATCTGGTGGTCTGAACGAACAACCAGGATATCTGCCTGCAAGCCTATAGATCTAAGCTCTTTTACAGAGTGCTGAGTAGGTTTAGTTTTAGTTTCTCCAGCTGTCGCGATATAGGGGACCAGAGTTAAGTGCATTAAAAGAGCGTGAGAGCTTCCCAGCTCAAATTTCAATTGTCTCGCAGCCTCAAGAAAAGGTTGCGATTCAATATCTCCGACAGTACCACCAATTTCCACTATGGCTACATCAAATCCTTCTGCAGCCTCAACAACTCTCTTTTTTATCTCATCCGTAATATGGGGAATCACCTGAATAGTTGCACCTAGATAATCTCCTCTTCGTTCTTTTGCAATAACATCAGCATATATTCTTCCGGTAGTGAAGTTATTATTCCGAGTAAGGTTACTGCAGGATTTAACGAATCGTTCATAATGGCCAAGATCAAGATCTGTTTCCGTTCCATCTGCTGTCACATAGACCTCTCCATGTTGCAACGGACTCATCGTTCCCGGATCAACGTTAATATATGGATCAAGCTTAAGCATTGTCACCCTTAACCCTCGGGCCTCCAGCACAGCCCCTAGGGAAGCTGCAGCGATTCCTTTTCCTAACGAAGAAACCACTCCACCAGTGACAAAAATATATCTCGACATGACAATCCCATCTCTTTTCGCGGCCATAGAAGTATGGCCAAGATGGGGTTAAAGACTAACACGCATGAACCTCACCCACAACGAATTTCAGAAGCACAAGACAACCTAAAGAAAACGATCTTCCAGAACCAAATCTAGGTAAAATCCGGTTTCACCTTTCTCGGCTCGCCAATCATCTGCAACAACCATAGGTACATTCCACCCAGATAGACCGGACAAAGCAACAAAATCCTTTCCCGAATATACCAGAGGCAACCTGGATCTGAGCCATGAAGGAACATTCAATTCCTGGAACAATTTACTGAGGTCCTTTCTGTGACGAGATCGGAAGGTTTCTCCACCTGATCTAAATTTTAGCTGATAACCGTCTTTTACCTTTAACCCCTTCCCTCTAACCAGATTTTGGTTGACAAAACCCCCTGGAATATAAACACGATCTCTCAACGCAAATTGTTCTTGTCTAAGGATTCCTGGCAGTTTCTTTCCAATATACAAGCGACCCTTATAATCACGGAAGGTTATCCACTTAAAAACCATGTCTACTTTGCGGCCAGACAATATCCTTTTAGTTAATTCCAATAAGAATGGCTTTCTTGGGATGGGAAGTCTAAGACTGACTAACCAGACAATCACCAAATTGCAAATGATCTCTGTTTTCAATTTCTTGACTCTATCAAGATCAAGACAGTCTCTTTCTATTAACAGCTCTTCCAAATCTCCTTTCGCAGTTTCTAGAAGATTTGATCTGCCATAACTATCGTTTTCTATTTTTGTAAGAATCGAAGTCTCGGCATTAGGAAACCTTTTGAGAATCATAGGCACCAGCTGATGCCGGATATAGTTCCTATCAAATTTCGTATCTAAGTTTGTGGGGTCTTCAACCCATTTTAGCCCTTTTTTTTTCGCGTATTCCAATATTTCCTTTTTCGTCAAGCCAAGCATTGGCCTATACAAAGTAGCTCTACCAATGGGTCTTTCCATAGGCATGCCGCTAAGACCAAATTCACCGCCGCCGCGAAATAGCTTGAACAAAACCGTTTCTAGTTGGTCATCAGAGTGATGGCCGACTAGTAGCAGGTCTCCGAACGCTAAAGATTCTTCAAATATTTCATACCTGGCTTTTCGAGCGGCCTCCTCAATGCCAGATGACCGATTTATGCCCTCGGCATCGACCGAAACGTATTCAACTGAATAATGTCCTGCCAAGGCCTTACAAAAAGAACTCGCCATATCAGATTTTTCATGTAGCCCGTGATTCACATTCAAAGCACAGACCGGCTTTCGAGCACATGCAGAAACCAGATCGAGCAACACTACAGAATCGACTCCTCCACTTAGAGCAACAAATACCTTTTTTATTTTCGGATGGTTAATTTTTTCAATGGAAATTTTGTCCAACATATTGAACGGTCTTCCTATTTGTATTCAAGATTTACGCTATCTTCTCCAAAGTTTTCTCTTAACTCTTTTAACAAAGGGTCTCTCAAATCTACTCTCCAGCTGGACCCAAAGGCAATCTCGCCTTTCAATCCCTTTTTTGAAAATCTGGCTATCACGGGGCAACCTTCATCGCAGTCCAAACGATAAGGGGTAAGCAAAGACCTGAGGTCATTCGCTAGGCATTCAGACAGCTTGTCCTCATGTATATCTATTATCAAACCAGTCGAGCATCTATTCCTCATCTCTTCAATCGAAAAAACCTGGACAGCTTTTATTCTCATCCCTCCCGAAAAATCATCCTCCGAAACACTTCCTTTAACAAAAACAACATCATCTCTATTTATTTTTTCGCTAACCGAATTAAAAAGATCAGAAAATATAGAGACTTCAGCACGGCCAGTTTTATCATCAAGCATTATAAAAGCGAGCGATTCTCCTCTCCTGTTCTTGGTCAGACGCTTTTCCACTATCTGGCCGCCAACAATTATTTCTTTTGAAAGAGGGCGCAGATCACCAATATTCGAATCAGTGATATTCATAATTTCTTCTCTATACTCATCTACTGGGTGCCCCGTCAGGAACAACCCGAGACTCTCTTTTTCCTTCTCCAACCGCTTTCGTAATGATATGGAATTGATAACTTCTTCCGGATTCAACACATAAACTGCCTTGCCACTTGACATATCATCGCCCAAGAACAAATCTGTATGGCCAGCATCCTTATCTAGCGATTGCTGCTCCGACAACCTGATCGCATCATCCTGAATCATGGCCAACGCAGCACGCCTATAACCGGTTTTATCGGGGACATTTTCTGGAACATCAGTTAAGAGATTGTCCAGAGTTCCACTATTAATAAGGGCTTCAATCGATCTCCTATTAACTTTTTTATTATCTACTCTTTCAAAGAAATCGAAAAGGTCGACAAAAATACCTCCCTTTGATCTAACCTCTATCAAAGATTCAATTGAACCTTCTCCTAATCCTTTAATTGCTCCAAGACCATATACAATGCTGTTATCTGATTCAGCAATAAAACGGTATTCGCCCGAGTTAATATCAGGCGGACGAACACTAATATCGAGGGTACGGCACTCTTCTATATTCAAAAGTATCCTGTCAGTATTCTGCATCTCCGAAGAAAGCACCGATGCCATAAAATGAGCGGAGTAAAAATGTTTTAACCAAGCAGTCTGATATGCAATCATCGCATATGCAACGGAATGAGGTTTATTAAATCCGTACCCCGCAAATTTCTCCATAAGCCCGAAAATATAATCAGCCTGCTTCCGGTGAACGCCATTTCTTTGGGCGCCCAACAGAAAATTCTCTTTTTGTTCTGCCATCTCTTCACGTTTTTTCTTCCCCATAGCGCGTCGCAAGAGATCTGCTTCCGCTAGGCTATAACCCGCCAATATCTGAGCAATCTGCATTACCTGTTCCTGATAAAGCATAACTCCGTATGTGTCCTTCAATATATGTTCCAGGCTGGGGTGAAGGTAATCAACCTTTTCTCTTCCGTGTTTTCTATTAATAAAATCTTCTGAAAGTTGCATGGGTCCAGGTCTAAAAAGAGCGACGAGAGCAACGATATCAGTAAAACAACTCGGTTTAACTTTCTTCATTAGTTCTCTCATTCCTCTGGATTCCAATTGGAAAACAGCAGCACTTCTGGCATTTTGCAAATCCCGATATACTTGTTCGCACTCCAGGTTTATCTCTTCTATTTCAAGAAGAGGGTCGCCATCTTTCATCTTGATTTTATTTATCTCACGGACAGCATTATCAATAATCGTCAACGTCTTCAGTCCTAGAAAATCAAACTTGACTAGACCTGCTTTTTCCACATCCACCATGTCGAACTGGGTCATTAAACCACCACCAAGTTCATCACGATAAGTAGGAGTAAAATCAGTCAGGTCAGTGGGAGCAATGACTACGCCACCTGCGTGACGTCCGACATTTCTAGTCAATCCTTCAAGCTTATAAGCCATTTCCATAATTTCATCCGCATCTTCATCTGCCGCAATGAAATCTCTTAGCAGAGGTTCTTGCTCGACAGCTTTAGCCAAGGTCATTCCTGGCTCAAAGGGAATTAATTTGGACAATTTGTCTGCAAGGGCATAGGGTTTTCCTTGCACTCTGGCCACATCTCTTACCACGGCTTTCGCCGCCATTGTGCCAAACGTAATAATCTGGGAAACGGAACCCTGACCGTATCGCTCGACGACATGCTGGATTACAAGATCTCGACCTTCTATACAGAAATCTATATCGAAGTCAGGCAAGGAAACTCTTTCAGGATTGAGAAACCTTTCAAACAGAAGATCATATTCGAGCGGATCTATATCAGTAATCTCAAGGGAATAAGCGACCAGAGAGCCTGCTCCCGATCCACGCCCAGGTCCCACAGGGATTTTATTTGACTTTGCCCAGCTAATGAATTCCATGACTACCAAGAAATAATCTGCAAAACCCATCTGGTTAATGGTATCTAACTCAAAACAAAGTCTTTTTTCATAGTCGCTTCCCAGTTTATTTTTCTCAGGAAAATCATGGAAAATTTTTCTAAGCCTTTTCTCGAGCCCTTTTCTTGCTCTTTTTTCTAAAAAAGATCCGGGCGTCTCTCCTTCAGGAACAGGATAGTCCGGAAAAGAACAACTGCCTAAGTCGATATTTACATTACATCTCTTTCCGATCTCTATCGCATTTTCAATCGCTTCAGGAATATCCGAAAACAATGCCAGCATTTCTTCTGTAGACTTCAGATATTGCTCTTGGCTATAACGTCTCTCTCTTCGAGAATCATCGAGAGCTCGTCCTTCATGGATGCATACCCGCACCTCATGAGCTTCAAATTCCTCTCGGTCCAGAAAACGAACATCGTTTGTTGCAACGACCGGGCATTTTTTCTGGTCAGCAAGATCTAAGGCTAGCTGATTATATTCTTCCTCATATTCTCTTCCTGTTCTTTGTAACTCAAGATAAAACGAATTGGGAAATATAGAAGACCAGAAGTTAAGCTTGTCAGCAGCTGCCTGCAAATTGCCTCCAAGAAGAGCTTTACCAATATCCCCTTCCCTTCCTCCAGACAAACCTATCAGGCCCTCCGACTTCTCTTTCAACCATTGCCTGGAAACAGAGGGGATATGTTTGTTGCAAGTCTCCGAATAAGATCTAGATACCAACTGAGATAGATGGCGATAGCCAATGTCATTTTTAGCAATAAGCACCAGCGTCGTTAGGTCTTCGTCATCATCGTCCATTATCAAGACATCGCAAGCCACAATTGGTTTAATCCCATTTGCTTCAGCCTGGCTATAGAATTTTATAAGCGCAAAAAGATTATTCGCGTCCGTAAGAGCGGCAGCCGGCATTTTCTGCTCAACACACCGATCAATCAAGGGTGCAACGCGAACTATCCCATCGCTCAAGGAGTATTCCGAATGCACTCGCAAATGAATAAACTGTGGTTTCATGTTCCCTATAAAATAAACTTCTTTAACTGACACAAAAAATTTTTCGTCTCGACAAAACGATTAGTTCGATAAAGCATTACTATTCGAGCTAGAACTGAGGCCATAAAGGGGATTAACTGCGCAGAACCATTCCGGCTCTTCTTCCTGTATGCTCATCATTTTCTAGGATCAGGCGACCATTACAAAGAGTCGCAGTATAGCCTCTTGCGCGTTGAATAAAGCGCGGGGTACCTCCAGGAAAGTCGTATGCAATTTCCGGCATAGCTTCCGACAACCTATCAATATCTATGACGTTGATATCGGCCCGATATCCCTCTCTAATAACTCCTCTATCCTTAAGTCCCATTATTCTTGCTGGCGCTGACGTCAAACGCCTGACACCCTCTTCAAGAGAAAATAGGGCTGCATCTCTGCACCAGTGACTCAACACAAAAGTTGCCCAGCCTGAATCCATCACTTGTCCAACATGAGCTCCTGCATCACCAAGACTAGGCAAACAGAATTCGCTTGAAATTGCTTTCGCCACAGCATCAATATTCTGGTTAAAAAACCGGAGGGTGAACAAAGCACGTCCCCCACTCTCCCTTGAAATAGCTAAAAAAGTTTCAGCTGCACTCTGGCCCGCACGCCTCGCTACAGCACCCAGACTATCCTCTGACGTGCCTGCATACTCAGGCTTGTCCCCCGAACCCAGATAAAAAATCTGATTTGGTGAAATTAGTGCCTTATTCGTGTTAGCCCAGTCAACAAGCATCTTGACAAAAACAGGATCAGCAAGCTTTGCTACACGATCTTCGAAAGACAAGGCGGCGAAATCATCCCACACACCTCCCCGCCAAGGTAGCGTAGCCTGAAGACCTGAAACAAAGCCTGAGGAGCGAGGGATACATATTGCATTTACGTCTAAGCCCGCTGAACGCATACCTGAAACTAAACCTTCAACCTTATCTCCATAGCTTGTCGTTCGTCCCGTACCATGGCTAAAAAGAACCCGCGAACACTCTGCCTGCTTACGAATCAGCTCCATTTCTCCATCAAAATCACCCGAAAAATTGGTGACATTCTGCATTAGCGCGCCTTTCTTACCAACAACCTTCGCTATTTCTACTAACTCTGAATGTTCAGCGTGAGTTCCTGGAACATGTCGACCGTCCGGTATCACGTGACCCAAAAACCGAGAAGTAGAAAAACCCACAGCACCTTCGGATATAGCTTTTTCCGCAAGACTTGCCATCTCCCTTTTTTCGGCAACAGTAGCCTGATCATCAATGCTCCGTTCCCCCATTACATAATATCTTAAAGCGCAGTGACCGATCATTCCCGCCACGTTTATAGCAGGATCAAGCTTCTCAATCTCATCTAGATATTCGCCATAATGCTCCCAGTTCCAAGAAAGCCCGCCCATTATGGCCTCTTTGGGAATGTCCTCGACAGTTTCCATCATAGAAGCCAGAAATTCCCGGTCCTCGGCTTTGCATGGGGCAAAGGTGACACCGCAGTTCCCAAGCAACGCAGTAGTAACACCATGCCAAGTAATTGGAGTTAGCATGGGATCCCAACCAACCTGGGCATCCAGATGAGTATGAAGATCAACAAACCCCGGGGTAACAAGATGATTTTTTGCGTCAATCTCTCTGAAAGCCTTATGATTCGACTTCCCCAAGGATACGATTTTCCCGTTTTCAACGACAACATCCGTCTCGACCGGCTCATTCCCAAGACCATCTACTACAAGGCCATTCTTAATGATCACATCGTGCATCCTAACTCCTTTCTAGGCTACTTTTTTCCTAAATGCTGAGCCCAAACTTCCGTTAGCAAACGCCAGGTCAGCCTCGGGTACCACTAAAGCTTGCATCTCCAAACGCACCCAGCTTGATATTTCCACTTATTGCATCTCCATCAACCGAAGCAGAAACCTCCAAAGTCATTGGCATAGGAGATGTCATCTCCATTTTCCAAGCCAGGTCGTTGCCATCCACAGTTCCGCCCTCAAACTCTTGCGTCCCCTGAGGCCCATCCATCTTGCCAGACAGGCTATTGCCTTCGGTTACCAAGGTCATCTTTCCCTCCTGAGAACCCATGGGAGAGTTTATCGTACAGTTCCATATGCCATCCGCGCTCACGTCGTCATCCTCTCATTTTTTTTTAGACATCCAACCATACAATCCTTGGTCTATATCAGCAAATTAAAAGCGCAATTTATACTACGTTCATCATCTGGTCTTAAATAAAGGCATTAAATTAATGCTCTTTAACATACACACAAAACCTAAAATCAGTGAAACACTCACTCTTCTACCACGCTGTCAAGATACAAAGTTATTGGGCTATACCCTTCGTTGAAATTGATCACTTGGGATATCGCTTCGTAATCCCCAATCGCTTTTTTAACATTTCCGGATTGGGACAACCGAGCAACTACAACGACCTCATCAAAATCAGCTAACCCCATTCCTTCTACCATCGCCATGGATTCAGTTAAAACAATGGTCTGTGGCAGTGACTCTGGAGGTATTTTCCTCACCGCAAGGGGCACCATAGGACCATTAGCCGCCCTAGCATAAACGTATACCATAGACGAACTGCTTATATAGATGGTTTCTGAAATATCAACCCCTACTTCCAGTTTGCGCGCCTCGTCAAACGCCGCGGAGCCAGCTTCAGATTCTTCATGTCCTGGGCGAATCCCATGCATCGCAGCCTTAATCAAATCTGCCCTCTCACCAGTGAGGCCCGTATCCAGGGCTTTTTTAAACCAAGCAAGTGCAGCCCGCTCATCTCCACCGGCGATGGAAGCGATCGCCTTAATTTCCATCATAGACACATCCGAAGGATTTGCTTTTAATGCCTTGTCCACAGCCACCCTTACCGGTTCGGTCATCTGTCTATCACTTGCAACAAAAAGGGCTCCGGCGTAGTTGGACAACAGCCCTGAATCCATCGGGAAAGAATCCAGAAGTCCGCGATATTTGAGAGCAGCTTTATCGTACCTGCCCAACTCCGAATACCCTCTAGCCAGCAGAAACTGAAGATCATGATCACCTGGTTTAACTTCGGCTCGTGCCTCAAGGGCTTGAACAAAAACTCGATAGCTGGGCTTGTCTGAAGGATCACTATTCACTAGGGCTTTCGCCAAATCAACATCGGCGATAGCACCTCGCCCCAAACCGAAATCAAAGTAAATAAACAAAGAAATGAAAGGAAGAATAAGTGCTGAAAACAGAAGGCCCGTTCCACTACCTGAATAGAATTCATCCGTCTCTTTTGGTGTTTCCGAAGCATTTAGAATGAGTTCCCTTTTGGTCTCAGATCTAAGCTGGTCAGCATTAAAAGTATGCTCTTTCTCTATCTCCCCTAATTGCTCTTCGTAAACAGCCAAATTAACTTCATTACGGCTGATTTGGTCTGGAGCTCTATAGAAACGTGTCGAGATAACAAAGAACCCGGCCAAAATCGACAAAAGGCATACGCAAAGGTAAAACACTAGCGATCCCTACCCTCTAGAATTCTGTTTAACTGAGCTTCTTCATTGTCATTTAAAGGCATAGGGACTTTGCGGTTCCTGACAATCTGAAACCATATCAAAGCGGCAATAAAGATAAGAAAAATTGGGCTCAGCCAAAGAAAAGAGGTCCTTAATTCAAACCTAGGCTTATAAAGAATGAAATCCCCGTATCGATATTGCATGAAATCGAGAATCTGTTCATCTGTCTTGCCTTCTATTAACAGACGATGAACTTCTCGACGCAAATCCTGAGCTATCATTGCATCGGATCCAGCCAGATTTGTGTTAAGACATTGCGGGCAACGAAGTTCAGAGATTAATCTCTCGTATCTCTCAGAGAGTTTCTGATTGGGGAATGGATAAACATCGATAGAAGCTATTAAGTATGGCTGAAAACCAAGAAGAAGAATCAACAAAGTATAAATTTTCATCCTAAAAACTCTTAAGGTAATCAACTATTGGCTCGATTTCATTTGTCCAGATTTCAAAATTCAAAGGACCCACATGACGCTTTCTGATAATTCCTTTTTTATCAATTACAAAAGTTTCGGGGGCTCCATATACTCCCAGATCTATCGCAAGTTTGCCTTCACTATCAACCACAGAGAAAATGTACGGATCTTCAAACCTTTCAAGCCACTCAATCGCTTTCGCATTATTATCTCTGTAATTTATCCCGTATACCTTTATATCTTCCTCCTTGCTGATTCTCAGAAGTTCAGGGTGCTCAACTATGCAGTTAGGACACCATGTACCCCAGACGTTAATTAAGGCGACCTCCCCCAGCAGATCTTTTGGAGAACGGACAACTTCTTTCAACATCAAATCATGCAGCCGGAACTCTGGGACCGGTTTATCCAGAAGTGCTGAAGGAAGTATCTTTGCGTTATCCAACCGAAACCCAAACCCGAGAAATAGCGCCATCATCAAAAAAACAACAAGAGGTATCAAAAGACTTCGCTTGAACGTCAAGGCGACACTCCTAGAGCTGGAACCTGAACAGTTTTATATCTTGCAGCCCGATAGCGACCATCAAAAAGGGTAACAAAAGCTCCCAAAGCAATCAGCAGGCCACCGAACCAGATCCACCTTACAAAGGGTTTGACATGGACTCTTACTGCCCAGGCGCTCTCTCCAACCGGCTCACCGAGCGCAATGTAAAGATCCCGGAACAGGGAAACGTGCATCGCCGCTTCAGTCATTACATCCTGAGCAACCGGATAGAATCGTTTCTCGGGCCTCAATGTTGCTATCACTTTAGCGTCGCGCGAGACCATAAATTCGGCCTGGTCAGATAGATAATTGGGGCCTCTCACTTTTTCTACACCCAAAAATTTGAACTCATATCCGGACACCACTATTTTTTCACCAGGGTCCATCCGCACATCTTTGCCTTCCGAGTAGTAAACGGTTACGGCCACACCGAGAATCACCACAGCGACACCGAAATGCGATAGCAACATGCCCAGATAGGATGCCGAGGGCACTTGTTTAAGTTCCAAAACCTTTTTGATAAGAAAAACAATTATCATTACAGCAAGAATTTCAAGACCTAAACCATAATAGAAAACATCCTGCCCAAAAAAAACGGTCGCCATAGAAACGAAGAAAATAACTAATAAGATTTTCGAACGATTTTTTCTAAACAATAGCTCCAGCTCTGTATCCCCCCATCGGGAAAATGGGCTGAACACCATAATCATAAAGAGAACACTCATAATTGGGACGAATACGGCGTTAAAATAGGGAGGGCCAACCGAAATTTTAGATCCATCCGTAATCACTTCGTAGACAAGGGGGTACAGCGTTCCAATAAGAATTACGCTCGTAGCAACAACCAATAGCAAATTATTCGAAAGGATAAAAGCTTCGCGCGACTTCCACGAAAAACTCGCTAGGCCAGGAGAAAGTCCTCCTCTATAGGCGTAAAGAAGAAGAGACCCGCCCACTACCAGAATAAGAAAAGCCAAGATAAAAACTCCACGAGCCGGATCAACGGCAAATGCGTGAACCGAGGTAAGAACCCCGGACCTAACCAAAAATGCTCCTAAAAGGCTTAGCGAGAATGCCGAAATAGCCAAAAGTACGGTCCAGCTTTTAAAAACACCTCGTTTCTCAGTGGCAGCTAGAGAATGAACAAGTGCGGTGCCCACCAACCAGGGCATAAATGACGCATTTTCGACAGCATCCCAAAACCACCAACCACCCCATCCTAACTCATAATATGCCCACCAACTGCCTAGAGCAATTCCTATAGTCAAAAACGCCCAGGCAGCATTAGTCCATGGCCTAGACCACCTAGCCCAGGCAGCATCGATTCGTCCCGCAGTCAGAGTGGCAATAGCCATAGCGAAAGGAACAGCGAAACCGACGTAACCCATATAAAGCATTGGCGGGTGCACGATGAGACCAAAATCCTGCAATAACGGATTTAAATCTGCACCATCCTGGGGATGGAACGGCAGATTTCGTTCAAACGGATTGGATGCAAACAAAAGAAAGCACAGGAACCCTGTATTTAGCCCTCCCATCACTGCCATGACTCTTGCTTTAATGTCTATCGTCAAACTGCGACTAAAAGAAGCAACAGCGAATGTCCACCCCCCCATTATCATCGTCCACAAGAGAAAAGAACCTTCATGAGCTCCCCAAATTGCTGACACTTTATATGGTATGGGTAAAGCCGTATTAGAATTATCTGCAACGTATTTAACGGTAAAATCGTCTCCGACAAATGCGTAAAGAAGACACAGAAAACTTATAATCAGAAAAACAAAAACCCCCAAAGAAAGAGAACCACCGGACCGAATCAGAGTAAGATCTTTAGTCTTTACACCCACAGCGGGCAAAATCGATAAACCTAGGCTAAGCCCCAGCGCCAGCATAAGCGAGAAATTTCCTAGTTCAGGTATCACTCTTTAACCTTCCATTCCCCATTCTTCCTATGTGTCTTGGGAAGAACCTCAGCAAGCTCAGGGGGCATATAGTTTTCATCGTGTTTGGCTAAAACTTCAGTCGCAATGAAAGTTCCTGTCTCCTCTAACTTTCCTTTGCTTATAATACCCTGCCCTTCTCTGAAAAGGTCTGGCAGGATGCCTCTGTAAACTATCGGGACGGACGAACCTTTCATGTCGCTTATCAGGAATCTAACTTCCAAATCCTTGGAAGACCTGATTACACTTCCCTCAAGCACCATCCCGCCAGCTCTTATAACTCTGTTCGTAGGTGCCTCTCCAGACAAAATTTGTTGTGGCGAATAAAATAGATTGATATTGTCATTCAGCGCCATAAGAACAAAAGCAATAGAACTTCCAGCTGCCGCGAGCACAAAGAGTATCAACAACAACCTCTCACGCCGGTGAGGCTTCATCGTACCGAATTTCATTCGTTTAACTCGAAATTATGCGATTAGTTTTCACTTGCTTCTCTAATTTCTTTTTTTATTCGCTTTTTTTTCAAATAAGGGATGAGCAAATTCAGTGTCAATACGGCCAAGGTAATAAAGTAGGAACTCCAGACGAACAAACCTACACCATCCATCCACAAAAAACTTTCTATATTATCAAATCTCAACTGGAACCCGCCCAACTCTTTACCCACGCCGTTTTCTTTTCTCTAATCAATATCTCGTTCCTTATTCTATAAATCCAAACAGAAAAAAAGAAAAGATAATAACCGATAACCATTATTAGCAAAGGCAACCACATCTCTAGCGGCATAGCTGGCTGTTCAGTCAGTTTAAAGCTAGCCGGTTGATGAAGAGTAAACCACCAATCCACGGAAAACTTTATAATTGGGATGTTCACCAATCCCACTATAGCCAAGATGCCGCAGGCACGGCCATCAGTTCCTTTTTCCTCCAAAGCCCCTCTCAAGGCAATCATGCCCAGATAAAGGAGAAGCAGCACTAGCGTAGAAGTCAGCCTCGCATCCCAGACCCACCATGCACCCCAAGTCGGCTTTCCCCATATAGAGCCAGTGATAAGAACAAGAAAACTTAAGGAAGCGCCAAGCGGTGCGACGCTTTTTGCAGCCCAGTCAGCTAACTTAATATTCCAGATCAGGTAAACGGCGCTGCACAACGCCATAAAAATATAACCAGACTGAGCTAGAATAGCTGCCGGAACGTGAATGTACATAATTCGCACAGCGTGCCCCTGCTGATAATCAGCGGGAGCGAACAGCAAACACCAGAAAGCGCAACCTCCTATAACCAAGACAGACAATGCAGTTATCGGGTTTTGCCAGCGCGTAGATATTTCAAAGAAAAGCTTAGGAGAGCCCAACTTATGAAACCACCCCAACATTCAACTATCCTTTAATTTCCCTCTTAAATTATACCAGAAAGATCTAGTCTTCTGCCGCCATACGCAAGCACGCTATCAAAACCATGGGCGCTAAAGCAATCGCCAGAAAAAAGATGCCTAAAAGCCAATAAACAAAGGGAAGAATAGCCTCCCCTAATTGTGATGCCTGAATCATACCAGTAACAAAAATCAAAGGAGGGACATAGAAAGGAAGAATCAAAACAAAGGTCAACATCCCATTCCTAGGAAGTCCTAGGGTTATCGCGGCACCGACCGCACCTAGGATGCTAAGTGTGGGAGTCACCAAAACAATCCCCAGGCACAGAACCCAGATCGACCGGAAATCAAAAAAGAGCGTGATTCCAAGCAAAGGCATCAAAAGAACCAGCGGAACTACTGTAACTATCCAATGAGCTGTTGTCTTAGCTAAAACATATACGGCAAGAGATTTTCCAGAAACAACAACGAGCTCGAGTGATCCATCTTCGTAATCGTTTCTGAAAACTCCGTCTGCTGACATTAGTATTGCGAGAAGAGCCGCGGTCCAAATAAAGGCAGGAGCAACCTGAACCAGTTGCCCCTTCTCAGGCCCCACTGCTATTACAGACAAAAACACTACTAGCCCATAAAAAACGAGCGGATTTAATACGAGTGAGGGCTTACGGTGATAATTTATTAACTCTCTCCGTATGCTGGCTTTAAAGAATGTCAACTCAGCACCACACTTCTTAAAGGACCGCCTATCGAAACCGGCTGATGGCTGGAGAATATAATCAGCCCACCCTCGGCCATACGATCACCAAAAAATTTCCCCAAGAGCGCTACACCATTTTTATCAAGGCCGCTGAAGGGTTCGTCCATTAGCCAACAAAGATTGTCACTTAATAGAAAAGGTGCAATCGAAACTTTTTTTTTCTGGCCAAAAGAAAGATCAGCACAAAAAATACTTTCTAATTTCGCAAGACCAAGATTTTTCATAACATCATCTAATTGACTCGGCTTAAATACCTGATCGTTTAGAGATACTAACCATTCGACATTTTCACGAACGGTCATGTGATCATTTATCCCGCTCCGGTGACCCATAAACAACGGGGATTCCGAGAGATTCCAATTTATCTCTCCCCGAAAATTCGTGTAAAGCCCGACTAAAGTCCTAATAAGAGTGGTTTTGCCGCTACCGTTAGGGCCCACTACTTGGAGAATCTCCCCTTTCCTAACCGAAAAACTCAGCTCTGAAAATAAAGCTCTACCTTTCCTTAAGCAAGTTAAGTCTTCAACTTCAAGCATTCTGGAACCGGATTACAACATCATAAGCTCGATTATAGAGGATAAATTTCTCCGAAGAGATCACTTCTCATCAAAAAAACTAAGTTCACTACAGAAGATTTAGAGACATATGGGTATCTATTCTGTGGCTAAACTACCCGCAACCAATGGCTCATAGATAAAACCCTGACCACCTAACGATAGCTCAAACATCAAACCTCCCCGAGGATGAACGAAAATTGCGAAGCCCTTGTTATAACCGTTATCCGCTTGCTTAGTCGAAGATGCTCCCTTACCAGTGCTCGCAGAAGTCCCTCCCGTTCCTAGCTGCGCCTGAAGACCTAGATTAACGGCAGCGGCCGAAACAGACGCATCCAGCTCAAAACCACCCCTGGCAAATTCATCAAATGCACGTTCATCCTGAAAAAAAATGATCTCGCTAAATGTCTGGCCACCAAACTGCAACCCGACAGTGAATTCGTTTAATTCAACTTTCCCGACCAACTTACCTAACCGATAGACCTGCCCCTTTCCATGAGAGGCACCGAAAAAAAGCCCACCCTTCCCAACTTTAGGAAAAACAGCATAACCGAAAGAGTTATCGAAATAAGGCTGGAGCACCGGGGAGGATTCGAATAAATCCATCGTTCCCTCAAACTTATCCGCGTAGGACCATCCGATAAAAAACGAAGAAGCCAAAACGCCGTAAAATGTTTTCTTTACAAGAATTTTCATAAGACCCATTAAGTCAATCTCCGAACTCTCTGTTTCCTATATTAACTGGAAATCAGCCTTTTTTTATTCATCCGACGGGCTTCCAATACCATATCTTTATTATTCTCCCTCATAACCGACTGCCTTGGAAGTCAATATTTCAGGTCGTGTTTCTCTCCCACAATTTTCTGATAATCTGCTACATATTACTCAGCCTAGAATAAGAGACCATGAACAACAAAGAAAGAATCCGATGCCGAAACTGTGGAATGACTATTTTCTCCTCGATAGAAATATGTCCGAAATGTGACTCTGAACTGAAAAATCAGCATGATGGCTCTGTTAAAACAATTGATATTGCGCACAACAAAGAAACACTAGAAGAGGCAACAACGAAACTAAGCGAGGCAATCAAAGAAAGCCAAACACAATCCCATCAATTTATCAGAGCTATCGTGGGATCAAAGTTGATCAAGGAGGAAGCCCTGAGAGAGCTCTCCGCTTTAAAGAAAAGAGGAACAATAATCGAATTTCGTGAGGATGGCGAAAACCGGGGAGCGATTATTATAAAGATGAAAAGCTAGACAAAATTGCGCTCTCAGATATTTGAGCGTATAACAAATCCGGATTATTAACCTCAGAGCATCTTGATTTATGGAAAACAGACAAGTAATTATCGACAGCCTTCCGGAAAAGAGACTAATGAGAGAAAACTTTAAAATCGTTTCGGCAGAAATACCTCCTGTAAATGAAGGTGAGGTCCTTTGCAGGACCAAGCTTGTCACTATAGCAGCCGGAAGCAGAGCAGGCCTGCAAGGAAGCGCAAGCTACGCTGGCGCGCCGCAAGCTGGAGTAGTAATGAATGCCACAGGCATATGTGAGATAGAGGCATCAAAAAGCGAGAGCTTCAAGAAAGGGGATCTTGTCATCTGTCAGAGCGGCTGGCAAGACTATAGCAAGCAGAAGGCTTCTCAATGCAAGAAAATCATCGAAGACATAGATTTACACCATTATCTAGGCGCTCTAGGAACAAATGGGCTGACGGCCTACTTCGGTTTTTTCCAAATAGGCGATCCAGAACCAGGCGAAACAGTTGTAATTAGTGCCGCCGCCGGCAGTGTAGGGCATCTCGTTGGACAATTTGCGAAACTAAAAGGCTGCAAAACCATCGGAATAACTGGTGACGCACTCAAGTGCTCGCAACTCACAAACCGTTTAGGGTTCGATAAAGCAGTCTCCTATCGATCCCAACAATTTCGAGGAAAGCTTAAGGAAGCTTGCCCAGAAGGTATCAATATTTTTTTCGACAATGTTGGTGGTGATGTCTTGGGAACCGCACTTTTCAGGATGAAGGAACACGGAAGAATAGTATGCTGTGGGGCAATCTCTCAATACGACACTAACGAACCCTCGGGAAGCCCAAGAGGCATCCCCGGACTACTTGTCAACAAACGAATCCGCATGGAAGGCTTTCTCGTTTTCGACTATGAAAAGGAATATTCTCAAGCGAGGGAGAAGATTAAGGAAATGATTAGGAAGAGCGAAATAGATCCGATAAACGATATTTTTAATGGGCTGGAAAGAGCGCCTGAAGCCTTCGTTGATCTATTGTCAGGCGGGAACATTGGAACGAGAATTATCACCGTGAACTGATGACAAAATATAAAGGAAATTCTTTGAGGAGAAACAGAGCATTTCCTTCTCATCGGATTTTCAGAAAGGAAGAAAGCGATATGTCAGAGTTACTAAAACTATCATCCGCCATTATCGACGGACAAAAAACCGTGAGCCACCACGGACAAATGAACAGAATCAACTTCCAGCTCTCCGAAATAGATAATGATCTCGCGATCGTGGAAGCATTTTCCCACTGCATCGTCCTGAACACCGATGATGGACTGGTTGCCTTTGACACCTCGGGGCCGGCGGGTGGACCCAAAGTAGTCAAAGCAATAAGGGAATGGGAAAAAAAACCGTTCAACGCACTGATATACACACATGGACACATCGATCATGTAGGGGGTTGTGGTGCTTTTATCGAAGATGCGAAGCAGGCAAATAGCCAAAAACCCAGGGTCATTGGTCACGAAAATATTTCGAAAAGGTTTGGCCGATACCGAGAAACCAACAACTTCAACATGATTATTAATGAGAGACAATTCGGTCAGTTCTCGAGAAGAGGATACGACATTCTTGACAAGAAAAGCTTCCTCCCTGCAACCTCGCCTGAACCCAATGAAACATACCAAGAGAGGATGAATCTAAAAATAGGTGATACGGAGATAAATCTCACCCATGCAAGGGGAGAAACAGACGATCACACTTGGGCATGGATCCCGGACAAGAAACTTATTTGCGCGGGAGATTTTTTCATCTGGTGCTTCCCTAACGCAGGAAACCCGCAGAAAGTTCAGAGATTTCCTTCGGAATGGGCACGAGCCATGAGAGCAATGGCTGAGCAAGGTGCTGAATTATTCATGCCAGCCCATGGGCTTCCGATCGAAGGAAAAGATCGAATAAAAAGAGTTTTGCTCGAGGTAGCTCAGGCGCTGGAATTTCTGGTCTCAGAGACCCTATCCAGAATGAACGAAGGTGCTACCCTAGACGAAACCATCCATGAAGTTAAATTAAATCAGGCGACCCTCGAAATACCTTACTTGAGACCTGTATATGACGAGCCAGAATTTGTAGTTAGAAATATCTGGCGCATGTATGGAGGCTGGTATGACGGAAACCCGGCAAATCTTAAACCAGCGCCAGCTGCAGATTTAGCGAATGAGCTCGCATCCCTATCAGGCGGAGCAAAAAACCTGGCAAGTAGAGCCTTAGAACTCGCCCAACATCAGATCAGGCTTGCCTGTCATCTGATCGAATTCGCTGTGATGGCAGAACCAGAAAATAAAATAGTGCATGAAATAAGAGCAGAAATTTATCAAACTAGGCGTGACCAGGAGTCATCCTTGATGAGCAAGGGTATTTTCGGATCCGCTGCGAACGAATCCAAAGAAAAAGTCACATAGGGGACAAAGCTAATGACAAAATTTTCGATCTTGGATTTGGCACCAATTCGAGAAGGGGGGAACGCAAAACAGGCTTTAGTGGAATCAGTTGATATAGCCCAACATGCTGAAAACTGGAATTACGAACGATTCTGGGTAGCAGAACACCACAATATGCGAGGCATCGCTTCAGCGGCAACGTCAGTAGTAATAGGTCATCTAGCAGGAAACACACACAAAATTCGAGTCGGCGCGGGAGGAATTATGCTTCCGAATCACAGTCCTCTGGTGATCGCGGAACAATTCGGGACCTTAGCAACACTATATGGAAATCGCATAGATCTTGGGTTAGGGAGAGCGCCGGGCGCCGATCAATATACCATGCAGGCGCTAAGAAGATCAGTGTCTGAGGAAGTTAGCGAATTTCCTAGAAACGTGGTCGAACTGCAACATTACCTAAAACCAGCGGAACAAAACCAGCGAATAATAGCGACCCCGGGGGAAGGAACCAATGTGCCTCTTTACATTCTTGGTTCAAGTCTGTTTGGAGCACAACTTGCCGGCATGTTAGGACTTCCCTTTGCTTTTGCATCTCACTTCGCGCCGAAGGCAATGAACGACGCGATAGAAATTTATAGGAACAGCTTTAAGGCCTCGGATCAAATAGAACGACCATATCTTTTATTAGGCTTTAATATCTGTGCGGCGGATGACTTAGAAACTGCGACATTCTTAAGAACATCCTCAATAAAGTCTCTGATAAATCTCCGACGTGGATCCCCAGGCAAACTTCCTCCGCCAGAATATAACTTTGAAAAAAATCTTACAGATTCGGAAAGGGAAATGGCTCAAAGCATGGGGAAATGCTCAGCAGTCGGGGACACGATAACAGTTAAAAAAGAAATCTCGGATTTCCTGGATAGGACCAAAGCTGACGAACTTATATTAAACTGCTCTGTTTTCGACCATGAGGCAAGACTCAGATCATATGAAATAGCTAGTGAAGTGATGACAGAGATCAATGCAAAGAGGTCCGAAGAAATTCCAGCTGCGGTTAACTACCCATAGCAGGCCTGATTAGTGTTCTGAAAAAAATACTTAATCCGGCAAACCAAGCACCCGTTTCGCAATAATATTCAGTTGAACCTCTTTGGTTCCGCCTGCTATCGTCAACGATTTCTGATACAACCAACGCTTTAGAGCCGCTACTTCATCTTTAGTTGCGCCACTTTCGTCGTTCCATCGGTACCCACTTGGGCCCATTGCATCCATCAGAATTTCATCTCCCTCCTGGATATTAAGAGCATTAGTCAATTTAACCGCGGATGACGTAAACGCCGGAGCTCTGGCATGAAGTTCTTCAATAGCTCTTTTTTGAGTGATCTGCTGAGACTTTGTATTCATTTCATATCTTAGCAACCGTTCCCTCATCCCAAAATCAGCAATTTTTCCGGAATCAGTCCCAACGTATTTCCTTACCAGCTCGGGCAAGTCGCTTTCCTGAGTTAGCCCACCCTGAGATCCCGAAATATTTATTCCTGCATGAGTCGACCTTTCGAACTGCAAAAGCCTTTTACCTGCAGTCCACCCCTTATCAACTCCTCCTACTATATCCCTGGCCGATGCGATAGCGTCCTCAAATATGGTCTCACAAAAAGGAGAGGCCCCGGACAAAAGGGTTATAGGACTAACTTCCACCCCTTCTTGGTGCATATCCACAAGTATAAGACTTATCCCATCATGTTTAGGTTTCTCTGGAGCGGTTCTAGCAAGGACAAAGATATAATCACAATAGGCAGCATCGCTAGTCCAGGTTTTTCTGCCATTGAGGAGGTATTGGTCTCCGCGCCTTTCTGCACGAGTAGACAAGCTTGCCAGATCCGAGCCAGCTCCCGGCTCAGAATAACCCATTGCCCAAGCCCCTTCACCTCTCGCACAAACAGTTAGCCATCGCGCCTTTTGATCTTCTGTACCTAGTTCGAGGATTGTCGGACCGATGTAATTAACACCTCGCCCTGTTAAAGGAGGACGAGCATTTATTCTCTTCAACTCCTCGATTAATACTCTATATTCATCATTATTCAGATTAGCGCCTCCAAACTCCTTGGGCCACGTTGGAACAGTCCAGCCTTTTTCTACCATCCTCTCTAACCAGAGCTTGACATCAGAATCTAATTCAACAGACTTGCTTCCGATAGGTATATATCCGGGACCTTTAGCCCCGTCAGGGCAATTGGTTTTTAACCAATCCCTAGTTTCTTCTCTGAATTCCTCAAGCATGCTCATATCTATATGTCGCTATGATAAATAATGAAGCTACTACTTAACTTCTAAGAGTTCAATTTCGAATATCAACACAGTATCAGGCGGTATTCTGTCACCAGCGCCTCGAGCGCCGTACCCTAGCTCCGGCGGAATAAACAAACGCCACCGAGCTCCTTCTTTCATCATCTGAAGTGCTTCGGTCCAGCCTCTTATTACCCCATTAACTGGAAAAGTTGCAGGAACACCTCTCTCGACAGAGCTGTCAAATACCCTTCCGTCAATGAAGGTGCCGGTATAATGAGTAACAACGGTTGAACTAGATGAGGGAGACTTGCCTTCTCCTTGAACCAAGACCTCGTACTGAAGTCCGGTAGAAGTAGTCAAAACTCCCGGTCGAGAGGCATTCCTTTGCAGGAACTCGGAGCCACCAGATATTTCATTTCCCTCGCTCAAATTTCCGGTCTGACTGACTGGCTCTGAACAAGCGGAAATAGCAAGGGTAATTAAAGAAACCAAACAAATATGCACTATGTTCATATTAAGTTCCCAGTTAATATTTCGTTGCTTTAAAAACTTCAAATGTAAGTTATTTTCGTCCAAAAAAGTAATAAGCTTGGCAGTTTTTTTTCGACATGCAAAAATGAGATTTTAACAACAGATATTATCCAAATGAACGAATTAAACGAAGAAGAAAAGTGGGTTATTCTCCAGAAAGGAACAGAACGGCCATTTAGTGGCAAGTACACCGATCATTTCCCAACTGGTGGGCAATATGTCTGCAAACAGTGTGACCAACCCTTATATAAATCCGAAGACAAGTTTCACTCTAATTGCGGGTGGCCAGCTTTCGATGACGAAATGAAAAACGCTATCAAAAAGGAGATAGACGCGGACGGGAGCCGAATCGAAATCTTGTGCTCAAATTGCGAGGGGCACCTAGGACATGTATTTGAAGGAGAAGGGTTTACTCCCAAAAACACCCGCCATTGCGTGAATTCAATTTCGATAAAATACATCGAAAAAAGCTAAAAATACCAAAAAATATGGAAAAATAGGAAAAAATCGCGTAATTCGTTCATTTTTGGCATAGATTCACGAGCTTTTTACTTGTCGGAGCGTTTTAAACACGCGTATACTGCTACAGTACAGATATCTCTAGCAACAGAATTTGGCAAAGAAGTTTTTCAACTTCCTTACGAATTTGGTAAGAGTATCAAGTTCAATAACTTTTTAATGAAACAGGAAGAAAAAACCTCATGTCAACAACTACCGGTACAGTAAAATGGTTTAATGAATCCAAGGGCTTTGGCTTTATATCTCAAGAGTCAGGGCCTGATGTATTCGTGCACTTTAGCGCAATTAGCGGAGAGGGATTCAAAACCCTTGCTGAAGGTCAGAAAGTAGAGTTCACTATTTCTCAGGGAGAAAAAGGCCCTCAGGCTGAAAACGTCATAGCTGTATAGAACTAATCAAAAATAGTTTCTAGATAGAGTGTTTTAAAATCTAATCTATACCGGGTTCGGGATCCAAAACTCCGTAGTGAGCAGCTATCTCGGACACGGTATAAATCCCCCCAGAAAAACTCATCAATTCGGGATCTGTCGCGACGGCGGCTATCGCTCTACCAGTCAGTCTAGCTGACTGAGCTTCACTGGGATCCAACTGGAGCTTCCCCTTGGAAATCATATCCAGAATAAACTCTGTTTTTACCTTCGAAGGAGACAGAGACATCGCGGCTACATTATGATCCTTCAATTCTAAGGCCATGTCCTTTGCCATTCGGTCTACCCCAGCTTTTCCAACTCCATAGCTTGCACTAAATACGTATTCTCTTCCGCCTCTAGAAGAAATATTGACAATTAACCCACTTTTTCTTTCCACCATTAATGGGGCCGCTAGAGCAGACATAACATAATAGCCCCTTAGCCCGACTCCGCACTGATCATCCCATACAGAAACTGGATGCTCCCAAAATCCTTTTCCCATTGCCGGTGGATTCGGAATTTGAAAGACATTGTTCACTAAAACATCAAGCCTTCCATCTTCCATCCGGACTCGATCAACGAGTTTCTGTACCTGTTTATCATCATTGTGATCCAAGAGAATTGGAACACCCTCTCCGCCAAATTCGTCAACCGATTGGGCTGTTGCTTCAATAGTAAGCGGTTTTGGCGGGTTATCCTTGCTCGAGCTCCGGCCAGTGAAATAAACCTTGTAGCCCGCCTCGGCCAACCCTTCAGCCGCCCCTTTACCAACGCCTTTACTTGCTCCTGTAACTAGAGCTACTTTTTTGACCCCCAATTTACTCAAATCCTCTGTCGCATTAGGCTTTTAATTGTCAAAGCTTACGCTTTTTTTGTTAAAGCACAAAAGCCGTTTGTCTTCGGGAACCATTTTTTTAAAGAAATTATAAAGATTGTCTAGACTTTCTTTATTTTTCTTTATATATTAATTTTTGTTAAAGATTAAAAAGATTATTTACAAAGATTCGAGGGAAGAGAACCGTGAAGAAAATAATTCATTTGTCTCGCAAATCCCTTAAATACGTGACTTGCAATGGCCAATCTTTGACAGATTTCGCCAACGCAAACAAATTCATTCTAGGTTCAAAAGCACTCGCAAGTGCTAAGTAACTTCTGAAAAAAGTAGAGGTAATTCATGAGAACGCTCTGGCAAAGATTTGATTTTATGATGAAAACGGGATCAATAGAAAATATTTGTGAGGCCTATCTGTCCGCATAGAACCGCCCCTCTTCAGAGGGGGCGCGTTATCCCCAAGAAAATATCCTCAAAAAGTGTTTCAGATCCCTAGCGAAAGTAAATTATATTAAGTCAGTTGGATGACACCATGAAATCAATGTCTGTCCTCAAATTGGTCGAAATGTGTTCTAGAACCGACTGACGATCGCATTCATCTAGAATTTCTAAATCTATCCTGGCGCAATCTCTTGCAGTTATCGTAAATACTAAAAACTTCGACATCAGGCGCATCAACTATTAGGATTATATCTTTGAAAATATGGGCATTGTGTCTGAAATGGGCCAGTGATTGCCAAACTTACAATGAATAACTTTTTCGAAGTCGCAATTTTTCCTATCCCCGACCTGGTAGTATTTCCCAGAACTGTATTGCCTCTTCACGTCTTCGAACCTAGATATCGAACAATGATTGAGGATTCCATCCAGCAGGAAAGAATGATAGGTGTCTGTCACACGAAAAAAAAGATTAGCTCAGCTCGAAAAAATCAGTCGATTAAAGAAGCTCTTTCCAGTAATCAAGCGACCTATGAACCAGTGGAGGTTTTCAGCGCCGGTCAGTGCAAAATAACAGAGAAAACTAAAGACGGCAGAATTTACGTAAACATCAGCCTACAATATCGTCTAAGGCTAGTTCAGGAAACCCAAACTCTTCCCTATCGCATCTGCTCATGCGAGATCCTGGAAGACGAATCAGCTGACCCATCACGACTTTTTCAACATCAAGCAGATATCATCAATCTGATGCGTTCAATCATGGAACAAGAAGCTCCCAGAGAACTTACAAAATTTGATGAAACAGCCTGGCTAAAACTTGGTCCCGAAGATTTTTCATTTGATATCTTTAAAATAATGCGATTTCCACCGGACTTGATGCAATCTCTGCTGGAAAGCACAAATACCGAAAAAAGATTGCTTCTGATAAAGGAAACTCTGTCCAACGGACTTCAAAATGCCAGAAAATAAAAGCAAAAAGATCGGAATAATCGGAGACGTTCACGGAGAAGATAAAAGACTAGAAGAAAGTCTGTCCGTTCTTTTGAATGAAGGATGTCAAAAAATAGTCTGTACAGGTGATATCGTTGATGGGGTGGGTTGCCCAAATCGAAGCGCCAAATTGCTTCAGGAGAATAAAGTTATTACGGTAAGGGGAAACCACGACAGATGGATAATCGAAAACAAGGCAAGACACATAAAAAAAGCTCATTCCTTGCATGATCTAACTGTCGATACATTGGCTTTTCTAAAAAAACTTCCGACGCAGGCAACCATAGACCTTGGAGAGATAAGAATTCTTGTATGTCACGGAGTTGGGGACAACGATTTAGAGAAAATCTGGCCTGGCACAGATCGACTGAAAGCTTTAAAAAGCGAACTCCTGGATAAGATAATTAGTTCGAAACGTTACAACTATATGATAAACGGACACATACATTTTCGAACAATGATACATTTCAGAAAAATGACTCTGATAAATGCGGGCACTATTGCAGGAGATTTTTGGCCAGGAGTCTCCATACTCGACCTCGAAACAAACCAAGTGCATGGATATCATTTCAAAGATCGAAAGCTGAAACCACGTATTTCGAGAAACCTTTCTGGAAAAAACTATACCATCTGGGAAAATACTCAGTCTTTCACTGGAAACTGGGATCCAGTAAGGCTATTTTAAGGACCAGAACCTAGCTGATAATGTGCGGCATATGCTAATCAAATTTATCTTCGCAATTTTAACAGCCTTATTCTCGAATTGGGCTGTGGGACAAACGAAAACTTCATTCGGATCCTCCGACGCAAATCAGTGCTTCCATGAAAGCAATAACCCGATTTCTTTGGCAAGCACAAGAATTTGCTCTCGGGCTATTAGAGAAGACAACCTCTCAAGAAGAGATCTGGCAGCGACCTACACCAATAGAGGTATCATCTTTGCTGCGCACGGCCATTTTCAGAGAGCCATGAACGACCATAATGAAGCCGCAGAATTAAAACCTGACTTAGGAAAAATATATGTCAATCGTGGAACCGTTTTTCATCGTCTGAAAGAATACGAGAAAGCCCTAGCCGAATATGAAAAAGCCCTTAAACTCGAGAAGGTTCCTAAAGATATTATTGAGTACAATCGAGCCTTAAGCCTGGAGAAATTAAAAAAAATCAGTGCGGCAATAAAGGCAATAAAGTCCGCTTTGCGCCACAACCCCAACTCGATCAGATCGCAAGAAAAATTGGGCAAACTGAACAGCCTTCTTGCCAAGAGCAAAAAACACAGTTCCTAATAACGTAAACTGGTTCAACAAGTTTTTTCCTGATCTATGAGTTGGTTTTATCAAGAAAGGTTTATTTCTTTACGGAATATAGATTATTCTTGAGAGATAGTTTCATGATATATAACAGTCTAGAATCATTTTTTCTGAGAAAGCGACAATGAATGTCTGCAGCTTGAATAATTCCGAAGTTGATC
The DNA here is from genome assembly GCA_002708765.1 of Gammaproteobacteria bacterium. Lineage (GTDB taxonomy): Bacteria > Pseudomonadota > Gammaproteobacteria > Pseudomonadales > Azotimanducaceae > UBA9659. The sequence goes on along the minus strand of PAPD01000006.1, from coordinate 43,158 downwards.
TAATCAACATGAGAATCACTCTCATCAGAGAGGAATTAAAAAACAGAAACCTCGATGCTTTTATCGTGCCCCGAGCAGACGAGTATCTCGGAGAATACGTCCCGGCAAAAAACGAAAGATTGAAATGGCTAACCGGGTTTTCCGGATCAGCTGGCTTATGCATCGTCTTAAAAAGAAAAACTGTTCTGTTTGTAGACGGAAGATACACTATTCAGGTCCGTCAGCAAGTTCCAGATGATGGCTTTGAATTCAAACACATTATTAAAGACCACCCCATCGCCTGGCTATCAGAAACTCTTATGTCTGAATCTCGAGTAGGAATTGACCCACGGCTGCATTCGCTTTCATGGTTTCAGGAAACAAAAGATATTTTGAGTCAAAAAAAAATCGAATTAATCGAACTAACAGAAAATCCGATAGACTCGAAATGGAAAAATCGGCCGGAAGAAAGTAAAGAGAAATATACACTGCTAGACAAAATCTATACCGGTACAACCAGCGAAAAAAAAAGACACCTTGCCTCGATAGAGCTTAAAACGAAGAAAGCTGAATTTGCTCTAATCACTCAACTCGATTCGATTGCTTGGATATTAAATATTCGAGGCAAAGACATTCCAAGGCTACCGGTCCTGTTGGCCTTTGGTATATTGAAAAATACCGGCGAGATGATCTTATTCACCGACCCTGAAAAACTGCCCGAGGGATTTCATAAACACGTCGGTAAAGGTGTCAAGGTAAAACCTCTTAAAAAATTAGAACTCACTCTAAAAAAATTGGCTAAGAAAGGCGCTAACGTCATGGCAGATCCTAAAACATCAAATGCATGGTGCCAGTTAACGTGTTTAAGATCCGGATCAACGCTTATAGCATCGCCTGATCCCGTAGCCCTGCCAAAAGCAATAAAAAACAAAACTGAATTAAAGGGAATAAGAAACTGTCATATAAGAGACGGAGCAGCTCTCACTGGTTTCCTTAGCTGGATAAGCAGAGAAGTGAATAAGGGTCACTTGCACGACGAAAAACTGCTCTCAGACAAATTGTTAAGCCATCGAAAACCTCTCAAAAATTTCCAAGACCTGTCATTTGATACCATATCTGCTGCCGGGAAGAATGCCGCGCTGGCTCACTATAATCATTTAAATGGAAAACCCTCCGTGCTCGAATTAGATAGCCTGTATCTAGTCGACTCAGGAGCCCAATACCTCGATGGAACCACTGACGTTACTCGAACCATTGGAATCGGTACTCCCTCGGAGGAGCACAAAAAAATGTTTTCTCTAGTACTTAAAGGGCATATAGCCCTGGCAACGGCAGTATTTCCAAAAGGGACTACAGGCGGTCATCTCGATGCCCTTGCTCGTCAATTTCTTTGGAAAGAGGGTTTCGATTATGATCATGGAACAGGACACGGCGTTGGAGCGTTCCTGTCTGTCCATGAAGGACCACAAAACATTTCCAAGTCGATGTCAGCACAGCCACTGATTCCAGGAATGGTTTTGTCAAATGAACCAGGCTACTACAAAGAAAAGGAATACGGCATAAGATGCGAAAACCTTATTGTGGTTATCGAAGAAAAAAACAAAATGCTATCTTTTGAAACTATCACATTCGCACCCTTTGATAAAAACCTAATAGACAGAAAATTTCTCTCGGAAAAAGAAATCGACTGGATTAATACCTATCATCAGCATGTTAGAGAAAAACTTTCTGCCCACCTGAATGGTTCGGATTTGGAATGGTTAAATAATGCTACTCAAACCATCTAACAAATAGCGACAAACATAATTGTTATGGAAAACATTTCCAACAAAGTAGCTTTCATAACTGGGGGGGGCAGCGGACTCGGCTTTGCAATGGCTAAATCACTTAGCGAAGCAGGTATCAAGGTCATGATCGCCGATATAGAAGAGAGAGCTCTTGAAGCAGCGAAGAATTTTTTCTCCGAAAAAAAATTGGAAGTAGAAACAACGCTAGTCGATGTTACTGACCGCAACTCCCTGGAAAAAGCAGCAACAAAAACAGAAGAAATATTCGGAAATATTCACATTTTGTGCAACAACGCAGGAGTTGGAATCAACGGAAACATCAGAAATTTAACCTACCAGGACTGGGATTGGGTAATGGGAGTTAATCTGAATGGGGTAATCAATGGAATACAAACGTTTACCAAAAGGATAATTCGTCACGGCGAAGGAGGACATATTGTCAATACTTCATCAATGGCGGGCCTGATAGGAATAAAAGGATTGAGTATATACAACACGGCAAAATATGCCGTTGTCGGGATGTCCGAATCTCTTGTCCAGGACCTGAAAACTCATAATATTGGTGTTTCAGTGCTATGTCCAGGTTTCGTTAACACACGAATTTATGCGTCAGAGAGGAATAGACCTTCCAGCCTGAATCAGGAAGTCCCTAAAAAAGACAATCCGGACAAGATGAAAAAAAAGGGGGATCAGCAAGCAATCTCTGATGAAGTTCTACAAAATGTCATTGAACCCGAAATAATTGGAGAAATGGTTTTAGAAGCTATTAAGAAAAACAAATTCTGGATACTTTCCCATCCGGAATTCAAAAACCTTCTAACTTATAGAACTGAAATCATTAGCCAGTCGTTTGACGCCTGGAGAGAATTCCTAACAAGATCAGACAAAGATGGGTAAACACGAAATATATATAGATATGGACGGAGTATGCGTAGATTTTATAAGAGATGCACTGCTGGTTCAGGGTTATGATCCGGAAGAAACTCTAATCCGCTGGAAGGCAGAACAACCGGGCCAATTATTTCCAACAGAGGTTATACCTAAAGATCCTGAAAATTTTTTCACCTTTGAAGCTCTAGACAATAAAGAATTTTGGATGAACCTAAAACCTTACGACTGGTTTGAAGAGCTTTATTCTGAGCTGACCAAGCTAGGTAGTGTCCTATTCCTCTCGGCTCCAACTGGATCACCTGCTTGCATGTCCGGGAAACACCAATGGCTGATTAACCGTTTCGGGCCAGATTTCTCTAATTTCATTTTTACAAGACACAAGGATAGACTGGCTCACTCTCGAGCAATACTAATAGATGATATGCCATTTAACGTATCGTCGTTTCAAGACAGAGGAGGAAATGCAATTTTATTCCCTCGGATATGGAACAAATTACATATGATAGAAGACCCAAAAAATTACATTCTTTCGGCAGTAAAAAATCTAATGTCTAGCTAGAGACAATCAAATTTTTTTATCGGAAAGACAACTGAGACGTTTTAATGAAAAACAACACAATCAAAAAAATTTTAACGGAAAAAGAATTCCAGCGAACCCTCCTTGGCTCTCGGATCGAAATAAATGGATGGGTGCGGAGCAAACGAGATTCGAAATCAGGATTAAGTTTCATTGAAGTCAATGATGGAAGTAGTCTGGATTCGATTCAGATAATAGCGCCAAACGAACTAGCGAATTACTCCGAAATTGAAAAGGTATCGACCGGTTGCTCAATAAGAGCAATAGGCTCACTCATAGAATCACAGGGGAAAGGCCAAGACGTAGAAGTAAGAGCAGAAAAAATTGAGGTGGTGGGTTGGGTTGACGATCCCGAGAGCTATCCGATTTCAAAAAAAAGGCATTCATTTGAATATTTAAGAAGCGTGCCTCATCTTAGAATTAGAACAAACACATTTGGAGCTATCACTAGAGTAAGAACCAGCCTAGCGAACAAAATCCATAACTATTTCTTCGAAAGAGGTTTTCATTGGATCAACACCCCTATAATAACTTCAAGTGATTGCGAGGGGGCCGGAGAATTGTTCAGAGTAAGCGCTCTAGATTTGGCAAACCTCAGGGACATATCCGAACCCCTGGATTTTAAAAAAGATTTTTTCTCAGAAGAAACTTTCTTAACCGTTTCTGGCCAGCTAAATGTGGAAGCCTATTGCCTAGCAATGTCCAAAGTCTATACATTCGGACCCACCTTTAGGGCAGAAAACTCCAACACCTCCAGACATCTCGCTGAATTCTGGATGATTGAGCCTGAGATCGCGTTTGCAGATATTAACGACAATGCTAACCTTGCAGAGGAGTTGCTGCGGACCGTGATCAGCCAAATTCTTGAAGAAAGAGAGGAAGATATCCATTTCTTTTCGAAATTTATCGATAAGGAAATTACTAAAAGACTTCGTAATATAGTCGAAAAAAAATTCGAGAAAATATCCTATACCGAAGCCATAAAAATCCTTCAGGAAAGCGGAAGAAGTTTTGAGTTCCCTGTAAAGTGGGGTCTCGATTTACAATCCGAACACGAACGATTCCTGACCGAAGAGCACGCGAAGGCGCCGCTAATTGTTATAGATTATCCAAAAGAAATTAAAGCGTTCTATATGCGAATGAATGATGACGAAAAAACAGTCTCCGCCATGGATGTCCTGGTGCCAGGAATCGGGGAAATAATTGGCGGAAGTCAACGAGAAGAAAGGTTAGATGTTCTAGATTCACGAATAGAGAACGACTCGATACGAGAGAAACTATCTTGGTATAGAGATCTAAGAAAATATGGCACAGTGCCGCATGCTGGCTTTGGCCTGGGATTTGAGAGGCTATTGAATTACGTCTCAGGGATGGAAAACATAAGAGACTGCATACCTTTCCCGAGAACTCCAGGGAATGCAAAAATATGATTCAGAACACTTTACTTTTGCTCAGAATTAGAACTTCACGGTTAAAAACTTTTTTTCTTGTCAAGGATATGCGATTTACAAGGACCAAAAGATTTCCGATGAATCGGAGTAATACCAAAGTCTAGTATTGCTTCTTTGTGAAATTTGGTCGGATAACCCTTATTTTTCTTGAATCCGTACTGGGGGAAAATCTTATCCATTTCATCCATATAGCAATCTCTTGCATATTTTGCCAAAATCGAAGCCGCCATGATTTCTTGGACCTTGTTATCTCCACCGACAACGCACTCTGCAGAACAACCCAAGTCTGGAGCATATAAGCCGTCTACGAAAGCAATGTCGGCATCTAGGCTAAGCGCCAAATAAGCCCTTTTCATAGCTAAAAGAGATGCAACATGAATATTGTACTGATCAATCTCATCAGGATCCGAATAAGCGATGCCGAAAGCGAACGCCTTTTCTTTTATTTCATAATTCAGAGATTCCCTCACTGCCTCAGAGAGCTTCTTAGAATCTCGAAGTCCATCGATATTATGGTCAGGACCCAAAACCACGGCCGCGGCATAAACTTTCCCAGCCAGTGGACCTCTCCCCGCTTCGTCCAGTCCGACTATGATCTTACTGGGCCAAACCATCTATACCATTTCTACAAAAAGCCAAGACTGCCTCAGAAGCTTCTCTTCCCTCGCCTTGTGATGATGAAAGCATCAATTGAAGTTCATTATAACGGTCCATTAACTCGTCTACACGATTTCCCGAGAGCAGAGATTTAACCGCTTTAGCCATCCTTTCGGGATCAGCTTCATTCTGAATAAATTCCGGAATTATTTTCTCTCCAGCAAGTATATTGGGAAGCGCAAAATATTTAGTCTTCACCAATCTTGATACAATAAAATGAGTCAGTCTTCCTAACCGATACGACATTATCATTGGCTTTCTCAATAACATCGCTTCCAGGGTTGCTGTGCCAGAGTTAACCAGAACTACATCAGCTGCAGCCATGATTTCCTTAGACTTGCCTTGAAAAAGACGAACTTTGCCCTGCAACTCAGGGTAATCCGCCAACATAGAAAATAGCTGCTGATACCTTTTCACATTGGCAGCCGGAATAAGAAATCTATCTATTTTATCACCCAGTTTAAGTGCAGTCTCCAAGAAATCTCGACCAGATCTTGCCACTTCGCTTCTTCGACTACCGGGCAAAATCGCTAACACTAGTTTCTCCATGCCAATCCCTAGATCCTGCCGAACGGCAATTTTAAGCGAATCATAATCATTATTCGAATATTCAGCGACTTTGGGATGTCCTACGAAAATAGCTTTTACAGATTTCTCGTTATATGCAACTGCTTCAAAAGGATAAAGAGTTAACACCAAATCAATTCTTCTTGCTATTTTTTTTGTACGACCCTCACGCCATGCCCAAATAGAAGGCGAGACATACTGAACCGTCTTTATTCCCTTTTTTTTTAACATTCCAGCAAGAATAAGATTGAAGAAATTAGAATCTATTCCTACAAAGCAATCGGGTTGCCGAAGAATTATTTCTCTGCGAAGCTTAAACAACAACCGAATTAATGAAGGCAACCTGAGCATCGGGTCAAAAAATCCATTAACCGACAAAATTTCGATATCGTGCTTCTCTGGAAACCCCAGAGAAATCATTGACCTGCCGCCAAGACCAATAAACTCTGCATTGGGTTCTCTTTTCTTTATTTCACTTATAAGCGATGCTCCTAATTGATCTCCCGATGTTTCGCCGGCTACCATCGCTATGGTTAAAGAAGAAGTGCTATCAGCCAAATTAGCTTACCTTCTGTTCCGCGCAGGTAAGAAATGAAGAACAAACCACCTTCTCCTCCACAAATGCTTTACCAAAAGCTTTCATCCAATGATTTCTTAGGTTGTGTATCTCTACCTCAAGATACAATTGATCTCCAGGAATAACAGATCGTTTAAACTTAGTTTTATCAGTTCCAGCTAGATAATATATATATCCATCCTCTAAAGTACGTTTTCGACTGCGAAAAGCTAAAATACCAGCCGCCTGAGCCATAGCTTCTAAAATAAGCACTCCAGGAAAAATGGGATTTGATGGGAAATGGCCTGAGAAAATCGGTTCATTTATTGTTACATTTTTTATACAGACAATTCTCTTGTCACTCTCGAATTCAATTACACGATCAATAAATAAAAAGGGAAATCGATGAGGGAGATAATTCTGGATTTCTGTTACTTCCATTGTTTCATTCATATCTATCTATCTAGCCCTGTCGCTCTAATCGACGCAAACGTCTAATAATTTCATGTAATTTAGTATGAGCTATGGCGTTTCGTTTCCACTCACGTCCTGGCATCATGATAGTACCCGACGAATATCTTCCACTTTTCTGAATTGAGCGGTTAACCAGAGACATTCCTGTAATTTCCACATGATCTGTTATCTCAATATTATCTACGATTCCCACTCCACCACCAATAAGACAATAACTTCCGATTTTTGTGCTACCAGATATTCCGGTACATCCCGATATCACTGTGTGCTCTCCGATCTTAACACCGTGCGCAATTTGAACTTGATTATCGATTTTACATCCATTACCGATTTCAGTGTGACTAAGAGCTCCCCTATCAACAGTAGTTCCAGCACCAATTTCTACAAAATCACCAATAAGAACGGAAAATATCTGAGGAATTTTAAGATATTCTTTTTTCTCTACATCGAATTCATAACCAAAACCGTCAGAACCAATAACACTGTTGGCATGCAAAATACAGTTCTTGCCCAAAACTACATCGTGATAAAGAACAACGTTTGGGTGCAACCGTGAGGAACATCCAATTTTTGCACCTTCTCCGATTTGACAACCGGGACCGATTATAACGTCGTCTTCTATTATCGCCCCAGCCCCTATGCTTACATTGGCCTCTACTGCTACGTTATTACCTATAATAGCACCATCACTAATATTCGCGGAGGCCGAGATAAAAGGCATCTTCGTAGGAATCGGATCAAAAAGAGCAGCTATCTTGGCCCATGAACGTCTTGGATTATCGGATAAGAGCACCGGTTTATCTGTCAAAACCGAATCCTCTTTCCTAATGACAAAAGCGGCAGCTCTACTTTTACTTATACTATCTCTATATGCACTACTAAAAAGAAAAGCGAGCTCATCTTGGCCCGCATCTTCCAGACTAGCTAAACCCGATATTTCTATATCTGCATTACCACTTGTTTCTAAACCGAAAGTTTCAGCAATTTCTACAAGTTTCACAGTTTAGATTACTGCTCAAGCGAATTCATTTTTTCAGTGAGTTTGGAAGTAACATCGTAGAGCTCATGACGATAAAGAATACTCTCCGTGCGCAGGATAAGGTCATATTTATCGCTCAAAACAAGTGCCTCTATCCCTTCTTGTGCCCTAGGCATTTAAGATTGAATAACTCTCTCCGTTTGCTCTACTTCTGCCCTTCGAACTTGTTGGAAAAGCTGTGATAATTCTCCTCTCTTCAAGTTAATTTCTCCAAGCAGGCTCTGGAACTCCTGGTCGCTCATTAATTCCGTATCCTTTTTCAGGATTTCCAGCTTTTCGGTTATTTCCTTTTGTCTTTCTTTTAAAACTTCTTCTTGTTCAGAGAAAGCACTCTTAATTTGTTCCACTAACTTTTTTCCACTTTCGGACTGAAGAATAGCCCGCTGTAAATTCGCAACACCTATCTTAGCCTCTCCAATTGCACTAAATGATGCAAGCGATAAGAGGGAACCAAGTGCTATAGCCAAAATATTGTTTTTTGTTCGCAAAATTTTCTCCTCGATCTTTGTTCTATTCTGCCCTGAAGCTCTTCTAAGCAACTAAAGAAGGAGCGAATGGTTACACATCCCCATCCCTGATTCAATGCTTATTTAAGTAACAAAATTTGCAGTCATGCAGAGTATTAGAGGCCAAATCGCCCATATTGTTCCTTCCGTCAGAAACTTTTTCCGAGCTCGAATTGGAAGCTCTCTTTTTCATCTCCGAGTTTCTCGTTGATCGGGAAAGACAACGAAAAGCTCAAGGGAGCAAATCCAGTAATCCACGTAAACGCTATACCTGCACTATACCTCAACTCTCCTTCATCTATATCCAAACAATAAACACTTACCTGAGGACAATTTGTATTAAAAACATTGCCTGCGTCAAAGAACAAAACAGATCTCATCTGGGTCTGATCCTCTACAAAGGGCAGAGGAAACAGGATCTCGGCACTCATCTCTATTAAAACGTTTCCTCCAATCGGGTCCGGGTCATTGAATCTATCCTGAGGAGACGGAGTCGATCTCGGCCCCAACGAATTCCCATCAAAACCTCTTACAGACCCCATCCCGCCAGCAAAAAAATGTTTGTAAAACGGAAAGGTATCGGTGTCTCCGTAAGTACCGCCATAACCCAGGTCCGTTCTAAGCCTGAGAACAAAGGGATCAAACAATGAGAAGAAAATCTGACCATTATAGTTGACGCGATAAAACTCTAATTCACTGCCCGGAATGGTCATGTCAAAAGATATCGATTGGGATCGCCCACCAGTAGGAAGCAACCCCCGATTTAAGGCAGACATCCTATATGAAGCCTGTAAAGTAATTAGGTTGAACGTATTTCCTTCTCTGTCGAGGAATTCAGAGATCTCTCTAGCAGGGATTATCCCCTCTTCTATCTGAGTATTTTCGAAACCCACATTAAAATTTATTCTGGATATTTCGGATATAGGGTATCCGAAGCTCACATTCGCGCCAATACTATCGGTCGAAAAGCTAGCCACATTAAAGTCTTCAAAATCACTTTTCCTGTAGGAAACAGAATAACCTCGGCTGACTCCATCTACAGTAAAATAAGGATCAAAAAAAGACACACTCAATGAAGTCTGGAAATCTCTTCTATTTACTCCGATATTTATACTGTTCCCAGTTCCAAACACGTTGGTTTCCTGATATCCCAAGCCCAGTATAAGACCTCTATTTTCGGCATAACCAACCGTAGCTGATATGGAACCGGAGGGTTGTTCCTCAACAGTGAAATTTACGTCAATCTGATCCTCAACACCCGGAACCGCTGGAGTTTCGACGTTGACTTCCTTAAAAAATCCAAGCCTTTGCAAACGAATCTTCGACCCTTCCACCATCGCCGTCGACGCCCAACCATTTTCCATCTGGCGCATTTCTCTTCGAAGAACGTGGTCTTGTGTAACTGTATTACCCGTAAAATTCACTCGTCTAACATAAGTGCGCTTCCCTGCATCAACGAAGTATTTTATCGTTACGGTGTCCCCTTCTTCATCCTGGACAGGCTCCCCCTTTGCGCTAGCAAATGTGTAACCTGCATTACCTAGCGCAGCTTCTATCCTCTCTTCACTTGAAGTCATAAGTTTTCGCGAAAACACAGCCCCCTCGGATCCCAAGATCAGAGCTCTAATACTGGATTCCGGAATATCTCTAAGCTCTCCCGCTATCTCGACAGCCGAAACATCAAAAGTGTTCCCTTCAGAAAGATTTATAGTGATATATACGTCCTCCATATTTGGAGCTACCGCTACCTGGGTCGACTCAATACGAAAATTCAGATAACCCCTATCCAAATAGTAGGATTCTAGGGCTTCAATATCGCTTTGAAATTTCTCTCTTGAATACTGGTCATCCTTCGAAAAGAAAGAAAAAAATTTCGGTATTCGCAACTCAAGCAAGTCAAGAAGTTCTTCATCATCAAAGGCTGTATTTCCTATAATGTTAATGTGTCTTAGACCAGAAACATTGCCTTCAAAGATTTTTACTTTTATCGAAACACGGTTCCGAGACAGTTCCTCCACCGAAGCTTCAACAGAAGCATCATACCTGCCTTGCGCGACATATTGCCGTTCGAGATCAGAGGTAATCTGTTCCAGAGTGACTTTTTTAAAAATCTGTCCTTCCGATAACCCAGAGCCTTCCAATCCCTCTTTAAGAGCCTCAGTTTTTATAGCTTTATTGCCATCAAACTCTATCGCATCTATGGTAGGACGCTCTTGTAAAATTATTACCAAAACATTTTCGTCCCGCCCTACCTGCACATCATCGAACGATTCCGTTCGAAATATTGATCGGGCGATGTCTTGTATCTCACTTGATCCAATATTATCGCCTATGCTATAGGGCACAGCACCGAAGACAGTCCCAGCCGAGATCCTTTGAAGCCCTTCTAATCGTATATCAGAAATCACAAATGCGGTGACAGGTTGGCTGCACACACAAGCCACAAAAAACAGGGTGGATTTAATAACATTGGTGATCGAGCTTAACTTGTTTTTCACTTCTATTTAGAGCCTCGAAATATCATTATAAATCGCTATAGTCATTATACCTAAAAGCATGAATATCCCTACTTGCGCAGCGTATGCCTGCACTCTTTCCGGCAGCGGCTTACCCATCACCACTTCGATAAAATAATAAAGAAGGTGCCCGCCATCCAACATTGGAATAGGTAGAAGGTTAACAACTCCCAATGAGACGCTTAACAGAGCAATAAACGATATAAAACTCAATATGCCACTTTCCGCACTAGAATTTGCGACTTGGGCAATAGTTATGGGACCACTCAAATTCTTGGTCGAAATAACACCCTCTAACATTTTTTTAAAAGCGTCTAAAGTAAACCATATCACATCCCAGGTCTTTTCAATCGCCTTCTCGAGCGATTTGAAAACCGAGTACTTTATTAACACTAATCGGCTCTCAGGAAATTCCATGGGCTCAGGTGATGCTCCAATAAAACCAATCCTCTTACCATTTCTATCTCTAGCTTCCGGTCTAATACTAAGAGATTTGCGAACGCCACTTCGTTCCAATTCCAAGATGAGCTCATTTTCGGGGTTCAACTGAACAATCTTAACGAATTCTTTCCAGCTAGAAATAGAATTGCCATCGATCATTTTTATTTCATCGCCAATTTCTAATCCATAAGATTTGGCTCTTCCATCAGCAAGCATACCTCCGATTTTTGGAGTATATTCGGGCATATCAAGACTCAAACCAAGCTCCACAGCTGGATTTGGTTCATCAGAGGACGAAAGCCAATCGGAGATAGGAACACTATAAACCGACTCAAGTGTAGAATTCTTTTCCAAGACGGTGAATTCTATTTCTCCGGTTTCACCTAACCTTTCCAAGAGCCTTACATTCACATCACTCCAAGAAAACGTCCGCCTATAATCAACTTCAACAATTTTCTGGCCCTCTCTCAATCCTGACTTCCAGGCCAAAGATTCAGAATCAATTTTTCCAAGAACCGGAGATACTCCCGTAATGCCCGTTACAAAAAGAAGCCAGTAACAAAAAATCGCCAGAACAAAGTTAGCAAGAGGACCGGCAGCAGCGATAGCTATTCGTTGCCAGACATTTTTTCGGTTATAACATTGTTCCAAAAAAAAGGGGGGGACATTTTGCTCCCGCTCATCAAGAAACTTGACATAACCTCCTAAAGGAATCGAAGACACGACGAACTCGGTGGGCTCGACTTGAGGTTCGTTATCACCTAACCCTTCTGCCAAATCCTCTTGACCAAATACTTTTCGATATATGGGCCGTCCAAAACCTACACTAAAACGCAAAACATGGACACCAAAGAACCGAGCAACCCAATAATGACCTAACTCATGAACCGTAATCAGAATAGAAAACGTAACCAATAAACCTAAAACAGATTGAATAATTTCAGTCACTATCAACTTCCTGAAAAATTTCTTTCATATAGCCAACCAGAAAATCTGGTTACAAAACAAGCAAAACAAAAATGGGACTTGCGGATAATAAGCTATCTATACGATCCAGAAAACCGCCATGCCCTGGCAGCAAATTACCTGAATCTTTTATTTTTCTTTCCCGCTTAAACATACTGATGGTCAAATCTCCTAGAACCGAAATTATCGCAGTAAAGATTGCCAGAGCGACAACAAAATGAAAGGCCCAACCAAATACGTGGAAATCCGGAACAAGCGTCGCTATCAACAAAACTAATAATACACCCGTTATAATTCCCCCTATAAACCCGGACCATGACTTGCCCGGACTTACTTCATAAGCAAGCCTAGCTCCACCAAAGGCCTTTCCAATAAAATATGCTCCTACATCCGCGCCCCAGATGAGAGCAAGTAGCAAACAAATCAACAAATCGGAATTTTGTGCCTGTTTTAAGGAAACCAGCGCAGAAAATCCTGGTAACAAAACAAAAAACCCAATAATGAGCACAATCTCTTTTTTCGCCCAAAATCTGCTGTAATTAGGATAAGCTAATACCAGAAAAATAGCACCGAGCCACCATAAAGTGCCCGATACCAGAATTGGAAACGCAAAGGTCTCACCAAGGCAGTACATTAAAATAGCGATGATGCCAGCGTAAGCATAACGAGCTATCTGGGACACACCTGAAAGATTAGCCCATTCCCACGCAGAAATCGTCAAAACCGCACCGACAAAAAGAAAAAACCCGACCTCAGGCAAAAAAAACACACATCCAAGAACAATAAGGGCTGCTATAATGCCAGTCACCACCCTCTTTCTTAACTCTCCATCAGAATTTTTCAAAATTCCATTAAATCAGCTTCTTTGACGGACAATGCTGATTCTATTTTCTTTATTTTTTCATCTGTTATTTTTTGGATATCGGCCTCACCCCGCCGAAGCTCATCCTCAGTAATTTCTTTTTCCTTTAGGTACTCCTTTAGATCACTATTCGCGTCCCGACGAATATTGCGAATCGCTATCCTTGCATTTTCAGCCTCTCCCCTCGCAATACGAGTCAGATCGCGTCTATTTTCCTCAGTCAACGGTGGCATGGGAAGGCGGATATTATCCGAAGAACTACTTGGGTTCAGTCCTAGATCGGACTTCAATATTGCTTTTTCAACATCAGGAATCAGATTTTTCTCCCAAGGAGATACAATCAGATTTCTATTCTCTTCGACAGAGATATTCGCCAACTGATTGATAGGTGTTTGCGTACCATAGTAAGAAACAGATACCCCATCCAGCAAACTTGGATGAGCGCGCCCTGTTCGGATTTTCGCGAAAGCAGTGTCCAAGGCTGCAAGCGTCTTCTCCATTCTTTCATTAGCATCTTGTCTGATTTCATCAATCATTGTTTATTCTTTACTTTCTTGAAAGCTGTCATAGACCAGTGTGCCGCCTAGACCCAAGACAGCAGCATTTCTCAACGCTCCACTTTCTTCCATAGCAAAAACTCGGATGGGAATCTTATGGTCTCGAGCAAGACATATGGCCGCTAGATCCATTACCTCCAACTGCTTATCCAACACTTCATCATATGATAATTCTTCATATTTGGTCGCGTTACCGTCCACAAGCGGATCAGATGAGTAGATCCCATCGACCCTGGTAGCTTTTAAAACTATATCCGCGTCTATTTCTATACCTCTTAAACATGCAGCCGAGTCCGTAGTAAAAAAAGGATTTCCCGTTCCTGCTGAAAAAATGACTACATTACCACTTTCTAGGTGGCGTATAGCCATTCTCCTATCATAGTGCTCTACTACACCGCTCATCGGTATCGCGGACATAACATTTGTCTGGATATTCGAACGCTCCAGTGCATCCCGCATAGCCAGCGCATTCATTACAGTAGCTAGCATACCCATATGATCTCCAGTCACACGATCAAGACCTGCAGCATGCAAAGTAGCTCCACGGAACAAGTTTCCACCCCCGATCACAAGGCCTACCTGAACACCAATACCCACAAGCTGACCAATCTCTAAGGATGTTCGATCCAAAACGCTTGGATCGATTCCTAAACCACCGGCTCCAAGTGCCTCACCCGATAACTTTAGCAATATTCTGTTATACTTGGGAGTAGGTTTCTTGGAAGGCATGCTTTATCCTTTTTTGCTAGCTATTAAGTTGCTTTTGAACTTCAGCCGCAAAATCATCTTCCGCTTTTTCAATACCTTCTCCGACTTCATAGCGAACAAAACCCCTTACGGTCGCTCCAGCTGCACGACACAAGTCACCAACCTTAACGTCTCCGTCCTTGACGAACGGTTGTTCAGTCAAGCTAATCTCTGCTAGGTATTTTTTCAAGCGGCCTTCTACCATCTTCTCCACTATCTCTTTTGGCTTACCCGACTCTTCAGCCTGAGCTAAATATATTTCTCGTTCTTTTACTATCAGATCTTCCGATACATCTTCAGGCACTACTACCAGCGGATTCATCGCAGCTATATGCATGGCCAAATCCTGACCCAATGACTTATCTCCACCTTCAATTTCCAGCAGGACACCTATCTTCTGATTGCCGTGAATGTAATTTATAACCAACGCTTTGTCGTTTTCTAAAAAATCCGATCTCCGAACTGAAATATTTTCTCCAATTTTCTGAACCAGTTCCTCTCTATCACTTTCTATTTGGAGTTCACCAATATCACTTATTTTGTTTTCAAAAACCAAGTCCGTGACGCGGGAGACAAAAGAAATGAAATCTTCATTTTTTGCTGCGAAATCCGTTTCACAATTTACTTCTATAATGACGCCACAACCAGCTTCAACTCTACTGCCGATTAACCCATCCGCTGCTATCCTCCCAGCTTTTTTTGCCGCCTTCATACCACTAGACTTGCGAAGATTTTCGATAGCGAGATCCATATCTCCACCTGCTTCGACCAGTGCCCTTTTGCAATCCATCATCCCTAAACCGGTTCTTTCTCTCAATTCCTTTACAGCAGAAGCCGAAACAGATGTCATAATCTAATCCTCATATTAGAACCAAAAACCCCTTTGTATTACTTTTTCTCAGGTTCGGGTTCGGGTTCGGGTTCAGGTTCTTCTGCAGAAGCAGCGTCGATTTTATCTTCCTCGAGCGTATCATTCTTAATAGGAGTAGCTTCATCTATTTCGACAAAGTCGTCTAAAACAATTTCACCGTCACGCTCATGTTTTCCTTCAATAGCGGCATCAGCTATTGCCGCAACAAAAAGTCGCACAGAACGAATAGCATCATCATTTCCTGGAATAATGTAATCAATTCCTTCGGGAGAGCTATTAGTGTCAACAATTCCTATTACCGGTATACCTAGTTTTTTTGCCTCAGTAACCGCTATGTTTTCATAATCAACATCAACAACAAAAATAACATCGGGAAGCCCACCCATATCTTTGATACCTCCTAAGCTAGCTTCAAGCTTGTCCATATCTCTTTGAAGTGACAAAGCCTCCTTTTTTGTTAGCTTTTCTAGTGTGCCATCGCTAGAAAGTTTTTCGAGGTCCCGCAACCGTCTAATAGATTGCCTTATCGTCTTATAATTTGTCAGCATCCCACCCAACCATCGCTTATCAACGTATGGCATTCCGCAGCGTTCTGCTTCTTCTTTGATCACCTTTCCCGCACTTCTTTTAGTGCCAACAAAAAGAACTTTATTATTTCGTGACACCACTCCTTTAACAAAATCAGAAGCCGAATTTAAGGCGGGGAGAGTTTTCTCTAAATTAATAATATGTATATTATTTCTTTCACCAAAGATATAGTCAGCCATCTTTGGGTTCCAATACCTTGTCTGATGGCCAAAGTGAACACCGGCCTCAAGCAATTGCTTCATAGATACGCTAGACATAGCATCTCCAATTTTTAGTTTGGGTTAAGCCTCCATACATCCCATAATCCAACCAAACAAAAGACTTGGCACCCGAATCACGTGTCGACATATGTGAGAATTTTTTCAGCTAAAAAGCTGCGTCGAGCTTTATACCATATATTTCTTCTCTTTGGGGAATTTAAGTCCTGTTTTTCTAACTATATCATCCAATCAAACCGACAAAAAAATATTAAAATAATCCTCTTTTTGATTATTGAAACCGTTGATATCTGGCGCTAAGACACAAAAAAGGTGCAAAATCAGCTATAATTGAAACTACTGACAAAGAAATTCCTATGACTATCGACATAAAAACAGCCGAAGATATCGAAAAGATGAGGATTGTCGGACACCTTGCTGCGAAGCAGTTGGAAATGATTGAAAGCCACGTCCGACCTGGAATAAGTACCGAAGAACTCAACCAGATTTGTCATGATTACACAGTTAACATCCAAGACGCTATCCCCGCCCCCCTCAATTACCGAGGCTTTCCTAAGTCAATTTGCACTTCGGTAAATCACGTTGTTTGCCATGGCATCCCCAACAGTAAAAAGATATTGAAAGATGGCGATATTATAAATATTGATGTGACTCTAAAAAAAAATGGTTTTCATGGAGATACGAGTAAGACTTTTTCGGTAGGGAAAGTTACTAAGTTAGCGGATCGCCTTATCAATGTTTGTAAAGAATGTCTATATATCGGAATAGAATCGGTTAATCCTGGTGGGAATGTTGGTGATATTGGCGCAGCAATTCAGAAATACGCGGAAAAAAATAGATTTTCCGTAGTAAGGGAATATTGCGGTCATGGCATCGGGAGAGTATTTCATGACGAACCGCAAATCTTACATTATGGAACTAAGGGAACAGGACCAGAGCTATTACCAGGAATGGTATTTACCATAGAACCAATGATAAACGCAGGGAAAGCCGCAGTTAAATTGTTGCCTGATAACTGGACGGTAGTTACGAAAGATCACAAATTAACAGCTCAATGGGAACACACAATCCTGGTTACAGAAACTGGTTACGAAATTCTAACTTGGAGAAAAGATGACACAATAGATAGGGTCACTTAACCATGTTAAACGAGCTTTTAATGCAACCAGAGATCTATATACAAAACCATTCAGGATATGTCTCAGCTCTCAAAAAGGCTCTAATTGATGCCAAGGAAGAACTTGCCAGAGCTTTCCACAAGAACGAGGATACCAGTTATCTCATACGCCAATACTCAGATTTCATAGACCGAGTATTAATCTTAACTTGGGATCAATTCAAATGGTCAGAAAACAAAAACAGCTGGAGAAAATCAAGAATATCATTAATAGCTGTAGGTGGTTACGGAAGAAGAGAATTACTTCCGCACTCCGATATTGACATCCTGATTTTGTTGGAGAGAAACGACGCCTATCGCAACAAGAGCAATATAGAAAGTTTTGTAACCCTTCTCTGGGACATAGGGTTAAAAATTGGGCACAGCGTTCGTTCATTAAAGGACTGCAAAGCTCAAGCTTTCGCAGATGTCACTATTCTTACGGCAATGACAGAAGCAAGGCTAATAAGAGGTGAAGGAGCACTTTTATCAAAACTTGAAGCAATCATCAGTCCACAAAAAATCTGGGACGCCAAACAATTTTTCATAGCGAAAAATAATGAACAAATTCTTAGACACGAGAAATCCGATTATACAGAGCGCTCCCTCCAGCCAAATGTCAAAACCTCCCCGGGAGGACTAAGAGACATACAGACTCTATTGTGGATCGCTAAAAGAATCTATGAAGCTAATGATTTTCAAGAGCTAGTAGAACTAAATGTAATTAGCTGCCAGGAATACGAAACCCTAATTAATTCAAGGAATTTTCTGTGGAAAGTAAGATTCGGATTACATCTAATAACTGGACGAGACGAAAATCGACTCATGTTTGCTCATCAGCAAACCTTAGCTGAAAACATGAGATATGAAGATAAAGAGCAACTAGCAGTTGAGCAATTCATGCAACATTATTATTTAAGTGTAACGAGAATAAATACCATCAACGAAACTCTTCTGCAGCATTTCGAAGAAGTTATATGGAAGAGCAAGAAAAAAAGAAAGGGAAAAAAGCTAAATGCTAGATTCAACTTGATCAATCATCTGATAGAAGTATCATCTCCTTTTGTCTTTGAAGAAACTCCTGAAGCTCTGTTTGAAATGTTTCTTTTAGCGGCATCAGACGATAAAATAAAAGGCTTTACCGCATCTACGATAAGATTAGCCCAAAAATATGTCTATTTGATTGATGAAGCCTTCCGTCGAAACAAAAAAAATAGCGAACTTTTTCTAAAGATTTTAGGTAGCCAACACCACCTTTTTACGCAACTACGAAGAATGGGTAGATGGGGAATATTGGGAGCCTACCTGCCAGAGTTCGACAGAGTAATTGGTCAAATGCAGTTTGATCTTTTCCACATATACACTGTAGACGCTCACACTCTGCAAGTTGTTCGGAACATGAGGCGATTTCGATACAAAAACAACGAACAAAAATTTCCCATTGCCGCCCACATACACGCACGTCTTCCTAAGATCGAACTGCTTTACATAGCAGGTTTTTATCATGACCTTGGAAAGGGACTAAAGGGAGACCATTCTAATATCGGCTCTGACATCGCAAGAGGTTTTTGTGAAAGACATAGCCTTCCTCAATGGGACACAAACTTAGTATGCTGGTTGGTCGAAAAACACCTGGTAATGTCGACCACGGCTCAACGCCGAGATATCCAAGACCCCCAAGTGATACATGAATTTGCAGAATTGGTCGGGGATCAGATTCGACTGGAATATCTATATGCTCTTACTGTAGCAGACATGAACGCTACAAACTCGAACCTATGGAACGGGTGGATAGCTTCTCTTATGAATCAACTCTATCTAGAAACAAAAAAAGCTCTTAGAAGAGGCGTTGAAAAACCCATCGATAGGACCGAATACCTCGACGATGTCAGGGAACAGGCTCTCAAGAAATTAGAAAATGATTTTGTAGAAAGAAGTAAAGTAGAGTCCTTGTGGACTCAAGTAGATGAAGAATACTTTTTGAAAGAAAGAGTTATTGATATTGTCTGGCAGACAAAAGAAATTCTCGAACAAAAAAACTTAAATAACCCAGTAGTTTTGGTTCGTGACGATAAATCTCAGGCTAGCAATTCTGGATACACCCAAATATTCGTTCACACTAAAAACCGTAAAGATTTGTTTACTTCCATTATTCAAGCCATAGACAAACTGCGTCTATCTATCGTTGACGCCAGAATAGCTACCTCCAAAAATGATATGACATTTAACACTTTCACAGTATTGGAACAGAATGGCCTACCCGTAGGAAAAAATCCTTCCAGAGTAGAAAGGATTACAAATGACATTAGGGAATCTATTGAAACAAAGAAAATTAGCAGAGCTTACTCCAATGGCAGAACATACAATACGGACCAATTCAAAAACGAAACCATCATCAATATAATCCCTCAAAAGGATGAGAACGTTTCGGTTCTGGAAATAACAACGGGGGATCGCCCCGGAGTTCTAGTAATAATTGCAGAGATCTTTAATCGATTTGATATTAATCTGGTGTCAGCCAGAATAACTACTTTAGGCGAAAAAGTAGAAGATATTTTCTATATAACGCCTCTAAATAGAAAAGGGAAACTTAAAAATTCAATACTAGTTCAATTAAAGGCAATGCTCCTAAGCTCGCTAGATGCTAGGGAAAAGGAAATAGCAGGGTGAAATGAACGAACATCTTCAGAAATTGCAGCCCTACCCTTTTCAGAAACTGACCGAGCTTCTCGAAAACGCCGCTGTCGAGACTGAGGAACCCCCGATAGCGCTGTCAATTGGTGAGCCACAGCATTCACCACCTGAATTTCTTCTCGAACTAATGCAAAAC
The DNA here is from genome assembly GCA_002708765.1 of Gammaproteobacteria bacterium. Lineage (GTDB taxonomy): Bacteria > Pseudomonadota > Gammaproteobacteria > Pseudomonadales > Azotimanducaceae > UBA9659. Next base: position 22,922 of record PAPD01000006.1, on the reverse strand, counting down.
AAAACAACCTTATCAGGTGCCTTAGGATCATACCCTCCAACAAAAGGCTTGCCGGAACTAAGAAGAAGTATCTCTAACTTTCTTTCTAAACGTTACAAACTAAATTCAGATCTTGATCCTGAATCACAAATCCTCCCGGTGAATGGAACCAGAGAAGCTCTCTTCGCTATTGCCCAATGCATTCTATCAAATCGCAGCGACAACTTAGTTTTAATGCCTAATCCTTTTTATCAGATTTATGAAGGAGCAGCTATCCTAAGCGGGAGCACTCCTCGCTATATTAATTGTTTTGAGGACAACAATTTTCANCCCGCCTTTAAAGATATCTCGGAACCAGAATGGAGAAAGTGCGAGCTCCTTTATATTTGCAGTCCCGGCAACCCAAGTGGAGCCTCCATTAACATAGAGACAATGCAAGGCCTTATTACCCTATCTGACCAATACGAATTCGTAATCATTTCTGACGAATGTTACTCGGAAATTTATCAGGATGAGAACAATCCTCCACCGGGTCTTCTCCAAGCGTCCGATCTTCTGGGCCGAAAGACCTACAAAAACTGCCTTACTTTCAACTCACTTTCAAAAAGATCCAATCTGCCAGGACTGCGCTCAGGCTTCGTTGCAGGGGATGAGGAATTAATTGAGAAATTTCTTCTTTATAGAACATATCACGGATCAGCTATGCCTTTGCATCACCAACTGATTAGCGCCAAGGCATGGGCTGATGAAAGTCATGTCATTAATAATAGGGGAATTTACCGAGAAAAATTCTCCTCAGTCTTAGAAATATTGGACCATTCGCTTTCAGTTCAGCAACCAGCATGCGGGTTTTATCTTTGGCCTAAAACACCAGCTTCGGACACTAAATTTACTTATGATCTTTTCAGAGAAACTAACGTGAAAGTCCTTCCAGGCAGCTTCCTCTCAAGAAACACCCCAAGCGGAAACCCCGGGGAAAACAGAGTCCGTATCGCGCTAGTGCAACCGCTAGAGGAATGTATAGAAGCAGCCTATCGCATCAAACGTTTCATGATGCAAAAGTAAAAGACATTTCGCGAACGGACCTTGATACGCATATAATAGAGCTACTATCACATACGGATACCAGAAATGTTCGCAGCTGCCTTCGGAATCGGAACCAAAAATCAAAAAGGAGAGTGGCTGGAAGTCTACTTTCCAAGGCCTATGTTATCTCCGAATAGCATGATGATAGAAAACATTATTAAGAACACGAGTTATAGGCAAGGCAATCAAAGTATAGAACTTAGTCAGTCAGCCACTAGTGCTTTGATCAGAAGTTTAGAGGATAGAAATCAAACAGAGGTCCTAGAAATTTTTTCTGCTTCTGAAAGCACTATTGTTCTTACTATACTTGAATTCGATTCCACAGTTCAGACTCCTCAGGAAGCTTATCTAAAACTTCAGCTACTATCATGTAGAATGGTTTTACCGAACACAATCAATCTGGAGAACATATTCGGATGTTTGCCAAATGTAGTTTGGACTAACGCTGGACCTATCGATCCAGAAGAAATTGAAGAGGCTATGATGATAGCCAGAAGCGAAGGTAAAAACCTTGAGATTTCCTCAGTAGATAAATTTCCGAAAATGACAAACTATGTAGTTCCTAAAGGAGTTCGGATCGCGCACTCAGCTCGCGTCAGATTGGGTGCGTTTCTTGGAGAAGGCACTACCGTAATGCACGAAGGATTTGTTAACTTCAACGCGGGTACGATAGGCCCTAATATGGTCGAAGGAAGAATCTCTCAAGGAGTCACAGTAGAATCAGGCACTGATCTTGGCGGAAGTGCTAGTACGGCAGGAACTCTTTCTGGTGGAGGAAATGTCGTAATCACCATCGGAAAAGATTGTTTGATATCTGCCAATGCAGGAACAGGAATCCCCTTGGGAGACCGCNGCACGATTGAAGCTGGCCTGTACATTACCCCAGGAGCAATAATTCAAGTCCTAGATGAAAACCGAGTTATGATTAAACAAGTAAAAGCAAGAGAGCTAGCAGGACAATCCGATATGTTGTTTATAAGAAATTCTGCTACTGGTGTAATCGAATGTCGGACTAACAGATCTGCTATCGAACTAAACCCTGTTCTGCACGAAAATAACTAACATGGACACCCTGCAACTCGCTCAGCAATTGATTAGAGAGAAATCAATATCACCGGAGGACTGTGATTGTCAGATTATCATAGGGCAACAGCTAATTGAGCAAGGCTTTAAAGTGGAACATCTTCCATTCGGGCCAGTCAAAAATATTTGGGCCGTGAGAGAGGGGAATTCAAAAGGACCAATTTTTTGTTTTGCCGGACACACTGACGTAGTCCCAGCAGGTCGCGAAGAAGAATGGGATTACGCTCCTTTTCAAGGCATTATTAAGGATGCAATGCTCCATGGGAGGGGTTCTGCGGACATGAAGGGCTCCCTAGCAGCTATGGTGACAGCAACAAAACGATATCTGGATTCAGCGCCGAATTATTCGGGAACGATCGCGTTTCTTCTAACTTCGGACGAAGAAGGCGCTGCTATAAATGGAACAGTCCAGGTAATTAAAGAGCTCGCTTCCCGAGGCGTTTTCATCGATTTCTGCTTAATTGGCGAACCCTCCAGTTCTGAAAAACTAGGGGATACGATACGAGTAGGGAGAAGAGGTTCATTGAATGCCCAACTCCTGATTAAGGGCATTCAAGGGCACGTGGCCTACCCAGAGCTAGTGCGCAATCCTATTCATGAGTGCTCTCGCGTATTGTCTGATTTGTCCTCCGAAAGCTGGGACTCAGGTAACGAGTTTTTTCCACCAACAACATTCCAAGTATCTAATATCCAAGGTGGCACCGGAGCAAATAATGTAGTTCCTTCAGAAATTCTAGTGGATTTTAATTTTCGGTTTTCCACAGAACTTTCAGAGAAGGACTTAAAAAATAAGACGGAAGAATTAATCCGAAAACACTGCAAAGATTTTTACATTAATTGGACTTTATCGGGCAACCCTTTTATTACTAAAGGCGGCAAACTAATTGCGACAACTAAGAAAGCAATAAAGGATAGAACCGGCATAGAAACCACATTGTCAACTTCAGGAGGAACATCAGACGGCCGTTTTATCTCACCCCTCGGCACAGAGGTAGTCGAATTGGGCCCGCTGAATAGAACTATTCATAAGGTTAATGAAGCAGTGTCTATTGAAGAACTTGATAACTTATCGATCATATATGAACGAATCCTAGGAGACATCTTCAAGCCATGACTTATCCAGATATAGAAATCTATATTAAGAATGGATCACTAAAGGACATAGCGAATTGGTTGTCAGATTTATATTTAACTGATAAACCAAAACAATCTGGCAGAACGTTATCGATGAAGCTTGTGGCTCAAGAAAAAGAAATGAATTGCAAAATCCTAGAAAACGCGGTGGAAGACAACTACACGTCCATCCATTTTTTTCCTAATTACACTAAATGGAATACCGACCTGGAATGCGCGAAAGAGGCTTTTGATCGCCTTGGATTAGAAGTTAGATGTTCAATAGGAGGATGGAATGAGGATAGCTCGATAGAAAACTTCTGGCATTTAATCGATTCAAAGGGAAACCGAAAGATAGAATGGTAAAAAAGAAAACCTATTTCGTAGCAGGAATTTTAATCTTCATTACTAGCCTGTTAGTCATGATGCCAGCCCGCATTCTTTCAACGAACATCGAAAGAATTCTATCTAATCAAACAGATCTGCAAGTTGGAAAGATTTCCGGTACGATTTGGAACGGGCAGATAGAAACTAAGTTCAAAGACCTGCCGAAAACGACCTTATCTTGGGATATTTCTTTTATTTCTTTAATCATAGGGAGGTTGCAGGCAAACGGAGAATTAAACGGAGAAGGAATTGAATCCGCTTTTAGCTTACTTATTTCATCAAAAAAGAAGGAAATCAAAAATCTGACAGCCAAAATTGAATCCCATTTTTTGAACGAATTGACCATTCCCTACGGATTAGAATTATCAGAACGTTTTTCTCTCCAAATGCCTTTTATATACCTTTCTTCTGAATGGATAACTGATTTGGATGGATTAGTTACCTGGCCAGGCGGGACAATATTAATTGAAACTCCTCTTCAGAAGCATCACGTAAATCTGCCGAAGCTTAAAGGCAAAATTAGTCTTAGCGAAGAAAGTATACTATTAGATTTATCGACAGAGAAAATCAATTTAATGAGAATTAATCTAACTAAAACCGGGTGGTTAAAAACAGAAATAGAAAATTCGTTTTTAACACTAGCTAATTTGCCATTTCTCGATAAAACGTTAAGAAAATCAGAATCTCCAGCACTTATCATCGAAGAAAAGATACTTTAGTCTGTTAAAAAAAGAAACTGTGTTATCTTAAACACCGAGAAAAGGCTAGAAAAATTATGGGTCTAATTAAGGAAAGAGTAAAATTGATAACAGCCTCTCTTTGGGTTTTTGTTATTATAGGGCTTAGCTTATCATTTACCGAGACTGCTCTGCTTGTCATTGAAACTATGGCACCCCCGAGTGTGATTCCACTCGAAAAGAAATCTTCTGAAATTTTTAGCCGATCAAATTCTGTTTCGTTATCTTCTCTTAAACTCTTCGGAAATATCAAAGAACCCAGCATGAAAATCAGTCAAATAGAAGCTCCGACCACTAGCTTAGATTTTGAACTCCAAGGTATATTTGTAGCTAGAGACTCGGATCAGTCAACAGTAATAATTGGAGAAAACAAAAAAAAGGGGAAGTTGTTCTCCGTGGGTGACAACATCTTTGGAAAAGGACAGATAATAAGTATTAGCGAAAACTACGTTCTGATTGCTAGAAACGGAAGAAGAGAAAAACTCATTTTCTCAGACGACAAGTTCAGAATTAAAGATAGTATCAGCGAGATTTCTGAAAATGCTAATCAGATAATGGTTGAGGGATCAATAAGAGGGATCGATATAAAAAACAGTGCGGATAGAGATGAAAAAGCTGATAAAAATTCGGGACAATCCAAAATCGAGAGCATTAGGGCTAAATTTCTAACGAACCCGGAGGAAGCGTTGAGTGCATTTGGGGTAAAATCTCTTAAAAAAGAAGGCTTAAATGGCTATCAAATAGATGAAAACACGGATCAACGAATTAGGCAAGCCGGTCTTCAGAACGGAGATCTGGTTTTATCAATTAATGGCCAAAGTCTTGACAATGGGTTGAGCGAAACGGATATTGCAAAACAAGTCATGGCCTCGAAAACAATGCGTGTCGAAGTTCAACGAGGAGACCGGAGATTTTTTCTAACCATACCGTTTCCTGGATAATTTTTACTAATAGATTAAAAACAACCTTGCAAAAGAAAGTTCAATGAGAAAAAACTGATAATGCTGAGATCAAGACAGAATGTTTTCCTCGTTTGCCTAATATTCTTCGGTTTAACCCATGGAATAAAAGCTGACACAGAAACTTGGCGCATTAATTTAAAAAACGCAGACATCCGAGAATTCGTTACTCAAATATCAACTATCACCGGAAAAAGCTTTATTGTTGACCCACGAGTAAAAGGCAATGTAACCGTAATTTCATCAACCTCAATGGACCAAACCGCTGTATATGAGTTGTTTTTATCCGTTTTGCGAGTGCACGGGTATGCCGCCGTCCCAACCGGAAAAGTCACTAAAATTGTCCAGCAGGTTCTTGCAAAACAAAGTAGTAACCCAAAAGATTTTTTTAATAATGAACCATCCGAAGAACTGATAACTTCCGTTTTACCTGTTAGAAACTCGCCGGCGGCTGACTTAGTAAAAATACTTCGCCCTTTGATTCCTCAATATGGACACATTGCTGGAATAGACTCTCCCAATGCTCTTATTATAAGCGATCACGCCGAGAATATAACTCGGCTGGCAGAAATGGTTAGACGAATAGATGTCGCCGACGATCAGACAATCGAAATCATTAACTTACGAGAGGCCTGGGTTGATGACATGATACAAATCCTGCAGGAACTCGCACCAGACCAGATTGGCGCTACAGCGAAAGGTCCTAACAAGGTTTCTATTGTTGCAAGTGCTCGCACTAATTCGCTTATAGTCAAGGGAGGAAGAGAAACTGTATCAAGAGTAATAAACCTCATAAATCGAATGGATGTTCCCGCTAACAGATCAGGATCAACGCAAGTTATCAGATTAGCGCATTCCGACTCGACTGAACTTGCCGAGCTTCTAAGAAACATAATTAACGAAAGTAAGGATATCGAAAGCAAAAACACTGTTAAAGCAAGTATTCAATCGGACGAAGCTCTTAACGCCCTAGTAGTCCGAGCCGAACCCTCGACTATGCTCGAGATCAGACAGATAATAGAGGAGCTCGATGTTCGTCGAATGCAAGTTCTCATCGAGGCAGCCATAGTAGAAGTAACCGCAGATTTCAGCCGTCAACTTGGAACAGAGCTGTTTGTAGCCAATACTTCTCCAGAAAATAGAACTATTCCTTTGGGATTAACAGCTCCTTCTGGAACCCTAGCTCAGGTTCTGCAGAACATTGCTCTCGGTAACCAAAGCCCAGTAGATTTTGGTACAGCTCCCTTAATAGCGGCTGCTAGAGAAAATCGTAATGGAACAAGTTTCGGGCTCATCATCCGCGCCCTTTCTGGAAATGGAGACGTCAATCTTCTGTCAACTCCAAGCATCACCACTATGGATAACAAAGAAGCCAAGATTGTAGTAGGCCAAAATGTTCCTTTTCGTACAGGCTCTACGGTAACAGGTAGCGAAGGAGCATCGAACCCATTTACAACGATCCAAAGAGAGGATGTCGGTCTTACTCTAGAAGTTACCCCTCATATACATGATGGAAACTTAGTCAGACTAGAAGTCCATCAAGTTGTTTCAGAGGTTGATCCATCCTCTCTAAATGTCATTGGTTCAGCTGGTAGCGCAGATCTTATTACCAATAAGAGAGAAATAAACACAACCATTCTAGTTGATGACCAAGAGGTGATAATTCTTGGAGGATTAATTCGAGATAAAGAAACTCTCAGCAACTCCAGAGTGCCTTTCTTAGGCTCTATCCCAGGGTTAGGACTTTTGTTCAAAAGCAGCACTAAGTCAATGGAAAAACAGAACTTGCTGGTCTTTCTCAGACCCACCGTATTAGACAATCGGTCGTCTATCTCTAATGTCACTAATAGAAAATTAGGTAATATTTACGAAATAGAAATAGAAGGAACAGCTTCATCAGACGCTATCTATGAACTTTTCAATGGAAATTCTCCTTAAAATCTTGCGCCTCAAAAGACTGATTAAGCTCTTCTTCTTTTTACTGACAAAAAAATATCTTTCGTATTGGATAAAACCCACTTTTATTGGAAAGAATCAAGTAAAGGAGAACTCTGAAAAGGGCAACGTTGTGTGTTACGCCCTTCTTTATGAATCTTTAGCTGACTTAATGATTTTAGATATAGCATGTGAAGATTTCTCTCTGCCTTCACCTTTATTCTCCTTAGGAGCGCAAGAAAAAGAAAACAACTTTTTTTTCATAAGAAAATCTGAAGGATTTTTTGGTAGAAAAACCGTTCTCAGAATTCCTCCGAAAATTCTTCGAATAATTGATCAACAGAACCTTAGCTCATCATTAGAGACCAAAATTATTCCGGTCTCTTTCTTTTGGGGACATCAACCAGACAGGGAAAATTCCATTCGAAAACTAGTATTTTCTGATAATTGGAGACGCACGAGCCAAGCAAAAAGGATTATTGCTTCGCTTTTTTACCGGAAACACATATACATGGAATTCGGACCGGCTCTCAACATAAGAGACATTATCTCCAACCAAAGCAGCAGGTCAAAAAAGGCCAGAAAAATTCTACGTCTACTGCGCACCCAATTCAAAAATCAGCGGCGAGCCATTGTCGGTCCTGATTTATCAAATAGAGATCGTTTGATAAAAACTGTTCTTGGATCAAAAAAGGTAGAGGAAGCCATTCTAAGAGAGGCTTCATACCTAGATACAACGACTTTTAAGGCAAAAACAAAAGCAAAGCAATACGCGAACGAAATTTTTGCCGATCAATCATATAGAACCATAAGGTTCTTTGATGCTCTTCTTGGGTGGCTTTGGAATCACCTATATCAGGGAATTGAGTACCGAAACATTGAATTAGTTAAAGAAATTGCAGAAACACATGCGATAATCTACGTGCCCTGCCACCGCAGCCACATAGATTATCTTCTATTATCCTATGTTCTATATCACAACGGCTTGACTCCCCCTCATATAGCTGCAGGAAAAAATCTAAACCTTCCCGTCATAGGTAACCTCTTGCGAAAAGGAGGGGCCTTTTTTATGCGGCGGAGCTTCCAAAACGACACACTTTATAAAACGATCTTCGAAGAATATCTCCGACAACTTCTTAAAAAAGGATATAGCGTTGAATACTTTATAGAAGGAACACGAAGCAGAACAGGACGCATATTGAAACCAAAGACTGGAATGTTAAGGATGACAACCCAAAGCTTTCTAGAACATTCTGTGAGAAACATTGCTTTCGTTCCAGTATATTTTGGATATGAACGCATACTGGAAGCTAGGACTTATAATGATGAAAGAAAAGGAACGCAGAAAATACCAGAATCCTTTGCCGATATTTTCAAGATATTTAGATCCTTTAAAAACAATTTTGGGACGGTCAGAGTTAATTTCTCCCGCCCTATAGAACTATCTTCCTATATGTTATCTGAATCGGCTAAGGAAGATAGCGTTGAAGATTTGCAACCCGACCATCTGGCAAAAAAAATCAGTGAAAGTCTTTCTCAGGAATTGGCATGCAAGATAAATGAATCCATGGTTATAGGACCCACCAATCTTTTAGCTACCGCTTGCCTTTTTTCTCAAGAATCAGAATTAGACAAATCTACGTTACTCCCGTTAATTGGTTTTTTGAAAGACATTGCATTAACTTCTGCGCCAAGCCAAGCTCAACTCGTAGAAAAAAACGAATCAACAATTTTAAGGAACGCCGCTGATATCTTCGGAATAAAAGAAATCAAATCAAAAAACATCTTTGACGTAACAGAAGACGATAAGATATCGATGACCTATTACGCCAATAACACCTTGCCCGTTTTTATCTTGCCGTCCTTGATACTCAATTTTATTGGATCAAAGAAAAAATGTACTTTAGAAGAGTTAGAGAACTTTCTTTCAGTTATATTTCTTTTAGCGCAAATGGAATATTTCTTGCCTTGGCAAAAAGATGATATCCAAAAAATATCGGAAAAAATCGTCAGGACGCTCGAAACAAAAGAAATAATTCAATTTGAAAATAATCGGCTGATTTCGTTAAAGAATGAACTTGGAACTCAAGCTGGCGCACCCGAATTGGCACGGATCAGCAAAAATTTTTTGTGCGGGATATACATAGCTATGGCTTTTCTCATTAAAGAGAATTCCTCCGTTAAAGATTTTAAAAAACTTATAAACGATCTAATGGAAGACGAAAACCCATTGATCGAAAATATTTCTCCACTAGACAAAATAAACGATCTCAGATTTTCAGAGCTATTTCATAATATTGAACAGGTATATCTGTTTGGTGAAAAATCAGACAACCAGCAAGCAATTTACCAGTTATTCGAAACATCTAAGATAATAGTTAACCAGGATTTCAAAAATTCAGTTGAAAAACGAATAACTCATCTCTTCGGCCCGTAAAAAACATCGTACTGAATCTTATTGTTAAAATACGTTTTATTGGGTTCATTACCTAAGCTTAGAGAAATTTTCCTAGGCCTCTTAATTACCAAATTTTTATAATCGGCTTCGAAAGCTTTGCCTATCAAAGAATCTGCGGTGTTATCCCCTTCCAGGAATCGCTGCAAATATTGCATCTCCCCCTTAGGAAGACGAGAAGTCTTTCTCCGAGGAAACATTGGATCAAGGTATATGGTGTCCCATGTATTATTAGCTTTCAAATACATCCTGGCATCGCAATGATGAATCGAAATTCGATCTACCACTTTCTTTAGATCTGGCTCTTGTGCGGCGGCTTCAAGCGCTTCTTTTAAAAGAACAAATATCACTAGCGATCTCTCTACAAGAGTAACTTGACACCCTAGAAAAGCTAGCAAAAAACCATCTCTCCCCATTCCAGCTGTACAATCAACGACCTTTTTTTTATCAGAGATTCCTACGGCCTTAGCTATGAGTTCACTTCGTTTACCCGCCGCGCTTAGCCTTTCCAAAAACTTAGGGGAGCTGAAGTCCAGCTTCAAGGGTTTCTGAGACGAGTAATTATCTGACAGATGATACCTACCATTAATCCTCTGCATCCGATAACGGGGCATTCGGCCTCCTATTGTGCTCTAGCCGATAACTACATCTTTAAGGTAATTTGGTATTGCTTTATAGGACTCTATCGTTTCCCCCGCTTCGAACTTAGGCTTTCCTATTTCCAAAAGAGCTTTCGCTGAAATAAATTCGTCGGGGAAGAACGAAACAAATTTCACGCCGGTCAGTAATTCTATCTGCTCATGAAATTCAAAGGCGGTTCCTATTCCAAACCATTCTCCGTCTGGGAGAGCATAGAGATTTTTTACATCTATGGCTTCTTCCGGAAACAAGGTACTCAACATTTCGTTTCTCCATTCATAGGAACCAAACCATATTTCCTGTTGTCTCGCCTTTAATCCGACAAAGATTTTACTTCCTTCCTTCATCGTTTTCACTCGAGCACTTATCATCTCTTGCGCCATCGCTGCCAGAGATGAAACAGGCACAACCGGAATATTCAAACCAAAACCGAGGCCCTGCACCACGCCTACGGTTATTCTAATGCCAGTGTAAGATCCAGGACCCGAACCAAATATTATGGTATCTAGATCGGACAACCTTATTCCTGAAGCAAAGACCAATTTATTAATTCGATCCAAAATATCTCGGCTGTGGTCATTAGTTCGATCGGTTGTTTCCTCTAGAAAATCAGTCTTGGTTCGGACTGCTAAAACACTTCTCTTCGTAGATGTATCTAGTATAAGAATATTACTCATCATTTCACCTCAATCGAACTAAGCCAATTTATTGCTTCAAGTTCGGATTTAAACCAGAGACGAAAGGGAAAGTTATTCTTAATATGATGTCGATATGATTTGGTGGCCATTCTTGGGTCTCCGATCACAAAGAGCCCTGCGTCTGTTTCGGAACGTATCAAACGACCAAAACCTTGCTTCAATGCCAGGACAGCTTTTGGCAAAGAAAGTACAAGAAAAGGACTCTCCCCATTTTTCCTCAGAACCCTGCTTTGTTGTTTAATTACTGGATCATGAGGAAATGGAAATGGCAACTTGTCGATTATCAACAAGGTTAATCCAAGGCCATTGACATCAATTCCTTCCCAAAAACTATGAGCTCCTAACAAAATGCTTCCCTGGTTGTCTTTAAACCTCGCGAGAAGCCTTGTTTTTGAATCATGGCCCTGAACAAAAATTGGTTTGCTCTGGGATTTTAGTATTCTTGCTGCTAACTGCATAGCTCTATGGCTAGTGAAAAGAAAAAAGGCACTTCCAGGATTTTTTTCTAAGATAGGAAGACATTTCTCTGTCAAAGCAATGGTATGTTCATCATTCCCCGGGATTGGTAACGAAGACAGGATCAAGCCGCGAACTGCTGTATCAAAATCAAAAGGGCTCGGAAATATTTTCTTGTGTTTTGGTGTAAGGCCCGTTTCGTAAAGAAAATGATCGAAACTTTTTTCTACCGTCAATGTTGCTGAAGTAAATATCCAGGCTGCTTCTGATTCCTTAATTACTGTGCCTAAATTATCCGCAATTCCAATTGGTGATCTGTATAAAGTATAAGTCTTTTCTAACACTTCAACCCAACAAGCAAAACCTTCGTCGTCAATTGGATTTGAAAATAGAGTGACTTCAGATATCATTTCGTCAAGTCTCTTTCTAAGCTGACTAGCAACTTCACTTCTATTGCCGATAGTATTAAGACGGTCCTCCAAAAAACCTAGTTCTCTCTCGAGCCGAAGCAACAATTCGTTAATTGCTGGATCTCTCAGGAATTCTAGATTTCTAGGCCGTCCCAGCTCAAATTCTTTTTCTAACAAAATCCGAGTTCTGTCAACAAGCGCAATAACGTCAATCGTAGTTTTATCATCATTACCTAAGGATGCTTGATCATTAATTAGATCAATCAATAACTCTCTTAACTTTCGACTAGAGAAGAAGTTCCCTGCATATCGTCTTACTACTTCAGGAATTTTGTGAGCTTCATCAATTATATAACTTCCTACATTGGGAAAAAGATTTCGAAAATGCTCTTCCTCCTTTAGAAGATGCGAAAAAAGAAGGTGATGGTTAACGACGATAATATCCGAATTTTTTGCTCTGTCTCTGGCTTGATACAGCGGACAGTTTTCAAAATAAGAACATCGAGATCCCTGACAACTTTCTGTGCTGCTCGAAATCAACGGTAACAAGCCCTCCGTTTTTTCAAGATCAATAATTTCGGTCAAATCTCCTGTTTTTGTCTTATATGACCATCTCTCTATCTCTGATAATTTATGAGCTCTTTCAGCAGTGTGGCCTCCTGACTTAACATTAGTTTTAAATTTCTGAGGACATATATAATTGGATCTTCCCTTTAGCAAGGCAGCTCGTTTATTGGGGAAAATCAGCTCCAAGTCTGGGATATCTTTATTAAAGACCTGATCTTGAAGGTTTTTAGTCCCTGTAGAAATAACTACTTGCTCGTCATTCAAAAAAGATGGGACGAGATAACTTAAAGTTTTCCCGGTCCCAGTCCCTGCTTCGAAAACTCCTATGCCCTGACCCAACAAAATCCGATTTATATCTTCTGCCAAATCCATCTGAGCTCTTCTGAATCGATAAAATGGTAAGACGTCTTTCAACCTGTCTTCAAAAATCATCGAAACAGATAAATTTCTAGATAAACCAGTAGAGTTTGTATTTTTTTTGTGGTCCATTATTCTTAGTTTATGAAAGCTACCGCTATTATTCTGGCAGGAGGAAAAAGTGCAAGGATGCATTATAAAGACAAAGCGTGGATCAACTACAAAGGATCGCCCCTAATCACTCACGTCATAAAACGGCTGGTTCCGCAAGTAACCAGGACCTTGATTTCCAGAAACAACTATGATTCTCGCTACGAGACTCTTCCATATCCATGTATAGCAGATCTAAACACCTACAAAGAAGGACCTCTCGCTGGAATTCTCGCGTGCAGTTACCATGTTGAAACTCCTTTGACACTTGTGGTTCCCTGCGACACCCCTAACTTACCTTTGGATCTTTTTAAAAGGCTTAGCTTGGACTTGGATAACTACGACGTTTCAATCCCAACATGCCCAGCTGGAGAACAACCTCTTATGATGCTCGCTAAAACACCAGTACTCTCGGAGATAGATGGAAATTTAAAAAAGGGCAAGAGATCAGTTAAAGACTGGCTATCAAAAATGAACGTGCAAAAAGTACAGTTTTCTTCATCGAGCAACTTCGAAAACATAAATTATCCTTCGCAAATAAGGTAACTTTATTTGGCAGGATCGTTGGGAAAGAGGACAGGCGGTGTCAGCTTAACGCCAACACCGCTATCATGGACGCAAAGAACCCTACTAATACAACAACTTAATTGCAGCTATTAGTTATCTCTTCTTTGAGGTTTTCTTCTTCGCCGTTTTCTTCTTCGCCGTTTTCTTCTTCGCCGCTTTCTTCTTCGCTGCCGGCTTCTTCTTAGCAGCTACCTTCTTCTTAGCAACTACCTTCTTTTTCGCAGTTTTTTTCTTTGCAACCACTTTAATGACTCCTATTTTATGCTGGAATTTTGGTGATCCAATACTCAAATAACAGATTTATTTTTGGCCAATTCATCTCAAACCAAAAAACTATCAAGATGCGATGCAGAGTTTAGAAAAAAAAAAATAAATTTGCACACCTTTTTTTATCTATTATCCGTGTTAGTTTCACAATCGGAATGCCAAAAAAATCTGACTTACAAAGCCTCTAGATAATCCAGAAGGGTAAGACTAATTTCCTCATAGGATGAATTTCCATCAATAGACTTATATGATAATCCTCCTTTTTCGTGAATATCTTTATAAAACCTAACAAGTGGTTCTGTTTGCTGACGATACACGTTTAGTCTTTGTTGGATAGTCTCTTCCTTATCATCATCTCGTTGAATTAAGAGTTCTCCTGTAAGATCATCTTTATTTTCTATTTTGGGAGGATTATTTGTAAGATGATAAATACGCCCAGACGCCAAGTGAACCCTTCTCCCAGATAATCGCGAAACAATCTCGGAATCTTCTACTCTGATTTCAATTACCGCGTCAATTCTTATATCTTGGGCTGTCAACGCCCGCGCTTGAGGAATAGTTCTTGGAAAACCATCAAAAAGATAACCATTTTTGCAATCATCTCTCCTTAATCGATCTTTAACCAAATCAATGATAATTTCATCAGTAACCAAAGCGCCCTTATCCATTACGATTTTGACTTTTTTACCTAGATCACTGCCTTCGCTGACTGATTCTCTGAGCATATCCCCAGTAGAGATTTGCGGAATCTTGAAACGCTCACAAATAAACTTAGCTTGCGTACCCTTGCCCACCCCGGGGGCACCTAACAATATGACTCTCACGAAAAACTCCTATTCCATTTGGTTTTTTTTTCCACTTAGACATTTAGAATACCGTAATATCAATGATCCGTAATTCCAAGTCCTAATAACAAAATGACCCCGTATTATTTCAATAGATAAACTAAAGGATAAATTCTTTAGAAAAGCTCTCTAAAAAAGAGTCAATCAAAAGGTGAATTCTTTCAGATTAACCATTATTTCGAACCAAAAGAGCCAAAGATTCGATGTGGGTGGTATGGGGGAACATATCTATAACCCTGGCAGCCTTAAGTTCAAACCCCTTTTCCAAAAGAATTTTCAAATCTTCTCCAAAAGTAACTGGATTACAGGAAACGTAGACAATTCGCTCAATCTTTTCCAACGGCATCCTTTCTATAAATCTGGCAGCACCATTTCTAGGTGGATCCAAAACCAGTTTATTTACCTCAGCTATACCTCCAATACAGACTTCATCTGAATCTAAATCACATGCCTGAAACACTGCATTTTCTATTTTGTTCAAACTTGCATTCATTTCAGCACTCCTAACACTACTTTTTGCATACTCGGCTCCATAGACGCACGAAACAAATCGAGCTATAGCAAGCGAAAAATTGCCAATACCACAAAAAGCATCCAAAACCTTATCTGATGGCTGAAGGTCAAGGAGTGATACCACCGAACTCACCAGTAGTCGATTTATATTCAAATTTACCTGCGTGAAGTCCTTTATAGAAAACCTAAGTTTTATAGAAAATTCCGGTAAATCGTAAAAAAAGTAATCTATTCCATCTTTAGGAAAAATCTTCCTAGTAGTATCCACACCGCCCGACTGCAAAAAAAGATGTAAGTCAAATTCTTTTCCAAAAGAACTCAAAATTTTCAGATCTTCTTTGGTCAAAGGCTCTAAATGCCTGAAAATCAGCGCTACATCATCATCGCCTGACACAACCTCTATCTGGGGTAAAGATCTCCGGATACTTAATTTTTCTATTAAACGAGAAAGCGGGACTATAACATTGGATACTCTCTCAATCATAATTGGGCAGGAGTCAATATCAGAGATATAAGGCTTTAATTTTTCTCTGAACCCTACCAAGACCCTTTCTTTTTTCTCAACGTACTTCACTCCAAACCGAGCTTTTGTCCGGTAAAAATAGTTGTTACTCACAATGGGAGGCAACCATTCTGTTGGTTCCAGCGATGACATACATTCTCTAACATATCGAGTTTTTAACTCTATTTGGTATTTGGATGTAGTGTGCTGGAAACTGCAGCCTCCACAAAAGCTTGAAGCCACACAAAGAGGCTCTGTTCGATCTAAAGAAGCCTCGAGAACTTCCGATGTTCTCAAAAACCGTTTACGTTTTTTCCTTGCAAAAGGAACTCCTCGGATCAATTCTCCTTCCAAAGAACCAAATGCTCCATAGAGCTTGTCTTCCGAATAACCGCACCCATCTATCTCTACAGAAACAACTCTCAGATCAATTCTCTTAGGTTCATTATACAAAACAGAGATCACTCCGATTTGGAAACATGGCACCACTAAACGGTGGAAAAAATTGTAAAACAGGAAAAAGACTACCTAGATGCCACTCCAATCGCAAAGGCAAGAGCGTATTCCTTTTCGTCAGAAATAGATATCAATATACGCTGAATTCCAAGAGAGGCTGCCTTTTTCTTTGCCTCTCCTTCTAGGACAACTCGTGGTGCACCGCTTTTCTTGTCGGAACGAATAATGATATCGGTGAATTTAACTCCAAATGCTATTCCGGTTCCTAAAACTTTTGAAATAGCTTCTTTAGCAGCAAATCGTTTAGCTACATATTCTATTTCACGACTCTCAGGCATCTCTTGAAGTTCTTCTTTACTCAGTATCTTTTTTTTAAATCTCTCTGCCCTCCGAAAAAGAACCTCTTTAATTCTTTTGACCTTAACAATATCAGCACCTACAGACACTATCATTTAACAACCCCAGAAAAAATTTCTCGAGAGGTAAGTCGCTTGTCACCCAATAATATAGCCAACGAAGATCGTGTTAAAAACCGCAATTTTGACGCTTCGACTTTTTCTAATTTCCCACTCGCAATATTTCTTATCTCTCGTCCAAGAAATCTCATCTCACTGCTCTCCTCAGCTATATGGAAACCTTCATTAACAACGAAGCGATAATATGATTCTGGGACAATTTCTTCCTGTGCATTTGCTTCAGAATAGAAATTTATTCCATAGCCTAACTCTCTTAGCAAATCGATTTCAAACTGACGTAAACTTTGAGTTATATCTTCACTTTCTTCAAAATCCCTTAACAGTTTTTCATAGGCATCAAAGAGACACTCCAGAGGATCAAATTTCTCTAACAACCTAAACAACAGTTCATTTACATAAAGTGCCACAATAAGATTTTTACCAGAAATAGAAAAAGGCTTTTTAGGAAATTCAATGCCTGTCACTAGCTTCAGATCAGACTTCCCTGATATGGAAAGCATAAGCGGGGTAAAAGCTTCAATCATCCCTCTATAACGGGATTTTTTCGATCTAGCGCCCTTGACGATTACAGAAAACCTTCCATTTTCTCTGGAATATAAATCAGCTATTAAACTTGTATCCCGATATTTACTAACATGAAGAACATAAGCCTGCACCAAAACACCTTTGCTAAATTTCATTAAAACCCAAGCTCTTCAAAATATCGTCGTCACGTGACCATCCTGACTTTACCTTCACCCAGGTTCTCAACATTACTTTCTTTTCAAGAAGGTTTTCAATATCCAGCCTAGCATCTGTGGAGACTCTTTTTATCTTATCTCCCGAGCTTCCTATAAGTATTCTTTTCTGGCTATTTTTTTCTACGAAAACTGTCGCATCTATATTCACAATTTCTTTTTCTATCTTCATTCTTTCTAACGCGACAACAGTTTGATGCGGGATCTCGCGACCGAATTGGCGCATTATTTTTTCTCGAATGATTTCAGAAACAAGAAATCTCTCTGATCTATCAGTTAACTGATCATCAGGAAAATAAAAAGGAGCAATAGGTAAACAGTTTTTTACCACCTTTAAAAGGGTATCCAAGTTTTTCTCCTTCTTAGCAGAAAGAGGAATTAAAGCTGCATCGGGATATTTATTTTGCAAGTCAGCAAGGAAGGGAAGAAGCTTTATCGAATCTTCATACAAGTCAATCTTATTAACAACCACAATTTTCTTCGCGTTATTTTGCAAGAAAACCTCCGAAACATATTCATCTTCCTTACCGAATCTATCTCTATCTAGAACCAGCAGCACCACATCAACGTCTTTCAATGCTAACCGCGCGCTTCTATTCATATATCGATTCAAAGCACGTGACTTTGTCGTATGTATTCCCGGTGTATCTACGAACAGGATCTGACATTTCTCTTCTGTTCTAACACCCGTAATGTTCTGTCTAGTAGTTTGTGGTTTTCTGGAAGTAATGCTGATC
This sequence comes from Gammaproteobacteria bacterium, assembly GCA_002708765.1. GTDB lineage: Bacteria > Pseudomonadota > Gammaproteobacteria > Pseudomonadales > Azotimanducaceae > UBA9659. The sequence goes on along the minus strand of PAPD01000006.1, from coordinate 4,811 downwards.
TTTTGACCTATCAAACTATTCAACAATGTAGATTTCCCCACATTGGGTTTTCCAATTATAGCTACAAACCCAGCGTGATTCGTCACCTATCTCGATCCATCTCAGTTAACGCGATCCGAGCAGCTTTTTGTTCTGCCTTTCTTTTCGATGCTCCCTCTGCTCGCGCTTCTTTTTTTAAAACTCTAGAAATACAAGCTACCTCAAACACTTCATGAGGGGACTTCCCCTTAGTAGATATTATAATATAGTCAGGAGGCGGTTCTCCCATATCTTGCAGTTTTTCTTGTAATAACGACTTCGGGTCTTTCATGAAATCATCGGAACTAAGCTTCTCTAATCTCTTATTGAATACCCTTGTAATCACGCTGGACGCATTTAAAAAACCTCCGTCCACCAAAATTCCTCCGAAGATGCTCTCAACAGCATCCGCCAAAATTGAACTTCTGTTAATACCTCCGCTTTTCCTTTCACCAATACCAAATTTAATAAGCTCTCCGATGTCTAGTTCTCTTCCAATTTCTGCTAAAGTCTCCTTTCTTACTAGGCTCGAACGCATTCGAGAAAGCTCTCCTTCTGAAGCCGAGTCAAATCTCTGAAATATAGCCAAAGATATTACGTAATTAAGAATGGAATCGCCCAAGAACTCCAACCGCTCATTATTAACGTTGCTGAAGCTTCGGTGAGTTAGAGCAAGGCCTAACAATTGCTCATCATTAAATTGGTAATTTAACTTGTCTTCCAGGCTTCGATATTCAGACAATCTATATCAACCCTCTGGTTGGTTGAAAAAACATTGTGGTTAATTAATGCATCGGCTCTCAAAATCTGTCAGCAATATTTTCATTGTATCAATCGATTTTGTGTAAATTCAGGGAAATTAAAACCGGGTTCCTTGTGCATCCAAACGGCAACAGCTTTGCCAACAATATTTTCCTCTGAAACCAAGCCCCAATATCTACTATCACTGCTTTGATCTCTATTGTCTCCTAGCATGAAGTAATAACCTTCTGGGACCATCCATTCATCTATGCGGGTTTGCCTATACGGATTTCGATGAATTAGATGATCGATTTCTCCAAGTTTTTCCTTATACTCCAGCGACTCAGGGTTTTTGGCAGGGATCTGTCCAACAAAAGTCTGTGTCTGTTTTTTTCCATTAATGTATATGACTTTATCCTGGTATCGTACTTTGTCCCCTGGAATGCCTACAATTCTTTTAATAAAATAGTCATCTCTATGCGGGGGGATAAATACCATTACTTCTCCGTTCTTAGGTTCTGCGATATCAAATATCTTCGTTCCTATCACCGGCAACCTTAATCCATAGTGATATTTATTGACGAGAATGAAATCGCCAACTTTCAAGGTTGGAATCATAGAGCCTGAAGGTATTTGAAAGGGCTCAAACAGAAACGAACGGAAAATCAAAACAATTGCCAGAACAGGAAAAAAAGAAACCGAGTACTCTACCAACAATGGTTGCGATTTCAGTTCGCCTTCAGCAGGAGCATTATCTGAAGAAATTTTCTCCTTATTCGATACCTGATTTTTATTAACCCTTAGACGCCTCGGCTTAAGATAAAACACCTCTAAAATCCATATCAGCCCAGTAAAGGCAGTCGACAACACGAGAATCAAGGGGAAGTTGAAACTCATTTCTCGACCTTCAACACTGCTAAAAAAGCTTCCTGGGGTATCTCAACGCTGCCCACTTGCTTCATTCTTTTTTTCCCCGCCTTCTGTTTCTCCAACAGCTTCTTTTTTCTTGTAATGTCTCCACCATAACATTTAGCCGTAACATTTTTCCTCAAGGCTTTAACAGTCTGTCTTGCAATGATCTGCCCACCTATAGCAGCCTGTATAGCAACATCAAACATCTGTCTCGGAATCAATTCTTTCATCTTTTTTGTTAGTGAAAGGCCAATAGACCTAGAGTTTTCTTTATGCACAATAAGCGCAAGCGCATCAACAGTATCTCCATTTATGAGGATATCTAGCTTAACTAGGTCAGATGGACTAAAGCTATCAAAAGCATATTCCAAAGAAGCGTAACCTCGCGAAACCGATTTTAGTTTATCAAAAAAATCGAGCACCACTTCACTCATGGGCAAATCATAAGCCAAAGAGACCTGTTTTCCTATGAACTGCATGTCTTTCTGAACACCCCTACGTTCTACACAAAGCGCAATGACATTTCCCAAATGCTCGGACGGAACCAAAATGTTTGCTCTTGCTATCGGTTCTCGCATCTCACTTATAGTTGAGGGATCAGGAAGCTGGGATGGGTTATCCACCTTAACAAGCTCTCCTCCCTTCGTTTGCATTTCATAGACGACAGTTGGAGCAGAACTAATGAGATCCAACCCATACTCTCGTTCAAGCCTTTCCTGGACTATCTCCATGTGAAGCATTCCTAAAAATCCACATCTAAAACCAAAGCCCAGTGCATCAGAACTTTCTGGCTCAAAAACTAGGGACGCATCGTTAAGTGTTAATTTAGCTAAGGCATCTCGGAAATTTCCATAGTCATCGGCACTTACCGTGAACATACCCGCATAAACCTGCGGGTTTATTTTCTCAAAGCCTGGAAGGCTGGCGACCTGCGATTCCGAAGCTTTCACGATAGTATCTCCAACAGGAGCTCCCTTCACATCCTTGATACCAGCAACAACAAAACCTACCTCACCCGTTCCTAAGACAGACCGCTCTTGCCTTCTAGGGGTAAATATTCCTAGGGAGTCAACCTGATGCACTTTGCCTAGCGATTTCAGTAATATCTTGTCCTTAATTCTAATCTCTCCCTGGACAATTCTCACAAGAGAGACCACTCCAAGATAATTATCGAACCAAGAATCAATAATGAGCGCCTGAAGTGCCCGGTCACGATAGTCTTCAGGAGAAGGAATAACCGCGACTATCTCTTCAAGCAACGGTTCAATACCAACACCGTTTTTAGCACTAACGCAAAGAGCATTCTTGGCGTCAATTCCTATAATTTCTTCGATTTCCTGACAAACTCGATCAGGGTCTGCCTGAGATAGATCAATCTTATTTAAAACTGGAAGGACTTCTAGATTCTGCTCTATAGCTGTATAGCAATTTCCAACGGATTGAGCTTCAACTCCCTGTGAAGCATCCACAACCAATAACGCCCCTTCACATGCGGCCATGGATCTTGAAACCTCGTAGGTAAAATCTACATGGCCAGGCGTATCAATAATGTTTAGCTGATATGATTTTCCGTCGCGCCCGACATAATCAAGAGTAACACTCTGAGCCTTTATCGTTATACCACGCTCTCTCTCTATATCCATCGAATCTAGGACCTGATCATTCATCTCTCTTTCGGAAAGACCACCACAATGTTGAATAAAACGATCGGCGAGCGTCGACTTCCCATGATCGATGTGAGCTATAATAGAGAAATTTCTAATGCGCGAGGGATCGGTCAACATCAGCTCAATGACTGCTCTTGAGAGGAGAGCAGCTTTTAATAAGATACCGAAGTCTATAGCAAACCAGCCTAGGTTGCCAAGGCAGCATCAAGAAAATGGTCCAAAACCCTACGGTAATTCTAATGTTATAAACTGGGAGGCTTCTCCTCTCAATACCAGAAGACGAACTATCTTTCCTTCCGGAAGTGATGAAATTAATTGAGTGAATTGGGAAACATTTCTGATTTTTTTACTAGCGACCTCCCTTATAATATCTCCTGCTCTTATTCCCTTCCTCTGAGCCACTCCGGGATATACCTTAGAAACCAATACTCCCTGCAAACCCAACCGATTCAATACGTCTTCTTCTTCCAGATCCTCTACCTCAATACCAAGTCTATTCCCTTTTTGCGAAAGAATTGGGCCTCCCCGTTTTGGCACATCTCTTTCTCCTATAGTCACTCCAATGATTTTCTTCTTTCCGTCTCTAAAGACTTCTAGCTGAGCTAAAGAACCAACCTTGAATCTTCCAACCATGTGGGGGAGATCGCTAGAAAGATCAACCTCACGCCCATCGAAGGAAAGAATTACATCTCCCGCAAGAACTCCCGCTTTTTCAGCAGGGCTTTCTGGGATAACGTCAGTAACCAAGGCCCCTGAAGGCCGATCCAGACCGAAAGATTCTGCAAGATCCATATCTAAGTTTTGATAACCCACACCCAACCAACCCCTAACCACAGCGCCATAGTTTTTTAGTTGTTCGACGACTTCCATGGCTACGTCAATTGGTATAGCGAAAGATAACCCCATAAATCCGCCGGATCGGGTAAAAATTTGAGAATTAATACCTACTACCTTGCCATTCAAATCTATTAGCGGACCACCAGAATTTCCCGGATTTATTGCAACATCGGTTTGAATAAAAGGTACATATCTAGCCTCACCTCCAGGAAGGTTTCTTCCTGTAGCACTAACTATCCCCGCCGTCACACTATGCTCAAAACCGAAAGGAGATCCAATTGCAATTACCCATGTGCCAGCCCTTAGATCTTCTGAGCTTCCTAAGTTCACTGAAGGCAAACCAGTTGCTTCAACTTTCAGTAGAGCCAGATCAGAAAGAGGATCTTGGCCAATTACTTCTGCAACTCTTTCTCGTCTGTCGCTTAGAGCGACAATAATTTCATCCGCTCCCTCTACAACATGATTATTAGTCAGAATATATCCATCCGATCCTATTATGAAACCCGAGCCAGCTGAAGGTCTAGGTCTTGATCGATAGGGTTGCCTCCCAAAAAACTGTCTCAGCAATTCTTCAGAGATATCACCCTTTCCATAGTTTGGATTTGCTGGGTTTTTCTTTATCTCTCTTGTTGCTTT
>PAPD01000005.1 GCA_002708765.1 Gammaproteobacteria bacterium | reverse complement strand
AGACCTGAGAATCGACATACTCTTAGATAATCCGGGAGAGTTACCCTCAAGCCCCCCCCCACAATCGCCTTCAGTCTCTGTCATTACACCAAATCCAGTTCATTTATTTAAGATTTAATAGTGATATGACCTACGAGCAAAATCAAGCTCCTTGCACTGAGTGTCCGTCTGAGGCAAGAGTGCCTCTATGGAACTGGAGCCTGCTTTAAAAACGCGTGCTGCTGCGGTCACGTTAATTGGTATCGTATTGCGTTCGGGTCAGGCGTTTGATGTCGCTTTTGCCCAAAATAACGACATTAATTTAATGGGTCCCCGAGATCGCGCGTTTATTTATAATCTCTGCCTCACCACATTGCGGCGTTTGGGTCAAATTGATGCGTTGATAAGTACCCTACTCAAACACCCCCTCCCAAATCATGCACAACCTGTAACTGACATTCTTCGAATTGGAGCGTGCCAGATTCTATTCTTGAATGTGGCGAACCATGCCGCCGTTTCAACTTGTGTTGAGCTGACCCGAAAAAACGGGCATTCAGCTCACATTAAATTAGTTAATGCGGTTCTCCGCGGTTTTACCCGAAAAGGTCCTTCGCTTGTTGCTAAACAGGATGAAGCTTTTCTTAACATCCCAAAATGGCTCTGGGATAACTGGTTTTTAGCATATGGTGAGGCACACTGCCGGGAAATTGCCGCTGCTCACTTGCGTGGCGGAGCTTTGGACCTTTCGCCCCTTGGGGATCCAAGCGCATGTTCAATATTACTAAATGGGCAAGTCCTGCCACCTGGCACCATAAGAATATCTGCAAAAGGCCAGATTAAGGAGCTGCCAGGCTTCCAGAATGGAGAATGGTGGGTGCAGGATTTAGCGGCCAGAATGGTCGCAAGTCTCGCAGGTGACGTTTCAGAAAAATCGGTTTTGGATTTGTGTGCGGCACCCGGCGGGAAAACAGCATATTTTGCAGCTAGTGGAGGAAAAGTAACAGCTGTTGATCGCTCCAAGGCTCGGATCCTTAGACTGAAAGAAAATTTAGACCGCCTCCAGTTAAACGCTAAAATTATCCATGAGGATGTGCTATCTTGGCGCCCGAGAGAAGCCGCCGATGTCGTAGTGCTTGATGCGCCATGCAGTGCCACCGGCACGGCAAGACGCCATCCCGATGTTTTGTGGACAAAAACGGAGACTGATGTAATAAAATTAGTAGATCTCCAGAGACGCTTGTTAAGAGCCGCTGCGGAGATGGTTGCCCCAGGAGGAGTTTTGATTTTTGCAACTTGTTCACTGCAACCGGAGGAAGGTGGTGGTCATATGAATGACTTTCTTGAGGAGCTTCCAAATTTTTCCCTTTCCCCGGTGACAAGCACAGACGTGCATGGCCTAGATGAGGTGATTAGTGATCCTGGGGTCTTTCGAAGCCTTCCGTGCCATTTCGCATTTGAGGGTGGCATGGATGGTTTTTTTGCAGCCCGCTTTCGGCGGGATAATTAGGGTCGGCTTTGATTGAATTTATAAATAACGGCAAACCCAAGAGTTAAGGGACTATAGTATATGGCCAACGAAAGCGATCTTCATGAGGATTTTAAACGTGAACACAAGATCCAAGTCGGCTCGCCTCGAGTATTTGGCATAGTTTTCTGTATCGTATTTTTGGCCATAGCAATTTGGCCATTAACAAACGAAGGAAACGTTCATCTTTGGTCCATTATTATAGCCGGCCTATTTTTATTACTTGCTATTTTCATTCCTGATTCTCTTCAGCCCCTAAATAGGATGTGGTTTCGCTTTGGGTTGCTACTTCACAAAGTCGTTAATCCCATCATTATGGGACTTTTGTTTTTTTTCACCATAACACCCATAGCGGTCATATTTCGGCTCATAGGCAAAGATCCACTTAACCGAAATTTTGATCAGAAACTTGAAACCTACTGGATAGAACGAAACCCAAAAGAACTTACTTCTGACTCCATGAAAAAACAGTTTTGAGGATATAACATGAGTTTTCTTTTTGAACTTTGGGACTTTATGAGAGCCCGAAAAAAATACTGGCTCTTACCCATCATTATTATGATGGTAGTCTTTGGCGGGCTTGTTGTGCTCTCCCAAGGGTCAGCCGTAGCGCCCTTTATTTATACAATTTTTTAGGATCGAAACTTTGCGGATCCTGGGGATCTCGGCTTTCTATCATGACAGCGCCGTAGCTTTGATTGAAGACGGTCAAATCGTAGCCGCTGTCCAAGAAGAACGTTTTTCACGACGGAAACACGATGCTGGGTTTCCTTTCCAAGGGATACAATACTGCCTTGAAGAGGCTGGGTGCACGCTAAAAGAAGTCGATCACGTTGCTTTTTATGACAAGCCCTTTCTCAAGTTCGAGCGGCTTTTAGAAACTTATTTGTCTTTTGCGCCACGTGGCTTCAGATCTTTTAAAATGGCTCTGCCTATCTGGTTAAAAGAAAAACTGTTCCAGAAAATTTTGCTAAGTAAAAACTTACAAAGTTTTGATGCGGATGTTGACTGGGAAACTAAACTTCTATTTGCCGAACATCATCAAAGCCATGCGGCCTCCGCCTTCTACCCTTCTCCTTTTAATGAAGCGGTCGTCCTGACCATGGATGGTGTAGGAGAATGGGCAACGACATCCGTTGCATTTGGTCGTGGAAATAAGCTTGACCTAATCAAGGAATTGCATTTCCCCCATTCCCTAGGTCTGCTTTATTCGGCCTTCACCTATTACACAGGATTTAAGGTCAATTCAGGTGAATATAAAATTATGGGTTTGGCCCCTTACGGTGAACCAAGTTTTAAAGATCTGATCATCGATAACCTGCTCGACTTGAAGTCCGATGGAACATTCCGACTTGACCAAAGTTATTTTGATTATTGCACCGGGCTTAAAATGACAAATTCTAAGTTCCATTCTTTATTTGGAGGTCCTCCTCGGTCACCCGATAATTTGCTAGAACAAAGACATATGGACCTAGCCGCATCAGTCCAAGCCGTTACAGAGGAAATTGTCCTACGATTGACCCGCTCTCTTGCACGCGAAACCAAAATGAAAAATCTTTGTCTAGCGGGCGGCGTTGCACTCAACTGCGTGGCCAACGGGAAGGTGCTCCGGGATGGCGCTTTTGAGAGGATCTGGATTCAGCCAGCGGCCGGAGATGCTGGAGGTGCACTAGGAGCGGCACTAACTGCATATCATACACATATAGGTCAGCCTCGCGCTCACTCTGGTCCCTTAGACCTTATGTTCGGCTCGTATCTTGGTCCTTCGTTTGCTGACGACGATTCTGCCCGAAGGTTGGCTGCCATTGGCGCGAATTTCACTTTGTTAAACGATGAACAAACAATCCAAAAAACTTCGGAATCCCTTAGTAAAGGGAGAGCCGTTGGATGGTTTCAAGGCAGAATGGAGTTTGGCCCTCGGGCACTCGGTGGGCGCTCTATCCTCGGTGACCCGAGATCACCCACTATGCAAAAGACCCTAAATCTAAGGGTCAAATATAGAGAGTCTTTTCGGCCATTTGCACCATCTATATTGAACGAAGATGTGGCTGATTGGTTTGAATTGGAATGTGAGAGCCCTTACATGCTTATCGTTGCTGACGTCGCCGAACCTCGTCGTAAAGCCATGACAAAAAATGAGCAAGCGCTCTTTGGGATTGATAAGCTCAACGTCCCACGATCAGACATTCCTGCTGTTACTCATGTCGACTATTCAGCACGAATTCAGACGGTTCATGCTGAAACAAACCCACGTTACCATCAACTTTTAACAAAATTTAAGGCCGATACCGGATGCCCCGTTCTTGTTAATACAAGTTTCAATGTGAGAGGGGAACCGATTGTATGTACACCTGAGGATGCTTTTCGATGCTTTATGGGAAGTGACATCGAAATACTTGTTGTCGGTAATTGTTTCATGAGGAAAGAAGATCAAAAATCTAAATTAGAAATAGACTACAAAGAAAATTTTGAACTCGATTGACGGTCTTTATAAACGCCATACGCGGAGTGTCTCTGTCGCCTTAATAGAGGGCCAAACCTGCTTAACATCAACAAGCACCCCTCTAGGTTTGATGAGGTTCTTTATACTTTCAAGTGGTATATCGCAAATTTCTTGATGGGCGACAGCCCCAATAACCGCATCGAATCTTTCTTCAGAGTCTAATTTTGGCAGCAGGGACAAACCACAGATGGCTTTAACATCGTCTGAGGAAGCGACAGGATCAAAAACATGAACGTAATGGTTTTTCTTCATCAAAATTCTTACCACTTCAATAACTTGAGAGTTTCTCAGATCAGAGACGTTCTCTTTAAAAGTCAGCCCCATCACAAGAAGTCGGCTCCTATCAACAACAAGTCGATCAATTTCCTCAGCTAAATAACGCGCCATGCCATCATTAATGCGACGCCCGGCAAGTATAATCTCCGGCTTAAATTCTTCCTTTTCAGCCGCGTACGCCAAATAATAGGGATCCACTCCAATACAATGTCCCCCAACCAAGCCTGGACGGAAGTCTAGGAAATTCCACTTGGTTCTGGCTGCTGCCAGCACATCCTCTGTATTTAGACCCAAATGGTGAAAAATCATGGTAACTTCATTAATAAATGCGATATTTATGTCACGCTGAGCATTTTCGATGACCTTTGCCGCCTCTGCTGTTCTAATATTAGGCGCCACATAAATACCTGCGGGGATAACCGTGCCATAAACAGAGGCAAGCAATTTCGTTACCTCCTGAGTTTGTCCCGCAACCACCTTGGTAACCGAATCAATCGCGTGATCCTTGTCGCCTGGATTTATACGCTCCGGTGAATAGCCCAAATAAAAGTCCTCTCCACAATTAAGGCCCGAAGCTTCCTCAAGTATAGGTCCACATATATCTTCTGTAGCACCCGGGAAAACCGTACTTTCGTAAACAACCACGCTTCCAAGAGACAGGCAGCCCCCAACTTCACGGCTGGCTTTTTCAAGCGCATGAAGATTTGGTTTGTTCTTATCATCAATTGGAGTAGGTACCGCGACAATAAACAAGTCACAAGAAGGAGTTTTTGAAAGCTCGCTTACGAATTTAATGGGAGTGTCCAAAAGTTTCGCGGCCGACACTTCTCCGGTCCTATCTTTATTTGCCATCAATTCAGAAATGCGCATAGGGTCAGCATCATAGCCAATTACAGAAAATTTCCGTGCTAAGGCTAGGGCGAGGGGCAATCCAACATAGCCTAAGCCGACAACAGTGATTTTTAATTCGTTTTGTTCATTAATATTCATTTTTTGGTTTTTATCAGAAACTAATGTGAATTTGCCGTGCCCAAGCCCTAAGAGAATAGTAGATTGGGATGATACTGTACCCGTACACAAAGAATAAACAGCTACAAAATTTCCTCAGTTCTAACACTACCTTGAGTTATCATACATATGAGTTCTTCCCCTGTTAACCCTCACATACATAGCTATTCTAAATTCTTTGCTATCCTGGTCGGATTCTCTATCCCAAGCCTCGCCTTTGGAAGGGCTGTTTTTGCCACAGTAATTGGATTAGCGCTGATATTTTTAGTGATGACCCCTCTTTTCAGAGTTGGCTGGCAAACACTAATAGAGAATATGCGAACATTTTTTGGGGTTCTAATTATATTAGTTATTTTTAGCTGGAGCATTAGCGCTATAGGATCAGATTTTCCAGGCCGCTCGTTTGAGGCAAGCGCACGTACAGGACTATTTATTGCCATCGCCGTTTTTATCTATGCCGCTCTTTCACACGACAATTACCTATCAACGTTATGTTTAAAATCGCTTATCCTAACAACTTTCGTCGCTAGCGGGTTTGCCCTATTAGCATCATCTATGTGGCCGGAAATTTATTGGGTGCAGCGCCTTAAGGGATGGCAATCAACGCCATTAGAAACAGAGTTTAAAGGATATAGCTCGCTAATTGTGTTGCTAACTCCTCTACTGCTTATAGGCATGATGCGTTTTAATACATTATGGAAAGTTTCTGCGTTAGCCGGAATTACTATGTTATTTTCTATAATGTTGTTATCAGTAAATCGGTCGGCTATTGCTGGCCTATTAAGCATGGCCATGATCTTCTCACTTACGCAATTTTTTCGGCCAAAATACCAAAAAAAAGCCATCGTTATTTGTACAGGTTTTTTAATAATTTTAATGGGTTTTATATTTTGGCTTCGATATGCCCGATCATATATCTTCAATCACCCCCACTTTTTGCATAGCGGTATCGTTGATGCAAATTGGGTTTTCCCTATCTGGCTTATCGACTTCCAGCGCCAAACCATTTGGAAGTTCGCCATTGGTATTTGGGAGAAAGCGCCTTGGCTAGGAATTGGCCCAAATACCATTAACTTTTTACCTGATGCCAACACACCTCTTCCCGGAGATGAAACTCTTCGACTAATTCCTGCTCACCCTCATAATTGGGTTGTCGAAGTACTCGCTGAAACTGGCGCCTTTGGGTTTTGCGCAGTATTATTGGCGATAGTAGTTACCGGAATTCAATGGATCCGTCGATATGCAGATAACGGCGACCTAGCCACCTTAAGCCTAATACTTATATCGGGTGGATATTGGGGTTCGGGTCTTTTCAATTTTTCGTACTGGTCCGCATGGTGGCAACTTAGCTTTTTTATTGCTTTAGCTGTAAGCTTAGCCTTGGCCCAAGATAGGAAACTATAATTATTTATTGTCTGGTTAAATATACCAATACCACGCCTTAAAGGGACAAGACTTAGAGCTTTATATTTCAATGTATACCTTTGCACCTATTCCCAGCTGGAAAGAACTCTTATGCGGACTACTAGCCTGGATTAAGAAAACAGAATTATCAGCTTCTCCCTGGTCGCACAGTGAAAAACATATGGTTTGGCTCTCGAATGGAACGGCGATCATTGATTACATAGTCACGTTACAATCAGAGAAAATCAAAAATAGGCAATTAGTAATTTGGCTTCCCGATTATTTTTGTAATAACGCCCTCCAGCTGGTCAAAAAACAAGACGCATTGATCAAGTTTTATCCAATTAACTCTATGTTTGATCCAGATTGGAAGGCTTGTGAGGAAATGGTTAAGGCTGGTTGCATTCCAGATGTTTTTATTCTCGTTCATTATTTTGGTCGGGCGGCAAACGTTTCATGTGCAGCGGAATTCTGCCGGAAAACCCAAGCTTTTCTGTTGGAAGATGCCGCGCACGTCTTGTCCCCCCATGGAGAAATTGGAAAATATAGTAATGCTATATTTTATTGTCCTCACAAGGTTTTGGCGTCACCAGATGGAGCAATCCTTTGCAGCTCAACTATAGCACTTAGTCCCATTCTCAAAAACTTACCTTTCCCAAAAACCTGGTTATTCAAAAAAGTATTACAACGCATTCTTCCGACATTTTTCCTGCGGTGCCGGAATCAAAATCTTCCAGGTTTTTTCACGGACGGACGGTCCATAGAAAAAACTCCCGAAACATCAGTGAGCTCACTAGGCCGTTGCATGATAAGTTTAACCCTTAGTCACCTCGATATTATTGGGAACGCACGGAAGCAGGCTGCTACTAAATGGCGAGATGCTTTTCTGCCTTACAATGAATTATGTTCCGCCGCACTGAGCATTGAAGAGGAGGGTCCATCTCCATACCGGTTCGTTCTAAGGTTTAAAGATGCAGAAACTGCCGCTAACGTTTTTACGGCCTTAAGACTTGATGGGATTGCCGTGGAAAGCTGGCCCGATCTCCCCCCCGATCTTCATGAAAATTTGTCAACACATCGCGTTGCATATGAACTTCGCAGAACACTGATATTTTTTCCAATCTTTCAAGCTTTACCGTCAGATCTCATCAGGGTCGTAAAATTGTGCATGAAAAACGCTTTGGGAAAAGACGGCCCTGTGCATTGACCCATTCTGAACACAATAATCGCATTATATTCGGGTTTATCTAACCTTAACTCTATATTGGTGACCAAGGACACTTGGAGCGTTAAATGATAAATGCTAAAAACTATTCCAAGCCGACTGGCAATCGTCGAGAACTCATTTCTTGGTGCCTTTATGACTGGGCCAACTCCGCTTTTCCAACTGTGATTATTACCTTTGTTTTTGCTGCTTATTTCACTAACAGTGTAGCAGAGGATCAAACACGCGGAACTAGTTTGTGGGGGGGAGCCCTAAGCTTATCGGCATTGGCTGTTGCAGTCTTTGCGCCTTTTCTTGGGGCCATTGCTGACCATTCAGGCAACCATAAACGATGGCTTTGGGTATTCACCCTACTATCCGCTTTTGGTGCGATGATGCTTTGGACCGTGGAACCAAAAGGAGACCACATAATGCATGGTCTGTTTTGGGTTGCTCTCGCTAACTTTGGCTTTGAGTTAAGCATGGTATTCTATAATGCCATGCTACCCTTTTTGGCTCCAGGAAACCAATTAGGCCGCTGGTCTGGCTGGGGTTGGGGCGTTGGTTATCTTGGTGGCCTAGCCTGTCTGGGCATCGTTCTTGTAATGTTTATTCAAACAGAAATACCAATGTTTAATCTAAATAAAGATGCTTCTGAGGAATTACGGATAACAGGCCCATTTGTCGCGACATGGATGCTGATATTTGCTCTTCCTCTGTTTTTACTAGTGCCTGATACTGGGGACAATGAAAAGCGGATAACTTCTGCGGTAAGAGAAGGCCTAAAATCGCTCGGGCTAACCATAAAAAAATTACGCGAATATAAGGGTATCGTTTGGTTTTTGTTCGCACGAATGTGTTATACGGACGGGCTAAATACACTGTTTGCCTTCGGTGGCATCTATGCTGCTGGAACTTTTGGCTTTAACTTTCAAGATCTGATAATTTTTGGAATTACTATAAATCTGACTGCAGGAATCGGTGCGATAATATTTGCTTGGATCGATGACTGGCTGGGGCCTAAGACTGTGATTACAATTGGGTTAACTGGCCTAGTAGTTTTCGGAAGTGCGCTTCTAGTCGTAGAAAGCCAAACCCTATTCTGGATCTTTGGAATCCCCCTTGGTGTTTTTGTTGGACCGATACAATCTGCCAGCCGGTCTCTCATGGCGCACATAGCGCCGGCTTCAATGCGAATGGAATTCTTTGGCCTTTATGCATTATCCGGCAAGGCTACTGCGTTCTTAGCTCCTGCCCTTCTAGCAATGGCTACTTCCGCCTTCGACAGTCAACGGGCTGGCATGACCACTGTGATCCTATTCTTGATTTTAGGGATGATCCTTTTGATAAAGGTTCCTCCTTTAAACTATTGTATACCCCCTTCACCCGCGCCATAGTTCTACACATGACTTTTCCCGATAAAGCTTTCGAGAGCATTCACACGTTCGCCAGCGCATATTTTGATCAGCTAGCTATCGCATCACAAAGCGTTGATAATGGGGCTCTGAATGAAGCGGCCTTGATGTTAGGCAAGGCTTATGATCGACGAGCGGCCGTTTATGTATGTGGTAATGGCGGATCGGCATCCATTTCTAACCATTTGGTTTGTGACCACCTAAAGGGGGTGCAGACTGATACCAATACACGGCCACGCGTCATTTCATTATCATCAAACATCGAAATCTTAACCGCCATAGCCAATGACGTATCTTACGAAGACATTTTCACCTTTCAGCTCTCAACCATGGCTGATGCCGGTGACGTCTTAATCACAATTTCATCCTCAGGTGACTCTGAAAACATTGTACGTGCAGCACAATGGGCGAAATCTAACGAATGCTCAGTAATTGCTATGACAGGTTTTGATGGTGGAAGATCCTCAAAACTAGCTCACATTAACCTCCATGTGGAATCTGACAACTACGGCGTAATCGAGGATACACACCAAAGTCTCATGCACATCCTTGCCCAATTTATACGTCTGGATCGAATGGAAAATACTCTTATCTCCGAAAGGAGGTTTTAATTATGCGAATTAACTCCATGGCTCAACTGCTGCTCTATTAGCTCACCAGGCTATAAATAAGATGTCAATGCCGAAAATGACGCATGCCAGTGAATATCATAGCCAGACCCTTTTCATCCGCCGCTGAAATTACTTCCGCGTCACGCATCGAACCACCAGGTTGGATGACAGCTGTCGCCCCCGCATCAGCCGCAGCCAACAAGCCGTCAGCAAATGGGAAAAAAGCATCTGAGGCTACCACAGAGCCCCTCGCCCAGCTATCCTTTTCTCCAGAAACACGTGCGGCATCTTCCGCTTTCCATGACGCTATTCGAGAGGAATTCACTCGACTCATTTGCCCGGCTCCAATACCCACCGTCATACCCTTCTTGCAATAAACGATCGCGTTGGACTTGACGTGCTTACTAACTGTAAATGCAAATTTGAGGTCCGCCAATTCTTGCTCAGAAGGGGACCGTTTTGTCACCACTTTCATCTGATCAAACACGCCATAATCTCGGGCCTGCAGCAGGTAACCACTTGCCAAGGATCGCAATACCATACCCTCACCCTGTTTCTCAGGGAGCCTGCCAGCAACTAAAACCCGAAGGTTTGTTCTCTCCTTTAATACAGGCCGGGCTGCTTCGTCAATCTCAGGCGCAATTATTACCTCCGCGAATAGGTCTCCAATGGCTTCTGCCGTAGCCTTGTCTAAGTTCCGATTGAACGCAATAATACCGCCAAAAGCACTCTCTGTGTCACAACTCAGAGCCCGCAGATAGGCTGTCTTCAAGTCTTCGGCTAAAGCAACACCGCAGGGATTGGCATGTTTTATGATAACACATGCTGGTTTATCCGTAAATTCAGCTACAAGCTCAAATGCAGCATCTGTATCATTTAAGTTATTATAGCTAAGTTCTTTTCCTTGTATTTGTGCAGCCCGAACGGCACTAGGTCGAGAATCGTTACTTAAGTATAATGCCGCTTCCTGGTGAGGGTTTTCACCATAACGTAATATCTGCTTTAATTCGGCACCAAAAACAGCGCGAGAAGGAAATTTTTCTCCGAGCTCAGATAAAAACCAATTAGAAATTGCTGCATCATAAAACGCTGTCTTGGAAAATGCTTTAGCTGCCAGGCGCTTTCGAAAATTTTGGGTGGTGGCTCCAGCATTATTGGTCATTTCTCTGGTCACAGAATTATAATCGGAAGGGTCCACAACCACGGTAACATAAGCATGGTTCTTGGCTCCCGCTCGGATAAGCGCCGGTCCGCCGATAGCAATATTCTCAATACAGCTGGTAAATTCTGCACCACTAGCCACCGTAGACTCGAACGGATACAAATTAACCACCACAAGATCGATGGGTTCTATACCATGCTGAGTCATGGCGAACTCGTGGTCACTGTTGCCCCTAATCGCCAATAATCCCCCGTGAATTTTTGGTTGGAGCGTTTTTACCCGGCCATCCATAATCTCCGGGAACCCCGTAAATTCGGATACCTCAACGACAGAAATTCCTGATTGGCGAAGCAGATTAGCGGATCCACCCGTAGACAAGATCTGAACACCCTGATTATAAAGGAATCTTCCAAAGTCTTCTAAACCACTCTTATCAGATACGGAAATAAGCGCACGTTTTATGGATGTTAACATTAGCCAGACACTCCTGACAGCTTCAAACTACATCGTAGAAATCTAAACCAAGACTGAAGGCTGACCGTCAATTCGTCCACTAGCAAATTCTGGTACAAGTTCATGAAGTGTGTCGATCACACGGTTTTCGTCAAACTCTGCACATTGCACGTTAAGAGCCTTAACTCCATTACGCAGCACATTTATATCGGCAGTCCTTGGGGCTGCAAGCAGAATTCCTTCACAATCGGTGGGGACCAAAGGCTCTCCACCGTGAAAAACTTCCTCATAAAGTTTTTCACCCGGTCGGGTCCCTATAATATCAATCTTAATATTTTTACCTGGAACCAAGCCTGCCAGCCGGATCATCTGTTCAGCAAGATCATAAATCCGAACTGGCTCTCCCATATCAAGAACGCAAATATTTCCCCTTGGGATTTTGCTGGCACCTGCCGTCATTCCAGCTGCCAGGGCAGAAGACTGAAGGACCAATTCAACGGCCTCTCGAACCGTCATAAAGTAACGGGTCATATCCTTATGGGTAACTGTAAGAGGTCCCCCATTCGCCAATTGCCTTTGAAATAACGGCACAACGGAACCCGTGGAACCCAATATATTCCCGAAACGAACCGTGACATAACGGGTTTTTCCATAATTCGTTGACATATCTAATGCCTGACAGAATGATTCCGCTACACGTTTTGTTGCCCCCATAATACTAGTCGGATTAACCGCCTTATCCGTTGACACAAGGACCATCACTCCAACGCCTTGACGATGGCATGCTTCCGCAACGTTAGCCGTACCAATTACATTAGTATCAACAGGTTCCAATATATTGCCTTCTGCTATTGGGAC
This sequence comes from Gammaproteobacteria bacterium, assembly GCA_002708765.1. Lineage (GTDB taxonomy): Bacteria > Pseudomonadota > Gammaproteobacteria > Pseudomonadales > Azotimanducaceae > UBA9659. Next base: position 33,672 of record PAPD01000005.1, on the reverse strand, counting down.
ATGTTTGAGCGCCGCAGCATGGAAGACCAAATCAGGCTGGTGCTGAGAAATACATCTTTCAACACGTTTTGNATGACGAACATCCAAATANTCNGNCCANCGCAAAATATCTGGCNANGCCTCCGATACCTGNAAATCAACACTATACAGTGCGAACTCAGAGTTGTCNGAAAGNACAATTTTTTCTGGACCAAAATTACAAATCTGACGGACCAACTCGGCGCCAATACTGCCGCCTGCTCCAGTCACCATAACACAACGACCCTTTATTAAACGTTCCATAGAACCGAGATCTAAAGGCACCTGAGGACGGCCAAGTAAATCTGCAACATTTATTGGTGTTGTCTCTAGGGGATTAGAATCGCCGGAACGAAAATCCGTGACCTTCGGTAATCGCGCCATAGTCATCCCTAGGGTATTGGCGGAGTTCAAAAGATTGCGGACTTCGGATCCGTCCATATCATCCTTAGTTAGAATTAAGCGCTGGGGAGCCTTGCCTTTACTTCGTAGGGTTTCGGCAATTATACCAATGTGGTCAGTGGTTCCGAGAACCTCGACACCATGTATCTCTCGGCCCACACGCCGCGTATCCTCTGCAACTATCCCAACTACTTCGTAACCTGATGACGCCGTCTGTCGGAGGCTACGAATAAAAAGTTCAGCGCCATCACCAGCACCAACCAACATAACCGGGACACCTCCAGTATCCTTCCCGTTAGAAAGGCTAAAATGCCGATCTTTTAACAGACGATAAAAAAACCGTGGGCCACCAAGCAGTGCCATAAGAACAAACCAATTTATGAGAAGCACCGAACGCGGCAGTGGCTCCAAGCGGACCCAAATAAACATCACGAACGCAAATATCAATGTTGCGGTAGTGACCGCTTTAGTTATAGCCCAAAGGTCATTCAAAGAGGCATAACGCCATACGCCTCTATATAAACCTGATGACCAAAATACACAGGCACAAATTAAGGTAAACATTAAAGTAGCGAAGACCCATTCCCTTGGATTGATCTCAAACCCTGATAATCCAATCCGCAAATAAACGGAAAGTACAAACGAGACTGCGGCCATTAAAATATCGTGTGCGCAAACAATAAGGCCTCGGGAATACAGTTTATTTAGCATGCACCTAGTTCTAATTTGGAAAATATAGACCTTCTCACTTTATACTTTGGCTCTTAAACCATGCAGCCGTCGATGCCAAACCCTCTTTCCTAGANAAAGGAGCCCTCCACTCTGCATCCTCACAAAACTTGGCACCATTGACCTCAAGTGTTTGAGTTAATTTGCGGACAGCATTCGATTGTCCAATAATCCAACCTAATATTTTGAGGATCGGCGTTGGCAAACAAATTAAACGGGCTGGCTTATCTAAAGCGCATGAAATCTGACGCACCAAATCTGCAGTTGAAATGGAGTCACCGTCGCACAGATAATAGAGTTTCTGGTCAAATTTTTGAAGTTCGATTATTCTCATGATCGCATCGACTAAATTGTGTACATAAATTAGATCACGCTTATTATTGGTGCATTTCAGAGGTAAAATCATACCCTTATTCACTGCCTTAAATAAGGTAAGCATATTCCCCTTCACCCTCGGTCCATAGATCAGCGGCACCCTTAGAATCAGAACGTCCATGCGTCCTGCGCAAGCCAGGTCAATCAGGATTTCCTCCGCCTCTAATTTTGTTCGGCCATAAGCATCCTCTGGGGCAGGAAGGAAATCTGCAAGTAGTGGCTGGCCCGGATTAGAGAATTCTCCTCCCGCCTTCACAGAACTTATAAAAATAAATCGTCGGACACCGCACTCAACTGCCTGGATAGCGAGAGCTCTTGTGGCCAACGTATTTATGGTTTGGTAAGAGTTTTCCGGGGAAGCTATGCGCTCGCGCAATGTATGAGTTCGTGCTGCAGCATGAATTACAACATCAACACCATCGAGAGCTTGCTGCCAATCAGTATGCGGGCCAATCTCTCCAACATTTACAACCTTGGCATCTGGATGGATTTCCGGCGCTTTTGTGCGGCGGGTCGCTGCTGTTACTGCGTATCCAGCAGCAAGAAGTGCTTTACAGGTATGACTGCCGACAAACCCTGTCGCACCAGTGACGAGGGCGCGTCTCAATTTAGATCCGGAACAGAAATGTGAGCCACACAGTCGCTATTACCTGTCGTTACGGCTTCCAAGACAGAGATCATATGTGCCGCCTGGGTTTCACGTGAGTGCTTGGGAGCAGCTAATAAGCTATAATTACTCAGACGTCGGCACAAATTTTGGTCATCCGCCAATTGAACAACCATTTTGGCCAGCGCTACCGGATCACCGGGTGGTATATGAAACCCGGCTCCACTTGTTTTCAAAATAGCACTTGCTTCACCTTCAGGAAGTGACAAGAGAATAGGCAGTCCCATACCCATCGCCTCAAACATCTTCGACGGAATTACCTCTCTAAAAATACTTAAATTCCGAAGATGAACTAATGCAACATTACACAGGCTCCAAACAGCAGGAACTCGCTCTTTAGGTTGGGGGGGCATAAAAATTACATTTTCCAATCCATAGCCCTCCGCATCAGAAACTAATCTAGCCCGCTCAGATCCGGCACCCACAAACAAAAAAATGATATCCTCTCGACCACTTAGAAGATTTGCTGCTTTAAGAACATTTTCTAGACCATGCGCCATTCCATGCGTTCCAACATATCCAACAACAAATTGGCCACTACACATAAATTTTTTCGCTAAGTCAGGGTCTGGTGAACGTGGGCCATAACGCCAAAGATCAACACCGTTTAATACCACTGCAATTTGTCCTTCTGGAACACCCCGAGAAACAAGATTAGCCTTGAACGCATGGGTCAAACAAATAACCGCCGAAGAATTACGATATAGAAATAATTCAAGCGTTTCCAATATACGCATAATCAATCCGTCACGCATCGCGCCAACTGCAACAATTGAGGCTGGCCACAAATCTCCCAATTCGAATACGAACGGCACACGCCTAAATAACCCTAAAAACCAACCGCCAACAGCNGCAAAAAATTGTGGGGAAGTAGAAACAATAACATTTGGCCGTTTTTCAAAAAGACCCATGATAACTGCAGATAACATAAAACTCATAAAATCTATCGTTCTTTTTACCGTTCCTTTATTTGGCGAAATATAGGTCTTTACCCGCACGACCCGGACCCCATCCATTAACTCAGACTGGCGCCATTTATTTTTATAGCCATCAAACAAACGGCCATTTGGAAAATTTGGCGCACATGTAAGTACGGTTACTTCATGACCCCATTTAACCCAATAGCATGCGCGCTCGTATACACGGGTCGCCGCAGCATTAGTTTCCGGCGGAAAATTCTCGGTCAGAAACAGTATATGCATGTGCTAATTCGTTGGCCCCCCTTTGACTAAAAGGAACATCAAGACACCAACCGCACCTAATGCAGCTAATANCGCGGCCTCGGGCAATCCTCGAGCCGCAACGATTGCAAGCATTATCAAAAATAAATTTGCAACACCAACAATCCATGCAACCTGATCGTGTTTTAGGCCACTAGCGACAGCACGTTGGTAAAAATGCTGACGATGGGCCTCCCAAAATCTTTCGCGGTTTATAATCCGTTGGATAAGAGTCCATGTTGCGTCGATGAGAAAATATAAGGGAAGAATCAAAGCTGGGCTCCACGCTCCGTTCGCGGCCAGTCCCAGCAACATCCAACCCAACAAAAAACCAAGTGGAATACTGCCAACATCTCCCAGAAAAATCTGGGCTGGGTGCCAATTCCAACGCAAAAAACCAAGTGTTGCCGCACCGCATGACAGACTCAAAATCAGTGATTGCTCATTAAATCCCAGTTTGCGCACAATTATGAAGATACCTATAGAGATTGCGATAGCCTCGACACTAGCAATCCCATCAATACCATCCATAAAATTAAACAAATTTATGAACCATACCCACAAGACTCCAGCAACGATCAGATCCAATTTAGGGGGAAGGATCCCTCCAAAAATTGGGCCTGGAAATGGCACGAAATATAATGCAACCGAGACAGCAAATAGATGTGCCGCCAAACGGACTGGAGCTCCCAGACCCCGGAGGTCATCAAACAGTGAGACCCCCGCCAGAATCAAACTAATTCCTACTATTGTGATGATACCAACACCTTCTCGGCCTTCAAAGATTCCTATAACCAGCCAAACGAGAAGCAAGGTGCCGATGACAGCTATGCCCCCACCACGGGGNATGGGCTTTAAATGACTGGATCTTTTGTTNGGACGATCAAGAATACTATTNNTAGTTAAATAACCGATNAAATATCTGGTCCCAAACATNGACGANAAAAACGCAAATAANGGAAGAATCAAACTAAATGGCCANTCCATGNAGCCAAATACCCCTAATTATAAATTANACAAAAANCTTAAAAGAAATCTTTTTANACCCGGCCATAAGTATCATCTTCTCGAACTATGTCATCTTCAGAAATGATTTCCCCTGTCTGAACCTCTATAAGGCGCAGTGGGTCATAGGTTAAGTTCTCCAGTCGGTGTTTGGTGCCAACAGGGATATAAGTTGATTGATTGGGATACAAATCCATAGATTTTTCTCCATTAGTCACTCTCGCTATTCCTTCTACGACAACCCAATGCTCCGCCCTATGATTATGATACTGTAAACTCAATCTTGCGCCTGGATTGACTACAATCTGCTTAACCAAATAGCTTTCACCGGAATCTATGTTTAAATAATAACCCCAAGGGCGATCCACTCGGTTATGCGCAATGACCTCATCCCTGTTTTGCGTCTCCAATTCCATTACTATATTTTTCACTTCCTGGCTTCGTGACTTGGGCACGACTAAAACGCTGTCATCAGTTGCAACAAGAGCGATATCATCAATTCCTAAAACAGCCACCAGTGGCTTTTCAGTATGAATATAATTATCGTGCGCATCAATTATGATACTATCCCCTACGCAGACATTTCCGTTAAGGTCTGGCTTTCCAATTTCCGAAAGCCCCGCCCACGAACCAATATCATTCCATTCAAGCGCCAATGGAATAACTGCTGCGTTTTTGGTGTTTTCCAAAATTGCAACATCTATAGAAATTTCAGGCGCGAGATTAAACTGATCCTCATCTAAACGCAGAAAATCTAGATCCGACACCGCCAAATCTAATGACTTCTGAACTGCTACAAAAATTTCTGGATTAATCCTTCGAACTTCAGACAGGTAAAAGTCCACCCTAAAAACAAGAATTCCAGCGTTCCAATAATAATCACCGCTTGCAAAATAACGCTCAGCCGTCTCCTGGTCTGGCTTTTCAACAAAATGATCAACCGCGAAGCCCCCGTCGACTGAGTTCCCCCGCTTTATATATCCATATCCTGTTTCCGGTCGAGTAGGTGGAACGCCAAATGTAACTAACATGCCACGAGACGCCAAACTCTTCGCTATCAATACAGTTTTGGCAAATTTTTGGCTATCTGAGATTAAATGATCTGACGGCATCACAAGAACCACTCCCTCGGGGTCATCTGCATACACCCGAAGGGCAGCTACTGTAATCGCGGGACCGGTATTCCTGGCCATTGGCTCAAGTATAATATCTTTAGGTAAAATTTTAGCTTCCCGTAATTCTTCAGCTATCAAGAACCGGTGGTCATCATTACACACGATCATGGGCGCTAAATATTCTTTCCGTTTTATATGATTGAGTGATGTTCTGAACAGGCTAAGGCCTTGCTCGAAAAGGCCCAAAAATTGTTTAGGTCTGAGCCGACGTGAAAGAGGCCAAAGGCGAGTGCCTATTCCACCCGAGAGAATTACAGGATATATGGGTTTTGGCATCGTATTTCTCACCTTATGTTTCTTAATTAATGCCCATTGATCTGCGACATTAGTTATCTAACGCATTTGTAGTTAGTCAAAATTACCCCCGCTGATCCGACGTTTTTCACTCATAACACGCCATCGAATTATCTTGTTAATTAAACCTGGACCGAAACCTTCCATTTCATCCATCAACCTGTAAGGATTCGCGCCAATTCTTTTCTTAAACCTAAAGATTCCTGGAGGTGTCAGCTTTTCATCCATACCACCAAGATCAAATTTATCTACTCCACTCGCCTTCAAATACGTGATTGCAGCCCAAAGAATTGATTGGCCTGCATTCATAACACGGCCTTTTAGGGTGTTATGACCAGCTAAATATTCAGCCGTTTTTCCATATTGGGCAATAAGCGCCCCTCCTAAATAATCTCCATCTTTATAAGCCGCTATACACAGCGGCCTTCGATCCAGAGGCAGCAAATCTTCGAGCACGGCTAAAAATTCCGTTTCCAGACCACTTCCCGGCCCACGTGAAGCAATATGCTCAGAATGACCTTTAAGAAAGGCCTGAAAGGCATACTTATTCTTAGCTCTACGAATTTCCAATTCTGACCGCTCAGCGCGCACAAGTGCGTTCCGCCATTTACTATGCAATTTTTTTCTTAGCGCATCTTCAGATTCAGCTAAATCAACAGCGGCTGAAGCCCAACCCGATACACTAGTCTTATTTAGGCCGCTCGCTTCCCATTCGGAGTTCGGCAAACTTTCGAAAGATCGAGATGGAGCTATACGCAAGTACAACCCACGTTCCCCGCAGAAATACTGCTCCAATGCACGCAGTGCTCTTCCGTAATCCTGAATTGGGCCCACTGGGCCGCGATTTATCCAAGCCAGGCCCGCATTGAAAAAAGGTACCTCTCGGATCATGGTTTGCACAGCTCCGACACATACCTCATTTTCCAACAAAATACCCCTCTCAACCCTCCAAGGGCCAAGCTTTGACTTGGCTTCCCCAAACTCCCATGTTTGTAATAACCATGCATCATTGCAAGTTGTTACAAGACGGTGCCATACATCTGAACTGCCTTCAAAAACTTGATATACAATAGACGATCGAATCATCTGTTACTTGGCCAGGTCTATTCTTTAGTCTTCAAGATTCTGTCTGCATTGTCGTCCATAGTAATTTGAATGATTTATTCACCTAAAGAATCGGCCGACAACGTTTGGACATGCTGGCTCCATGTCATAATACTTTAAATTTTCTGGAGGAACCAAATCACGACGAATTAACATGTAACAACTATAAATATCAGTAAATGCAGTATTATTAAAAATATTAACCAAAAATATGATAAGGTGGTTACCCATTTTTTCCAAAGATAAACGACACATGTATAATCTGGGGCTGCAAATCTGCTGCTCATTACTAGATCAGCATTGTGTTTCCGTATTGGCTCAAAAAGTTTCTTATATTGCTTCGGGAGGTATTCCATATCAGCATCCTGAAAAAGAATGAAATCCATAGAAGCTTGATCTAAGCCCGCCTTAATTGCAGCTCCCTTTCCAACATTTTGTCCTAATTTAACTTCGGTGAGACTCTCGAGGATAGTTTCCTGTTCATTATACGCAGAAACAATAACCGAAACTCTGACTCCGGCGATCAAGATTGATTCCCTGTATAAATACCATCTGACCAAGAAAAAAATCTTTTAAGCCCTTCATTAAGTGATATCTGAGGATGGTAATCTAATTGCAGGCGTGCCTTCCGAATGTCAGGGGCACGACGATTTGGTTCATCAGCAGGATAGCTATCTGGGTATTCAATCACGTTGAATTTTATATCCTTGCTGGATACCTCCATTATTTCCCGAACTAAATCGAGCATGGAAATTTCTGGCTCAGGATTACCAATATTGTAGGCCTCGCCGGAAACTCCACGAAGCACAACCAAAATAAATCCAATAATAGCGTCTGTAATATAACAAAAAGTGCGTGTTTGGCTCCCTGACCCATAAACCTGCAGGGGCTTGCCTCCTTTAATACGGCTAGCAAAATTTGGCAGCACCCGATAATCGGTCTCCTGCATACCCGGCCCAAATACGTTGAATGGCCGAATAATATTCGTATGAGTTCCGTTACCCTGATGGAAAATGTAGCAGAGCGTTTCCCCAACACGCTTACTTTCATCATAACAGGCACGCGGCCCCTGACATGAAACGTTCCCACGATAACTCTCTGCCATAGGAACATGCTTATGATCTGGGTCTCCATAAATTTCACTTGAGGAAAAGAATATCATGCGTGCATTATGTGCATCTGCCAGTTCGAGCATTCGCCGCGTACCCGTAATAGCCACATCCAATGTTTCAAGAGGATAGGCTCGATAATAAAATGGACTAGCTATACCGGCCGCATGGATCACATAATCGAGTGACCTTTCCCATTTAAACGGTTCAATTACATCATGTCTGACGAACTCAATATTCTTTAAATTTGGGATTTCCGCCCCATGCTCGCCAGCTGTCACCATGTTGTCCAAGGCAACAAGGGTCACCGGCGTTTCAAGAACCTCTTGATTGATCGCATTGAAGACTTCCATAAAATAACGTCCGAGAAAACCTCGGCCACCCGTAAGTAAAATAGTTTTCCCCGCAAAGGCTTGCACTTCATGGCCCAAGCGGCTCACAATTTCGTCGATATCGGCTTTAAGAAGAAACTCGGTCATAATTTAAAAATCTCGACTTTTGGTAATGGCACAACGAATGTACCTCCACGGCGTAAATATTCCCTATGGTCTTTCATAATGGATTTAGAAAAATTCCACGCTAAAATTAGCATTACATCCGGCTTTTTTTTGTATATCGCCGACGATCCTATTATTGGAATATGCATTCCTGGAGAATATAGGCCCTGCTTAAGTTGACTGTCGTCAACAATAAAATCGATTATATCGGGCCCTATATCAAAGTGATGCATCAATGTCGTTGCTTTGGCTGGCGCCCCAAATCCGCCAATTGTCTTTCCTTCTTCCTTTAAACTTTTAAGCACACATCTCAATTCTTCCTTAATCTCGCCTATCCTAACACCAAAGCTATGAAGCGTACTGGCCTTATGCAAACCCAAGTCCGCTTCTTCTTTAATAAAAGCCCCAATAGAAGCATCTATTTCACGAGGGCCGTTCGCCAATTGAACAATTCCTCTCAAACTGCCTCCATGTGTTTTAACCCGTTTCGCTGCGATCATTTCTAACCCATGTTTCTTAAAAAAATGCTGTAACGGCTTAACTGAATGATAAGCCAAGTGTTCATGATAGATGGTATCAAATAGCGTTCCCTGAAAAACGTCTGCCAAATAGGAAACTTCAAAAACAAAAACGCCATCTGGCGCGAGCAGGTCATGAATACCATTTGTAATATCTATTAATTCATCTGAGTGAGCAAAAACATTGTTCGCCGTAACCACTTTTGCGGCACCATAATCGACACGAATTTGATGTGCTAATTTTCTGGTAAAAAAGGCATTAAGTGTTTCGACACCCTCATTACATGCTTTAACAGAAATTTCCTGAGCCGGGTCGACCCCAAGCACTCTCATGCCGTATTTTTTAAACTCTTTTAGTAAGGTGCCGTCATTAGAGCCGATATCAAGAACTAGTTGGCCTTCTGGATTTGAGACATAAGACTTAATAATCGTCTCAGCATAATCATGAAAATGGCTTATAAAAACTGGTGATGTACCTGATACGTAAACATAATTTTTAAATAAAAGTTCTGGATTAACAATGTCCACGAGCTGGACATGCGAACAAGATTCACAGAAAAATAACTTGAGCGGAAAAACAGGCTGAGACTGGCTTAAAAACTTTTTTGACACAAATGCGTTGGCTGGCGGTGTGGGACAAAGCTCTAAAACCTGAGTCATTTTCACACTAGCGCAGAGTCTGCAACTTTTGCGACGTCGGCATAAATTAGGCATCAATCGCCGACGCTCTCGGCTTTCTCATCACGTGATTGTATATCACCCGGCTGCCACGATACCCAGCCCTCCGTCGGCATAAATTCTACACGCACCACATCCGCCTCATAGGTTGCCTGATCGCGTGGATTCCGACTTAGAGTAAGAAATATAGTATCCACGGGAAACCGCATACCGTGGTCAATCATTGGCGGTGTAAATACCATCTCATCTTTGTTAATAAACATCAGTTCCGGCGCTTTCCCAGAGCCTGTCGGCCGGTGGAAATATTCGATTTGGCCAGAAATCACATAACAGTAATGCCAGTCTGTCTTATGATAGTGATTTGCACGGATTGAACCAGCTTTACTATCTATCAGCACAGCTGAACGCATCATTTCATCCACTAGAGGCTGGATCTTTCCCCGAACGTCAACAAAGGGTTTTTCAAGTTTAACGACACCGTGGGCAGGCCAACCAGCACGTTCTTCATCTGTGACATCCGGTATTTTTGAGCTGGGCTTGGTCATAGTCTATCCTTTTTGACTTAACCCTAACTTTATTTGGCGGGATGTCCAGCCGATGTATAATACCTGTTACGCGAATTAGAATTTCGCTGCCGCCAAACGCAGTCAATAACATCAATAAAAAAATATCCTATATTTACCGGAACCACTTAGACTGAAATACTCATTTTATTAAGTGCCCGACGTCGAGCTAAATACAAGAAGTCTAAACCACCCTCGATCAAAAGCTTTTGATAATTAAGGGGTGCCTCCGGGGCCAGAGAATCTGCAAAAATCGCTGACCGCAATGTCTTAAAATTATTGATTCCGCGCAATCCACTACGGCAATATCTATATCTGCGAGATATTAACTGTAAAGCCTCACTGTGAATGCTGTCGATATCACCAAATGCGTAGGCATACCAATCCGTTTTTTGTTGAAGTTCCCGATCTAGCAGATTGCCTGCGAAGACTACCTCGCGCTCCAACTCTGACCCAGTCAATTCGGATAATCGGCGGTGTAATAATCCATGGCACCCAATGACATGTCCTTGCCTTTTCAATTCATATAACTCTTGCCAATGCAAAAGCCGCGTGTCGTTATTAAGTTCACTCGCTGTAATGCGAGCCTGAAATATATTCTTCGCAATAGCTGCCGGTTGCTCGCTACTTGGCAAATTTATTAATCCAGGCGACACAAAAAACAAAGCTTTGACCCCGTAGCGACGTAAAATCGTGTTAGCAATTTCTAAATTAGAATGAAATCCATCATCAAAACTCAATAAGCACGGAGCATTCGAGTTTTCGAACCGTCTGTTTTGAACCATGTCTCCGACGAGACATGAGGCGGCCTCATCCGGCGTCATCACCCCATGAGAGGAGACGACGTAGGATACTAGCTTCTCAAAATCAAAAAATGATTCAGCTGGTATATGGTGGAACAGGAGAATACGAAATCCCGCTTTTGGAAGTCTCCCAAATCTGAACCCTTTTGAAAGAGTTCTTAATGGGGTAGCTAGACAGTATCTGGATAGAAAATTCAATTCTCAGTAACCCATAAAATAATTATTTTAAATAAGTTTGAATTTTACAAAAATAGCTTCCGTTAGTGGTAAAAGTAAATGCAGATACAGGCCCATCGTAACAACAATCCAAACCCAGAAGAATATATTTAATTTTTCAGTCAATTTTTCAAATCTTTAAAACTATAAAGTAGTTCAGGGCCTCTAGGCTCTCTAAATTTTCGTTAATGCCTTCGGACGTTTAAAGCCGCGAATGCATAATTAACGACGAAAAAATAGAGCCACATTATAAAAATTTGCATTACCAAGCTCCCGGTCATCAGGGTAAAGTTCGACTCTTGGTAAAATAGCGGTAACAACAATCCCGTACCCACTGCTCTAACAACTACACCACTCCCAGTTATATTTAGAAAACGATCAAAAAAGCCCAAGAAAACTCCGAATAATGCCATACCTATGTAAACGCCGGATCGACCAAAATTTGCGTATAATTCTATGATCCAGGGAATGTTTAGTGACGTACTAGTATCATTTTTTGCTAGTATCCCGTACCTTTGCCCAAATTCATTTCCCCATATTTCCTTCGGCTTATCATGCCAAACCACCCTCGGGACCCAGTTAGAAATTAACGTTCCGAATGTTTTACCATCCCAATAAGGAACCTTCTCAGGTGTCGACTCGATCACGTGTGTAAAAATCGAAATATGAGACAACCGGCGAACCAAGCCTTGAGGAACATATAGGTTATTTTCAATATGAGTTCTGAAATTAGATGCTGTCTGGGAAATAGTGTCGACAAATCCAAGAACCCTTTGAATTACAAATGGGGTAGACGTGTTAGACCTAGTCTGCCATGGACCCGTTCGATATATATGTAAAACCGGATAGGTTAGTGAAAATAAAATAATCGCCATCAATATACTCTTCCATGGTATCCGACCATTTATTGAAATTCTAAGCGCGAACCATAATACTATAATTAAAATAATTGAGGTTAATAAACCACTCACTAAAATTTGAGTAATCCACAAAGGTAAAATTATTAGAAAGTAAGTGAGACCATGCATTCGCGGAAGCCGTCCCTCCGCTTTGAGCAGATAAAACGTAGCAAATGCCACAAAGCCCGCTGGCTGCAGAAATTGACCTATAGATGGTAAAAGTCGAACCTCATCAAACCACCAATGAGCTAGGTTTCCAAAAGCGAGTCCCCAAGCTGCATAGATTAGTGCCCGATCAGAGATACTCTGGGAGTAATGAAATCTGGGACAATTCAGAATTAGGGCCTTTTTTATTATAACCCAGGCCAGAAACATTATGATCATACCTGCAATTACCAGATATTGCGCTTCAGTTTTGATATTTTCTATATAGGCATCAACATACATCGCAATACGTATATCCTGCGGATACATATCGCTGTCGCCACGTAGAAGGAAAATGAGGAAGGAGGATCCACCATAAAATATGCCATAGAATAATCCTGTCAGGGCCAGAAACGGAAATGGAGGACGTAATTCGATAGGCCGCCGTAAGTACAAAATCCCCGGAACTACTCCGAGCCAAAAAATAGTAAGTGACAACAAGGCTTGAATCCCGGGAAAACTCTCTGCCCGGAATGTAAATGCCAAAACACTAGGAATTAAAAACAGCGCATATAGCCACTGCCTATTAGAAAGAATTTGACCCTTCATAAATTTTTCGGCCGCCGGTAATCGCTCATAAACCCGCGAATCAACGTCTCAACCAAAGCAATTGAGAGCATTAGCATTGTGCGCACGATAAAGCTAATACGCCTCATCTCCCAATAAGAAGATATCGCCTCGTAGTGTATAGCAAAAACACGAAAGACAATAGCAGACAACCAGCTAATACCTCTTTTTTTTAGGACAGGAACAAAGCGACGAGCAATCCGAAGCCCACAAGTCCTTCGACGTTCGGTAAAGCTCATGATGCTCCCCGGGGTTACGTAGTACCGTGACAAAATATCTTCAAAAACCAAAAATTTTTCTTCCGGATCTTGAAGCACGGCAAGCCACAGATCAAAATCTTGAGCGCTAGGCAGTGTCTCATCAAAACCACCCACTGCGAAAACCAGATCCCGCCTCACCACTACTGTGCAGGTGTCAATATAACCCCGTTTATAAAGGCTTCCATATGGATCTCCCGGCACTTTAAACCTCTCTGCACAATTATTTAATAATTGTTCCCTACCTTTCACAATCCAACTATTATGAGCCACTAGAGAAAAATTACCTCTGCTTAGCTCTGCCACACTTCTCTCCAGTTTTGCCGGCATCCACTCATCATCTGCATCTAAAAACGCAAGCAGCGAACCCGAAGACTCTATGATCGCCTTATTTCTCGCCGCTCCAGCTCCACGATTTTCCTGTCTAAACACAATTAAATTTATTCCTTCAAGATGGTCTCGCATGGACTCTGCTAGCTCGGCAGTCCCATCATCCGAACCATCATCAACAACAATAACCTCCACTGGAGCTAATGTCTGGAGCGACACAGAACGGAGTGCGCGACCAATCGTTTCTGCCGCTTGATAGGCTGGGATAATCACACTTATTCGTGCTTCACCCATGAGACATCTCTGAAAAGCTCGAAATAGATTGTTTTTCGACATGCAGCCTTACACATAATTCCAGCATCACTAATGTGTAAATTTGATAACCATATCTATCTAAATTAGAAAATAATTTAGCAATGCCATTCTTCGTCCACCAGCCGCGCTCCAACGCACGTCGAGAGCTAAGTAAGCGTTCAGCCGGGACCTCCAGACCACTACGCAACCAATTCGGAACCGGCGAAACAAATCCTTGTTTTCTGCCCTCTAAAATTTTTTCAGGTAAAAAATGACTCGCAATTCGCCGTTGCAGGGCTTTTTGTCTGCAACCTGCGGTCCTCAATGCAGGTGGAACTGCAAGAGCAAATTCAACCAGTGGATGGTCAAGAAAAGGAACCCGGCCCTCTACACCCATAGCCATTGATGTCCTGTCTACTAATGTCATCAAATCATCAGTTAAGTAAGTCTGCAGATCAGCGGTTAAAAGTCGTGTTTGGTGCCTCCCAGATGACTGCTCATAAGCATGTTGTTGTGCGGCAGGCAAAATTGGCATTTGGTTACCAATTATGCCTCGCATGGGCTCATGGAAATGACCAGTATGGTCGCGCAAGTATTCCCCGGGTCGCGTCAGAAATTTTTCTGCTCGCCGCAAGCGAAACGCGGTTATAGGCGAAATCCGTTGAATTCCCCCTTCCAAGCACTTACGTAATGCCCTAGGAAAACATAGGTAATTAGCCTCAATTTCTAAAGGGAAATATCTGCCGTACCCTGCAAATATTTCATCTCCTCCGCTACCGTTGAGGGCCACTTTCATAGAATTCCCCAGATGCTTGTGTATTAGCATATTTGGGACAGCGGCCGCATCGAAAAGGGGCTGGTCGAGATGCCATGCCAAGCGAGGCAGAAGACTGTCGACTTCCTCAAAACTGACCTCAAAAACCTCATGTTTTGTTCCATAACGACTTGCGACATCGAATGCCATTGGCGCCTCATCGTAAGTTGCCTCGGGAAATTTGACCGTAAAGGTATTAAGCTGTGCTGCAGTTTGCTCAGCCGCCAAAGCAACTAATAAACCAGAGTCGAGGCCACCTGAGAGGAGTATGCCTATTGGAACGTCACTCCGCATGTGGAGATGCACCGCTTCACGCATGTGCGTTAGCAAAGAGGCTTGTATTTCCTCGAAGTCATCCGGTATATCCTTACACGCCGTTGGACCCCAATAACGCTGAAGCTCAATATTGCCCGCACTATCGGCCGTCAGAATGTGCCCGGGTTGGAGTGCATTAATTCCTTTGTATAGTGTAGTAGGACCGGGTACCCAGCCATGCGATAAATAATTGTTAACAGAATTTTCGTCAATTTCTGCAGTTACCAAACCCGATGCAAACAGAGCCTTTATTTCAGAGGCAAATAGTATTCCGCCATTGGAGATTCTCGTCCAGTAAATTGGTTTAATGCCCAAACGATCCCGCACTAAAGTCAATTGTTGCTGATTATTTTCAACAAGAGCCAGAGCGAACATACCTCGAAGATCGCTGACGAAAGTTCGGCCTGTCCGCAATGCTAAAGCAAAGGCCACCTCGATATCACCCTTACTTTGAAACATAAAATCAGAGATCCTAGGGTCAGAGCGAAGTTCATGATAGTTGTAAATTTCTCCATTCCCCACCATCACCGAACCACTCGACGCATCACAAAAGGGCTGGTTCCCTGTATCAAGATCTATAATCGCTAGGCGAACAAAGCCTAAAAAAACACGTCTATCGTCACTAACATAATATCCGTCGCCATCGGAACCACGGTGACTTATCGCCTCTAACATATCATTTATTTTAGGCTCGACTAACCCTGATTCTTTGGGAATAAACAATCCAGCAAAACCACACATTTTAGATTATTTCCACCTCAACTTGACTAACAAAAGGTAGTACTGAGCAGTTATCTAATATTAACATATGGCATGGACTGCCAATTCCATAAGCTGACCAATTGATTATTTTTTGAACCCGCCAAACTGATTCCGCACGTAGCCGGTATAGTTCACGCCCTTTAAGTAAAACATCTTTACCGACCACCTCCACGCCAAGCGGCGTTACAAAGTGTTGGCTGATAGTGCGCCGACTATTTCCTTCAACTCTACTTGTAATCCGCCACCCAGACTCCAGCTCCATAAATTCACGTGTAACCATTCCGACCCCCGACAAACGAGAGTAGCCGTTGTGGGAAATTTTTAGATTAGGGGTAATCTTAAATTTTGGCCGCTCACCACAAATATGACGTCTAAATGATTCATTATAATAAGGCTTATTCGGAGGAAATGGGTCGATGCCATCGACAAGAAGGAGATTGTGAACCTTTCCAGATCTATAAAAGGCGGCGTCGCTTTTTTCTCCATAAGAGCCTCTACCAGGATCAATTAGAACAGGCTCGGCACCAAAATGTAGTTCAAATGCACCAAAGTCATCATGGCCATGTCCGGGGATGTCGCACCATCCTTTTGGCGGGACATGCCAAAGCCCAGACCATGGGCCGTGATCTTTACGTATCCATCCATCGCTGGCTAATACTTTGTTATTAACAATGCCGTCCATTAATTGGATAACGGACCCACGCTCTTTGTCACTTAGCATAGATAACCAACCCGTATCTGTATCATTACTACTTAAACAAATTAAATAATCAGGTGGGACATCGGGAGAAATATCTCCAATCAAAGGAAAACCTCCACCAAGTCGCAGCGCCGCCGCCGCGGTTAATGCTCTTTGGGCTATCCGTTCAAAATCAACTTGATTGGGGTGGTTGTAGCGCTGTGCCGCTAAAGCAGCATCCAGGTAATTGCGGGTAAGTAATAACTGATAATGTGTTGAGCCTTCCCGTAACATGCCGGAAGGCAAAAACAAACGCTTCGCCTCGTTTTTAAGGATCTTGGCTCCAACTCTGGTTGCCGCGGAAAGACCAAGTTCAAGACCAAGTCGATAAAGACCACGGCCATTGTTACTCAAATGGTTCCCGGTATAATTTTCACCAAAGTACTCCAGCCTCGCGGCAATCGCAGGAGCATGCATTGCTAATATGTTTAATGTCTCCGCTTTACTGCCGGGAATACCATAGGAACGAATAAAATCGAGAATGTTGATTGCGCGTTCGGCCGCCGTATAAGGATGCCATGGCCAACCAGCTTCAAGATCCGAAAATCGATCAACCCAAACCTTCCAGATTTCTGAGGCCCACGCCGGGTCAAGATCTGCACCAGCGACAGGCAACCAAGAAAATCGATGCAGGGCCAAAAGGGTCTCTATATCAGAGAATTTCTGCTCAAATAATTCCTGTATTTTGTTGGCCGAGATTACAAGAGATTTACCCGGTAGATTAATTGAAATCTTACCTTGCGGTTTCGTCGTTTGTAGAACAGAAAAATTTGAATATGGCGTCTCAAGTGGCAGAGGCAGATCATTTTCTAAATAAGGGGGAAAGTGCTTTCGGTAGGGTTGGCTGTCAGACCACTTCCCAAGAATTCGACCAAAAACCCAACGCCGAAGTGTTTCATCTTCAGTGAATTTGGAAACCTTTCTGCCAATAGCGCCAATCAAGGTCGAATTCCGAGTGCATCACGCCATAGTTTCATATCTAGAGGTGCAAATAATTCATTTTTTTCAACGACTGGTGTACTAGAATCTGTAATTTCTCTGATGCAATTTCCAAGAAAGTCGCTTGTTGAAGCCTTAACAGCAAGAGCCTCTGGAATCACATCAACAGTTGGTGATCCGCTTGGAACAAACCGTATAACTGGAATTCCGGCAAGCATGGCTTCTAGGCCTACTGTGCTAGCCGCATAAACGACCAAACTTAGACTTGTTTGCCCAACAAACCCTTCTGTAGTGCGAGTTAACCAGGGCTCTTCATCAAATGGAAAAGGGTTCATAGGGTGGTCTTTAACCAAGAACCGGCAATCGGGGGCGGCAAGACAGCGTGCTGCCGCTACCATTTGCACAGCGAGATTATGTTTAAATGGAAGCGCTAGAAATATTGGACCCGCCCTATCACGCGTCACTTCAGGCACCCTAGGAAACCGATGTGCCCCAACAAGAACCAAGTTCGTTGATTCATATCCATAGTTAATTAGCATTTTACGCCACACTTCGCCGGAACACAGTATGCGTTCGGGTAAGCTTTCTCTCCCATCCATATTCGATTGAGGAAGATGCACCCAGTGCCTTAGGCCAACAACAGTATGTTGATAACCAGACAACGAAACTCCGGCAGCGCGGGCGACACGAACTAATGCCCTCTCCCAGCCGTGGTTTTCCCAGGGCCACGCTATAGAACGCGGTGGCTGCGATTCAACCCAGCGCTTTTGGCAATACATCTGCCATTGGATGGCTGATGATTGAGCGGCACTGCCTTCCAGAGTACGGGCCCGACGCACTAACCATCGATATTTTTCTTCGGTTAATTTTAGCTTTGGTCGCCATACAACGAAGGGAAGGACAAACGCAAAAAATATACTGCCCCAAGCATGCAGACTAGCCGTCCGATTATCTCCAGAAAGCTCCAATGCACGACCGGGGGAGCAATCCACGTGGATCATCCGCCGAACCTCCGGCTCACGATACATTAAATCGCCAAAATACGCATCATGCCCCTCGGCATCACTTGCCGGATGGCCATATACTAAAAGGACAGGGGCTCCAGCTTTAACTGCTATTTTTAGCTTACGTAAACGGATAACCGCAAAAGCGGCACTAAAGGCGTATTTCAATCGTGCCAAGTATCCTCTGCAAAAAAACACTAACTCAAGTAGACGAAACCCTGTTGGGGGAGAATGAACTTCGACACCAAGAGCCAATAAATGACGGTAAACCCAAGGATCATCACATATAACTAAAATGCGCTCTTCTTTGTTTAGCCATATTTCAATTAAATGTGACCACGCAAGCATGGTTCCAAAATCACTAACATTGGTGTTGCACGTTGCAGTATGAGTGAGCTCGGCCTGAGGATCTTGTTGCGACAATGTACGGGCAATATCTGTCCAAATATTTCGGATAGATTCGAAAGTAGTTTCTAAGAGCGCTTCAATCTCTGGGATTTTCTTTGAGGGGTCCGGTAAGTTTTTAACTGTCCCTACGGCGCACCAAAGATGATAAGTCGATGGATCAGGCAAGGATACCGATGTAGTCAGGAGAATGGACATCCGTGATTTCGCTCTAATAAATTGATTATGGAATCAAGGCTTAGACGCCTAGCCGGTCCGGCGGTGGCCGGGAAGTCACCGAGAGGGGCGCTCCGTAATCTAATAACCCCTGAATCGCGGCTCGGCCCATAGCTATAATCGCTTCCTCAGAACTTCCCCCGATATGAGGCGTAACAAGGAAGTTTGGATGCCGCAACAAATCTAGATCTGAAGGTGGTTCATTTGCAAAAACATCAAAGGCCGCCCCAGAAAGGGATCCATCTACTAAAGCTGTTTTAAGTGCCATCTCATCAATCAATCCACCTCGGGCTGCGTTAATCAATATCGCTGATTGCTTCATCAAAGAAAGCTGATTTCCTGAAATAAAATTTTGTGTGCTTTCATTTAAAGGGGTATGTAGACTGACGATATCAGAGCTTCTCAACAGCGTATCAAGATCAACTTCCATAACATTATATTGGGCGCAAAAAGATGGATAGGAAATAATATCGTATGCCAAAACTTGACACTCAAAGGCATTGAGTAAATGAACTAATTCTTTTCCAATACGACCCAAACCGACTATCCCAAATTTCCGACCAGACAGCTCGCCTCCTTTCACCTGCCGCCAACTACCTCTTAATACCTCATCACGTAAGCTCGGTATGTTCCGTAATAACGCAATAGCAAAACAAATTACCAATTCGGCTACGGAGCGCCGGTTGACACCAGCCGTCCAACCCAGTTTGACCCCGCGCGCCTCCATTGCATCCAAATCGAGCATGTCAAATCCAACGCCATATTTAGAGACCACCTTTAGCTCAGGCAGAGATTCGATAATAGAATCCCCAAGCCTTTCCTGGGCAATGATTGCCATTTCATAGCC
Source organism: Gammaproteobacteria bacterium (assembly GCA_002708765.1). Lineage (GTDB taxonomy): Bacteria > Pseudomonadota > Gammaproteobacteria > Pseudomonadales > Azotimanducaceae > UBA9659. The sequence continues at coordinate 13,707 of PAPD01000005.1, read as the reverse complement.
TCTAAGATAATTTACTAAGTCACTTCCAGATAATAGAACCTTATCTTCATTGTATTTTATACTAGACGTTGGAAATGCTGCCTGAAGCTCTTTACGTAAATTTTGATGACTTGAAAAAGAACGTGATGTAACTGCAATCTTCATAGTTGCCAATCTAAACCCCATTTATGCTGCCAGTTCGAGTCAGCGCAATAAATTCTATATACGAGTTCCATCGTCGAATATGCATCATCGACCGAGCCATTAATAATATTGTGACCAGAGATGACCGAATCGGTAAACTCTTCAACTTCGCGGGCCCATGAGGGGTCGACTTTATAACAAATGGTTTCTTCTTTCGGGTCTCCTCTTTCATCATGGGATGCGTGAGAAATAGTTAAAGTCTCATTTCCATAACTCTTTGAGCTGGAGAGGATACCTGTCAAAACCAGAGCTCCCTTAGAGAGTGTAATCTGCAGCTCAAAGCGATGCCGCCAAGACGTAGCCGACGAGTGCAACATTGCAATCTTCCCATCAGCCGTCCGCAAAATTGCATACGCATTGTCTTCGACATCTTTATTCCAAAAATCATTGCTTATAAAGCTATGAACCTCTTTGAATTCGCCCGCAAACAAACGGAGCAAGTCAACCATGTGAATGCCCTGATCTAACAGGATCCCGCCCCCAGCTTTCTCGCGCTTGGTACGCCAGGTTGTCTGGCCCCATGATATCAATTTGGACTTACCATAGACTCCCCGCAAATTAATAATTTCGCCTAGTTCTCTTGATTGGATAATGCGTAATGCTTCTTGTATCGAATCGTGATATCGGTGGTTAAAGCCATATTTGAGCACCTGATTTGGCCGCCTCTGAGAAACCTCTCGAACTGATGCTATGTCATTCATATCTCTGCCAGGTGGTTTTTCACAAAAAACATGAAAGGATCGTTCAAGCCCACCTATCGTTGCTGTCGCAGCAACATCATTAGATAGGCAGACAAACAATACGTCTAAATCTTGATCTAGAAGCGTGACATAATTATCAAAATAAGACGTTCCATCTTCTAGGATTCCGTTGCCTTGAAAAGTTACATCCGAAACCGCAACAGTCCTTAGCAACGGATTAGCATCAATATACTGACGTCTGCGCTTTCCAACCACTCCATAGCCTGCAATACCTACCCTTAGAGCTTCAGTCATTTAGGGCCATTACCCCCTTTCATTGCCCACAGGGTTTTTGGAAGAGCATTAAATCTATCAATCAGCGCATCGGCTCTTAAGTCAGCAACGGGAATTTGACAATAACCATATGTTACCGCCACTGTTCTAACCCCTGCAGCACGACCAGCCTCAATATCATTCTCGCTATCACCTACCATAACAGCGGCTCTTTTTGGGCTTTCCATGGCATCAAGGGTATCGAGCACATGTTGTCCACTTGGTTTAGGGCATTTTGTATCATCGGCTGTCACAACCGCATCAAAGAATTTTATCAATCTAGTCCCGCTCAGAACCGATCTTGTAGTTTGGCTCGGCTTATTAGTGCAGATACCCATTTTGGCTCCAGCTCGACACAATTCCTCTAATGTTTCTTCCACACCCTCGTAGACTACCGTCTTAGCTATTGGATCATCTAAATATGTAGCCAAATATTTTTGGATTAGCCGATCAAGCTCATCCTCACGGATAAAACCTTGGTTTGAAATTGCTTTTTCGAACATAACTCTAACGCCGTCACCAACTGACGCTTTAACATCTCCAAGTGATAATAGGTCCATACCTTCCATCGATAACACTTCGTTCATCGCCCAATGAACTTGCGGAACGCTGTCAATCAATGTTCCATCCAAGTCGAGCACTAAGGGGATAGGGCTATGCTGTGGTATTATGGCGCAACCTCATCGTTTTCCTCGGCAGATCCAGTGTCAGAAATTGGTTTGCGTGCCTTTATATTCCAACACCACCCTATCAATTTTCCAAGCCGAAGTTCGAATGGAGTTTCACACATGTAGGGCCTGCCATAAACCAAGATGCCTCCGGGGTGCGGATTAATTCCGAGACTTTCGTATACCCAGCATCGAACTTGCGTTAATTTTGGTATAGCAAAATTATCCAGCTGAAAACTACTCCGTCGCATCGAAACCTCATCAAATCTACTGAAAAGAGTTGCAACTTTACCCCGACTAAAAATCCGGGTCACTGGATTCCGCTTGCCCCTAAATTTTGGTTTGCCCTCGGTAAGATATCCCACCCAGTGTGCTTCCTTTTGGTAGAAAAACCGGAGAGAGAGTAGGCCTCTTAGAAAGATATTAAGCCAAAAAACTGCTGAGTGACGCGCATAAAGCATTATAATAGCTTGCCCACCCGGCCTAAGAACCCGGTAAACTTCGTCTAGGCATTTTTCGGTATTTTCCGAATGATGAAGTACGCCATTGGAATAGACAATATCGAAACTACTTTCCCTAAATGGCAGATGCTCAGCATCTGCCTGGTAAACAATACCTTGACCGTCTGCTACAAGGCTAAGTTTCTTTGCTGTCGAAAGAACCCGTTCTGGAGTTAAGTCTACGGCCACAATGTCAGCTCCATATTTTCGAAAAAGGCATGAATGCGCTCCACTTCCAGCGCCTATATCAAGAACTTTTTTCCCTGCTAAATCTGCTAAAGGCATCTCGACCGCTGCTAGATGCTGTCGTTTGACAAACATGTCTTCTAAATCGCTGAGCTGATCCGACAATTGATTTGATGTAATACTTCCATCGATGTCAGCATAAAGCTGTTTATAAAGGTCTCCCCAAAAAGATCGAATATTTTCCTTTGTGTCTGTATTTCTATAGCTGATAAGCAAAGAACATATCTCCGCCTCCTTATCTATAGGATAAGTCACCCCACATGAGTCGCAACAAAGGGTGAATTGATCCGTTATCGACAAAGAGCTTCCAAAGCAGCCTGAACAACGGAGCAACGTCTCAACATCGGCCTTTAAGCGATCAGCATATGACAGGGAAGCATTCATAATAATTTTAATTGAAACAACCTCTAGTTTAATGAAAGGGTTCCGTTGATGTTAATTTTGATAATTTAGATAGACCATTGTAACAGGGTCCACGCGTAATGCCTTCTCTGCTCGCTGATGATCAGCAAAAGTATCAACACCGATTGTGAGTTCATCGGTTATAACTATTTGAATAGTATAATGATTTTCCAATACACGGAGCATGTCGATGCATTCAATTTCTTCCAAGGGGGTTCGTTTTAGCTCGCCAAATATATGCAAGAAGTTTTTGGCAAATCCAATTATACCGGTCTGCTGCAATAATCTCTGTTGCTGATCTGCCATTCTGGCCGTAGATGGGATCGGAGAGCGCGAAAAGAACATAGCTTTACCATCGGGTGCCGCTGCGACTTTAACAATATCCGTGTCCTCATAATCTTTTTTAGCCTTTAATCTAGAGGCTAAATTCACAACCGGGGCTTTAGTCTGTTTGTAAGTAGATATAACATTCTCAATCATTTCAGGCGTGATTAAGACCTCATCACCTTGAACCATCAAAATTAAGTCGTCATCTGCAAGGTCAAAATTTAAAAGAGATACAGCCTCCTCAGTCCGATCAACACAGCCAATATGTGTGTCAGCAGTCATAATGACATCCGCTCCGTGGGCCTCGGCAACTGCTCGAATTTCTGCGTCGCATGTAGCAATCACTATATTATCTAGCGACCTGCATAGCTTGCAGCGCTCATAAATATGCAAAACTAATTCTAGGCCAAGAAGTTGGGCGAGCGGTTTACCGGGGTAGCGGCTGGAAGCCATTCGGGCGGGGATGACACAAATAGTCTTCACCTATTAAAGTCCCGTCAGTCCCTTAAATGCCTGTCGCACGGCAATAATGTCAGTTCCAAAAGCGATAAAACGGTAGCCTTCGTCCTGTCTCGCTCTCAAGGCTTCAAAATCGGGTTCAATTTGATGGATCCCTGGTGCTTTACCTGCGGCACGGCAAGCATCCAGGGTAACGGCAAGCGCACTTTCAAATACTTCAGTGGAAAAATTGCCCGGCTCGCCCAAGTCCGCGGAAAGATCATATGGGCCAATAAATAGCGCATCAACCGCGATGTGTGAAGCAATTGCCTCCGCCACTGCTACGCCTCGACGGGTTTCAATCATAGGAATAATAAGGGGCTCAAAATCTTTGTAATGGGCCTCGAACTCTTCGCCCCATAGGTTGCCACGTCCAAGACCGGTTCCGCGGCAGCCTCGCGGNGGGTAGAAACAGTGCCCGACAAATTTGTCAAAAATCGCGATATCTTCTACACAGGGCACCATTAATCCTTGCACGCCACTATCCAGAAGTCGTCGCGCTAAATAAGGCTCGGCACTAGGCAGGCGAACTATCGGTATGCATCCGCGTCTTTCAACCGATGCAAAAATAGCGGTTGCTCCCATCTCATCTATAGGCCCGTGTTCCATATCAACCACCAAAGCGTCAAAACCACAAGACGCCATGGCTTCTGCCACCAGCGGTGAATTAGAGGTCAACCAACCGACACGAACAACCACACCTTGTCGAAGTTTGGACCTTAACTTTTGGGACACAATAAAGCTCCTTCATCAATCCTTTGATGCAACTGACCCAAAACCGGGGAAAAGGAAATACCGCCGTGATTGGCGACTACCTGCTCTCGTAGGGTGTTGTTGTCGTGGTCAATGCTAAGCCATTTATGCACTTTATTGGAATATCCGACATTCCGCCACCAAGTTCTTAAATAATTAACCAGGATATTTGTTAAGTTGCTGTGGATAGACGAAGTCATACTCATCAACCTTCCGCAAGACGGCTTTAATCATTGACATCGGTCGTTCGTTCATAGCCACAACAGACTTAAAATAATGCCAGAAAAATTTAAGATTTTGGTTTTTAAGCGGAGTACCTTTTATACTCTCTAGTTTTATCTTCCACTGTTTTATAAATTTTTCATTCTCAGAAAATATATCGTATACGTACGAGAGGTCTTCTATTACGTAATTATTAAAATGCGCCATACTCTCAAAAAGAATACTATGCGTATTAAAAAACCCATGATAGTAACTACCATAGGTGGGGGTGACATGTATCATTAATCCTCCAGGTTTCGTCAACCTGTGAATAGTCCTAAAGGCTTCACCAGTGTTAAATATATGTTCCGAGGTTCCGAAGTTTGTGACCACGTCAAATAGCTGTCCCGGCCTATATTCAAAGTTGAAATCATGTTTGAAATTAGCCATCGGGTCCATAAAATCTATCGCGGAATATTCTCCTAATCCGTACGTTTCATAGAGGCAACTGACCTGCATGCTCTGCTTCCCTGACTTTACAGCCGTCACATGCTTTATAAAACTATCTCTCTTCTCTGGGTCTTGAATATAGCCCTCTGCATAGCGGGACCATTCATTTACAGAATAATCCATTGATTGTGGCCCGCCAAAATCAATTACAGATGTTAAGTTCTTAAACAGGCCAGCTTGATGAAGCTTAGCCAACCATGCTGCAGACAAGGGAGTAATACCCATTTCTTAAACTCCATTTTAGTTGCCAGATAAAAGACTTATTCATACAAAAGCATTAGAAAATATATCCCTCATAGACTTAGACGTGATTTTTTAGGATTAACAATCTGACGAAAAGAAATTGCGTTAATACTCGCCAACTTTTCACTCGGCTCTTATCCATGTCCTCAAAACATATACACGTACACTATGCTAAGAACATCATTTCGGGAGTGATCCACCATAAACTCATTCAGAAACTCTACACAACCGTGCCAGTAATAAAACAGAGGCAAACAGTCGACGGATGCACGATTCGACTCACAGTAGATTGAGAATACATTTAGTCATAATTGCCGACAAATTTTCGAAATTGAATATTTTCCTCGTAGAGACAATTAAAGCTACCGAAACCAAGAAGGGCCCCCTTATCCATAAAAACCACTTTGGAACAATGGCGTAAACTGCTGAGTCTGTGGGCGATCAAAATTATAGTTTTTTCCCCCTTAAGTCTGTCGATAGCGTTATTAATGGCCTGCTCCGTAAGTGTATCCAAAGCCGAGGTTGCCTCATCAAATACTAGAACATCCGGGTCTTTATAGAGCGCTCTCGCAATCCCCAAGCGTTGACGTTGCCCCCCTGATAGCCGAACACCCTTTTCACCGATCACAGTCTTAACACCGTATTCAAGTGAGTCTATGTACTCATCAACCTGAGCGAGATGAAGTGCGTTACGCAAACAATCGCTATTTATAATTTTTTCACCAACTGCAATATTGTGCTCTATAGTATCATCAAAAAACGAAATATCCTGTGGCACGTATCCAAGGCCAGCATGCCAGGAGGCCATGTTATCTCTTAAATTTTCACCGTTAAGCCAAATTTTCCCTGCACTCGGTTGATAGAGGCCAAGAATCAGATCTGCCAATGTAGTCTTTCCAGCACCTGATTTCCCTACAATAGCGAGAGTGTCACCATGTTTAATAGTTAAGTTTATATTATTCACCGCAGGTTGGCTTGCTCCAGGATGTATATAACTAACATCCGTTATACGCAGCGTATTAAATGAGGTCGGTATTCTATTCCCTGGCTCATGAAGGCTTTTTATATACTTTGGAAATGCCGAAAACTCCTCAAAATCTGACTGGATCCATGCCGCAGAGGCGATGCTTTGGCGCAAAACACTAAGTCCTCCTATTAACCTGTTCACACTGGGCATTAACCTAAATGCGGCAGCCGCAAATAAAGCTAATATAGCCAATGTGTCATTCTCTAGTCTCACACCTTGAAATGAGTGGAAATAAATTACCAATACCACTGTCCAAATCATCAAGGCCTCAAGAGTTAGGCGCGGCAACTCAGTGAACGCCGCGAGCTTTAAATGGATCCACTGGAGCCAAATCTGAATTTTTTCTAACTGGTCAATAAAGAATTTTTCTTTCTGTAGGATTTTAACTTCCTTGCGCCCTCCTAAGGATTGTTGGAGGCACTGTAACTGTTGTCGCTTCGCTTCCGGGCGATCTTTCCCAAGGTCGGTCATGGGCTTGCGCAATAAACCATATGTCATTGCACCGCCCCCACCAACTAGGGCCATGGCTAGAAAGGCTGTAAACGGGTCGACAAGAAATAATAAAATTATGATCGCCAACGAAACAAGAAGTTCTGAAATTATTCGAGCCGCATTCCCTAATACACCACCATATAAAGACGGAACGCACTCACCGATGTTCCGAATTAGCTCAGTAGAATTTCGTCGAGCATGCCTCTCATAAGGACTAGCGAGGTAACCTGCTAATAAATTTTTGCTCACATCTACCTCACACCCGCGAAGGAACCAATTCTGCCAACTCACACTCAAAAATAAGAACAAATTTTTAAACGTGAAAAATATAGCAAACGTTAACATCAGTAGTATCCCGAATTCGCGGTCATTTTTTGCAGCAATCCATTGCTTTAAGAAGTTAATCCCAAAAATGTCGATCTCATTTCCTGTGGATGCAATCATTTTGATTAGGGGAAAAACAAGGCTTATACTGGCCACCTCTAAAAGGGTGCCCAAAAGGATAATTAATAACAAAACCAAAAATAGCTTACGTTTGGATTTTGGAAGAAGGGTGATACTCTGATTAAAAATATTCATGAGCTATTAAGTTTCGCCCGAAAATTCGTGATGTAATAGTCGGCTTGATGGGCATAGGCCAAAATTAGCTGTCCATCGGATAACCGTATTCACGGAGTTCCAAACCAAATTCTTGCGCGAGAGCAGAATTGCTCGCCGAATAATAATCTGCAATCAAGTCGGAAACTAACGAACTATCAAATTTTGCTCTAGTGCCATTATAAATAAACTGCATAAAGGCCTTTTTTATATCCTCAGGCAGAAATTTACCAAATTTAAGATCTCTTGGAAAATGCGAACGCACCTTTTCGTAGGTATGAGTCCTCGCCGCAATCCTTTCATTAGACCTTTTGTTTGCAAAAGCCAAAATATTTGAACTCCAATCAATTTCACAGAAATCAAATAGACTTCGAAAATAAGCCTCACGGTCGACTTGCAATTGCTCATAAATTAAAACACGAACGTTTATGGGCCCAAAAAGATTTTTATAATAATTAATAATTGGATAATACTGAAAAAGTCCAAGTGGTCCGCTGAATTCCTTGCTCAGATTCCACTCTACAAAATCAGAAAATGACATATATTTGATACGTTGTCTCAGATATGACTTCAATATGATGCCATAGTGGGATTCTAATGCGTCCAGCTGACTACGGATGGTAAAAATAATTTTTAACTCACCAAACAATTTGGATAATCGTTCCGCGATAAATGTTCGTCCTTGAATAGTCTCGAGCGCGAGCGGTTCTCCGGATGTTGCAACTATTGTTTCAAAAGATATTAAGGAGGGCGATACAGATTTCGATGCCCTTTCACCAATTGATAAAGCAATTTTTTTGTTATAGTCAAAATCAAATGTTGAGTCGTCCAGAAAACAGATCTTGTTTAAAAGATCACGTACTTCGTGACTTATAAATGGCGTGCCAAGGTAGTTCAAACTATCAATATTCGGGAATATGTGCTCTTGGTGAAAGCTTGATCCAGAATGTGGCCATCCAACATGAAATATCAACTTTGACATTTTTTTTAAAATTTACGTCTTTATTAAAATCAAACCGTTTAAGAAAAAACGATGCAAAAAGACCTTTATATCCGTTTGACCAAATACCGAATTAATTTCTCTGACAGCTCTAAACATGAGACATCTGGTCAGGGATTATAGTATTTCCTTGCGAAACTGGGCCCCACCTGCGGAGCATATAGACAATCATGGTTAGTACTAGCATAAATTTCATGAAAAGCCCTTTGGGCCTTATTAAGAGGCTTAGGAGCCTTACCAGAAGCAAATTGCATCAAATCCTTACAAAAATCTAAAATATCCTCTTTAGAATTCTCATCCCAAGACATCCCTAGTAGATTATAAAAATTTTTCGTGTAACGTTTTTGGTTAGTCTTTCGCGATAACTCGCCCAATTCTAACGCACGAATACGATCGATGCTGACTAACTCGCCAGTTCTATTTTTCAATATTTTTGGAATAAATAAACACCTATTACCATGACCAATATCATGCAAAGGCACCATGTTAGCAGCACCCATCAGGCCACCAAATGAGAGCGGCACCCATGTGATTCCTGATGAGTTTCCAAGAAAAAATTTACATTTTGCAGCTAAAAATATATCTAAGAAATCAGTATAATGCTGTGTGGAATAATCAATTACGTTAGGGTGAATATCCTCTGACAATGGATTTTCAACAATCGCTCCCATGCGGATTGCAAATCCTCCTTGCTCTGCAATCCACTCAGCAGCCAAAAGGTAATTTTCAACAGAACAATCCCTAATATTTTCAATTAATGTTTGCGTACCAAAGTTTTCTCTCCTTCCTAGGTAGGCTGGATCACGCGCATGGAAACAGATGAACCAATCAGTTTTAGCGATACCAATCTTTTCAAGCTCCGCCCAACCAAAAGCTTCCTCCTCCTCTGTGAAGGAAAGTGGAGGCTCGCTGCAAGAAAACTCCTCGTGCTCAAATCCAAACCCCTCCAAATGCCAAAAAAATCTTGTTTTTCTTAAGACCTTAAAAAAATAAGTGCCCACAAACAAAAGTACGTGAACTTGGTAAATCGGGAGGACGCGTCGCCACATTTTAAATAGTTGAAAGTTCGCGACATGCTTTGGGCAAAAAAGATAAAACCGACGCGGTTTTGCTTCTATATTAACTGCGCGAAACTCTCTATACCACAAAACATAATTGTAAATATTGAAGTCGCCAATTCTATCGCTGTGAGGAAACGCTATCCGAATCTCGATAAAAATCTCGATAAAATAAAGAATTGGCAATAAAAAACAAAATCCGAAGATTAAAAAAATGCACCTTGATAAGGGACGTATAATTGCCTTCAAAATTGCTTTCCCAGCATCTTTTTAGGTACCTGAATTAGACCATGCCAAAAAAACAATGCTCTATCTGAGGTCTAGAGTCTTTCGACAAGCGTCGACGATGTCATCACTTGTGGGGTAATACTGTTTCTCTAATGGAGCGCTAGTCGGCAAATGACTCTGCGGCCAATTCACACGTCTGGGTGGCGCCTTTAATTCGGAAAAAAGATTTTCCGTGACCGCTGTTATTATTTCCGCCGATGCACCAAACTCTCGCCAACCGGCCTCGGCTACCACTATGCGGCCCGTCTCTCGCACAGATTTAAGCACCGTCTCCAAGTCAATTGGGGAAATTGTGCGCAAATCAATCACATCAGCTGAAATACCCAGCTCTTCGAGCTTCTGGGCTGCTATTAAAGCATTTGGGACCATTGACCCAAAGGAAACCACGGTAATATCGCTACCAGCGCGCCTGACCACGGCCTTACCGAGTTTTATAAAATATGGCTCATTTGGGACATCCTCCTTCATCGAATAAAGTGATCGGCCTTCTATAAAGATCGTAGGGGAATTAGAAAATATACTACTTAATAATAAGCCCTTAGCCTCAGTTGGGGATGATGGCATCACAACCTGCAACCCCGGCAAGTGAGCAAACCATGAGTGTAGGCTTTTCCCATGTTGTGGTCCCTGGCCCCATCCCTTCCCCACTATGGCGCGAATGACAAGTGGCATAGAAGACTGGCCAGCTGACTTAAATCGCCATAAAGAAATCCAATTAGTGAGTTGGTCAAGAGTGTAAATCATAAAGTCAAGCCGCTGATGGACAAGAATCGGTCTCATACCTGCATTAGCAGCACCCGCAGCCAGCATCGTAAGTGCTTGTTCAGAAACCGGGCCATCAAACACACGGTCTGGCCCAAATTGGTTCAGTAATCCTTTTGTGCTGCCAAAAATCGCTCCTGTTCGGTCAACTCCGAGCCCATAAGTAAAAACTGATCCGTCAAGTTGCATCGCCTGCTCATGGGCTGAGCATAATGCTTCGCCGAAGGTCATCGCGGACCTCGTTGCGAATTTGACAGTCTCGTTATTAAGAATATTCATCAGTATGGCCTTAACACCGTTTCTTGTTGATCTGGATCAAAATCTGATATGGTATCAATTATCAATGAGCTTACGATCTCGGAATAAGAGTCATCCATATTGAAATTCATTGCCTCCTGATAACTCGGAAACTCAGAGTCTCTAGCATGGGCAACACTAGCATAAACGGTCTTATCAATCTCGTTGTCAATATTGTCCAGTTCAACTTCATCCTCTCCACTATCAATAAGAAAACCCCTAAGTGCCGTAATTGGGTCTCGCCCTAACCACTCTTCCCGTTCAACATCTGGCCGATAGTTATAATGATCATCGTCTTCCGGCCCAACATGACCGCAGTAACGATAAGTTTCTATCTCAACAAAAAAAGGCTGATTTTCCTCGCGCACAAAATTAATGATATTTGAAAACTCCTTATAAAGTGAGACTGCATCGTTCCCGTCCAGGAGTTTTGTAGGGAGGCCAAAAGACTCGGCACGATCAATTAAATGAGATGCCAATGTACGCTCGTTCATTGGCGTATGAATGGAATACAGATTGTTTTCACAAAGAAATAATGTTGGTAGTTTTTTGACCGCGGCTAAATTCATCGCCTCAAAAACGATACCCTCCTCCATACCGCCATCACCAATAACACCGATGGCGATATTTCCATTCCCTCTCAACTTTGAGGCCAATGCAGCACCGGGTGCCATTGCAAATGCCCCAGAGAGGATCGTGCCGCTATAAAAAGAATGATCCGCACTTGATAATTCTTGAGAACCAGCCAGTCCGCCATTTGCACCATTGGCTTTCCCAAAAAATTCAGCAACCATCGGATTCAAGGGCGCCCCACTGGCCAAGTAATAACCGTGAGATCGGTGATGAGAGAATATTGTGTCCCCATCTAAAATTAATTGTGAAAGCGCGGCTGGCGCCGCTTCTTGGCCAACACAAAAGTGAATCGGACATTTCATTTCATCTGCAACATGATATTCCGCGATCAATATTTCCTCTGTTCGTCGTATCAGTTGCATTTTCTGATATAACTTCAGATTTAGACGACTTTTCATAGCTTCTTATCCTTATGAGACACGGTCTAATTGGAGAAAACCTGGCAATTATTTTAAGTTAACTCGCTGCATTTGTTTAATATTGTAATAGAGTGGATTATTCATGGGATCTTCGAACTTACCGGCCTTGAGAGCACTCGCCAACTCACACACCGCATCTCGAATAGAAAACTTTAGTTCAAAACCAATATCTGAAAATATTTTCTTACCACAAACATGGTAGGATCGTGGATCATTGGTTGGCGCTGTTTCAATAATTATATGGCCATCAAACTGATCTCGAACGATTTCCGCCAACTCTGATATAGAATAATTAGTATCGCCGGCATTCCATATTTTACCATCTATTTTTTCATCTGGTTGCTGTAAAATATGAAGATAGACCCTGCACATATCTGTAATGTGAATGTTTGGACGTTTCTGTGGTCCGCCTGTCACACGTATCTTGCCATTATGAAATGCTTGATTTGTGAAGATATTTACAACAACGTCAAATCTTTGCCTTGGAGCATAGCCGCATACAGTTGAGGGTCGAACGACGCAAGCGACAAATCCTGGCGCGCGCGCGCGCGCAAGCTCTTTTTCGCATAAAACTTTATATTTTGAATAGTCCGTTAACGGCTCAAGCAATAAATCCTCGGTCACCTCATCCTCATTTTTAACACCATAAACAGACGAGGATGAAGCATATATGAAACGCCGAACCCCCGCCCTCTTAGCTTCTTCAACAAAAGGCTTAAAAGACTCGAAATTTATAGACCTTCCAAGGCTCGGGTTCAGATCGTAACTGGGGTCATTTGAAATGCACGCTAAATGAATAATCGTATCGCATTTTTCAACAGCTGCTTGAACCAATTTTTGATCGCGTATATCGCCTTTAATTTGGCGTAGCTTGGGATGACCTGAAAGATCCGAAAAAACTTGTTCACCGTAAATAAACAAATCTAGTACTGTTACCCTATGGCCCGCGTCGAGTAACATTGGCACCAATGCTGACCCAACATAGCCAGCACCCCCAGAGACAAGCACGTTCGATAATCTTTGCTTCATGAACCCTCCTGACACTTCTATTTCAGCAGGGCCGTCACAAATTTCAAAAGATCAATCTTCTCGACTGACTTCCGATGACCGATTATACCAACCTTCATTGCCCCAGCTGCATTTCCAATAAAGCCAACATGTTCCATGAGCCCCCCAGCAGCAACCAGCGGCGATGTTACAGCAAGAAATGCATCTCCCGCACCCACAGTATCTATTACCGTTTTCGTGAACACGGGAATATGTTTTGTGCCCACATCTTTTTCAAAAGTTACGCACCCATTCATTCCTTGGGTTAAGATAATTTTATCGCAATTCAGTTTTGGTGACAGAAAATTTTTAGCAATATCAGCAGCAGAGGCAAACTTATCGGCAATTGCGAGCCGCGCCTCAGGCCCATCGATACAGATGTAATCTGCACTAGGGTATTGTGTAACTAAATTAAAGCCCATATTTGCCGAATTGCTCTGGGCATTTACAGCAAGAAACCTTGAATTTTTTGCTATTATTTTGGCTAATCCACGACTTATCATACCATGGCCAAAATCAGTCATTATAACTAGATCAAATTCA
>PAPD01000004.1 GCA_002708765.1 Gammaproteobacteria bacterium | reverse complement strand
AATTCTTTACTCATTACAGAGTAAACCCGAGGGTCGTCACCAAATCGCTGGGCAGCTTCTGCATGACCGTAATCCACACGATATATTCGTGGCCAAAGAGGCCAGGGATTGTTATCAGCTCTTTCTTGAGGTGGTTTTGGTAAAAGTTCGAAATTAACTAGGGATTTACAACCATGCCTAAGAGAAGTTCCAATGCAATCCGTTCCAGTGTCGCCTCCTCCAATCACTATTACGTCTTTATTTTTTGCACTTATATAGTTTCCATCTTGATGATCCGAATCCAGCAAGCTTCTGGTGTTTTTAGTAAGAAACTCCATCGCAAGATAGACTCCTTCGGCGTCTCTCCCAGGTATATCTAGTTCTCGGGCTAGGGTGGCTCCCGTAGCTAACAATAAGGCGTCGTTTCCATCGATTAGCTCCCTGGGAGAAATATTACGTCCAACGTCGGCGCCTGTTTGGAATTTGACTCCCGAATCCTTCATAAGGTTTACTCGCCGATCTACAACGCTTTTATCTAATTTCATATTTGGAATACCGTACATAAGGAGTCCACCGATTCTATCGGCCCTTTCGTAAACGGTGACTTGATGGCCCGCTTTATTAAGTTGATCTGCAGCAGCTAGGCCGCAAGGCCCTGAGCCAACTACGGCAATCGACTTACCGGTTTTCCCGTTCGCGGAGTTTGGTTTTACCCATCCGTTCTCGAAACCACGATCTATAATGGCACACTCTATATTTTTAATGGTTACTGGCGGATTAGTAATTCCAAGAACGCAAGATCCTTCGCAGGGAGCTGGGCAAACCCTTCCAGTAAATTCTGGAAAATTATTGGTTTTATGGAGTCTATCCAGTGCCTCTTTCCAGCGCCCCTTGAAAACTAAATCATTCCATTCGGGAATTAGATTGTGAACTGGGCATCCGTTATCTGACTGACAGAAAGGAACCCCGCAATCCATGCAGCGAGCACCTTGAGTTGTTAGTAGATTATCGCTGTGCTCCGTATAAAGTTCTTTGAAGTCGAGTAGCCTCGTTGCGGCATCGCGATAGGGTCTAACTTCTCTTTCGAATTCCTTAAAACCTGTTGGTTTCCCCATAATTAAGCTCGCATCTTTTCTCTAGCCGATAACTCCTCAAGCACTCTTTTATAATCAGAGGGCATCACTTTTACGAAATAACCGATTTCGGTTGACCATTCTTTAAGAATTTTCTCTGCCACAGCAGACCCCGTATATTTCAAGTGTTTTTCAATCATTGATTTCAGTTCAATTTCATCAGTTTCGCTAGTAATTTCTTCAAGTTCAAATGTGCCCGTATTGCATTGCTTTTCAAAATCGCCCTCTCTATTCCATACATAAGCTATTCCTCCGCTCATTCCTGCACCAAAATTTCTTCCAGTTGGACCTAGAACAACCACTCGTCCTCCCGTCATATATTCGCACCCGTGATCTCCGATCCCCTCGACGACTGCATTAGCTCCACTGTTTCTGACACAAAATCTTTCAGCTGCTATACCTCGGAAGTAGGCTTCTCCCGATGTCGCTCCATACAAAACTACATTTCCTATTAAAACGTTGGATTCGGCAGAGAAGGTGCTGTTTTTGGGAGGATATATGATTATCTTTCCCCCACAGAGTCCCTTTCCTACATAGTCATTAGAGTCTCCCTCTACTTCCAATGTTATGCCCGGGCATAGCCAGGCTCCGAGGCTCTGCCCAGCTGAACCATTAAGTTTCACCTCAATAGTATCATGTGGCAAGCCTCGCCCCTTTGTCGCTTTGGTCACTTCATGAGACAGCATTGTACCTACGACTCTGTTGACATTGAGGATTTCATTTCTGATCTTTACTTTTTCTCCTCTTTTGATCGCGCCTTCTGCTAGCTTGATTAATTTTTTGTCTAAAGCTTCATTTAGAGAATGGTTTTGTTTTTTTGTCTGATAAACTTGTGTTCCTTCGTATACAATTTTTGCAGGTTCAAGGATATTCGAAAAATCTAGGCCCTTTGCCTTCCAGTGATCTAATGCTTTACGCGTATTTAAAAAGTCTACTCGACCAACCAAGTCGTTGATTCTGGCGACCCCTAGTCTTGCCATGATTTCTCGTAGCTCTTCGGCTACCATGAAAAAGTAATTGACTACGCTATCGGGTGTCCCGGTAAATTTCTCTCTGAGCACTGGATCTTGGGTAGCGATACCTACAGGGCAGGTGTTCAAGTGACATTTTCTCATCATGATACAACCCATCGTTATCAGTGGTGCTGTAGCGAATCCGATTTCTTCAGCGCCTAAAAGAATAGCAATAGCGACATCTCGGCCTGTTTTTATCTGTCCATCTGTTTGAAGAACTACTCTTGACCTTAAATTGTTTGTAACTAGAGTTTGGTGCGTTTCTGCCAGACCAAGTTCCCAGGGAAGGCCCGCATGCTTTATCGATGTAAGCGGGGAGGCTCCTGTTCCTCCATCATGTCCGGCAATTACGAGATGATCGGTCTTGGCCTTGGTAACTCCTGCGGCAATTGTTCCCACTCCGATTTCAGATCCGAGTTTTACGCTTATTCTCGCGGAGGGATTCGCATTTTTCAGATCATGGATAAGCTGGGCAATATCTTCGATTGAATAGATGTCGTGATGTGGTGGTGGGCTTATAAGCCCGACCCCAGGAGTAGAGTGTCTTATTTTTGCGATATTTTCATCCACCTTTCCTCCTGGAAGCTCTCCTCCTTCTCCAGGTTTTGCGCCCTGAACAATTTTGATCTGCAGTTCGTCGGAATTAGCCAGATACCAGTTTGTTACTCCAAATCTGCCTGAAGCAATCTGCTTGATTGCGGATCGCTTTGAGTCGCCATTTTCCATCGGCTCGAACCTGCTGGGATCTTCACCACCTTCTCCTGTATTTGATTTTCCTCCCAATCTGTTCATTGCTACGGCTAGAGCTTCGTGACTTTCTGCCGAAATAGACCCGAAACTCATGGCGCCGGTACAAAATCGTTTCACAATTTCTGCAGCAGTCTCTACCTTGGAGATCTCGATTCCTTCCTCTGGATATTTAAAGTCTAAAAGACCCCTGAAAGCAGATTTTCTTGTTGAGATTTCATTGGCATGGGCTGAGAATTGTGAATATGCCTCTTTGCTATTTTTCTTTGTCGCGATTTGTAGTGTAGATATGGTCTCGGGGTCCCACATATGTGCATCGCCTTCTCTACGCCAATGGAAGTCGCCTGGATTTGGTAGGACAGGTATCATATTTTCCTGCCTTTCTGGGTAGGCTGTTTGGTGTCTCTGCCTTGTTTCTTCGAACAATATATCGAAGCCGATGCCCTGAACTCTGCTAGGAGTGCCCACGAAGCATCGATCGATAATCTCATCTGCAATTCCTACAGCTTCAAAAATTTGGGCGCCTTTATATGATTGTAGAGTAGAGATACCCATTTTCGCCATAACTTTGAGGATCCCTTTTGCAACACCCTTTTTATATCCTTGAACTAGATCATTGATGGTCTGATATTTTTCTTTATCTAGTAACCCATCTTCCTTGGCTTGCCAGATAGCTTCGAACGCTAAATAGGGATTGATTGCGTCCGCTCCATATCCGGCGAGAAGGCAGTGGTGATGAACCTCTCTAGCCTCTCCGGTTTCCATTATTATGCCGATTCTAGTTCTTTGAGCTCCCGAAACCAGGTGATGATGAACTGCTCCACATGCAGCGAGTGAGCTTAATGCCATTCGATGAGGACTGATTTTACGATCGGAAAGTACTATTAATGAGTATCCTTCTTCTATTGCTCTGGTAGATTCCTTACAGATTCTATCTAGAGCTTCGAGCATGCCTTCTTTTCCCAGTTCTTTAGCGAAGGTCATGTCTATGGTTTTAGTCTTCCAGTGAGTTCCACTCATTTCCTTAATGCTGTCTAGCTCGGCATTAGAGATAATAGGATGCGGTATGTTGAGACGATTAGCGTGTTCTTCAGATGTCTCGAGAAGATTTTTCTCTGGTCCGATAAAACACTCCAGAGACATCACTATCTCTTCTCTTATAGAGTCTATCGGCGGATTTGTAATTTGTGCAAAAAGCTGTTTAAAGTAATCGTATAGCATCCTTGACTTTTCTGAGAGGCAGGCTAGCGCTGAATCGTTTCCCATGGAGCCAAGAGGATCTCGTGCTTCGGTAACCAGCGGCAATAACATGAACTGCATCGTTTCAATTGTATAACCAAAGGCCTGCATTCTTTGAAGCAGAGACTCCGGATTGTAGTGAAATTCGGATTTGTCTGATCTGATATCAGACAATTCAATTTTCTGTTTTTTCAGCCAGGATTGGTAGGGCCTTTGTTTTGCGTACTTGTTTTTTACTTCCTCGTCGGGTACCAGTCTGCCTTCCGAAAAATCAACAAGAAAAATTTTTCCGGGCTGGAGCCGCCCTTTTTCCTTTACATTTTCTGGTTCAACCGGCAGAACGCCAACCTCAGAAGCCATAATGACTTTATCGTCATGGGTAAGATAATATCTGGATGGCCTTAGCCCGTTGCGATCAAGCACTGCTCCTATGCAATCGCCATCAGTAAATGCTATGGATGCCGGTCCATCCCAAGGTTCCATTAGTGCAGAATTATACTGATAGAAACTCTTTCTGGATGGGTCCATGTTCTTATCCGCTTGCCAGGCTTCCGGAATCATCATCATTATAGCTTCTGGCAAACTTCTGCCGGACATCATTAAAAATTCCAAGATATTATCAAAGGTGCCGGAATCTGAGAAATCAGGCTCAACAATTGGAAAGAGCTGAGTAAGTTTTTCTTCAAAGAGATCTGATTTAACAACACCTTCTCTCGCTTTCATCCAGTTTTTGTTCCCCCTAACCGTATTGATCTCTCCATTATGAGACATCAGTCTATTTGGTTGAGCTCTATCCCAGCTGGGGAAGGTGTTTGTAGAGAAGCGGCTATGAACCATTGCTAGGTGAGCTTCATACCCGGGATTTTCTAGGTCTGGGAAAAATGGAAAAACTTGGGCAGGAGTTAGCATTCCCTTGTAGACAATTGTTTTTGAACTCAAACTGCATACGTAAATATTATGAGCTTCTTTCAGTTGTAGCGTTTCTTTAGCCTCGCGAGTGAAGCGTTTTCTAATAATATACAGTGATCTTTCGAAAGCGCTCTTGTCTTCATTCGAAGTTTCTATCACGACTTGCTCAATATGTGGCATTGCATCTAAGGCCGCGGGGCCAACGTTTGCTTTTTTTGGTCTGACTGGAACGTCTCTGAAGCCTAAAAGTCGCTGGTTCTCTTCTTCTATAATACTGAGCAATTTTGCTTTCGCTTTCTCTCTCTCTTCATGGTCGTGAGGCAGAAAGAGATTGCCAACAGAATAACTTAAGGGGTCCTGCAATTGGACCCCATTTTTACCAAACACTTCTTTAAAAAACTTATGAGGAATGGTAGTTAAAATTCCAGCTCCATCTCCTGTGTTTTCTTCGAATCCACAACCACCGCGATGGTCCATCCGAGAATTTATGTGGTATGCGTCTGTCATTATTTCATGACTGGGGACGCCTTTTATGTTCGCTACGAAGCCGACTCCACAAGAATCCTTTTCGAATATCGGATCGTACAAACCATATTTTTCTGGCAAACCTATTTTGCCGTCTAGTCTTCTACTTATCATCGCCGTTAATTTCGGAGGCTGGTATCAAGTTTCTCCATGGAGACTCGAGTACCGAATCTTCTTCTAAATTTTGTGCATTGCACTATAAATTGACCATCTGCTTTTTCCTGGATTTCACCAGAGCGAAAACATATGGGAGGGTCGAGAAAGATAGCATTCGTTGATCTAAAGTCAAGTTTTCGCTGAATAGTATGTCAAATTGGTTAACATAAACTCATGAAAAATAAAGCTTTGTTAATTATTTGATAAAAAGACGGGTAGTTAATATAGAAGGAATTAGGTTGAAGGTGAAAATCGGTATACTATCTCTCCTTTTGATAGCGAAGGAGTTTTTGTGAAAGAACCGGTAAGAGTAGCCATCACTGGGGCTGCAGGGCAAATCAGTTATTCGTTATTGTTCAGGATAGCTTCTGGACAGATGTTGGGTCGTGACCAACCTCTTATTCTACAGCTTTTAGAAATCGAGCCGGCGATGGAAGCCTTGTCTGGAGTGGTTATGGAACTTGATGATTGTGCGTTCGACCTCGTGAAAGATATTGTAGCCACCGATGATCCGAACGAGGCGTTCGAGAGTGTTGATTACGCGATGCTTGTTGGATCTCGACCCCGAGGACCCGGGATGGAGAGAAAAGATTTACTGGAAGCTAATGCTCAGATTTTCTCGGATCAAGGTAAGGCCTTGGACTCCAGAGCTAGTTCGCAAGTTAAGGTGTTAGTAGTTGGTAATCCGGCTAATACCAATTGTCTTATTGCCCAGCGTAATGCTCCGCATCTTGATCCCAGACAATTCACTGCGATGACTAGATTAGATCATAATAGAGCTAAGAGTCTGCTCTCCAAGAAATTAAGCGTCCACGTGTCAGAGGTTTCGGGCTTGAGTATTTGGGGGAATCATTCTTCGACACAATATCCAGACGTTAGTCATGCATCGGTTCGCGGTAATTCGATTTCTGATCTGATTGAACAGACCTGGCTGGAATCAGAATTTATTCCTAGAGTTCAGCAGCGGGGAGCTGAAATCATAAGTGCGAGGGGGCTTTCAAGCGCAGCGTCGGCTGCTAACGCTGCCATTGAACATATGAAAAGTTGGGTACAAGGAACTGAGGAACAGATAGTAAGCATGGGAGTTTATTCTGATGGTAGCTATGGAGTAGAGCCTGGTTTGATCTATTCTTTCCCCTGTACTTGCGCGGGAGGCAATTGGGAAATTGTTAAAGGTTTGGAAGTTAATTCTTTTAGTCAGGGAAGGATGGATCAAACGGAAGCAGAATTGATAGAAGAGAGAGACGCTGTAAGCCATCTGTTGCCAGATTAACTTTCCTCGGCGATCAGGAAACAGCTTTCCCTGTCTCCCGAATTGGTGAAAGTTAATAGATTATCGGTCGGTACGAAGAAAGCGTCTTCGGTGCAGATAGAGTACCCTTTAAATTCTGTGGTCCCAGAAATGCCCATTATCAAGCAATAGCTATCGGGTTTTATTTCGTAACTTCCCCCTGCTGGCAGCGAGATTCTGACAACTTTAAACTCATCAAATTCAGCCAAAATGTCTTGGTATTTGTCGATCCTTTTTGGCTCTTCTATTTCAACGCTTTGTATTTTTGCTTTTTTTAGACCTTCACGAGTATCCCAGTGATCTTGAGTCACCACTTTTTGACCAAAAGATAAGATATAACGTTCGTAATGTGGAGTTTGAAATTCTACAACTCGAACTCCATGTTGCAGCGAATGGGGGACTAGAGGTTTTCCTTTAATTGAATCTCCGATTCCAATTTCATGTAATTTTGTGTATTCATTCATTTGCTCACGAAGGGTTTTTTCTTTTTGGATAAGGGATTGGTCAAGTTTGCTTAAGAGGGCTTGATAAGCAGTAGGATTAAGTATTTGATCTTTCCCGAACCCCATTGTGTTTTTTATTTCATCGATCTTTGAATCTATGATATTTCTGCATTCTCTATATGATTCTACGGAGCTACTATATTCTTCTAAGAATTTTTCTTGGGATTCAAATTCGCTAATTTTTGCTTTGTCAAATCCCATTCTGATGCCGCCTTTCCCCTCTGGCCAGCTAGTTTTGTTTACTTCAGTGACAATATAAACTTCCGTTTTTTTCTCGTGTAGCTCGAAATAAAGCTCACCTAGGCCAGGCTGAGGATTGGGCGCTAAGATTTTTAACAAAATTGGTGGATGAGAGCATCCCATCTGATCACCAAATATGTCTACAAGGAAATTAATTGGGACCCCTCCAGCTTTTGAAACACCGCGCTCTTCAATGGCAGAAAACCAGATTTCCTTTCCCCAGGGTTTTTCGATCGTTACTGGTTCAAGAGGAAGCGGTTTCCCGAGATAAAAAGATGTTAAACCAGAGTTATCAGCGATCTTGAAGAACGATTCAATCGAGGTAGGCAATTGACTAAGCTCCGGTTTTGTTTCGCCAATCGCTGCGCAGGTTTCGTTTCTATCTTTGTAGAAAAGTATGTGGAGGTCTTGAATGTTTTTTATTTTGGGTACGCTATTCCGGTATCCCATTTGGAAATGTAGACACCCTTCTCTAGCAAATATATCTGGGTTGGTCTTGTTTATTTTCCCGAGACTAGGAATCATGTCAGATATTCCGTTCAGATAAGGAGTTAGATCTTAAGAATCCGAGTTCCTTTATAATATATTTTGTCTTTTAAAATAAGAAAATATTGAATAGAAAAAATCTGTCTCGCAGGTTTCGTTAGCAGAAAAAAATTGTTTCGAATGATTTACTGATTTTTTCAACTTCATAAGGTTTTTCTAAGGTGTTTGAGTCGCAAGTGTTTCTGCTTTAGTTTCCAAAAGGTACTCAAAAAAACTTAGTTATTGGAAGGTGTTTCGGCTAAATTCTTAAGGTTTCCCAAAGATTTTTGAAGAAACGTAATTCCCTCACGGTTGATAATCCACAAAGGGAGTCTGCCTCCCGGATCAAAATACTGTTGCCAAGTAATCAGAGTTTTTCTGTCTTTGGTAGGTTTTAGTACATACCTTATTCGTGCTTCATTAATCTGTATTAGATTTGTTCTCTTTGGCTTAAATTTCCTTGAGTTCATGGAGATGACAATAGACCCTTTTTCTTCAAATGATATCTCAGTATGCAGATAAACTTCCCTTGATTTGCTTGGGAACGGGAATTTAGTGATCTGATATATGAGTTTTTCATTTAAGCTACGTTGGTAGACTACCTCGCTTTCTAGACACCTATGAACCCACCTAGCACAAAGAGTAGTATCACTTATAATGTTGAAAACCTCTTTCACGGGCGCTTCTATTATAGTTTCCGCTAAAAATTCTTCGTATTTTTCGCCTTCATTATTTTTGAATTCTATTTTTATTCCATCCTTTCTTTCCTTGGGATGCCAGGTTTCATTTGCAAATGCGTTAATCCAAGCCGCGCCTAAAACAAAGGAAAGAGCGAGAGAATTTCTCAAAATTCGGATATTGCTGCGAAACTTTTGAAATAGTCTGGAAATGTTTTCCGAGTGCAGTCGGGATCTTTGATTTTTATAGTTGCAGAACCTAACGCTGCTAAGGAAAACGACATGGCTACTCTATGATCTCCATAAGTTTCTATCTCTGCGTTAGCCAATTTTTCTGGAGGGTCGATCTGAATTGAATCTCGTGTCGTGGTTACCTTAGCTCCAAGCTTGGAGAGTCCTTCCTTCATGGCATGCATTCGATCTGTTTCTTTAACACGCCAGTTGTAGACATTCCTTATCTTTGTAGATCCTTTGGCAAAAAGAGCCATGGTAGCAATTGTCATAGCTGCATCAGGAATATGGTTTAAGTCCACGTCTACGCCTCTAAGAGAGTTTCCGGTTACTTCAGTCCAAGTATCAGATCGATAGACTTTGGCTCCCATGCTCTCAATGACGTCCAGAAATTTGTAATCCCCTTGGACCGAATTTTCTCCCAGCCCATTAACTCTTACTTTTCCGTTTTTTATTGCGGCGGCACCAAAGAAATATGATGCCGAAGAGGCATCGCCTTCAATGAGATGATTCCCTGGCGAGACAAAGTTTTGATTTCCTTTGACAAAGAACGTTCTGTAATTGTCGTTTTCTATTTCTCCTCCGAATTTTTTTATCAAGTTTAGGGTAATATCTATGTAAGGTTTGGAAACCAGATCGCCCTGTACTTTTATTACCGAGTCTGCTGTGGCGAGGGGCAGTGCCATCAGGAGAGAAGTAAGATATTGGCTTGAAACGCTTCCCTGGACAGAAACTATTCCTCCATTGGTATTGCCTCCTAATATTTTGAAGGGAGGACAACCAATTTTAGAAAGATACCGTACTTTTGCACCTAATGTAATTAAAGCCTCGATTAGATGTTTGATAGGCCTTTCTCTCATGTATTGGTCCCCATCGATTTCAAATTCTCCAGGAAGCAGTGCTAACATTGCGGTTAGGGGTCTTATGGCGGTGCCCGCATTGCCGAGATTGAATTTTCGGTCGACAGGAACTTTGAACTTGCCTCCGATCCCGCTAACTTCGCATGCTGGCAAATCTTCCTTGCGGGTAATGGAAATACCTAACTGTCTTAGAGCTCTTATCATGACATCGGTATCCTCACTCTTTAGAATGTTGTTCAGACTGGTGTTCCCTTTGGATACCGCAGCTAGAAGAAGGGCTCGGTTAGAAATGCTTTTGGACCCGGGGATAAGGATTTCTCCGCCTATTTTTTTTACGGGGTGAAGTATTATTTGGTCCATTCGACTAGTATATCACCGTTTCTCTGGAGCTAGGGGCAAGCCTTTTCAGGAATCGATGGATGTCCGAATCAATCTCTTTAAGTCTACTAGTACTCGGTTCTTCCAGAAAAACTGCGCCTGACTGGTTCTCAAGCGATAAAAAAAACTCCGATTCTGGATTTGTGGTAGCGAAGAATATGGTCAACGGTGCACCGATTCTTTTTTTTGAGAGAGCATGTCCGATTAAATTACCGATAAGCCTTTCGTAGTCTTCAGGATTCCAGAGCTGAATAAGGCTAAGCGGCCCTTCTCGTGAATTTCCTTCCAGAGTGCCTGACCAGTATGTTCCATAATAGTTTTTAATATCCTTATGGATTTTTACATCAAGCGCATTTTCCAGCTCGAGGAAATCCACAGGTTCCTTTTGTCTAACTGG
The DNA here is from genome assembly GCA_002708765.1 of Gammaproteobacteria bacterium. Lineage (GTDB taxonomy): Bacteria > Pseudomonadota > Gammaproteobacteria > Pseudomonadales > Azotimanducaceae > UBA9659. Next base: position 48,297 of record PAPD01000004.1, on the reverse strand, counting down.
GCGCCAGTAGCTGTAACCGTTTTCTCGATATTGTTCGCAGTCGGATAGCCAGTTCGGGTCGTGAGGAGAACGAAGCAACTCGCCTTTTTTCAGATCCATTGTAGCTTCTATAAATTCGTCGAGTGCAATCATGAAGAATATTTCGCTTGAGACCAGAAATTATAACCGATTAGTTATACTAGAGTTTGGAATTTTTTATGCGCTTTTCTTTAAAAAGGTTTTAGTTCTACCAAGATCAGTATGGGGATGAGACAAATCAGAGCTGCTTCGTTGTATATTCTTAAATAAATGGACGTCTTGATTAAATTGTTTGCTTTCATCTCTTTAACATATAAAAAGGTCTGTACTTGGTAACAAACGAGTAACCCAACGAAAACTAACTTCGCGTACAACCAACCTCCGGCGATGCCATAGATTAGCCATAAGGTGCCTCCGGTTATTAAAGCCAGGGAGCTCATTATGATGGTAAAGTTGCTCAATCGGTCAGCCATGATTACTAGCCTTTTAATATCCTCTCCTTCTTCTTTTCCCTCGATATAGTGCACTAGAATTCGGGGAGTATAAAAAACGCCTGCCATCCAGGCAATTACGAACAGGAGATGAGCCGTTTTTATCCAAAGAATCATATTAGATCTAGAGCTCCGCCATCCACTTTTATGTTTTGTCCATTTATGAAAGATGCCATCGGACTAGCTAAGAATAGAACTACGTTGGCGATTTCGAGACGTGTTGCAATTCGGCCGATCGGATTCGGAGAAAAATGCTCTACTATTTTTTTTTCTGCTTCATCAAAGGTATTACCCCACCCCTTGGCTTTCGCAATTTTAAGATAATGGGTCTCTACCTCTTCAGTTCTAATAAGGCCTGGAGAGACTAGATTTGTTGTTATGTTCCTGAATCCGGTCTCCTTGGCGAGGCTGGACGTTAGGTTTCCTAACGCGGCCTTTGCTGAATAATAGTGCGGCATACTTTTACCTGGTCGAGTTGATCCTATAGTGCCAATATTGATTACTCTTCCTCCCGACTTCATGATTGGCAGGAAGTTTTCTATCATCCTTACTGCAGATAATGTATTGGTCTGATAGGAATCTATCCAAGTAGAGCTGCTGTTTCCCATCCATTTCCCTGGACTCGCTCCGCCGAAATTATTAACAAGAATCGAGAGGTGGGAAGATTTTTTCTTGAATTCAGCCAAAACAAATTTGCACCCGTCGTCAGTAGTTAGATCTCCCCACAAGGGCACGCCTGATCCTAAATCTTTGACGGTTTTTTCGGAGTCTCCTTTGTTAATGCTATGAACAAAAATCTCTCCTTCTTGCTCTAGAAAGGTCTCGGCTATGCAGAGTCCCGTACCCCGATTTGCTCCTGTTATTAGTACCTTCTTTCCAGAAAAATTCATCTAGTATTAATGTTTTCCTCTGTATGAAACACTATATTATACTTCAGCTGGAACGATTGCATTTTTACCTTTCAAGGGTGGAATGCTTATCTCGATTTTTTCGAGTTCAGGAAAAGTTTAATTTGCCTTTTCGCCTACCTTTATCCTTGGAAAAATAGATAATTGCCGGACATGGGGAAACGAATTTGACTGATTTCGAAGATATAAGACCCTTTAACGATAGTGAGGTGGCGTCCGCTCTTTCGAATTTGATCGACGATCGCGAATTTGTGCGTTTTGTCGGGAGTTGGCTAGCTCCTCGGTTCTTTGGAATTTTTCCAAAAATCCTAAGTTTTCTGATACGGATTTACCTTAAGAGATTAGCCAGATCAGTTAATGATATAGCTGGTTTCCAAAAATTGATCGCCAATTTCGCGTCTAAATTAATCCAGGAAGGAACCGACGGCATTCTATATGAAGGTTTTGATCAGTTAGATCCCGAATCTAATTATCTTTTTGTCAGCAATCATAGAGATATAGCTGGTGACTCGATGTTTTTGGATTACGGTCTTCATATTAATGGGTTCGACACGGTGCGCATTGCCATAGGTGATAATCTGATACAACGTGATTTTGCAACATCTCTGATGAAATTGAACAAAGGATTTTTCATAAAACGTTCCGTGCAGGGACATCGCAAGGCTTATGCGGCGCTTCTCCAGGCTTCTCGCTATATTGTTCAATCCATCAGGTCAGGGAATTCTGTCTGGATTGCGCAAAGTGAAGGCAGAAGCAAGGACGCTATTGATCATACTGATCCGGCTTTAATCAAGATGCTCGCATTATCTGAGCGCCGGACTGATTTTTCTGACTTTATCCGAGAGTTAAATATCGTCCCTACTTCAATCTCTTATGAGTTTGATCCATGTGATGTATTGAAAGCAAAAGAACTAGAAACTTTGTCAAAAGGAGAGCTTTACGATAAGCCGGAAGGAGAGGATCTTTTGGCGTTAGCCAAAGGGCTTTATGGAAGAAAGGGCAGGGTTGTTTTTCGGTTTGGCACCGTACTGGATGGCTCGTTTGAAAGCCCGAATCAGGTCGCCAAAGAGCTTGATCGTCAAATTGTTTCGAATCTTGAACTCTATCCTTTTAATTATTGGGCCTTATCGAGGTTGTGTGAAGAACCCTATAGATCCTTGCGAGAGAAATATACGATCGAATTTGATACAGAAGAATTACTAAGATTTTCTCGAAGACTGAGAGCATGTCCATGGAAATATAGGAAACAATTCCTTCAGATGTACGCCAATCCCATTCTTAACAGAGATAATCTACTTAAGTCTGAATCACTATAGATGGTGCTTCGATCAGTTCTCTTTGTTCGATTAGCTGACTAATATGTTCTGACCAGTATTTTTCTGTGTTAAAAAATGGAAAAGCTCTTGGAAAAGCAGGGTCACTCCACCTTCTTCCAATCCATGCCGAATGTCGCATTATCCGAAGAGTTCTAAGACATTCGATGAGGGAAAGTTCGGCAAAATTGAAATCTCTAAAAACTAGGTAGCCCCTAATTACATGCGTCATCTGGACTGATTTTTCAGCTTCATTACCTGAAAGAAACATCCATAGATCCTGAATAGCCGGCCCGCTTCTGGAATCATCAAAATCCACAAAGTGAGGGTGCTCCTCTCTCCAGAGAATGTTACCCAGATGACAATCGGCGTGAATTCTGATCTTCTCTGATTCGAAATTTTTGAGCTTTTCTTTGGTGAGCATTATTAGTTCGGTGCATATCTGATCGTACTGTTTTTCTAGATTTGGAGGAATAAAGTGATTCTCTATGAGCCAGACCTGTGAAGAAATACCATAATCGTTGGTATTGATCGATGGTCTGTGTTCGAAATTTTTCGTTGCACCGACATTATGGATTTGTGCAATAGTTCTGCCAAGCGTCTCAAGAGAAGTAGCATTTTCGATAGAGGGAGCTCGGCCTCCTCGTTTTTCGAATAATGCGACGTTGAATTCACCAGATCTGAATTGGCTGGCTCCGTCTACAATCATTGGCGCAACTACTGATAACTCGTTCAGTGCTAGTTCCGATAGAAAATCGTGCTCTTCCTGGATTTGCTCGATAGTCCATCTATTTGGCCTATAAAATTTTGCGATTAGGGAATCATTACCTTCCAGCCCTATCTGGTAAACTCGATTTTCGTAACTATTTAACTCCAGAATCCGTGCATCTACTGAAAAACCCTTCGCTTCTATCGTATTTAAGATAAATTCCGGACTTAATTTAGAGAATGGATGGTCGTCTGTTTGCATCATTAATGGAGTAGGGCAGCACTTTTTACTTGCGCTAAAACAACTTGCCCTTCCGTTAAAGAGAGATCGTAGAGAGATTTCCGGGTTATCTTCGAGAAAAAAAACTGTTTGTTTTTATTTAGCTGAAGGATTGCTGATGGCCCAGACCCCGGGTCTATTATAGATTCAATGGTAACAGGGAAGCGGTTTAAGATGCTTGTTTCTGTTTCCCAATTTTTTGAAATGCTGACGTCCTTCGCGTCTATTCTTATTCTTATCGTATCATGAGCTTTTATATCTGGTGAAGTAATGTAGATGGTGTCACCTTCGAAATCCAGGTTGGTTAATGAGTGAGCGATATCGGTCTCTATGAATTTGCAGGTTACTACAGCTGTTTGATCAGCGCCTTGAGTCTCTGAATGACCGAGAGAGAATTCCCTTACACTTTTTTTATCTCCTGCCTTTCCGTCTTTTAATTCATAAATCCAATCTGATATATTTATTACTTCTTCGAAAGAATGACTTACAAGTATTATAGGTATTTGTAACGACCTATTTATATGTTTGAAATAGTTTAGTAATCGGAATTTGAGATCCTGATCTAACCACGAGAGAGGTTCGTCCAGAAGCAATAATCTTGGAGTTGACAAGAGTGCTCGGCCAATTGCTACTCGCTGCTGTTCTCCTCCTGAAAGTTCTGATGGGAATTTCCCCAGCAGATTTTTGATCTCCAGAATATCTATGATTTCGTCCAATTCCACTTCAGATGGAGATTTTGATCTAGCCAAACCGAATTTGAGATTTTCCATGGCTGATATGTGGGGGAAGAGATTCAGATTCTGGAAGACATAACCGATCTCTCTTTCTTCCGGCTTTACAAATCTGGTGCCGTCTTGAAGGATTTGGCCGTTTATACTAAGAAAGTTTTCTGGATGTCTTTCTAATCCAGCGATAAACCTCAATATACTGGATTTACCGGAACCAGATTTACCAAAAAGAGCGACTATTTGGCTCGCAGGGAGGTTAAGATTAACGTCTATTTCAAAATCTTCGGATCTTCTAAACCTAGCTTTTATTCGAATAGCCATTAGTTAGATAAATTCTTTTTTTGGGCCCAAAGGTTGTCAAGTCGATAAAGAAAAGCTAAGAGGAGAAAAGAAAAAATCAATAATACACCCGATAGCAAATGCGCTCTTTCATAATTCAAGATTTCAACCTGATCGAAAATCGCGATCGATATAAGTCGTGTTTCGTTCGGAATGTTCCCTCCAATCATCAACACGATCCCAAATTCCCCTATAGTATGAGCGAATGAAAGACAAATTCCGATCAGAAACCCTTTTTTTGCAATAGGTAGTAACAGATTAAAGAACCTGTCGAGGGGCGCTGCCCCTAGGCTCTCGGCGGTTTCTACGATTTCTTTATGAATAGATTGAAAAGAAACTTGGACTGGTTGCACGAAGAAAGGAAGCGAATATATTATCGATCCTATAACCAGACCGGGAAATGAAAAAGCCAAAGAAAATCCTGTGGAATTAAGCCAGGCTGCTCCGAAGAAGTGTTCAGGAGAAAAAGCGATAAGCAAATAGAATCCGATAACAGTTGGGGGCAGCACTATTGGTAGAGCTACGAGAGGTTGGACAATATTCCTCCAGATAGATTTAGTTTGTGATAGCCACCACGCTATCGGTGTGCCTAACAAAATTAGCCAGATAGTAGTAATTGACGCAAGCTTTACGGTTAGCCACAAAGATATCAAGTCATCCTGGGTCATTCACTTTCTCTATACCCTGATGCCTGAATAATATCTTTTCCAACTGAACCATTCACCCAGTCAATAAAGTTTTCTGCCAAAGGGTTGGCCTTCTTGGAAATAATATACTGTTGCTCTATTTCAGAGTGCAAAGGCTCGGGAACCAACCAGTATTTTTCCGCGAATAATCTCTTATCGAGAGCCTGGGACAGGGCAATGAATCCCGCGCTTACATTCCCGGTCTCGACGTATGAAAAAACCTGATTAACATTGGAACCGTAAATCAGATTTTCTGTGTTGATCTTTAGTTTTTTTAGTAATTCTATGGTGGCGGCGCCGTAGGGTGCTAGTTCCGGGTTCGGAATAGCAATAGATCTGTTATAGTTTAGTAGAGAATTTTTGCTCGCCTGATTTGTTTTCAACCAAAATACGATTCTACCGTAGGCATAGGTTCCTCTTTGTCTTACTAGGCCTTCTTTTTCCAAACGTAAGGGCCGGGTTGCATCTGCAGAGAAAAAAATATCATAAGGAGCCCCATTAATTATCTGAGCAAAAAGGATACCACTAGAAGAAGAGCTTATAATGAGATTTATTCCCCTTTTTTTTTCATAAGCTGCGGAAATTTTCTCAAGTGTTGACTTGAAGTTTGAGGCAACAGCTACTTTTAGAGGAGCATCATTTTCCGCAATTGAGTATAGAGAGATAAGGCTTAGCAGACTCAGGATTGTTTTTTTCATTAATCGCTGAGTTTTTTAATGTAATCGTCGATCAACCAGCCTGATATTGACATCATGGCGGGCTTATTAGGCATGTCTGTGTAATGAAACCATCTCGCATCGGCAATTTCTTCTTCCTGAATATTTATCTCCCCCTCCATATACTCCGCATGAAACCCTAACATTAAAGAGTTAGGGAATGGCCAGGACTGACTCGAAAAGTATTTAAGGTTTTTTATCTTAATTCCTACCTCTTCCTCTACTTCTCTGTGGACGGTTTCTTCTATGGCTTCCCCTGGTTCTACGAATCCTGCTAACGTGCTGTAAAAGCTGCCTTGAGTATTTGCATTCCTGGCCAGCAGGAGCTCTTCTCCTTTGGTTACCAGTACGATAATAGATGGAGATAATCTGGGATAATATGGAATATTACATTTCTCACATCTCCTTGATCGGTCAGTTATCGATTCTGAAGTTGGCCCACCGCAGGCGCCGCAAAAAATATGTTGTTTGTTCCAGTCTACTATCTGTTTTGCTCTGCCAATAAGATAGAAAACGGAAAGTTCAGAACCCGTTAGAAAGCTCCATAATGAGGTGAATTTGTATCCTTCGGGTTCTTCACGATCACTATCTAACTCTTCAGCAAATAGGGGGATTTCCCTTAGCCAGCCTAAAAAATGACTTTTGCATGATGTTAGTCCTGACCAATTCCATTCTTCTTTGTTAAGAGGCTGCCATGAGTTTTGCCCAATGAGAGTTAATATCTCGCCGCTAGACACTGGTATATGGTAGCTTTTGTCAATTTTTTTGACACAGTGAATTCCGGGTTTAAAGTCACGTTGAATATTTAATGATTGCCATTCCATCTTCACGGTCCTAGAGAAATAAACCTATAATAGCCTCTAACCTCGTACCTGTAATCTTGTATACGATGCAACGAATAATAGGTAGCAGGCTTCCTTTTTTTAATCGAGAACAGGAGCGGCAAGTTCTAGCTCGTACTCACGTACCTCTTTATCTCGGACCGCAGTAACGGTGATTTTTTGGCCCGGCTTGAACTGTTCCATTTGTGTTAGAAGAGAGTCCTGGCTAGAAATCAGGGCTCCGTTAATATCGATGATTACATCACCAAGATGGATTTTCCCTTGTCGATCATAACGAATTCCGACCATGCCCGCTCTCTTCGCAGGCATTCCGTCAATTACCGAAAAAATTGCTACTCCCGTTGCTCCTAATTTTTTTGTCCAATAGTCTGATAATGGTTCTATTCCTAATACAGGCCTGATAAGTTTTCCATGCTCTATCAGTTGGGGCACTATAGATTTCAGCGTGTTTATCGGGATAGCAAAACCTATTCCTGCACTAGCTCCAGACGGCGAACGGATTGCTGTATTAACTCCTATGATTTGACCGCTTGAATTGAGTAGAGGTCCCCCGGAATTTCCGGGATTAATCGCCGCGTCGGTTTGAATTACATTCTGGATAGTGCGCTGGTTTAACGATTTAATTTCTCGCCCTAGAGCAGAGACCACTCCAACGGTCAGGGTTGAATCGAGCCCAAAGGGATTTCCAATGGCCAGCACTTTGCGTCCTACAGCTAAGGACGACGAGTCTCCAAGAGGCAACGGATTAAGGTTCTCCTCGGGAGCTTCTATTTTTAGCAGGGCAATGTCCTTCTCTGGAGCAGCTCCTATTACCTGCGCTTCAAAACTTTTGCCAGATTGGAGGGTTATCGTAATCTTGCTTGCTCGATACACCACATGGAAGTTTGTAACAATTATTCCCGTTTTATCCCATATAAAGCCTGTTCCGGTACCTTGAGGTATTTCCATAACGTTTAGTGAAAAGCGCTGTCTTCGGAGCTGTGTATTGGTAACAAAAACGACGCTTGGGCTTGATCTCTCAAATATGGCTATGTTGTTTCTTTCGTCACTTGTAAAAGGCAGATCGGTTTGCCCAATATTTCTTTCCTCGGCAGGGTCCTCTGGGAAAGACTCTGTCTTTTCCGGTTCCGAAAAACCCAGGAAAAAGACAGTAGTAGTAATAAGAATGAAAGTCCCTAGAAAAACCTTTTTTTTAGTCATTTTTTTTTAGCGAGTTGATTTGGTTGTGCGACTAATCTTTTGGCCTTGATCCAGAAATTGATTGAGATCATAGATATCTTCGGGATTCAAAGTTCCTACAGTTTGCTTCAATCTGAGTGTGTTTAAAACATATCTGTATCGCGCGCTGGCATATTGGAATTGCGATAGGTAGAGACTTCGTTGAGCATTCAGCACATCGACAATGTTTCGCGTGCCTACCTCATAACCGGTCAGTGTAGCTTCAAGCGCACTTTCGCTAGATTCAATCCCGCGTTTCCCCGCTGATACTCTGGCAACGTCTGTATTTACGAGTCTAAAAAGATTTCGAGTATTCTCTATTATCTGGCGCTTTGTTAGATCTAGAATATTTCGAGCTGCTTCCAGGTCATGTCTAGCGGACCTGATTCCTGATCTGATTGCTCCTCCCTGAAAGATCGGCATATTCAGACTTAAAGTGGAAGTTTGTTGGTCGACCTCTTGACCTAGGAAAGAGGCCCCGTCCGAGACATTGTGCGAATAGGTAACCTGCGCGTCCACAGCAGGTAGATGCCTAGATTTTGCTGCCTTTAGTCCGCGCTCGGCCGATCTGACCAGTGACTGATTTGCCACTATTGCGTAATTGTTATTTGTCGCTGCTTCTACCCATTCTTCTTCATTATTAGGATCTGGTGGCTTGATTGGAAAAGTCTCTGATAAGCCATAAATTTCACTAAATACTCTGCCTGTAAGTCGAACTAATGGCTCAAAACTATTGGATTGCGCTCCTTCGTCCTCAATGACATTTACGGTAGATGAGTCAAAGGCAGCTCTAGACTCTAGAACGTCTGTAATAGCGACTAGGCCCACATCGAACCTTTGTTGTACTTGCTCTAATTGACGCTTTACAGCTTCTCTTTTCGCTGTGGAAGCAGCGAGCGCAGCTTCTCTTTCCAGGATTCGAAAATACACCTCTGCTACCCTGACTATTAAAGACTGTTGCTCCGATGAAAACCTTGCTTTTGCTTCGGACCGTATTTGTTTAGATTGCTGAAGTTTGTACCAAGAATCTAGTTGAAACACCGGCTGGCTAAGGTACGCTGCCCAACCATACTCATTGAAATATGATGCTGATCTGGAAGCGTCTAAAGGAAGTTCTCTGCGATTGTCCGAAGTTTGGCCCCGCATTCCGATTTGAGGCAGGAGCCGAGATCTGCTTTGAGCGACGACTTCTTTTTTTGAAAGAAATTTCGCTTGGGCCGCGGCCAATTCTGGATCATTATTAACCGAAAGGTTATAAACTTCGGTTAGATCAGCTGAATTAGCGGTAAACGAACATAAAGATAACAAGATAATATTTGCTAGTGGTGCTCGGATGCTACAAAATTTCTTTTTATTTTCGATCATTTTTTTATCCCGAGCTTTTTTCAAATTTGGAACCGAGAGCCTTCTTTTATTCATATTCTATCCTAACAGATTTTTAGTATTTTTTATTGCAGACCAGGTATGCGATAAAAAATACTTCTTCTTTTCAACCTAATTTCCATTAACTCTCAGACTTAGTGAAAACTCTTTCTGGTCCAGTTCAAAAAGCAACTCTTGCCTTTTTGAGTTGAATTCTAAGTGATTAGTTNGAGTTTCCCTTTTAATATAACTTTCGTATGCCTCGATTACGGATTTTAGATCATCATCTGCGCTTATAGTTATCATGATCCTGTCGTTTACTCTTAATCCAGACTCTTTGCGAGATTTCTGGATTCTGTTAACGATTTCTCTAGCTAAGCCCTCTTCCATGAGTTCTCTGTTAAGAGTGCAGTTCATGTCTATCGATATAAATCTGTTAGAAATTGCGTTGCTATCTTTCTGAGCTTCTCTGAAGATTAGAATATCTTCTAGGTCGAATACTTCGTCTTTAATCGAAATGGATCCTTTTCCTTGAAACTTTCTTATTTCCTCAACTGCCAGGTTTTCTATCGCTTCTTTATATTCCTTAAATCTTGATCCTAGACGTTTTCCTAAAATTGGAGAATTTGGTTTTGCATATAGATTTATGAAATTTTCCTCATCGGTAGAGTATTTAAGTTGTTTGGTGTTCAGCTCTTTTTGAATATAGGTTTCCAGCTTAGAGATTTCTTTTAGAAGATCCTTATCTGTGTGAATGATGGTGATTTCCGAGACTGGATACTTTGTTTTAAGTTTTTCTTGATTTCGTTTTTGTCTTCCCAGCAATATGACATTTTGCATTCGCTTTACGGCTGATTCTAACAAGGGCCTTAGGTTTTTTTTATTAACTTCTGGATAAGTGCAAAGGTGAACCGATTCTGGCAATTCTTTTCTGGAGAAAGCTCGAAGTTCTTGATACAGCGTTTCCGACAAGAAAGGAGAGAAAGGAGCCATTGAGATGCTCAATTCTAATAGGGCCTCGAACAGAGTTTGGTAGGCTGAGAATTTATCTTCATCCGAACCCTCTGCCCAGAATCTAGATCTGTTGAGCCTGATGTGCCAATTGGTAAGGTCTTCAATAAAATCGAAGAGAGCAGGCACCACGTTGTATAATCTATAGTTCTCCATTTCATTTGATACGGCGGCCTTCAAGGATTCTAGTCTTGACAATATCCATTGATCCATCACATTTTCTGAGTCGCACGCATTTTCAGACGGGCGCCAGTTATCTATTTCTGCGTAAGTATTTAGGAATTTAAAGGCATTAAGCCAGGGAAGCAGAGCTCTTCTGACCATATCTTTAACGCCATCATCAGTAAATCTTTGTTCCTCAGCTTTTACTAGACCAGAATTGATCAGGTAGAGCCTCAGTGCATCTGCCCCATATCTTTCCATTAGTTCTTCGGGAGGAGAATAATTTCTAAGGCTCTTGGACATTTTCTTCCCGTCCTCTGCCATTACGATCCCATTAACGATTACGTTTTTGAATGGATGGCTCTTGAACAGGGCGGTGCTAAGCACGATTAATGTGTAAAACCATCCCCTCGTTTGATCCAGACCTTCAGCTATAAATTCGGCAGGGAAACCTCGATTGAAAGTATCTTCGTTTTCGAAAGGGTAGTGTAATTGTGCGTAGGGCATAGATCCAGATTCGAACCAGCAATCCAAAACCTCATCAACGCGTTTATAGACTCCAGGCTCCCCTTTGATCGAGAATGTGACTGGATCCACATTTTCCCTGTGGAGATCGTCCAGCATAAGGCCGCTAAGAGATCTGAGTTCTTCCTTGGATCCTATACATATCCTGCTACCGGTTTTGTCGTTTATCCAGATAGGTAGTGGTGTTCCCCAGTATCTATTTCTGGATATTGCCCAGTCGATTGCTCCTTCAAGCCAATTCCCCATTCGCCCGTTTTTAAGATGCCCAGGAACCCAGTTTATTTCTCGGTTGGATTCGACAAGTTGCTCTCTTATTTTTTCTACTGATACATACCATGAGTCAATTGTCCTATAAATGATTGGTGTGTCGCTTCTGGGACAAAAAGGGTAGTTGTGCTGAATGACTTCCTGCTTAAATAGAAGTCCTCTCTCTCGGATATGCTTTGTTATATCTTTGTCAGCGTCTTTTACTTGCATTCCATAAAAGTCTTTTACTTCATGCGTAAATTTTCCTGACATGTCGATGGGACATATAGGTGAAATCTGAAGGTCGGCTTTGCGAAATATCCTATAATCATCTTCTCCAAAAGCGGGTGCTTGATGGACAATTCCTGTTCCGTTGTCGGCGGTTACATAATCGTCTTCAAAAATTCGAAATGCACCTGCATCTTGATACTCTTTAAAATAGTCAAATAGGGGCTCGTATTCTTTCCCAACTAATTTTGATCCCTTGAAATTGGAGAGCAGTCCAAAATTTTTATCCTTCAGCAAAATTTCTGCGTAGCTCTGGGAGACTATTATTACTTTCTCGGCTTTAGTGTCTCTGACTTCGACATAATCTATATCCTTACCGACACATAACGCGAGATTTGAGGGCAGTGTCCAGGGGGTAGTTGTCCATGCAGCAATGTATTTCTCTTCGTTTCTTAACCTGAATAAAACGGTAACTGCGGGATCTTGGACATTTTGATAGTTAGATCCCGCTTCAAAGTTTGAAAGAATGGTTNCAAGCTCGGTGGAAAAAGGAACTACTTTTTCACCCTTGTATATAAAACCCTTCTCCCACAATTGCTTGACGACCCACCAGACCGATTCCATATACCAAGAATCCATGGTCTTATAGTCGTTATCAAAATCTACCCATCTGCCGATCCTTGTTATTGTTTTCTCCCATTGGCTTGTGTAGCGTTGCACGATTTTTCTACATTCGTCATTATATCCTTTCAAACCAAATTTCTTGACGGCTTCAACGGAAGAAATCCCAAGCGCTTTATCAATTTCGTGTTCGATCGGCAGGCCATGGCAATCCCAACCAAATCTTCTTTGAACAAACTTGCCCTTCATAGTCCAGTATCTGGGCACTGCATCTTTTATAATTGATCCAACCAGATGTCCATGATGAGGGAGTCCAGTGGCAAAAGGAGGGCCATCATAAAAAATATATGGGTCAGACTTTTCGTTGAGCATTAGGCTTTTCCGGAATATTCCGTTCTTTTCCCAGAACTCAAGAATCTGGTGTTCGGCTTTAACAAAACTAAAGTCTTCGTTATTGGGGTTAGTTGAATTTTTCATAAAGCACTTAATCAAAAAAACCCGTAATTTACGGGTCTATCTTTCCGTTGCTCCTGAGACTGAGTTCCTAGGGAGAACGGTTTTTGAAAGAAGGAATCAGAATCTTTCCTGTCTAATGCAGGATAGTCTATGCGATACGTTTGTCAAGAATTAGAATTCAAAGACAAGTTGTTTTGGACTTTTGTAACGCTACCACGGGAATTAATTTTTTCTACGACTCGGGCTATCAGTTTTTCTATCGGGAAGCTAAGATACCATGTCGGAGGATTGAGGTGCTCGACAACTTTGGTGCCTACCATTTGGAATTTCCAGTTATTCTCCAGCGCTTTTTGGAAGATAAGATCCAGTTTGGTCCGCGCTTCACCGTTCATTAAAGGGTGCGCGCAAACGACGGTAATATCGTTGTCGCCATGATTTTTTAGCTCCTCAATTGCGGCAATTACTGATCCTCCAGTGTCGACCATATCATCTACAAGAAGTACGTCTTTTCCTCGGACATTTCCTATCAAGGTTGACCTGATAACCTAATTAACTTTCGAGTAGTCTCTTTCTTTTGATAGCGCTGCTAGGTCAAGACCCAACTTTTCTGAGAAAGCTCGCGCTTTTTCAAGATACCCCACGTCAGGAGATACTGCGATGTCTCCCTTTAGCCCTTTATTTTTTATCCACTCACTGAAGTGTTTTGTAAGGAAGACATTTTCTAGGTGAGCTACTGAAGGACTGAACATCCCTGCTATGGAATCATTATGAATTTCCACGTTCATTACCCGATTCACTCCTGCGCTTTGCATCAGTCTCGCAAATAGCCCAGCGCTAATTCCTTCTCTATTGCGTCCTTTTCTCTTATCTTGCCTTGCCCCGGGGTAGTAAGGAAGTACTGCAGTAATATGTTGAGCGTCGGATAGGGAGGCAGCTTCTATTCCGTGCAGCAACATTAAAAATCGATCATATATACTTTTTTCATCTTGATTGCCTGCCGCTGACTGAAAGATATATACGTCATGTCCCCTGACATTTGCCTTGATTTCAAATTTTCCCTCGCCACAGGCAAACCAGGTTTCCTTAGTAGGCAGGAGATCCAGCTTCATTTCTCTTGCAACCGCGGTGGCAAATTTTCTTCCGGACTCGCAAGTCATAAGAGCTAGTGGTGCGCGGGGTGTTTCTTCTCACATAATGCTGGTCATAGGTTTGCCTTTGCTTCTTTCTCTTTAATAAGGTGTTTGATTGTGTGGACAATAAGCTTGTGTTCTATTGGCCGGATTTTTTTAGCTAAGGAATCGGGAGTGTCATCTTCCTGAACTTTGATGCGTTCCTGAAATAGGATCTTGCCTTGATCATATTGGGCATTAACGAGGTGAGTTGTAACTCCTGTTTCAGCTTCTTTGTTTTCTAACACTGCTTCGTGAACTCTTAACCCGTAAAATCCTTTACCTCCATATTTTGGTAGCAAGGAAGGATGAACATTGATGATTCTTCCTTGGAATTTTTCGGTTATTAAACGACCCAGTTTTTTCATATATCCTGCGAGAATAATCAGGTTGGCCTGGGATTCTTCCAGCATCAAGCACAATTCCTTATCTCTTTCCTGTTCTAAGGGGTGGGTTTTTCCCGAAACATGAGCAAAAGGAATCTGATATTCTTTAGCTGTCAAGATTACATTTGCGTTGGGGTTATTGCTAATTAGCAAAACAACCTCTGCATATAGCGTCCCGTTTTTGCATGCTTCGACAATGGCTTTAAAATTTGATCCTTTGTGCGATGCAAAAACGGCGAGCTTGAACATAAGGCTACCTATTGAATTTTTTCCAGTTATCCAAATTTTTCACGGAGAAATTTCTTTTTTACTTTGCCCATACTGTTCCTTGGTAGCTCTTTCATAAAATATATCTCTTTCGGTATTTTGAAGTTAGCTAATATTGATTTGAGCTTCCTTAATATTTCTGCCTCAGATAATTGCTTTCCTTTCTCAGTAATTACGATACCACATACCTTTTCACCGAATTCGAAGTGAGGCAATCCGATAACTGCAGATTCTTTAACACCGGGTAAAGAATCAATAACGGATTCGACCTCTTTCGGATAAACATTCAAGCCGCCTGAGATAATTAGATCTTTTTTTCGTCCTATAATGGTAACGTATTTATCTTCATCTACTTTTGCTAAGTCCCCTGTCATGAAAAATCCGTCCGCTGTAAAATCTTCATCTGTTTGCCTCTCTTTCCTCCAATAACCTCCGAAGACATTTCTTCCCTTTATCTCTAATTCTCCTGTCTCGTTATCTTTCGCGATATGTCCCTCTTTATTTCTAATGCGCACTTGCGTGCCTTCTAAAGGAAGTCCTACAGTCCCGATTTTTTTTTCTCCGCTTAAAGGGTTGCTTGTATTCATCCCGGTTTCTGTCATTCCGTACCTTTCTACGATTTCGAATCCCGTTCGCTTCTTGAATTCGTTGAAGGTTTTTTCAAGAAGCGGTGCGGAACCGCTGATGAAGCACCTCATGTTATTACAGATAGCCGAGTTTAGTGACTCTTCTCTCAGCATTCGGACATAGTAGGTAGGCACTCCCATGAATACGGTTGCTTTTGGTAACAGGCTAACGACTTGGCTCGCCGAGAATTTATCGAGATAAATGATGGCGCTACTATTAAATAAAGGCATATGTAATCCAACAAATAGGCCGTGCACATGATAAATAGGTAGTGAGTGCAGAAGAACATCGTTTTTTTCCCATTTCCAAATTTTTGTTAACGAAATAACGTTAGAAAGCAGATTTCCATGACTGATCATTGCCCCTTTGGGGTTTCCTGTCGTGCCGGATGTGTAGAGCATCACCGCAATTGAACTGTCCGACATTTCTTTTGTGAGAAAAGATTTTTCCTGATTTTCTGGTTTGCTGGTTGATTCAATCAAGCTCTCAATAGTCAGGACCTTTTTTTTCTCGATAAGAAGTTCAAATGTTTTTTCTCTTTCTCTGTCTGTTACAATCAAGCTAGGTTCAGCATCGTTAACAAAAAATTTGATTTCTTCCGTTAGATAGCTGGTATTTAATGGAATGTAGACGATTCCAGATCGAAGACAAGCAAGATATAGAAGAATCGTCTCAGGAGTTTTTTCCATTTGAGCCATTAGTCTATCGCCCTCTTTAAGGCCTAGATTAGTTAGATAGGAGGCGATGGATCCGCTTTTCTGATCGATATCCATATAGGAATATGTCACATCTAGTTTGGAAGATAATAAGAATGGCTTCTCAGGAACAAAGCGCGGTTTGAAGCTATTGTAGATGTTCATTTAATCTACTATTTGTTTTTGCTGGTGCCGCTAGCATAGCAGCAAAAAAGGAAAATTCGAGTGAAGATAAATTGGTTAGATAAACAGAAACGAATCTCGGTAGGAAGTTTATTGCTTTTCTTCTGTTTTTCGACTACGGCTGATGATTTGCCAAGATTTGAGGGTTGGGCGCGAGCTTCGCCCCAAGGTGCTTCTAATGCCTCAGTATATGGAAAGTTTTTTAATCCTGGTAGGTCTCCCGTTCGGCTGGAATCGATAGAATTTTCGGGTTCAGAAATTGCTAGTGTGCACAAGATGATTGATAAAGATGGAATGCTCGGGATGAGGCCGGGAGAATTAATTGTCGGGGCACAAGAATCAGTTAGGCTCGAGCCTGGAGGAATGCATATCATGCTAATGAAGCTTAACGCTCCTCTTTTTAACGGGTGTGCTTATTCTCTTATATTTAAATGGGCAGGTGGGAAAATTTCAGCGCATAAATTTTTCGTCGGAGAAATAGACCAGAGCACTCCTCCGCTTTTCTCTGATTCCTGTCTGAATTAGTCTGATAAGAGATTTGTCCATCGGATTTTTGTCAAAAGCGTGATATGTTTTCAGCTAGTAAATATTATTCGGGTGTTCAGATGGTGTCTTTGCCATGGAAAGAATTTGAGAAAGAAGAACCTGCTTTGGCCAGGTTCGGATCGGAACGACTAGATGGGAAAGTGTCCTATTTGGCTACCCTGCGATCNGATGGTAAACCCCTAGCCCATCCGGTGACTCCTGTGATCGGTGGAGGACATATCTTCGTTTTCCTTAGCAATTATTCTCCCAGAAGTCGTGACTTGTTGGAGAATCCTGATTTCTGTTTGCATTGTTCTATGAGTGACAGTTCCGGAAGTAGCGGAGAATTCCAGGTTAGCGGGATGGCTCTAAAGATTGATAGCCCGGATCTGAGATCCCAGGCGGAGTCCTTTTCCAGTTTCAGACCTTCTATACGTTCCTGGCTTTTTGAGCTTTTCGTATCTAATGCTATGTCGACTACTTACCGCGGTGGTCGGCCTAGAAGGTTTCGATGGACAGCTACTGAAAAAGAAATGGAAGAGCCTAAGTAAATTGAGTGTAAAGTATTCAAATACAAAGCTCGATGAAATTCTTTCAGTTAGAACCCTTTTTGATTATAACGTCCCTGCGTTAGGCGTAGGTTTTATGTTTTTCCTAGTTAGTTTGTATCTTATGAAATTTGCGACTGATGAGTTGCTTATTGCTCCTGCCGCTATGGGATTCATTTTTGGTCTGTCTCGGATCTGGGATGCAATAACAGACCCGGTTGCCGGATATTATAGCGATAGAACAAATACGGCTATGGGTAGAAGGCGTCCATGGATGATATCGTCGGTCCCTTTTATTTTTTTTGCCTTTATTATGATCTGGTCACCCCCGGCGGGTCTGGAGAGGAGTTTTTCCGGAGTATGGATGGCCGCCGCAGTAATCCTGTTTTACTCAGCCATGACCGCTTTTAATGTTCCTCATAACTCTTTAGGCGCTGAACTTTCGCCGAATTACCATCAGAGAACTAGAGTTTTTGGGGTTCGTCATATGGTTTGGAATTCTGGAGCCCTGCTCGCACTGGTTGCGATGCATCAACTGATTGTCGGAGAGGATCCTAGAGGGGATGCTTTTTACATTGCAGTCATGGCAGGAACAATAACGACAGTACTTATTTTTTGGATGGTTTTTCGTGTGCGAGAGAGGAAAGATTATCAAGGGCGAGGAGAGAAAAATCCAGTAGTCGCATTTAGTGATGTTATTAAAAACAAGCACGCTGTCTTATTGTTGGTTGTTTTTTTTATAGAGAATTTAGGTGGTGCGACCATAGCTATCCTGACTCCCTATATTTCCGAATACATTATTCTGAAACCAGAACGAACGGTTTTTTACATTCTAATGTATCTGATTCCGTCTATAATTTCAGTTCCCCTCTGGGTGTCGTTATCTCGAAAAATTGGAAAGAAAAAAACCTGGCTTATTTCAATGTGGATTACTGGGTTAGGATTTGGTGGAATGTTTTTTCTCTATCCTGGAGCAGATGCTTTGATTTCGATCTTAGCATTTGTTTGTGGGCTGGGGGCCGCGAGTGGCGCAGCAGTTGCTCCTTCCATACAGTCTGATGTGATTGATTACGATGAATATAGAACGGGAAAAAGGAAAGAAGGGACCTATTTTTCGAGCTGGAATCTGGTTTTTAAAACAGCGACCGGAATAACCTTCATGATTACCGGTTTCATTTTAAGTGCCTCGGGCTTCGTTCCTAATCAGGAGCAGACGGAAACAGCTAAGTTTGCTTTGCTCTTTCTCTATGCTGTTTTCCCGTTCTGTTGTTATATCTCTGGGGCCATTATCTTCTCTCGATTTTCATTAGATGAAGCAGAGCACATGAAGATTCGCGAGAAGCTTGATAGAACTGATTTGAGTTGAGGACGATTACTTCAAATAATCCGAGATTATTTCTTTCAGATAGCTTAGAGGCACAGGGCCAGAATCTATTATGATCTGGTTAAATTTCTTTCCACAAAAATCAACAGTCTTGTTTTCCATACATAGTTTCTTTGATTTCTGGAAGAAATATCGACCTATGGCTATGGCTAGATAGTGACCTGGTTCTGCTTTNATATGGTTCAGGAGCATGACTATTCTTTTGGAACCGTAAGGAAGAGCCTCAAGCAGAAATGCCTGGCTTTCGGACCAATTCCATGTATCTGTTCCTGTTTTCAAATCAGTAAGCGCAAGCAAACTAAGCATTCGTGAAAAATGCGCATAGTCAATGGCATTCTTTACATCAATTTCGAAAAGCAGCTCCAGCGAAAAAGCTGCCCATCCGAAATGATATGCAGGAATTTTCAGGAATTTAGCGAGCGATGTGTTCTCGCTTTTTTTTAACGCGCCAAGCCCTGGCAGGCCATAAAAAGCGGTTAAGCTAGCGATTTCGAATTCCGGGAGATTTTTTAGATCGGAGAGGTTTACCTTCAGGGTCCCATCATTGTGCAAAAAGGAATATTCGTGATTTTCGGTTCCGACAATATCCAGAGATGAACCAGAGTAATTTTCCAGAATTAAGGCCGCAAAATTTTGACTTGCCATAAAAGATTGCGAAAGCCTATCTAAGTATTCTTGACGACCTACATCATCGTTCTCGAAATAAACAGCTCTATTTTTTTTTGCTTCGATGGTAACTGGAATGGTTTCTTCCAGGTCGCTATCACCAAAGATTTTCTTCTCTATAGAGCTTAGCTCTTTCCCTATAATAATCTCGTATTCTTCAAAAGGAATCTCTAGGCCTGTAAGGTACCTTACCCGAGACTTGAAACTTCTGTCATATTCGAGATCTTTTTCTTTATTAACCAAAAAATCTAGAATCGCCTTCTCCTTTCTGTTATCTGAGTTAAGGAGTCGGATATCAATTCTATTTCTATATTCTTTTTGTTTTTCTTGAAGGTAACTTTTTCGATTCGACGGATTTTCCCTCGGGTAACCAGAAATAATGTTTTTTACAAATTCTTTAGCCAAGGTGTTTTCAAGTTCTATGGCCAAGCTCTTATTTGGTTCCTTTCCGTATGTTTCACTAATAATCGATAAGGAAACAAGTATAAATAAAACCTTATGAAACGGCATCTTGAGAAATTTGCGTTATAAGTGCTAGTTCTTCTAATGTAATTTCTGCCTTTTCTTTCGCCTTAGTTATTTCTACTGGAATGTCTTTTACACCCTTAATGTTTATGTCCATGTTAAGCAGGCATGACCGGATTGAAGCGCCGAAAAGAAAGGCCGCGATTCCCAGATCAGTGATAAGGCTTCTATTTCCTGTCTTGATAACTGCTCTTAGTCTGGGTATTTGAAGAGAACATATTTCCAAGATTTCCGTTGGTGCTTTAGCCGCTTCAATAAGAAGCATTTCGAAGTTTTTGGCTTTTCTGTCTGCCTTTATTACTCGTAGAAAAATTTCAGAGTCTTTATCTCCAAGTGTCAATAGTTTGCCTATCTCAGATACGGCTTCTTCATATATTTCTTCCATGTCCAGACCTTTACTAAAGTGCGCAACCTTTGCGAGGAGGGCGCAGGCTTCCGCCGCAGCAACTGCGGCAACAGCACCTCCCCCGGGAGTTGGTTCCCTAGCAGCTACGGAAGCTAGGTAATCAGAAATGTTCGAATTTGCTAACAGCGTCAAGGATTTCTCCATATTAAAGAAAGTTTTCGTAAAGTCGGATGGTATTTCTCATGCACATTGTAACTGTCATTGGCCCCACCCTCGGGACGAAAGTTTTTACGTGCTTGTCGATATCTTTTGTAAAGTTTTCTGTTGCAGAAAAATTTATACAAACAGGTCTTCGTGTTAATTCATTTGGCGAGATCTTAATAAAGTTAGAAGTAGGGACTCCTGTAATCACAATATCCGATTTTTGCAAAGCTTTGGCCCTGTCGCTGCTCGTTTCTCTAGGAATTCCTTCTCTAAAAAGAAGTGGTCCAAATTCGTCAAATGACCAAACGTTGGCACCATCATTCGACATCATCACTGCAAGGGGTCTGCCGATGACTTCGCTCCTATTAAAAATAACCACATTTTTTTCTTTTAAGGGCATGGAACCACTGCCGTATGCGCCTATTTCGGCTAAGATTTTTACTATGGCCAGCGGTGTGCAGGGTATAAGTGCTTTTTTATCGTCAAAGAGAAACCTGTCATTTTTCGATAGTTTTCTAGTCCAAAAAAAACTTCCTGCTTCTATGTCTTTGGTATGATCCACTAGGTTTCTAAGGTATTTGTCTTCTTCATTACCAAAAACGGGAAAATAGATAAATATCCCATGTATGCCGGGGTCGTTATTAGCGTTCTTGATTTCTTTTTCTAGAGATAGTCTAGGTGTTTCTATTAGTCTGTATTCGATTCCTATTTCCTCGAACGCCTTTTTAGTAGCATTCGCATACGATAACGATGGTTGATCGTTATTCGCAATTAGACCGATAACTCTTGGTGTCGAATTTAATCCAGATACTTTTTCTTTTAGTTCTGCGCGATATCGGGTCGCAATTAGATCGGGGTCAATGATCCCCATAATATTTCATTCCTCATTTGTGTATACACGCCTTGGCCGAGTAACTGTTCCAAGATATCCCTTGTGATGTCGGGCATGGTATTGAGCTGCAGTAAACTCTTTTATTTCCATTAGAGTTAGAGCAATCGCGTCACTTATTGCAAGCATAACTGCGATAGTAGAGCTTGGGGTAATATTCAATGGGCATGCTTCTTCAATGCTCTCTCCCATATCCAAGACAATGTCGCTTAATTTTCTAATCGGTCCATCTACATGGGAAGTAATGCCAATCACTTTAGTTACCCCCAGCCCCCGAGACATTTCCAGCATCTCTATAACTTCATTAGATTTTCCGCTGGTTGAGAAAGCGATGATACAGTCTTCTTCGGATAGCATACCTAAGTCTCCGTGACCTGCCTCAGCGGGATGAACGAAGAAAGCGGGAGTCCCCGTTGAAGACAGGGTAGCTGCAAACTTCTGCGCTATATAACCTGCTTTACCTATGCCAGTCGTTACGATTTTCCCTTCACAGCCCATTAACAATCTGACAGCGGTTTCAAAGGTTTCAGTGACTTTGATCGCTGAAATTGCTGCCGCCTCTGTTGCAATTATTTCTTCCATTCGTTCTTTTATATTCAAAAAAATTTTCCTTGATAATCGCCTTAATGCATTATACGCAAACTGGAATTCTTTGTTAGAGGTGACTAAAGTGTGCGGAAATCTCAGTTTTTAAGAAACCTCTTTTAATCATAAAAAGAAATTTAATGCTTCAAGAAGAGCTGCTTTGTGATTAAACAAGGATTTACAGTTGGGCCAGGCAAGCCATTTGGACTCAATTATATGCTCCTCGTGCTCTATTTCTTTTTTTATTTCTGAGACGAGCTCTCCGAAGAACCAATGAGTCTCGCAGTCATATAGCTCGCCATTCCAGTAGAAATCATAGGTGTTAGTAAAGCTTCCCAAATGGCATGAAACTTCATATCCCGTTTCTTCCCGAGTTTCTCTGATAGCTGCCTCAATCGGGGTTTCGCCTTTTTCTATCCCTCCCCCGGGCAGTGACCAGAATTCTTTTTTGGATCTCGGGTCTCTATGCTTGATAGACAAGATGGAGCCTTCATTTTTGCATATTAGTCCTGCTCTTGTTCTCCTCATAAAGATTACTCTCTGATTGGTTTAGAACAAATTCTTTGGGTAAACGTCCATCTCAGATTCCTGCCTTTTTTGCAGGATGATTCGCTGGTATTGCGGAGATCATCGCACTTGTATAAGGATGTTCTGAATGACCATATATCCTATCACTTGAATTTTCTTCGACTATTTTTCCTAGATACATGACAGCCACTTCGTCGGACATGTGCTTTACTACAGCTAGGTTGTGAGATATGAAAAGATATGTGAGATTGAATTCTTCCTGCAGATCCAGCAGTAAATTCAATATCTGTGCCTGGGTTGATACATCAAGCGCAGAAACAGCTTCATCACAGACAATAAGCTGGGGATTTAGCACGAGTGCTCTTGCGATACCAATACGTTGCTTCTGCCCACCGGAAAATTCGAAGGTATACCGATCAGCGGAATCGCTTGGCAATCCAACTATGTCTAATATTTCTCGTACTCTTTTTTTGGTAAAACTGGTGCTGAATTTGTTAATCGCGAGTGGCTCACCGATTATCTCACCCACCGTATGCCTGGGGTTTAGAGAGTCCATAGGATCTTGAAAAATCATCTGAATTTGATTTCGAATTGGTTTCAAAGCACTAGGTTTTAATTTGGTTGTATCCGTACCCTTAAAAATTATCTTTCCTGACGTCGGCTCGTAGAGTCGCAGAATGCATCTGGCAAGGGTGGATTTCCCGCAGCCCGATTCCCCGACGAGACCAAGTGTTTCTCCTTTTTTGATACAAAAAGAAACTCCGTTTACCGCCTTGTTATAATCTTTAGTCTTCGCCAGCACTCCCTTTCGTATAGGAAAATACATTTTTAAATTTTCTACACGAAGAATGATCTCATTATTTTCTATAGACTGATTTTCATAAGATGTCCTAGAGAAATTATTTTCATCTGACACGAATGTCGTCAGGATCGTACTTTTATCAGGAATTTCATTTTTTTCTCTCCCGAATGCTGTCATAACCGGGAGCTTTGATTTAGGTGTTGATTCGAGATGGGGAATAGACGCAAGTAATCCTTTGGTGTAAGGATGGGCAGGGTGGTCAAAGATATCGAGCACGTCTGCCGTCTCACAAACTTTTCCTCCGTACATTACGACTACTTTGTCGCAGGTTTCGGCGACAACCCCAAGGTCATGTGTAATCATCAGAACGGACATTCCAAGTTCTTTTTGTAATTCCTGAATTAATTCAAGTATCTGAGCCTGCACTGTTACATCGAGTGCTGTGGTTGGTTCATCAGCGATTAACAAGTCCGGATTACAACTTATAGCCATGGCGATCATGACTCGCTGGCGCATGCCCCCTGAGAGTTGGTGAGGGTATTGCAGAATTTTCAGATCGGGTGATGTGATTCCGACTCTGTCAAGCATGCTTATTGCGGACCTCAGCGCTTCATCATAGGACATGTCTTTATGTATTCTATATGCTTCTATCATCTGATTGCCGATAGTCAAAACTGGATTAAGAGCAGTCATGGGTTCCTGAAAAATCATCCCTATTCTGTTGCCACGGATGGCTTCCATTTCTTTAGCCGAGCTTTTTGCAAGATCTATTTCGTTAAAATGAATTTCTCCTGACAGTATTTTCCCAGCAGGCCTTGGCAATAATCCCATTATTGAGAGCGCGGTAACACTTTTCCCGCACCCTGACTCGCCAACAATTCCTAGAGTCATTCCTTCGCTGATAGAGAATGAAACACCGTCAACGGCGCGTGTTTTGCTCTCGTCGGTTTCGAACTCTGTGATCAGGTTTCTGACCTCTAATAATTCCATATTTATTCAGCGAATTGGTCGTAGGTTTCTATCTTTGGAGAAAAGGATTTGTTTTTGTCTCTTGCTTCCCATGTCTCTGTTTTAATTTTTTCGTCTATCCAGTGAACGAATAGTTGAGTACTGCTTCGAGTATATTTGTAATTAAAGTGTTCAGGGTACCTTACCCATCTCCAGTAACCTAAGCGATATCCTGGTTGAACGAAACCCGGAACAAAGGAGGCATGCTCGTGATGAAGCTTTGTCATATTGTGAGCTAGTTTTTTCATTTCTTCCTTACTGCTGGATGCTCTGTACGCGTTTATCATTCTATCCATCTCAGGTATTGCAAGCATTTCCAGGTTATTTGTCTGTGTTTTGATCTTTCTATTAGGGTTCAGGGTGCCATTTGGTAAGAAGGGCTGATAGTAAGCATTATCGGAGTGATAGGTTTCCCAGAAGCGTGGATACATTTCCAAGCCTACGTTGAAGGCAACAAAATGAATGTCGTGCTTTTTTTCCTGTACTTTTTTCCATCCAGTTGTGCTGTCTAACACTTCGATGATTAGTTCCAGGCCTGCTTTCTCGGCTTCTTCTTTCAATATAGTTAGGATATCCTGGAAGCGTTCGTAGCCTGTTGAAACTGTGAAAGAGAGTCTTTTCCCTTCAAGGTTTTTCAAAATACCGTCGTCGCCTCTTTCAACAAAGCCAGCTTCAGCAAAAGCTGTTTGCGCCTTTTCGATGTTAAATTCCCGAGCTTTAATGATCGGATGAGAAAATTCTCCGTAGCCGTCTGAAGAAGTTTTCATTCTTTTGTAATCGCCTCGAAAAAAACTCTCTATGACGAGGTCCCAATTTGACGCATGTTGGATACCGACCCGTATGCTTTTTTGATCAAGAAGGTCTTTATTTGTATTAATCCATAATCCGTAAGTTGGACGAGGATGTTGATTGAAAAAAACCGTTTTTTGGATATATCCTGAATTTACATCTGGATCATCGTCGGGCAACTTCTCGTACCAATATTGGGAAAGGGTTAAATCGAATTGATCTATATCTCCGCGCCTGAATGCTTCGAAATGCTTCGCGTTATCGCGAATAACGGTGAATTGGATTTTGTCCGTGTTAAATCGATACCTGTAGTTCTTCTTGTCTTTTGCCCACCAGTTTTTATCCCTTCGTAATGTAATTGATCGTCCTTTTTTTAGATCTTTTTCAGTGTCCAGTGTGTAGGGTGATGTCGTGGGAGGGAATTTCCATTGATATCGATCAATAAAATCGTCACCTAGTTCAACGTAATAATGTCTCGGGACGGGCCTTAGCCCGAGTACTCTGCTGTCCATGTCCGGTTTGTTTTCTGGTACTGTGATGGAGAAGGTATGCTGATCATACCGAGTAATCTTCGAGTATTGGGTTCCATACCAATTGTTGTACCAAGGGGCCACAATGTAGTTGGATTGATAGAAGAAGAACATAAACAGAAAATCTTGCGTGGTAATCGGCTGACCATCTGACCACTTGGCTTCTGGTTCCAGCTTTATGTAGACGGTCTTGTTGTTCTGGTCTATGGCCCATGACCTAGCCAGCGCCGGGTAAAAATCGAATTCATCGGGGGGTCTTGCTGCCAAAGGCATTGTTACATAATCAAGAATCATTGGTCGAAAAGACCCGTTTGAATCTGGCCCTACTATTCTCAATGTTCGAGGGAAATCCTGCAATCTTCGGTATTCCGTCCCCCCTTTTTTCGCACTTTCTGATCCGATCTCGGCCAAGTGACTTCCGTCCTCCCATTTCAGGTTGGCGGGAAGGTCTTCGATGTCTCTAAAAACGAAAAATTCGGGATGTGCCTCATAGTATCCGGAAACTTCCTCAAAGTTGTTAGTCCCAAGGGAGTTTGATTCCTGTTTGTCTTTCGGACCTGAACAACCATTGAGAGCCGTGAGCCCTATTAGTGCGAGAGAAATGAGAACGGTTTTCTTGGTCATAACTTTCCTTTTTTATTATTTGTAGATAGTAAATTTCTTTGGATCAAAAGATTCTCTTATTGCTTCCCCGACAAATGTAATAAGGGTTAGTAAGATTACCAGTGTTCCAAAAGCAGATATTACTATCCATGGAGCGGTTCGCAGTGATCCGGTTCCTTGCTTGAGGAGCTCTCCAAGGCTTGGTGTGGGTGGTGGCAGCCCGAATCCGAGAAAGTCGAGGGCGGTAATGGCTGTGATAGAAGATATAACTGTAAAGGGTACAAATGTTATTAATGTAGAGAGTGCGTTAGGCAGAATGTGCCGGAATATTATTCTTAAGTTGGAAGCTCCCATGATTCGTGCCGCCGACACATAATCTCTCGATTTTTCTCTGTAAGTTTCAGTACGCATATAGTAGGTGATGGAAGTCCAAGAGAATAAGACCATAACGAAAAGGAGTAAGCCGATTCGTGTTGAAGTCGGAAATCCGGAGGGGATGACACTGAAAACTATAATGACCATATATAGAAACGGAATATTGGACCATATTTCGATGAATCGCTGGAAAATTAGATCAAATAAACCTCCAAAATATCCCATAGCACATCCGATAACTATTCCTAAGGCGTATACGGAGAGAGTGAATGCGAGTGCAAACCAAAGGGCTATTCTCGTCCCGTAAATCAGTCTGGATAAGATATCTCTGCTCGTCGTGTCTGTTCCTAGGTAATGGCCTTTTGAAAGAGAAGGGGCGGCAGGCCTGAAGACATTGTTTTGAGCGTTGTTTTCATAGGGATTGTATTGGACAAGCGGCATTACTAGCCAGTTATCCCCGCCTTCATTCAGAAATTTTTGTTTTAATTCCCGATAATTTGTTTCGTATGGGTAGTCCAATCCGAAGTCAGTCCCTGGATGAAATGCTGAGTAGATGGGAAAGTACAGGGTGCCTTGATAACTTACTAATAAGGCTCTGCTATTTGCTATGAGTTCACATATGGATGTTAAGGAAAGCAAACCTATTAGTATTACGAAGCTGTAGTAACCGCGCTTTATTCCTTTGAAGCGCCTGATTTTCTTCTGAGTTTCGGGGTTCATATTAAACATTTTTATCGGAATTGAACTCTCGGGTCTACGAGAGCCACCAGGAGATCGCTGATAATATTCCCTATCAGAAGCAGGCCGCTGGCGATAAGTACCACTCCCATAACTACGGGGTAGTCTCTGTCGAGGATTGCAGATAAGCCTAAAAGACCAAACCCATCTATATCAAATATGGTTTCTATCAGGAAGGAGCCTGAAACTATCAGTACAATATTTTGTCCGAAAGTTGTTGCGATAGGTATAAGCGAGTTTCGCATCGCATGTTTTACTACCGCCTGTCTGAAAGAGACTCCTTTGGCTATGGCGGTCCTAATATAATCCGCTGCCAGATTATCCATAAGATGATTTTTTAACAAGAGTGTTACTAAGGCAAAGCTACCGATTAAATAGCAGATCAACGGAAGTACCGAATGATTTATGACATCAAGAATTTTCTCCCAGGTATCTTTTTCTTCAAAGGACATACTTACAAATCCGCCCATTGGAAACCATTCAAGATATACCGAAAAATATAGCAGTAGAAGCGAACCCAAAGCATAACCGGGGATAGCGTATCCAGTAAAAATTAACACTGAGGAGATGTTATCAATGAAAGTTTTGTGTCTAATGGCTTTAATTACTGCGAGGGGGATGCAGATAAGGTAGGTTAGAGTTAAGGTAACGAGACCGTAATATAGAGATACGGGAAACCTTTCTTTGATGACGTCCCATACTGGTTCGTTATAACGATAGGATTTTCCTAGATCTCCTCTGAAAATCGTCGCAAGCCATTGAAGATAGCTTTGCAGAAGAGGTTTATCAAAGCCATAGTATTCTTTCAATTTTTCCAGTTGTTCATCAGATATTGCCATATCGGAGCCAGGAAGGGATGTCTGGAAGCCGCTACTACCAAGTTGCTGTGACTCCATAATTGCTCTTTCCAGAGGACCTCCGGGAACAATGCGCGTTATCGCAAACACAATAATCGTGACTCCAATCAAAGTGGGAGGAATAAGTAGTAGCCTTCTGATGAAATAATCACGCATCTAAGTGAGTCAGAGTTATACTAGTAGTTCAAGCTATACAGTATAGAGTTATTCGGCTCTTCAAAAAAGGAAGTCGATCAAGAACATAACTATTATCGCTCCGATTAATTGTACTGTGACAAAAAAAACGTTATGTGGATTGACTAAGCTGAAGGTCTTAGCGAGACTGCGAGCCAGAGTAACGTTCGGATTTACAAAAGAGCTCACTCTTTTTCAATAGAATACTAGCTTGACGGCAAGGTTGAGATGAGCTTCTGAGGTTGGTTTAGAATCGCAATCAGAACAAGAGTATAAATGGTATTGCTTAGCAGAGCTAGGGGGTGCCGGCAGCAGGAGTCGCAGACAAAAGTCTGGAACAGGCTGCTGGGGTGACCAAAGAAATACGATCGCTTCGCTACTACGTTCATCAACTATGTTAGATCTGTTTTTTCATTTCCCTCAAAGATTGTAGTGTTTTACCTGATTTGTAGTGATAAATGTTATCATTGCGATTAATACAGTAAATAAAAAAAGAGAGTTTAAAATGCCTAGATTGAGAGAGGTCTCACGCGAGGATGCGCACGAGACCTGCTTGCCGTTTTATGACGCACTCTTTGGATCGGATCGAGATCCGGTAGAGACGCCTGGTACTGCTACCGGCACGCCCGGTAATTGGTGGACAGTATTTGCTCTCGTTCCTGATTGCTTTCATCATGCTGTAGCGGGCTTTCAATTTTATCGGTCAAAAAAAAGAAAAATAGATTTTAAATTGCGAGAGTTAGGTCAGGCGAGAGCTGGTTACGCTCGAGGAAGCCAGTTTGTTTTTTCTCAACATTGTAAGGCACTTAGGGCAGCTGGTTTTTCTGAGTCACAAATTGAGGCGATTCCGTCTTGGGGCACCAGCAACTGCTTCGATGAAATTGAACAAGCTGTTTTGTCGTTTACGGATGACTTAGTGCTTGGCGGTGGGAGGGTTTCAGATGGAACATTCGAGGTCTTGAAAAAGTATCTGTCTGACGAGCAGATTCTTGAGTTAACCTACATAACTTGTACATATGATATGCATGCAACAATCTGTAAAGCGCTTCGGTTAGAATATGATGATGTAGCAGAACGAATTAGAGAAATACCGATCCCTGAGGGCGAGGAGAAAAATATAGATTTCATGAAAGCGGTGGATCAAAAAGATTAATGTTTGAGGTAAAGCTGGATACAGTTCGTCAATTGAGCGAATCCACAAAGGAATTTAGGTTCGCCATAGTTGGCCAAGGAAGCCTGGGTTATGAGCCCGGGCAATTCTACAGGTTCACCTTCGAAGACGTGCAAGGCGTTTTTCAGCGAAGCTATAGTCTTAGTAATCTTGAGAATCAAGAGGGGAAGCATCTAGATATAATAGTTTCAAAGGTTGAAGGTGGCAGAGCAACTAGTCTCCTTTTTAATGCGAGTCCGGGTATGAGGGCTAGAGTCACGGGTCCTCATGGAAGGTTGATTTTACCTAGAAAAGCCCCCAAACACCTGTTTCTGATTGCGACAAGTGTTGGTGTGGCGCCTTACTTGCCAATAATGCGTAGGCTAGAAAACGAGAACTATGAAAAAGTTGATTTGTTTTTCGGAGTGCGAGATAGAGGTGAATTCATATATGAAGATTTTTTCAAGGCCTACGCAGAGGAGAACGATTTCTTTGATTTTAGGCTCTGCTTGTCGCGAGAAAATGCTGAAGCAGAATACGAATATAGTGGATATGTAACGGATTTACTCAAGAAAGAAAACCTCAGTCCGAGTGGTTCTCTTTTTTTAGTTTGCGGAAACCCACAGATGGTTGAAGATGTTTGGTCTTTTTTAACAGGCAGAAAATTTGGTGGTCCCCAAGTGATTACATAAAAATACGTATTTGCTAAGGACAAGACAACTTCAAGTTCAGAATTGACCGATGCGCAGAAAGATCTTATCGCTGAAGAATTAAAGAAAATAAACTAGCCTGCTATTCGATGTAACACCAGTGCCAAGGCTCGTAGCTGAGACCTTCTGGATTATTTTCTGGATAGCTCATGACAAACCCAAAATTTTTTGCGTTTTTTGTTAACCAGAAAAACGCTGGTTCAGTGTCGAAAGTTTTTTCTAATGCTTTTCCTGTCCCTGAATGCAAATCAATTGCTCGGCCATAGTGATGCTCGCTAAAACCAGGGATGGCATTAACACGCAAGATCTCCTCAATAGTCATACCTGCATCTAGTTTTTCTTTTATCAAATTACACTGATAGTTGATTGATCTGAAGGCGGATACTAGTTTTATATCTATATTATTTTTGAATGCCGCTGTTTTCATTTCGACCCAGGCATTCCGGGTTTCGAAAGTCATTTTTTGATTGCGCCCAAAGATATCTATTCCTGCTCCAACCAGATTTTCGGGCTCGGAATGAAGAGAAAGTTTGCAAGCCCTTATCATATCAGTGCTAATGCCTAGAGCGGTTAGGCGGCTTTCTAGTTTTTCTTCCATTTTTTTATTTACCACTTCTTTCTTTGTCTTGCAAAGCAGCAAAATATCCATCGTGCAATTGAATTGCTAAATTCCTTGAGATAAGTTTCAGATATGTAGGCATAAGAATTCAATCCCCTCTCTCTAGAATAATTTTCTTTTTTTGGCTTAGTCGGCAATGATCATACATCCAATTGCCTCGTCGTTTCTGGCTAGATATTGGGAACACAGGCTGCTGGCTTGCTCTTCTGTTCGAAAATAACCAACTCTTAAACGCCAAAGTAATTTTCCTGCTTCCTCAATTTTCTCGAAAGTTGGCGTTAACCCTGAAAGGAGAAAATCGTTTTTTGATTTTATTACTTCCCATAATTTTTCAGCGCTCTTCTTGGATCCCATTGCTGCCAATTGAATTTTAATCTTTTCTTCCGAGAAATTTTCTGTAATGTTATCTGAAAACCTGATCTGGTTAGGCAGAGTCAAATCCCACGGACGAGACCATTGGTGACTCGAAGCTAATGGTTTTTGTTCGATCACCATGTTCTCCAATTTTTTGATTGCTCTTGAAAAGCCGGATTCGGCTGCGCTGGCGAGAAACCTTTCTCCTCGCTCTGGATTTTTTTCTGTCCCATCGCCGTTTATTAGCATCGTCCCCGCATTATATTGTGCTGGAGGGTAACCGAGCTCGGCTGCCTTAAGGTACCATTTGAAAGCTTTTTCCTTATCTGCAGGCGTGCCTTCCCCATATTTGTACATCATCGCAAGAGCTGTTTGAGCTTTAACATCGTTTTCTTCAGCGAGCCTGGTAAATTCCTCTAGAGCCCCAGGAAAATTATTTTTTCTATATTTGGCGACCCCTGATTCAAAGCTGGCTTTCGATGAATAAGAGTAGACAAAAATCACAAGGAATAGCCAGCTTATTGCGGTGAGATAGATGTTTTTTCCTGGTCTAATTCTTTTTCTCCGAGACCGTTCTTCTAAAGATAATTTTGGGAGAGCGATTCGATGGTCGATAAGAAGTCTTTTTTGATTTCCTTTAGAATTTTTTCTACGGGCTCCACAGAATCTATTCTTCCAGCCACTTGGCCAGATAACGGAATCGCCGCTTCCATGTCACCATCAAAGTAAAGTCTTTTAGCGTCACCGAAATCGCCCATTATATTATTGTTTTGGATTCTTTCTAGCCCACTAGTTCTTTCTGTCTTTAGAGCTCTCAGGGCTGGAGAATGAAATTTGTTGAGAAAAACTGTATCAGTCTCCTTTGCCTCAACAATTGCGTTTTTCCAGTTGTCGTGAACCGGTGATTCGATTGCTGACACCATACGTGTCCCCATCTGTATTCCCTCAGCTCCAAGAGAAAAGGCAGCAGCCATCGATTTCCCATCTACAAATCCGCCGGCAGCGATTATTGGAACATCCACTGCTGAGCGGACTAACGGAAGAAGAACCATTGAGGAAACCTCTGAGGGGTTTTTAAACCCACCACCCTCTCCGCCTTCCACTATAAGGCCGTCTACTCCCGCATCCACTGCCTTGAGAGCCGCTAATAGTGTTGGTACCACATGAAATACCGTGAGACCAGCTTCTTTCAGTTGCCTGGTATAACGTGTAGGGCTGCCAGCTGAAGTAGTAACAAAATTAATTCCTTGATCAATAACGAAGTCTGCAATCTTCGGGTCTTTTACAAATGCCTGCGCGATATTGACACCAAAAGGTCTGTCAGTGAGGTCGCGCATTTTTTTGATCTCTGTTTTGATTGTTTCTAGCTCACCGGATGAGGTTTCGATAATGCCCATGCCACCGGCATTGCTAACTGCAGAGGCTAATTTAGAGCGGGCTATCCAGCCCATTGGGGCTTGTATGATAGGAAGTTCGATATCCAGAAGTTTCGTTATTCGGTTCTTTATTATCATTTATCCCGCTCGTAATATTGGTAAGTGTAGTTGATGTTTGATTTGTAGAAATCTTCCTGTCGAAGTGAAAATTTAGCGGGTATTGATGGGAAGCGGATATTTCCTTCTGCATGGGTATGTACTGTAGTAAGGTGCAGATAATCGGCGATTCTTATGGTTTGAGAGTATATTTCCCCTCCCCCCGCAACGAAAATAGGCTTCCCTTTCTTTGCCGCTGAATTTAATGCGTCAGGCAGACAATTCCACAATTCGACCGAATCCAGGCGTTGTTTTTGCGTTCGACTTATTACAATTGTTTCTCGGCCAGGAAGAGGTTTGCCTATGCTCTGGTAGGTTTTTCTCCCCATGATCAATACTCCTCCCATTGTGATGTCTTTGAATAGTTTCTGTTCTCCCTCTGCTTTCCAAGGGATGTTGCTTCCGTTGCCAATGACGCCATTTTTTGATCTCGCCGCTATAATTGATAGTTTCACATTCGATCCAGAACTTCGATTCCGAGCAATTCTAATCCTTTTTTTAATACTCTACCGGTTAGATCACACAAATTAAGTCTTGATATTTTTATGCGTTCCTCTGCAGTATTCACAGGACAATTTTCGTAAAACGTCATGAAGAACTGGGATAACTCGAAAAGATAATTGCATAGGAGATTGGGCTGGTAATCTTCAACCACCGATTCTACTGCCTCTGTGAATTGAGCTAACTTTAACGCCAATTGTATTTCGTAGGGATCTTGCAGAGAAAAGTCAGATGACAATTTTTCGTTGGATCTTTTCGATTTATTTAGGATGCCTTTAATGCGAGTGTATGCATATTGAAGGTACGGTGCTGTATTGCCTTCGAATGAAAGCATTTTCTCCCAATCGAAGACGTAGTCTGTGTTTCTGTTCTTTGATAGCTCTGCATACTTGATAGCTCCAATACCTACGATCTCGGCAATAATTATTTGTTCTTGCTCAGACAGCGCTGAATTTTTGTCGCTGACCAGGGACTTGGCTCGAGAGATTGATTCTTTTAAAACTTCGGCTAGTTTTACCGCTCCTCCTTGTCTCGTTTTATAGGGCTTGCCTTCTTTACTGAGAATAATTCCATTTGGAATATGGCGAAAACTCTGATCTTTCCTAGTGAACCCGGCTTTAAGCGCGATATGAAATAGTTGCCTGAAGTGAAGTGTTTGCCTTGCATCGACAAAATAGAGAGCTTCATCAATATTCAGTTCTTGGGACCTATGCCTTGCTGCGGCGAGATCTGTTGTAATATAAGGGAATCCACCATCTGATTTTTGGATGATGGCGGGTGTTGGTTCGCCGTCCTTACCCACCCATTCCTCAAGAAAAACGCACTTTGCACCATCCGAGATGGCGATGAGGTTTTTCTCCGTTAGATCTTTTACGATGCTCTCTAATTTTTCATTGTAGAAACTTTCTGCTACCACATGTTCCTGTTTTAGAGAAATATTTAACTGGTCATAGACTGCCTGGCAGTGTTTCATCGACTCCTCTATAAATTTTGACCAAAGTTCAAGGCACTCGGGGTCTTTAGATTGGAGCTTTACTACAAATTTTCTCGCTTCATCTGCAAATTTCTGGTCCTCTCTCCAGAGTTGGCTGGCTTTTCGATAAAAATTTTCGAGATCCTTCAGTTCGCTCGCGAGTGCAATTTCTTCCTTTGATAGCTTGTTCATATATGCGAGCAGACTTCCGAATTGCGAACCCCAATCCCCAACGTGATTTGTTCTGATGACTTGGTGTCCAAGGAATTCTAGAATTCTCGAACAGGCGTCTCCGATCGTTGTTGACCGGAGATGACCAATATGCATTTCCTTAGCTAGATTCGGAGAGGAGTAATCCGTGAGAAATTTCTTTCTTTTTTGAGTACTTACACCGAGCCGAACATCTTTCGAAATGATGCTTAATATTTGATTTATCCAGGCTTTAGAAATAGTAATATTGATAAATCCCGGCCCAGCAATTTCTAGATTAAAAGAATCAGAGCTCTCTTCAGTTTCTATGCTGGAAACTACTTCTTTAGCAAGTTCTCTGGGATTGAGGCCTTTCTCCTTAGCTGCCGCCATTATGCCGTTGGCTTGATAGTGGCCGTGCTCTGGACGCGACGCTGTTTTGATAAGCGGAGGATTTTCTACCCCCAGTTTTTCAAGATGCTTTCGCGTTTTTTCTTCCAGAAATTTTCTTATGTTCATCTAATAAATTTTTTCCTAAATTAACTAACGACATTTTCGTGTTCAGCTCGAAATAACAGTCTTTGTATTTAGGCTATCACAAAACTTTTTAAATTCAGGTTTATCTCTCACCAGAGAGTTGATTTTATCGTAATCTTCAAGCTCTTTAAGCCCTTTCTCGCTGATTGTGTATCTTCCTCTCTCTACTCTTTCAAACCATCCGTAAACATTTCTTGCTAGGATGCTATCGGTTTTTTTCCCTGAAAAGGCTCTGATGTCCTTCAAATTGGCAGGGCCTGCGGCTGCAAAGACATTTGCGATCATGATAGCGGCCTCTCTATAGGCTGTATAAATAGGAACATTTGTGGACCCTCCAATATTCGGATCAACAGATCTTTTTTCTAATTCCTCCAATAGTTCCTGTCTTTTTCTTTTATTGATAGTTCCTTTGAAGGTCGGTTGAATTATTATCTGGGCCGCCAACCTGACAGGGCTCTGATAAACCGTAATAAAGCCTAACCCTAATCTTTTCAGAATTTCCTGCTTTACCCGAAAGGACCTGTTTTTTTTCTTGGGTTCCGGGATAGCAAGAAAAACGGATTGGGTTAACTGCTGTCTCTGCACTCCCTGCGAAACTAGTGAGATATTTAGATTATTTTTCAGTTCTACGACCACTAAGGCATTCTTTTTCTTGCCAACAACATCGCAATCCTTAACCTCGGCATAAACATCGTAGTCTAGAGACTCAAGCATGATTTTAACTGGGGAAAACAGTTCTGTTTCTTTCACAGTTTTTTGAACTCGTTCACTAGTTTTTGGATAAGACCTGAAAATCCGGAATTGCTCATTACAATGATTCTCAGTTTATTTCTTTTGGTATCTGAAAAACCCAGAACTTTTTTTATGAGTAAATGAATCTCTGATTCAACGTCTGATCTTTCTGTCTTCAGGATGGACATATCCCAGCCGATGGTCTTAGGTTGGAACCAGATGACATGATCTGATAATTCTGAGCTTTGGAGTAATTGATCTTTGTGATATCCATTTCGCATGGTATGAGAGGCAGGTTCGATTATAGCCAATACGAAATCATTTGGTGCAACTTTGCGTAATCCTGCAAGTGTGCTTTGTATAGCGGTTGGATGATGCGCAAAGTCTTCATAGAGAATCGCTCGATCACTTTCGAATACGATTTCCATTCGTCTTTTCACGCCTTGGAAAGAAGAAAGTGCTTCGCAGGAGATTTCTACTGGCACACCGACGTGCCGCGCCGCAGCTATTGCGGAAAGGGCATTTTGAAGGTTGTGTTGGCCTATTAGTTTCCAGCTGAATTCTATAGGGTCTCGATTTTGGAGGCTAATCGCTATCTTTCTTCCCTGATCTAGGGATCGCCCTGAAAAATCGTCGTTTCCCAGCTGTAATGTCGGAGACCAACAACCTAAAGAAATTACCTCACTAAGATTTTCGTCAGATCTGGGAAATATAATCAGTCCGTTGCTTGGTACTGTCCTTATTAATAGGTGGAACTGATTCTTTATTTGATCAAGGTCTGGAAAAATATCTGCGTGGTCAAATTCCAGATTGTTTAGAACTAGTGTCTTTGGTTGGTAATGAAGAAATTTAGATCTTCTATCAAAGAACGAGGTGTCGTATTCGTCAGCTTCTATTACAAAAAAAGGACCTTCTCCTAGTCGTGAAGATTCAGGAAAATTTTTGGGGACTCCTCCGATTAAAAAACCTGGAGATAGTTTTGCCTGTTCCAGGATCCATGTAATCATCGAAGTTGTAGTCGTCTTTCCATGAGTGCCGGCAACAGCTATTACCCAACGGTCATGAAGAACGAATCGGTAAAGCCACTCAGCACCTGACATGAAGGGAATGGCATTGTCTAGGACGAATTCAAGTGCTGGGTTTGTTCTAGAAATATTTGAGTTGCCGATGATGACAAGATCAGTGTTTCTTGGAATGGAATTAGCTGTATAACCTTTTTCTAACTGCACGCCTATTGCTTCGAGTTGCTCACTCATAGGAGGGTAAAAGTCTTCATCTGTTCCGGAAATCTCATGGTTCAGCTCTTTCGCGAGGCAGGCTATGCTTCCCATTAGTGTGCCGCATATACCTAGAATATGAATTCTCATGATTAGCTAATTGAAAAACTAGTGGCTGTGATTACGCTAAGCAATTCTATTAGCAAAGCGATGCATGATCCCTGGAGCATACTTACTTCAGCAGATTTATGATAAATGAAGCCAGCTATGGCTAGCCACCACCCAAGGCATCCTAGGCTTATCGAATTAGCAACAGCTAGAATGTTTGCGTCTTCTGCGTAAAGTAAAACCAGGTTCAGAGGAAAAAGGAAAATAAGTATAAGAGCGTTAGTTCCTAGTAACGCACTCCAGACAGGCATAAGGAGATTCCCCTTATTTTTGAATTTTAATAACAAATAAGTAGAACCCAGTTGGACACTGATTCCTATTGTGGCGGTTGAGATAATTTGGAGGATGGACTGCTCGGAGCGGGTCGAAAAGAGGAGCATCAAGGCAATGGTAAAATAGATACTGAACACCACCAAGGTAACGAAAGTAGAATTCGGAATTCTTAAGGGCGTTTCTTTGAGAAGGCACAATCGCCAAAAGAAGCGAGTTATTTGAGCCATTTTATCTGAACCCCAAATTAATTCTTCTGATCCCTGGCATCAACGCACCAAATATTAATGTCAATAGCAGTAGTGCCAATCCGCTAGTAAAGAGACCAGCTTGAATGCTTGCGGTTTCGGCTATATATCCTATAGGTAAAATACCTATAGGCATTAGTCCATGTGACATCATATCTATGCTCATTATCCTTCCCCTCATGCTTTGCGCAACTTGAAGTTGCATTACTGAGCGGTTCATGGACATATTGATTGCAGAGACAAAACCGATTACAGCGATAATAATTGTGGACATCAGATAACTGTTTGTAAAAGCGAAAACTAAAATAAGCATTCCCCAGACAGCCCCGGTGCCGATAATCCAGTAGCCTTTTCTCCTGATCGAACTCATTTTGGCCAGAACAAGGGAGCCCAGAATGGCACCAAAGCCCATTCCTGTCATCAGAAATCCGAGGTCATCCGGACCTCCTTGGAGAACATCTGTGGAAAAAGCGGGTAACAGGGTATTTATGCTTAGACCGAAAAGAAAAGGGAGTATCGACAAAAGTATTAAACCTCCAACAATCGGAGAATTGATAACATACATCAGCCCTTCCAGAGTATCTTTTAGAGGGCTTCTTTCTGCTCGTATTGAAGGAGCTCCGTGGTGTGAGATAAAAAGTACGCTTACTGAGGATACCAGATAGAGCAGAGAAAGTATGATATAGACTAATCCTACACCAAAAGAAGAAGAGGTATCTCCTTCGGCAAAAATAGCAATAATAAATCCCGCTGCTGCTGGCCCTATGATTCTAGACAGGTTCCAGCACGCACTATTAAAAGCCATAGCGTTAAAGATGAGTTTTTCACCAACAATTTCTGGAATTAAAGCAGTTCTTGCGGGCATAGATAGAGCAAGTACTGACCCGTTAAGGACTCCCATAACTATAAAATCCCAAAAAGTTACCCGGCCCGTTAATATGATAATAGCCATTACCAGCGTAGCTAGACCGTTTATGAGCGGTGCCCAACCAATAATGGGTTTTTTTGGAAAGCGATCTGCAAGAACGCCACCTACTAGCGCAAAAAGCACTTGGGGTACCATGAAAGAAAGCGTTACCCAGGTTAGTTTAATTGCCGAAGAGGTCATCTCATAGACTAGCCATCCTTGCGCTATTATCTGCATATTTAGAGCGAAGGCCGATCCTAAAAGACCAATAGTCAGGAACTGATAATCTGCTATTTTCAGGGACGCGAAGAGGGATCTATTATCGTTTGCGTAATTTTCGGCGTCTGAAACAGTCATGAGATAAATCAATTTATTAGATTATGAGGGAATGCTACTAATTGCGGTTTTCCAGTATAGCCGCAAAATTTTTTCTCGGCAGGCTGAATTTTCCCTAATGATCTCTATTTGTTATTCTGATTAGAAGAAAGCTTCTTCCCGAGACTTCGAAGACTAATCCGGTAAGCCGAGTACTCTTTTAGCTATGATGTTCATCTGGACCTCGTTGGTTCCTCCATAGATGGTCACTGCGCGAGAGTTTAGCCAGTTGCGTGTGGTTTCAATCTCTCTTTCCGAGAAATCTTCTCCTTCCCATCCAATCCCCTTATACCCCATCATCTCTGACTTAAGCTCCGTAAGGTTTCTAGCGAGATTTGCTCCGACAAGTTTAAAAATGGAGGTGGTTGATCCGGGGGTTTTCCCGGATTGATTTTCTTGGCTTACTCTTCTTGCGGTAAGCTGGAATGACCTTTCTCTCATGGAATGCACTAGCACCTGCTCTCTTCTTCCTTTATCGGCGATCATGCCATCCTCTTCGCCTGTATATTTCTTGGCTAGTAAAGCGAGTTCATTTGTCGCCGGTTTTTGTTCTTTTTTCTTGGAGGCCCCTGCTAAACCGCCTATCCCGGAGCGTTCAAATTGCAATAATCGCTTTCCGATAGCCCATCCCTTATTTAATTCACCAACCAGATCTTCTCTCCGAGCATTGACATTATCCAGAAAAGTTTCACAGAATGGTGACGATCCCGATATTAGGCGGATTGGTTTAATTGTTACTCCTGGTTGATGCATGTCCAGAAGAACGAAGCTGATACCCTCATGTTTTGATGCGTTTGGATCTGTCCTGACTAGTGCGAACATCCAGTCCGCATATTGGGCTCCTGAGGTCCATATCTTTTGTCCGTTAATAACAAACTTGTCTCCATCTATAACTGCCTTTGTTTGCAGCGCGGCCAGATCTGAGCCAGCTCCGGGTTCGCTGTAGCCTTGGCACCACCTGACGGTTCCGTCGCAAATTCTAGGGATGTGTCTATGCTTTTGTTCTTCCGAACCAAACTCCAGAAGGGTAGGCCCTATCATTGTTAGGCCCATACCTGATGATGGGGCGGTTGCCTTAATTCGTTTCATTTCTTCTGATAAAATTAATGCTTTCTCGGGTTCTAGGCCTCCTCCACCGTATTCTTTCGGCCATGTTGGTGCTACCCATCCCTTTTCGGCCATCTTCTTAAGCCAGATACCTGCTTCGGGTTTGCTGTATATTAGATGGGCATCTTCCCAGTGGAAGGACAGATTCCGCATTTCCGGGGGACAATTAGTTTCCAGCCAGCTTCTAGTTTCAGCTCGGAATTCGGCAAGTTTTTCCATACGGGTTCCCTAAAAAAGAATAATAAAGGCCTAGTGAATGAGGAATCTTAGAGAAACTAAAACTAAATTCATAGTAACAATGGATAATCGACTCATTCTGAGAGAAATAAATAAGCTTTATCTAGGGAATCCGGATAGTGGAAATCTGGAAAGATTGACGTCGCGTCGTTAAACTTCCGTTCCCTTTTTAACGCAATTCAGAAAAATGGATTCAGACAATCGTTATCTGGTGTATTGGCTAATTAGTGTGTCCGCTGCTATTTTCCTGATGATAATCGTTGGTGGTGTAACAAGATTAACTCAGAGCGGTTTGTCGATGGTTGATTGGAGATTAATCATGGGCGTCATTCCGCCAATTTCCCAATCTGATTGGCTAGCTGTTTTCGAGAATTACAAGAATTTTCCTGAGTACCAAAAGATAAATCAGGGTATGTCTCTAGATTCGTTTAAGGAGATATTTTATTGGGAGTATAGCCATCGTCTACTAGGACGATTAATAGGGATAATTTTCGTTATTCCCTTTTTGTGGTTTTTGATGCGAGGGCACGTTAGGCATAAGTGGCGGTGGAGATTATGGATCGCATTAATTTTAGGATCTCTTCAGGGTTTCATGGGATGGTTTATGGTTCAAAGTGGATTGGTTGATTCCCCGCATGTAAGTCACTTCAGATTGGCGGCGCATCTGCTTTTAGCAATTTTTATTCTGGGATATATCCTCTGGTTAATACTCGATCTTTTGGAGGTAAAGCGGAGTTCTGTTTCGCAGGGGACGAGATGCCTAGCCGTTTTTCTGATGATTACCCTGGCATTTCAGCTGCTATTTGGTGCTTTTACGGCTGGACTGGACGCTGGGTACGGGTTTAATACCTATCCTTTAATGAACGGAAAATTCTTGGCAGACGTGGCATTGAGCTTAGAACCTTTATGGAGAAATTTCGCCGAAAATGGTGCGATGATACAGTTCGTTCACAGGTGGTTGGGCGCTATTTTACTGGCTGAAGTGATAGGGTTAAGTGTTTTGACTTTTTCTACTGCCTTGCGTATCCCGTCGTTGATCTTGTTAGGGGTGACAACTTTCCAATTTCTTATAGGAGTTTTGACCTTGATCTATAGAGTACCGCTTGTTTTGGGCAGTCTTCACCAAGCGGTTGCTTGTTTGATGTTTTTGACGTTAGTGTATGTTCTTTATGTCGTTCGTAAAGAAAAATAAGTTATGAAAGTCTGCTTGGGCCAGATAAATACGACACCCGGAGATTTTAAGGGGAATCTTGAACGAGTAAAAAAAGGGATAGACATTGCTTCCGCGCAGAATTGCGATTTGATTGTTTTTCCAGAGCTTACCTTGACTGGGTACCTAAGTCAGGACTTGCTTTATAACCCGGAATATATAGAAGCATCATTAAGTACTTTAGAAGAAATAAAAAGGGTTTCATTAGTAAGTAACCCGATGCTTCACATTGTTCTAGGCTATGTAGCTATGAACCCCGGTCCGGGAAAGCCATATGTTAATGCAGCAGCGGTGATTAACCAGGGACAACTAATCAGTGAATACCGTAAGCAATTGCTTCCTTCTTATGATGTGTTTGATGAAGTGAGATATTTTGAACCGGGTTTTGAACCAGCATGTTTTAGTATAAAAAATTCCAAGATCGGTATCGCCGTTTGTGAAGATCTTTGGAACGACAAGAATTCGGATGATTACAATTACAAAAAAAATCCGGCTTTGCAGTACCGTGATCTAGGAGTTGATCTGCTGGTATCTTTAAACAGTTCTCCTTATGTACAAGGGAAACGTGAACAAAGATTCAAAAAGATACTGGATATCTCGAAGAGTGGCCTGGACATAGTCTACGTTAATCAGATAGGAGGTCAGGATGAGCTCGTTTTTGACGGGAATAGTTTTGTAGTCCAGGGCGGCAAGGTGGTTCTTGTAGCCGAAGAAATTTTTAGGGATAGCTATCCCATCTTCGATTTTCAAGAAAGCGGGATGGAAAGTCTAGGCAGTAAGGATCCAGTAGATTCCTTTCATGAATTAAAAGACCTGCTTATATTGGGAATGAAGGACTATGTAGAGAAGTCAGGATTTGATCAGGTAGTTTTGGCTTCGAGTGGGGGTGTAGATAGTGCCTTGGTTTGTATGTTGGCTTGTGAAGCATTGGGATCAGAAAATGTGCATGCTGTTAGAATGCCTTCTATTTTCAGTTCCGAGCACTCAAGAGAGGATGCGATACAACTTCATCAGAATTTAGGGTGTTGGGATTACGAAATACCCATTGTTCATGAATCGATTGTAGCGGATTTGAATGAAAGATACGCTATCCACAGTAATCCACTAAATTTAGTCTACAAGAAAAATTCAGAGAAAAAATATAATCCGGTTGCGGATGAAAACATGCAGGCTCGGCTTAGGGATATATATATTATGCATTTCAGTAATGCCTATCGAGCTATGCCTCTTTCAACCGGAAACAAAACTGAATCTGCTTGTGGTTATTATACCCACTTTGACATGAATTTTTCATTTGCGCCGATCAAGGACTTGTATAAACATCAGGTTTTCAGGCTGGCTCGGAGTGATGCTCGAATTCCTAGTAACATATGGACTAAGCCGCCCTCGGCGGAGCTCGCTGCAAATCAATTAGATGAGGAGAGCTTGCTGCCTTATTCAATCCTAGACCCTATAGTAATGGCATACGTTGAAGGTAGTATTTCTTCTTTTCTGTTGTTTAGGAGCTGGTGCTTGGCTAATGGGCACGTGGAAATTAGTTCAGATAAGATCGCGTTACAGAATTGGTTGGAATCAGCGGTTGCCTCAGATCAGTACAGCTCTTTGGTCAGTCTGATTGGCAAAATGGAATATAAGCGCAGGCAAACTTGTCCAGGGACCAAAGTATCTAAAGTCGCGTTTGGTATTGGAAGAAGGATTCCCATTGTAGAAAAATGGTCATAGAGTAATAGAGAGATAAATTGTTTAAAAAATTCCTGGAGGGCTGATTTGTCTGAAAATATCTTGTATGCACAATCTGGAGGCGTAACAGCGGTTATTAATGCGACGGCATGCGGTGTNATTCAAACAGCCAGATTATCCAAAAAATTTAAAAAGGTTTTTGCGGCAAAGAATGGAATTCTTGGTGTCTTGAGAGAGGAACTTATAGATACCGGTAAAGAATCTGCCAGAGCGATCGACAGCTTGCTCCATACTCCAGGCGGAGCATTTGGTTCTTGCCGACATAAGCTTCGATCTTTTGATGAGGACAACCGAGAGTATGCGAGATTGGTAGAAGTTTTCAGAAGTCATAAAGTGAAGTACTTTCTCTATAATGGGGGCGGTGACAGCCAGGACACCGCAAATAAAGTGGCTCAAATCAGCTCTAAGCTCGGATACCCGTTGAACTGTATCGGTATTCCAAAAACCATCGATAATGACCTTCCTTATACGG
Organism: Gammaproteobacteria bacterium; assembly: GCA_002708765.1. GTDB lineage: Bacteria > Pseudomonadota > Gammaproteobacteria > Pseudomonadales > Azotimanducaceae > UBA9659. Next base: position 4,788 of record PAPD01000004.1, on the reverse strand, counting down.
ACTCTTGCCCCGGGTTTGGATCTGTCGCTAAGTATGTTGCAACATCAACGCTGGAAGCGACACTTGACGTATTGTCGATGGCCAAATCTTCAACAAAAGTTTTTCTTNTGGAAGTGATGGGAAGACATACCGGCTGGATAGCCGCTTCTGCCGGACTGATTAAATCTTCTGAAATATCGGCGCCTCATATAATTTTGTTCCCAGAGGTTGTCTTTGACGAGGAAAAATTCCTTAAAAAAGTGCACGAGTCAGTATCCAGGCATGGATACTGTGTGATTGTAGCGAGTGAGGGGGTCCGACAAAAAGATGGGTCTTTTATCTCGGATAAGAATTCCAGAGATGCCTTTGGTCATTTGCAGCTGGGTGGAGCAGTTCCTATACTGGCAGATCTGGTAAAGAATTCTTTTGATTACAAGTGTCACTGGGCCGTGGCGGATTATTTGCAGCGGTCTGCGCGGCACCTTGCCTCTGAGACTGATGTAGAACAAGCTTATGCTTTGGGTCAGGCTGCAGTTAAGTTAGCGGAGAAAAACAGAAATTCTGTGATGCCTGTTATTAAGAGAGTTCCCGGGAAGTCATATAAATGGAGAATTCAAGAGGTTCGTCTGGGTAAAGTTGCCAACATAGAAAGAAAGATACCTAAGTCTTTTATATCGAAGGATGGTTACGGTATAACGAATAGAGCAAGAGATTATTTGTTGCCATTAATCCTTGGCGAAGCATACCCTCCTTATAAGGGAGGGTTGCCCGATTACGTAAGCCTCAAGAATGTCCTGGTTTCGAAGAAGCTACCCGATTTTTCTATATAGGTCCTTGTTGGCTTGGTTTCTTTGAGGTTTCAAAATAGCAGTGGCGCTATAACTAGGCTCACTATGGCCATTACGTTTATTAAAATGTTCATGGAAGGCCCTGAAGTGTCTTTGAAAGGATCGCCAACTGTATCACCTACAACCGCCGCGGAGTGAACTTCGGACCCTTTCCCTCCCAGATTACCTTTTTCTATATATTTTTTGGCGTTATCCCATGCTCCACCCGCGTTTGCCATCATCAGCGCTAACAGAACGCAACCAAGTAGTGCACCAGCGAGCATTCCTCCAAGGCTTTGAGCGCCTAACCCAAACCCAACTATGGGAGGCATAGCTATTGCTATTATACCAGGGAGAATCATTTTCTTTAGAGCTGCCTTAGTTGCGATGTCAACGCATTTTGCGTGATCTGGCTCTGCGGTTCCTTCCATAAGGCCTGGTATTTCTCTGAATTGTCGTCTTATCTCTTCAATCATTTCCATTGCTGCGTCCCCCACCGAAGTCATCGTGATAGAAGCAATTAGAAAGGGAAGCACTCCTCCAATAAACAATCCAGTTAGAACCTTGGGGTGGGACAATTCAAGCGAGAAATCGGGGTTGCCTTTACTCATGGTTTCTACAAAGGCGGCGATGATAGCAAGCGCTGCTAACGCTGCAGCTCCTATGGCGAAACCCTTACCTATTGCCGCTGTTGTATTCCCTACCTCATCCAGGCCGTCAGTGATTTCCCTGACATCATCTCCTAGGCCTCCCATTTCAGCGATTCCACCGGCATTATCGGCAACCGGACCATAGGCATCTAGTGCCATAGTCATGCCGACGGTAGCCAGCATTCCTACGGCCGCTATTCCCACTCCATAGAGTCCCGCCAGTTGTGTGGATACAAATATGATTGCGCTAATTGCCAGAATCGGAATTACTACTGATTCCATTCCCACGGCCAGTCCCGTAATCATAACGGTTGCGGTACCGNTCTTTCCTGATTCCGCAATCTTTTGAACAGGACCTTTTGAGGTGTAATAGGAAGTAATTACGCCTATCAGAATTCCACCAACAGTCCCGGCTACAACCGCCCACCAGACCGCAGAGGAAAGCCCAAGTATATTTACCAGGAAATATGCTGCTATTATGAGAAGGACTGCCGATATCTGGTGCCCAAGTTCTAGTGCTCTTTCAGGTCCCAGTGCCGAAAGCAGGTTCACTAAAATGATACCGATTATCGAGCAAACAAGCCCAACCGAGGCAAGTAAGAGTGGCAACGCCATCAGAGATTCTCTTCCACCATCTGGAGCTATAGCCGTGACTCCGAAAGTAGCAGTCACCGCCAGTGTGGATGCAATAGCGATGGTAGCTATCATCGAACCACAATANGATTCGAAAATATCGGAACCCATACCTGCAATATCTCCTACGTTATCTCCTACGTTATCTGCAATAACCCCTGGGTTCCTTGGGTCGTCTTCTGGGATTCCTGCTTCAACTTTCCCGACGAGGTCTGCCCCCACGTCAGCACTTTTAGTAAATATCCCTCCCCCTACCCGAGAAAAAAGAGCGACGCTTGAAGCTCCCATGCCAAATCCATGAATTGCATGCGCTGTTTCGGAATCACCTCCAAAATACCAGTAAAGAGAGCCAAGCCCTAATAATCCCAGAGATGCCACGCAGAGTCCCATGACTGAGCCTCCGTAAAAAGCTACCTTGAGTGCAGGCCCTGCTCCATTATTTTGGGCCGCCGTAGTTGTTCTGACATTTGCCTTAGTTGCAGCAAACATTCCGATGTAACCTGCAGCTGCAGAACTTATGGCGCCCACTGCAAAGGAGAGCGCGGTTTTCCATCCTAGTCCAGGAGTGAAAAAAATAATCGCAAATAAGGGCACCGCAAATAAGCAAAGCATCAGGTATTCCCGATGAAGAAATACCATTGCTCCNTCATGTATTTTGGCGGCGATCTTTCGAACTTTATCTTCCCCTTCCGAGTAGCTTGCCATTAAGGTAAAAAAGATAACCGCAAAAATTAATCCGATTAGACCGAATAACGGCGGGATATTGTCAATGATTTCCATAAGTTTNTNCGATAGAGTGTTAGGTTAAAAAATGATTTGTTCGAAAGTTGTTAAAATTCTAAGCCGGCTTATGGTAACGAAATGCAACGAAAGTTTGAATAGGAATTTTTCGCTAGCCGTCTTCGAGCAGGCGTCTCAAATCTATAATGGCTGCGTTTGCTCTGGAGATGTGGGAACCCATTACAAGAGAATGGTTGGCCAAGAACCCGAGGCCACTTCCGTTAAGTATCATTGGGCTCCAAAGAGTATCCTGAGTTGGTTCTAGTTCCCTGATTATTTGTCGTAGACTGACCAATGCATTTTTCTTTAATAAGACTTCTGAAAAATCTATTTCTATTGCTTTCAGTAGGTGTATAAGCGCCCAGGTGGTGCCTCTAGCTTCGAAAAAAATATCATCTATTTTTAACCACGGAGTTTTTAAGGTTTTCTCGGTTGAAGCATTGGTTGATTTTCTCGCAGCATTATCTCCTGCTAATGATACGTCAAGTNGTCTTTTTCCGACGCTAGTTGAAAGTCTTTGTGAAAGGCTTCCTAGTCGAGTTTCTACCTCTGACAACCAAATAGTCAGGTTATCAGCCCGAGAGTAAAATTGGGCATTTTGTCTATCAGGATTCCTAAGATCGCTTAGATAGATTTTTAGAGCCTCAATACCTTTTTGGTATTCATCTTCTGTAGACGGAATAATCCAGGATTTATTATCAAAGTAGAACAGTCCCTCGGCGTTAACAAGGTTCAGATTCTCTGTGGATTGAGATTGGGATCTGCTCATATTATTTCTCAGTGTCCGGATCATATCTCTCACCTGCACCAGAACCCCCAGCTCCCAATTCGGGATGTTATCCATAATGAGCCCGGGAGGAAACAAGTCGTTATAAAGATAACCTCCTGGCTTTAAGAGCATGGTTTCCGCTATAGCAATCGTGGTGGAAACGGTAGCGCTTCCGGTTACTGGCTCCGTCTTCTTCAATCCAGCAGGACCATGGTTCACTCTAGCAATATCGAAAAGCTTTGGTTCGATGCTCCAATAAAAGCCTACAGAGGCATAAAATCCTAAAATAACTAGGACAAAAATCTGGACGCCTAAATAGTTCTTTCCCCTGTTTCCTATCGATAACACTGAAAAGGGTTTAAAAAAGAACTCTTTGATTTTTGTTTTTAGTGCTGACATAGATTGTTTAGAAGTAATTTGTCTTTCTTTTAGTTGAAGATCCGAACTAGAGACGATTCTCCTATTTTGAAGCTTGCCTCCAGTCTTCTTGATGTTAATTCATTCAATTTTTGGTATATCCACCTGCCCATAGAGTCATTCGGAGATTCTATAATAATGTACGAATTTCTAGGTGAAATAAAATCAGCAATTTCCCGAAAATTTATTTTCTTTGGATCTCTTTCGAAGATAGCTTTCTGGTCTAGAGGAAAGACTTTACTTCCTTGTTTTTCTCGTGATGCGAGCATTTTTAACACGGCATTAATATTTGGGTTATCTCTGTCGGCTTTTTTTGCCCTTTGAATAAAACTGCGGGCTCTTTCAAACTTTAGATTTTCGGCTGATTCGATGGCCCATGAAAGATAGATCTCGCTGATATTTGAAATTCCGTCTAAGGCGACCTCGTTATCTTCATCTAGCTGTAAGATTTTTCTGTAGAATAATAGTGCACTATTGTTTTCGGGCGTCGTAAGGCGCTTGTCACTGATTGCCTGCTGAGCTAGCGACTTCAAGTACTCAATTTCCTGTTCGTTGTCTGCTAGAATCCTATATGTTGGTTCAATGGCGCAGGAAGAAAAGACCAATGTGGCAATGATTACCAAATAGTGCATGAGATGCCTTAACAATCCTGACCGAAGGCTAGATTTTATCTGTAGGAAAAAACGAATGAAATATTTTTTTCTCTTGATGGGGTTCATTTTTACGATTTTGA
>PAPD01000003.1 GCA_002708765.1 Gammaproteobacteria bacterium | reverse complement strand
TGGCCCGCCCAGAGAGATTCGAACTCCCGACACCCAGGTTCGAAGCCTGGTGCTCTATCCAGCTGAGCTATGGGCGGTTTAGAATAGATTATAAGAAAAAGCATGTTCAGACACCAGACGAACTAGTTCGATGAATGAAGAAACCAACCTAAAAGGAATAACAGTAGTCGCTCTCGAGCAGGCTGTAGCTGCGCCTTATGCCTCGGGAAGGCTCGCAGAGGAAGGCGCTAGAGTCATAAAGATTGAAAGACCCGAGGGCGATTTTGCGAGACATTACGACAAGGCTGTCAAAAATCAGAGCGCCTACTTTGTATGGTTGAACGCAGGAAAGGAAAGCATAAGCCTCAACTTGAAAACATCCGAAGACAGACAAATCATAGAACGAATGTTGAAAAAAGCCGATGTTTTTATCCAGAACCTCTCACCAAAAGCTCTAGACAGGCTGAATCTAGATCTAGAAGGTCAGAGAAAATCCAACCCAGGGCTAATTACATGCTCAATCAATGGATACGGAAGTGAAGGCCTCTATAAAGATAAAAAAGCATACGATTTACTTGTTCAGGCCGAAAGCGGCTTGTGCTCAGTAACAGGAATAGGAGAACAGTTAACCCGGGTTGGGGTATCGGTATCGGATATTGCGGCCGGAATGAACGCCTACCAGGAAATTCTGCTAGCGCTATTCAGAAGAGAGCGGGATCCGCAAAAGAAAGGCAGCGGAATCAATGTGTCACTTTTCCACTCGACCACCGACTGGATGAACGTTCCTTACCTACAATACAAATATGGAAATGAATCGCCTGTTAATCAAGGACTTAGTCACCCGACAATTGCTCCCTACGGCGCGTATAAGTGTAAAAATGGTCAGGATATTCTGTTCAGTATCCAGAACGACAGAGAGTGGAGAAATTTCTGCGAAGCAGTTATGGAAAAACCCAGCCTCAAAACCAGAAAAGAGTTCTCCAACAATACTGAGCGGGTAAGAAACCGGAAAGAGCTTGACAGAATCATTTCAGACGCATTTTTTCTCTGTGACCCAGAGACAATAATCTCGAGGCTTGATTCTGCTGGCATTGCCTTTGGCAGGCTGAATGATGTAAGCGAACTAGACCAGCATCCACAAATTCGGTTTCGGAATATAGCCACGTCTCAAGGGAAAATTACCATGCTTGGTCGGGGCGCCACCAAGGAAAATTATCCAAAAGAACACCTGAAAATACCGGAAATCAACGAGCATGGTAAAAGATTGCGAGATGAATTTGGACAATAAAATGATCTTTCACAAAAGTGTCCACTTTATTGCCTATCTTTATTTACAGGGTTTTAAGTAGTGAAGATCGGATTGATATCGGACACTCATATCCCGGAAGCCATGCCAGAACTATGGCCGCAGGTCTTCGACGAATTCGAGGGTGTAGACTGTATACTTCACGCCGGCGATATTTATCAGTACTCCGTTCTAGATAAACTTGAAGAAATTGCTCCTGTTTTCGCTGCTCTGGGTAACGGTGACGAGGGCTCAGGAGGAAGAGATAAGCAACCTAAAGATCCTCGAGTCAAGGAGTCCTGGCTTCTGGAACTCAATAATTTTTCTGTTGGACTGACCCATTACATTCCCATGCCAGAAATACCACCTGATCTAACAATAGCGAACTGGAAAGAAAAACTATTTCCAGATACAAAAGTCGATGCACTAATCTATGGCGACACTCATGTAGAGCAGATCGACTGGATTAACGGCACGCTCTGTGTTAACCCCGGGTCGCCCACCTTCCCTCACAACCTTAACGCTCAATTAGGGACCATTGGGTTTCTGATTCTCTCAGGTGACAAACCATATGCGCACATAAAACAACTAACGCCCGGCGGTTCTATACCCTTCGACTGGGAAAACTCAAAACGGCCTTGGTGATAGCTCATATTTGCTAACAGCGACTCCCCTTTCCGGATCGAGCTCAACCAGTGCTGCGCTCATCTCGTTAACGCCCAAGTTCGAGTTTGGAGATCCCGGGTAAACCGCTGTGGTAACGCCATGGTTCATGACAGAAAAAACGTGAACATGGCCTAAAGCCAGGTAATCGAATTCGCTAGAAATGATTTCCTCAGGTGTAATCAGTGATGAAAAACTTTGAAGCTCTCTCTCGACGCAGTATCCATGGGTTAGTCCGATATACCAACCGTCGACATTATTAACTGGCACATTTGACAGAGGTTTGTGGCCCGGATGATGCTCGACAATCCCTCTGCCCCAGACAGTGAGCCCTAAATCTTCAAAAAAACAGACCGCGCCCTCTTCTTCTCGAAGAAAAGTTATGTGAGAGCTCGCTTTCTCAGGGTCGTAGCTGGTATAAATCGAATAGTCGGCTAGGCAATCATGATTGCCTGATATCATCACCAGCGGACACTCAAGCCTCGAGAATTGTTCATCCACAAAGGAAAGGCAGGGTTTCTTTATTCTATTGTGGTCAAACAGATCTCCTGCTAATAAAACCAAATCAACACTTTGATCTATCGCCGCATCCACAATCGATTCTAGACCTATTTGAGCCGCACTTCTCTGAGCTCCCGAACCAATATCATTGTCCAGATGTATGTCTGAAGTATGTAGGATTCTGATTTTTCTTCTGGCATCCATAAGCAGATGGAAGTGATAATAGAATGACAGTGACAGTCTACTTCCACTGTAAAAAACTTGCCAGATTCTCTATAACCAGCTGCCTAAGAATTTCTTAAAAGCACACGAACTAATCCTTTTTTTTTATGGTAGTCTCTTTCGATATTTCGAAAAAAAGACATCCTAGAGTGACGCAAAAAGACAGAGTTTACGTTCGACCACGAGCTGAAATTGAAGACTTTCGTTTTGACCAAAATGTAGCCAATGTATTTCAGGACATGGCAGAGCGCAGTATCCCTGGTTATAGATTGTTACTTGACCTGATAGGAACTATAACCAAAAACTACGCGACCCCAACAACCAATCTATACGATCTAGGCTGCTCACTGGGCGAAGGAACAATTCAGTTACGAAAAAACTCTCCAGAAAACTGCCAGGTTATAGGTGTAGACAGTTCGGAAGCAATGATAAAGAACTGCATCCTTAATTTGAAAAAAGAAGGCCTGGAAACGAAAACAGAAATTCGTAGGGAAAATATCGAAGCCACTTCCATAGAGAACGCGTCCATTATTCTACTGAACTGGACTCTGCAATTCATAGAAAATGACTCCAGAAACCACCTAATAAGAAATATCTATGCCTCGTTGAATAAGGGCGGTGTTCTTATCCTTTCAGAAAAGATATCCAGCAACAGCGAGGAAGAACAAAAAACCTTTGGGAACCTTCATGAACTCTTTAAACAAGAAAAAGGCTATAGCCTTCTGGAGATTGCTCAGAAAAGAAAAGCGATAGAAAAGGTTCTGATACCGGATACCGAACAGCGGCATCATAAAAGACTCGAGCAGGCTGGTTTTAAGAAAATTTTGAAGTATTTCCAGAGCCTGAATTTTGTCAGTTTTCTCGCTATCAAATAGTTCCATCAAACCAATTCCTTTACCCGGAAGCTCTCAACCGATTTTCGAACATGCAACTAGAAATAAAACGTTTTTTCGAAGAAACCAATAGAACAAGAATCAGTTCCTACCACCAATTTCTTCAGGAAAAAGTATTAAAAGAAACAAGGCGCCATGGCAACACCAGTGAATGGAATCAGGTTCTAGAGTCGATCAAAAAAACCGATTCTTCACCCGAAGTCAGAAACGGGAAATTAAGTATCGGGGATGGGAAAACAGATTATTCCTTAGCATTAAAAAGGCTTAAGCCATGGAGAAAAGGGCCTATTCTTGTTGGGTCTACAGAAATAGATTCCGAATGGCGCAGCGATTGGAAATGGAACCGGATCGAAAGACATGTAAAAAGACTGGAAGGCAAGTATGTCCTGGATATCGGAGCAGGGAATGGGTATTACCTTTTCCGGATGCTGGAGGCTGGCGCCGAACTGGCCCTTGGAATCGATCCGACAATATTATTCAATTACCAGTTTGCTGCACTGCAAAGATTAAGCAAAAACAACAACGCTTTCTTGCTCCCTTTGCGTAGCGAACAGCTACCAGCTTTTCAATGTTTCGATATTGTTTTCTGTATGGGTGTTCTCTACCATCGCCGCTCTCCAATCGAGCAACTTACCGAATTGCTTAGCTTCCTTAAACCCAAAGGGCAGCTAGTACTAGAAACTCTGATCCTGCCTCAACAGGAAAAAAGCTCGATGTTAATGCCGAAAGGTAGATACGCTAAAATGGCAAACGTCTGGTTCATACCATCCGCAGAAATGCTAGGGGTCATGCTAGAGCGATCGGGATATAGAGACATCAACATAGTTGATATTACTGCCACTTCAGTTGACGAACAGAGGCAAACCGAATGGATGGACTTTCAATCTTTATCGGATTTCCTGGACCCCGAAGACCACAGCAGAACCGTTGAAGGGTATCCAGCGCCGACGCGCGCTATCGTAATCGCAAGGAAACCATAAAATAATCAAGCTAGGGGCGGATTGCCTTCATAGGAATCTATGTTCTTGTCAGGTCTTGCCCATTGGGAAGCAGAAGAACTCCAACAACTGGCAATGGGCTTAATCCAGTCAGACGAATTCAATGTCCCCGCTTTAACAAATAAAAACCCTTTCTTTTCGCGAACAAAGGTAAACATCTGGGAACCGCATTCAGGACAAAAAGCTCTGATTACCTGAGATCCGTCACTGCCCGATTTTTCATATGTACTGTATTCTCCCGAGATTTGTATAGCCGCCTCGGGAATTTCTACCACAGTCGCTTTTCCCGAGCCTGTTATCTTCTGGCAATCACTACAGTGACAATGAAAAGCATTTGCAGCCTCTGTTTCATCCATTTGATAGCCTATTTGTCCACAAAGACAGGAACCGGAAACCATGGCTTTACTCTTCCCACTTTCAAGTAACGATGCTACGGATTTTAGTCAGAACGGAACAGATGAGCAAAAATCGATTCTTTTTTTGGTGACCGGGTGCCAAAAAGAAAGACTTTTTGAATGCAGACACAACCTGCTCCTAGCCTCGTAAGCCGCCTGATGAGCGTACAAATCACAACCCAAAATCGGAAACCCTATGCCTGAAAGATGAATTCTAAGTTGATGGCTGCGACCAGTAACAGGTTTCAAGGTCAAGCGACTGTATCCGTCGTGTTTTTCCTCTAGAGTGAACCGCGTCAGCGACAACTTCCCGTTTTCAGGGTCTATCAACTGCAGAGGCCTGTTGTCCGGGTCAGGAGATATGGGAAGTCTGATTTCTCCTTCCTCATCAATCATCTCTCCGTATACAAGCGCCTCATATAATTTCGATACCCGTTGCTCGCGAAACTGGCGATTAAGATCACTTACCGCCTCTTTTGAAGTAGTTAGAACCATCAGTCCTGATGTATCTAGGTCTAGCCGATGGACCACTGACAAATCAGCGTATTCGTAGAGCAATCGCTGAAAAACGCTATCTTTAAGAATTCTCCCTGGAACACTTAGCAAACCAGCGGGCTTATCAACTACCACGATTTCATCATCGGAATAAATGATTTCCAGCTCATCATTACAAAAAGGCGGCAAGTGATTGGTATATTTGGTTCCATCATCTGGTGTCATTGTCATATAGTGCCCTAAAAATAAAGTTCTTGCAGGAAATCAGATGGAGTCCTCGGATAAGGAAATTTTCGATTGTGTAGGAGATCTCATGGTCGCTCTCCTGAACTCGATGACAATCATGGAAACCAAAAAGGAGAAACCGGGTCTTCGTTATTCCAGCGAATTCAAAGAACAATTAGTTAATTCAAGAAAAAACCTGGAAGCTTCGGATAGAAAGCTGAGAAATATGCCGGTCCCAAGAGAACTGGGCCCTCTTAAAACAAGACTACTGGAAATAGTCACTTTGTGTTTACAGGGGCCAGGAATACTGCCCGAATCCTCAGATGAAGACCACTTACAAAACGATGGCCTAGATTTCTATTTTCGAGCTCTGGAAAAACTGTATCCGCTCGGGAATATTTTTCGTCCTGTTAGCCAATTCTTCCTTGAAAAAGAAAAACATGACGATTTTTTTCTCATGCAATCGCTTTCCAGAGAAACTCCTGAATTTTCGGAGAGAGGCATTCACCATCGGAACAATAGTCCCGACCAAAGAGGTGGGTTCAGCTTCTATGTTCCGGAAAACAAGGATAAAAACTCTACTTTGCCACTTGTCGTAGCACTCCACGGGGGGGGAGGTCACGGCGCAAACTACCTATGGAACTGGTTAAAAGAAGCTCGTTCAAGAGGCTTTTTACTAATCTGCCCTACGTCCATTGGCGGAACATGGTCATTAGAAGATGTCCACGGAGATCTTGTAAATATCAAAAAGGCCATGGGATATATCAAGCGCCGCTTCAAAGTAAAAACTGACAAGATTTTGCTCACAGGAATGTCGGATGGGGCTTCTTATACAATGTTAGCCGGCCTTCGAAAAGATTCCCTTTTTACTCATCTCGCTCCATTCTCCGGAATCTTCCCCGCGACTCTCGATAATTACAATACCGAAAAAATCGATCACGGGAAGCCCGTATACCTAGTCCACGGAACGGAAGACATGGTGTTTCCCATCGAAACCGCCTTTATGACCAAATCGGAACTGGAATCCATCGGGGCAAAGGTCACCTTCAAACAAATTCAAGGTCTTCGTCATTCCTACGCAAGAGACGAGCATGCCTCTCTATTGAAATGGTTCGACAGTGAGCTGGAAATATAGATCAGGACAAAAATTCCCGAGTCACTTCGAGGAACTCGTCAAGCTGATCGTGATGTAACCAGTGTCCCGCTTTTTCTATCTGGACATGCCGAGCGTTCGGAAAGTAATTTGCAGGTTCTTCTCCCTTCATTCCGGACATCCAAGATTCCTTTCCACTAACCAAAAGTACCGGCTTATCTATCCTCTTCCATAGTTCATGGGAATCAGAACGATCGATCCCAAAAGGTGACATCACATGTGTATAGTTGTCGAATTTCCAGCTATAAGTGCCATCTTCATTCTGATTGGTTCCGTGAATAGTCAGATTCCGAGCTTGATCTTCGCGCAGATGGCTATTTGCCTCGTGCATTCGCTGATAGGCATCTTCTAGAGTCTTGTACCGTTTCGGTAAACGCCCCGAAATACTTCGGGTGTTCTCGATCCATTGCCTAAGCCTCTCATGGAGGGGCACTTTTTCTAGCTCAACTGGAGGGCCCCCGGTTCCTTCTATTATTATCATCTTGTGTATGTTTTCCGGATAAATCCCTGCGTACCGGAGCGCAACACTGCCACCCAAAGAATGAGCTATTACCGTAACAGGAGCCAACTCGAGCTGATGAATTAACTGCGCCAGGTCATAGATATATTCACCATGACTATACGCGGCACCATACACCCATGCCGAATCTCCGTGCCCTCTAAAATCAGGAGCTACTACGTGATAATCATCTCTCATTGCCTGCGCGACCCAATCCCAGTTGTGGCAATGATCACGATGGCCATGCACCAAAAGTAAAGGGGGCGCCCCCGAATTTCCCCAATCCAGGTAATGTAGCCGAAGCCTTTGCGAGAAGTATATGTGCGAAGTGGGAGTCGCATCGACTTTCTTTTTCATAAACTATTTTCTCCAGATAATTGGAATTTATAACATTCTTGCTTTTCTTTCACATGTTCAAGCAAACCTCTACCCCCATCTATAGTAACTGCGAAAAAAAAGCGCGGATCTCAAAAGCTAACTCTTCAGGCGCTTCTACTGGCCCGAAGTGGCCACCTCGAGGCATCAAAGTGTAGTGCTTGAGATTACAATATTCCTCAAGAATTTTTCTAGGAAGATGGACGACGTCTTTTGGAAAGGCCGCAATCCCGGTTGGAGCGCTCAGAAGAGGTTTTTTTTCATGAACAACTGGCCACGGTTTTCTGAAGTGCTCGTGATATATCCGCAAGGAGGAATTAATACTGCCAGTGCACCAGTACAAAGCAGCGGTAGTGCATAAATGCTCTCTGTCAAAAGCGTTTTCGATATCCCCATCACAATCACTCCAGTTTCTGCGCCTTTCCCAGATCCATGCCGCGGTTCCCATTGGCGAGTCAGTAAGCGCGTAACCCAAAGTCTGAGGATCCTGGACATGGACCGCGATATGACTCGAAATATGAGGTAAGCTTTCCTGGTTCCTTGAAATCATCCATTTCTCGCTTTCCGCAAAATCATTCTCATTAAGGTTTCGACGATCAAGCCCTGGAATTAACGCCAGGCCAAGATGAGCACCAATCAACTTTTCCGGGTAAGCGTGAGCCAGGTGAGCTGTAATTAACGCTCCCCAATCTCCACCGAAAGCGCAAAATTTATCGTGCCCTAGATGCTCCACCATCAGACTAACCCAGACCCTAGCTATCTCAGAAACATCTACACCCGACCTTGCAAGCGGTACTGAAAAACCGAAGCCCGGAAGAGATGGAACAATCACATTGAACGCTTGCTGACCTTCAAAACCAAATTCTTCAGGTCGTGAAAGTGGGCCTATCAAATGACGATAATCCCAAAAGGTCCAGGGCCAGCCATGAGTAAGGACCAATGCAGGCGCATCTGAAACCGAAGCCGGCGCATGCACAAAGTGAAGAGGCAAATCTTCTATCTCGATTTTTCTGTGGTCCCACTGATTCATCTCCGAAGCCACAACTTCCCAATCCCATTCGTTTGCCCAATAGTCGGCCATCTCCCTAAGCCAGGACAAGGGAACACCATAATCCCAGCTATCTTCGCCTACTGAATCAGGCCACCTGGTTTCTTGTATCCGGGCCTTTAAGTCGAGAATTTTTTTCTCGGGCAACAGCTCTTCAATATTTAGAGAAGTCATAATGCTCCTTTTTTCTTTGTGCCACATACTATCTTAACTGACAATTTTTTTTCTATTTCTTTGAGACTGGTCGTATAATTGGCGACGAATATTTCTGCGCACAAACTTTTAAAATGTATCGGGATTTTTTTTCAGGCATAACCAAACAGAAACCGTTTGCTATTGCGTTGGCTGCGGTAATCCTTTTTTTTGTGCTTTATGTTTGGTTTGGCATCAGTGGCTGGGGCCCAACAGCAAGCTGGGAACAAGAAATCGGGGAAATTTCCCGCTGGTGCGAGCGCGTTCAATCGGGGTTATTCTTCGAGCCTGTCAACGCGCTTAGCAACCTCGGGTTTATATTCTCTGGATTAGTTATGCTTTGGGTGCTCGGCAACGACGTCCAGAAAAATAGATATTTGTCCAGTTTTCATGGAATTAACAAGAAAGCTCTGCTTTATGCAGGAGTTTCCATATGGCTCGGCCCAGGATCCCTGCTTATGCATGGAACACACACTGCATGGGGAGCTTGGGCAGATAATCTGAGCATGGTGATGTATATAGTACTCCCCTGGTTAATCAATGTTTCACAGCTCGGGCGTTGGGATCAGAGACATTTTTTTTGGGCCTACTTTAGTCTCGTAACACTCTACGCTTTAGGACGAGGGCTTTATGGAGAAGGACTTGGAATCAATCTTGACCTGTTCGGCCTTTCTATTGTCCTCTGGGTAATCAGTGAGACATTGCATCGTTTTTGGTCCCCGAGATTTCGATGGCTATCGGGCTTTGTAGGGTTTGCTGTAGCAGCGGCGTTTGGGATAACGCCCATAGATATGATGCGTTCGCCAGAGAGCTACTGGTGGATAATCTTCTTCTGGCTCCCCGCAATTTTCTCAACCGGCCCTGCTCCGACTCAAAGAAAATATAGCCCATGGTTCATGCTGGGCATGGGAAGCTACTTTCTGGCTTTTGTCATCTGGCAAACCGGAAAGCCGAACCATCCTCTTTGCGATCCCGACTCACTAATCCAGGCTCATGGAATATGGCACCTCATGACGGCTTTTTCTACCTGGTGTTTCTTTTTGTTTTTCCGGACCGAGCAACCGAAAACATCGAAAGGTCCGGCCTAAGAACGAGATTCAAAGCCCGCTCTTGACTTCAAAAAAAGTTATCTCCGAATAAGATCCGACACGCATTACGGGACCCCAGGTCCCTGTCCCCTGGGAAACATATAGCAACGCGTCTCCCAGTCGATGCAATCCAGACACGTAATGAAAGACCCGGCTCACAACAAGATTAAAAGGGAAAATCTGGCCTTTGTGAGTATGGCCACTTAGCATTAGATCGATTCCTGCGCTCGCAGCGTCGGAAAATCCTATCGGGCGATGATACATAAGAATTGAATAGGCACCTGGATCGATCTTGATTTTTTCAAGTTCGTTTTTCACTTGTCGTGAATCATCCTTATCATCAATACCAATAACCTGAATACCTTCTCCGTGACAAAAAAAATCTGTTCTTAGGGTTCTTACCCCTAAAGAATGTAGGCGTGCGAGAATCTGGTCCAGATCTTCGTAACGCTCGTGATTTCCTATGGAGAAATAAACGGGGCATTGAAGCTTTTCAAGTGACATCAGCTCAGATCTGTTGACCCCTGTAGCATCTATGAAGTCACCCGTTATACAAAGAAAATCAGGCTCCAGCCGAGAAATTTTCCTTACCAGCCGCTCAAGAAAGCTTCCTGTTCTTGAACCGATATGGATATCTGAAATCTGAACAAAACTGAAATCCTTTTGAATTTTATGGCTTTTTAATTCGATCTTTCTGACCCTCGGAACCAATGCAGAGAAAAAACCAAACACACCTACCGAACCCGCGAATCCTATTGAAAACAAGGCGGCAAATCGGGCGCTCACATCACCAAAAAACATTGCTACCTCAGAACCCAGAACCGCAAAAAGGAGAAACGGACTCAGTCCCATATAAAAATCTGCGACATACCTTAACCACAAGGTTTTCCTTGCAGCCGCCCGATACAGGAGACGACTGATTATCTGGCTAAAGAACAAAGGCAGGAAAATAACTATGGTTAAAGTCGAAGTCAGACCGAGCCATTCGCAAATACGGAGCAGTGGATACGCAAAAAAAACCAGATGAAAAATAAAGAGAATGGTAAAAAATGCAACCGGACGACGAAACAATGAAAGATCCTAATTCCGAAAAATGTTATCTTGATTACTGATATAACATGAAAACTGTATTAAGAACATTCGCGGAAAAAGAAAAAACAGATTCTTTCCTGAACTTTTTGAAAATCGGATCAGTCAGGCAGGATTAAACAAAAAGTGTTGTGCCTTTCGACTCCTCAAGAAGATCCTATTAATATTATGAAAGGACAATAAATAACCATCTTTTTAAAAAAAACATAAAAAAATCCTTAGGAGTTTTTATTCAAAAAGGAAAATAGCCTGCCATGACAGCAACTAGACACACAAACAATTTTGATTTTTCTGAACTCCATAAACGAATGGACTGGTACGTAAATCAGGATCTAATTCCCTTCGCCATTACAGCCGTTCTAAAAGGCAAGGAAATGGTTGATTTGTCTTTTCATGGTAAAGCAGATAAAGAAAAAGGGAGGCCCCTGAACTCAGCGACTATTCTCCGGATGCATTCCAGCACCAAAATCGCTTGCTCGGTAGCTGCCATGATGCTCTGGGAAGAAAACAAGTTTGATCTTGATGATCCTATTAATCTTTATCTGCCTGATTTTTCTGATATGCGCGTTTTGCGGGGGGATGCCAAGGATATTGATGACAACGAACCTGCTTCAGGACCTATTCGTATAAACCAGGTCATGTCCCATACCGCCGGGTTCTCTTACGGGTTCCTAGAACCAAATTCGATAATCGATAAAGCTTATAATGCTGCTNGGTTAAACCCCATGACAAGCGGAAGCACGTTGACCCTGAAAAGCCTTTGCGAAGAATTAGGCAAACTGCCTCTGGTGTATCACCCAGGGGAATCCTGGCGCTACAGCTTTGCAACCGATGTTCTTGCACACCTTATAGAAGTTATTTCGGGTCAAACGTTTGACCAATTTCTTCGCGAGCGCCTTTTTGAACCTCTAGGTATGATAGACACGGATTTCTGGGTTCCCGAAAACAAGATCGAAAGGCTTTCAAGCATGTATTTGCCGACCGATCCTATGGACCCGATGAGTGCAGCACCTAATCTTATGGACAGCAGCGCGAACCCGAGAAATACTGAACGTCCCAGCTTTTTGTCCGGCGGGTCTGGTCTGTTCTCGACTTTCGAAGATTATTTACGTTTTACGAGAATGATTATTGAGAAAGGCAGTCTGAACAATATACAGATAATAAAACCCGAAACTCTGGATCTAATGCTTACAAACCAATGCGCCCCCGGGGTAGGAGTCAGTTTCCCCGTATGGAAAATGTCCGATACCACTTTTGGCTTAGGCTTTGCTCTTAAAAACAAACCAGCCCGCGGCGAACCCGATACTGCGAGCGGAGAATTTCACTGGGGAGGGATGGGAGGCACACATTTCTGGTGGTCCCCGAACGCTGATATCACAGGCATATGCATGACTCAGCGAATGCCCGCTTTTTGGCATCCGTTCAGCCGTGATTTCAAGAAAATGGTATACAACATCGTGACCTGACGGCACGACTTCAGTTTGACAATATCGCGTTAGGGGGAAAAGACATAAAGGAGAAAACCATGTCAGAATACGAAACGATCCTTGTTGAAAAGCGTGGCCAAGTAGACTGGCTTACTTTAAATCGCCCAGAGACGCTGAACGCAATCAACACACCCATGGTAACCGAGCTCCGTGATTACTTCGGTCGTCTAGAAGAAAACAGCGAGGCACGCGTTGTCGTGATGCGCGGCGCGGGGAGAGCCTTCTGCGCAGGGCTCGACATAAAAGCTTCGGAATCGACAAGACACGAGCGGCCTTTCGGCGGCGGATTTGGATTTCAGGGCTACCTTGCAGAGGTTTATGTTCGCATGCGCCGCTGCCCTCAACCAATTATTTCTCTCGTAAAAGGCCCCGCATGTGGAGGAGGTTTCTCTTTTGTTCTTGCATCAGATATCAGAATTGCCGGCGAGACGGCTAGNATGAACGCTGCATTCATCCGAATCGGTCTGTCTGCTTGCGACATGGGATCGAGTTATTTCCTGCCAAGACTGGTGGGAACCTCTATAGCCTCCGAACTGATGCTTACCGGACGATTCATTAATGCAGAACGCGCGTTGTCAACAAACCTGGTATCAGAAGTTGTGCCTGACGATCAGCTAGAAGTAGCGGCTCAAACTTATATAGACGAAATGCTGGCAACTTCCCCAATGGGTCTTCGGTTAACCAAAGAAGGTCTTAACGTGGCAGTTGACGCCGGGAGTCTTGAAGCAGCTATGGCAATCGAGAACAGGAATCAGTTGATGTGTTCAAAAACGAATGATGCAAGAGAAGGCATGAAAGCCTTCCTTGAAAAACGCCCCCCAGAATATAAGGGCACCTAATTAGATATTGCCCGCGATTACCCATGCCTTAAAAGAAGAGCAGATAGCTTTTTTATCGATCTAATTGCGCAAATAGAAAACCTCAGTCGATAATGGGGTCAACTCCGAAACCCAGAATCATCTGCCTAACTTCCTCGAACATCACGCCGAGTTCGGTAACATCGCTACCACGCATAACTAAATTAGTACCGTAACCATCTTCGTTATAAAAAGGATAGCTCCCCAGATCAATGTCAGGATGATTGTTCTGTATAATTCCAAGCTTTCTTGCAATCTGACCTTCGCCAAGATAAACCCCTAGAGACATTGAATGCATTGACTTACCTCCACCGAGCCTGTCCTTGGTCAAAGTACTTAGCATGGCCTGCATTACCATAGGAACCCCGGCTAACACATAGACATTTTCGATCTGAAATCCGTGTGGACCACCGGTTGGATTCTCGATTAATACAGAGCCTTCCGGAACTCTCGCCATTCGCATCCGTGCCTCCATAACCTCGGGAGGCGCTTCTCTGCTTTCGATTATCTTCCTTATATCATTGTCAATAATCAGCCTCTTACCAAACGCCAGAGCAATGGAATCGGCAGTAATGTCATCGTGTGTTGGTCCAATNCCCCCTGTAGTAAAAACATTGTCGTAGGTTCGGCGACACTCATTAACCGTTTCAATTATTATGTCTTCGACGTCCGGAATAACTCGCGCATGAGTCAACCTAACACCCAGTTCATTAAGAGCGACCGCGAGGTGCTGAAGGTTAGTGTCCTGGGTTCTCCCGGAAAGAATTTCATTTCCGATTATTATAAGACAACCTGTTACGGTCCTAGACAAGATCGATCTCCTTTCGTTTGCACCTAAAAGGCTGCTACCATAACAGCATAAGAGCATTTGCCATAGTGAACTTAATCTGGGCAATCTATTCGCTAAAATTACACTGGTAAAAAAAATCTACTCTTAATCTTTTACGATGGGCGCTAGTTAATTGTGCAAGTTAAGAACCAAATACAAGGTAGGAAAAATGAAAACCGCCAGCGATGAACTGGATCACATACAGATTAAGGGAGCAAAAGAACACAACCTGAAATCCGTCGACGTCAATATCCCGAAGCGCAAGCTGGTGGTCCTGACCGGGGTATCAGGCTCCGGAAAATCTTCTTTGGCTTTCGACACCCTATACGCTGAAGGGCAACGCAGATACGTGGAGTCGTTGTCCGCTTACGCAAGACAATTTCTCGGTCAGATGGAAAAACCGAAATACGAAACTATACGAGGGCTCTCGCCGACCATATCAATTGAACAGAAAACTACTTCCAGAAATCCACGATCTACTGTGGGAACTATCACCGAAATCTCGGATTACTTGCGAGTTCTTTTTGCGCGGATAGGGAAGCAACACTGCCACAAATGCAATTCTCCCGTTGAAAAACAGTCAGCAGACAGAATCGTCAGAACGTTACTAAAAAAGTCCGCTGGTGCGAGACTGTCAATCCTAGTGCCGCTTCTTGTGAATCGAAAAGGTGAACAAAAAGAGATGATCGAAGAGGCTCGGGCTCAGGGTTTTGCAAGGCTCAGAGTAAACGGTGAGATTAAAAAAATTGACGAGATAAAGACTCTCGACAAGAAAAAGAAAAATACAGTCGAAGCAGTGATCGACCGTCTGGCAATAAGAGAGGGGGTTTCAGAAAGGCTGACCGAATCAGTAGAAACCGCCCTTCAAATAGGAAACGGCAATCTGATTGCTTCTATAGATAAGGAAAAAGATCTACTTTTTTCCGAATCTCTTTCCTGCAAAACTTGCGACATTTCCTTTCCGCAACTGACCCCTCAGACTTTTTCATTTAACAGCCCCCAGGGAATGTGTAATGACTGCAACGGGTTGGGGACCCAAGTTGCTTTTGATCAGAATCTGGTTATACCTGACAAGGAACTGACGCTTCGAGAAGGCGCCCTCAAACCTATTGGTCGAATTGACTCGGACAGAAAATCAATGGGAGCCACTTTTCACTACCAAGTGTTCCAGAAACTAGGGATATCGCTCGATAGAAAATGGAAGGAATTTTCGAGATCGGAAACCGGTCTTATTCTGAATGGTTCTGGAGAAGATCGATACAAGATCAACTGGGGAGGTCACGGAACAACCTACTCTAGGTACGAAGGCCTTATGAATCGATTGATGCGGAGATTCAGAAATACCCGGTCCGAAGGTATGAAAAGATGGTACTCGCAATTTCTCGCAAACACCCCATGCAAAACATGTTCAGGCACAAGGCTTAGAAAAGAAAGCAGTTCAGTTTTAATAGATAATGAATCAATTGTTGATGTCAACTCTTGGACCATTGACCAGACTTACCTCTTTTTCTCGAATCTAGAACTACATGGAGCCGATTCGGAAATCGCGGCAGAACTGCTGAAAGAAATAACGAATCGTCTGGGCTTTCTGAATTCCGTCGGTTTGTCTTACCTCTCCCTAGATCGTCTAGGACCGAGTCTTTCAGGAGGAGAATCACAGCGGATAAGATTAGCCTCCCAAGTAGGATCAGAACTATCAGGTGTCATCTATATACTTGACGAGCCCAGCATCGGCCTGCATCAGCGAGACAATGAAAAACTTCTTGCAACACTAAAAAGAATGCGCGACATAGGAAATACCGTTGTCGTAGTTGAGCATGATGAAGAGACTATAAGATCGGCCGACTACGTAATCGATTTCGGTCCCGGCGCAGGCATTAAGGGGGGTGAGATAGTTCACTCAGGAACTCCAAAGAGCCTTGCCAAAAACAGAAATTCGATTACTGGAAATTATCTGTCCGGAAGACAAGCTTTAGAGATCTCGAAAAACAGACGAAAGGCCGTAGGGAAAATCACGATTCGGGGCGCCTCGGAGAACAATCTAAAGAATATTGATGTAGAATTTCCTCTTGGAATCATGACCGCTGTTACCGGAGTCTCAGGAGCAGGAAAGTCTACCCTTGTCAATGACATTCTTTATCCAGCTCTTTCAAGAGAGTTTTACAACTCGACAAAGAGGGTCGGCAAACACCAGAAGATTTCAGGTCTCGAAAATATAGACAAAGTCGTAGCTATTGATCAGAAACCGATAGGCAGAACTCCGAGAAGCAACCCGGTGACCTACATCAAAGTTTTCGATGATATCCGGGAATTTTTCTCGAAACTCCCCGGATCCAGAATGCGAGGATACAAGCCGGGAAGGTTTTCGTTTAATGTCAAAGGTGGTCGTTGCGAAACATGTCAGGGAGACGGGGTCAGAAAAATAGAAATGCATTTCCTATCAGATGTATTCGTAAAATGTGAGGATTGTGATGGAAAAAGATTCAACGAAGCGACCCTAGAGGTTCGCTACAAGGGAAGATCTATTTCCGATATCTTAAACCTTACCGTTGCCGAAGCGCTCGATCATTTCTCGGAACACCCAAAGATCATGGCCAAGCTTCAACTGCTATCCGATGTGGGACTGGACTATCTTCACCTAGGCCAGCCCTCAACAACACTTTCCGGGGGAGAAGCCCAGAGAATCAAACTGGCCAAAGAACTATCAAAAATTGCTACAGGTAGAACCTTCTATATCCTTGACGAACCCACTACCGGTCTGCATTTCGACGATGTAAAAAAACTACTCGCAGTCCTGAACAGACTGGTAGAAAAGGGCAACACCGTAACCGTGATAGAACACAATCTGGATGTTATAAAAACCGTAGACTGGATCATTGATCTGGGCCCCGATGGCGGTCCAGCGGGAGGAGAAATAATGGCGATCGGCAGGCCCGAAGAAATCTGCAAAATCAAGATATCCCAAACCGGAATCCACCTTTCTTCAATGTTCGAGTCCAAAAACAGCTAATTTTGTTAGTGCCAGTCGCCCTCTGTCTGAAAATAAAAAAAGTTCTATGAATTACAGTGGGTTACATAATTTATTTGTATTGACCTTGGCTTGTTCGTCCTTTACATTCCACATTAGTTAAAATTAAAAAACTTGGGGGAACCAGTGAATCAGATAAGACTCATTATAGCTGCAATTCTCGGCATCACTGCGATGCTGGCAGGGCATCTGGCCTTAGCCGAAAATGAAAGCGGAATGGAAGAAATTATTGTAACCGCTAGACAGCAATCGGAAGGACTGCAGGACGTGCCAGTTACTATTGCCGCTCTGACAGAAGAAGATCTGGACAGATACAATATTACCAGCCTGGTAGATGCGGGAAAAATGGTACCTAACATGGTAATAAACCATGGCGGTTCCGGAAACGGTTCCTCTCTTCGCCTGAGAGGAATAGGGTCTAGCTCCATTTCAGCGGCATTTGACCACTCGGTTGCGATAAACCTGGACGGAGTAGTCGTAAACCGAGGAAGATTTATTCATAACTCATACATGGACATGCGACAGCTCGAAATACTTAAGGGCCCGCAGTCATTGTATTTTGGGAAATCAGCGACAGCCGGCGTTATCTCGATAATGACCAACGATCCAACAGAAGAATTCGAATTTCAGGTTATGGCGGGAGTCGAAACAGAACATCAAGGCACTTATGGGGAAATGGTGATCTCGGGCGCTCTGTCCGACAACATGCTTGCACGTGTCGCAGTAGGGTTTACCAAAAATGATGAAATGTTCGAAAACCTTTCAGTTAACGACCCTGCCAACTTTGCTATCAACGGGACACAGCAGTGGTTTGGAGATGAATCTGTTAACGCCAGACTCACATTGATATGGGACCCTTCAGATGACTTTCAGGCCAAACTGAAGTACAACTATTCAAGGTATGAAAATGATGGAGGGGGCACCGCGTGGAGCGAAGATGTATGCCCAGAGGGTGCAGTTCAAGCGACAGGAATTCCGTCGGGCGGAGCAGCATTTACGACTGTCCGGGGAATAGACGATTGCGTAATAAACGGAAATACTTCAAAGCTGGATCTAAATCCTGGTCTTCGCAGAGGACTACCTGGCGGATACGATGACGGGAAACCCGGACTGAATCAGGACACAAGCTTTCTGTCCTTCACAATGGACTGGGAAGCCAGCGACAATCTATCTTTTACCTCTGTTACTGGCTGGGTGGATCTGAGTCATGACGAACTAGATGACTACAGTTACGGCGCAGGAGTCTTTGGTGGGCTGCATTATAACGACTACGAAAGCCTCTCCCAGGAACTAAGACTTAACAGTAGTTTTGATGGGCCATTTAATTTTCAGGCCGGCATATACTGGCAGGATATAGAACAGGAGTTTGATGCATACCAGTACGCTTTTAATCTGGCCATAATGCCGAACATCTTCGGCCCGGCACTTGCCTTATTCGGAGATTTCGATCCGAATTCGGTCCTTGTGGGTCCTGACCCTGCAACAGGAAATATGTACGATTACAACAAGGATCACTTCCTGGATACCACCGTCTTCTCGGCCATGTTCGCTCTATACTGGGATCTGACTGACAGTACAGAGCTTACTCTTGGAGCTCGATATACTGACGAAGATAAAGAAGGTTACATCCTTATACCGTATGTACATGCAGCGGCCATTGCCTTCGGTTTTGGCGCGCCACCAAGAATTGACGGACTAGAATTCTCTGACTCGAATGTATCTCCTGAAATTGCTATCAATCATTACCTCACAGATGACATATCGATTTTTGCTGCCTACAAGGAAGGCTTTAAATCAGGAGGAATCGACAATAGCGCCCTACCGACTGCTGCTCTGAACCCGGCAGTAAATGGTGGAGACTTCGGATTTCTGATCTACCAGTCAGAGGAAGCAGAAGGTTTCGAATTAGGTTTGAAAGCAAACTTCCTGGATGGATCAATGAGATTCAATGCTACGGCATTTTCGTATGAGTATTCGGATCTTCAGGTCCAGCTCTTTGACTCCACTATCATTCAGTTCAGTACTTTTAATGCATCTGCCCTAGAAACCGAAGGCCTCGAGTTCGATATGCTATGGAACACTGATGTAGACGGACTTACTTTGAGGTCAGCATGGGCATGGACGGATACAGTCTATTCTGATGACTTCATTACAGCCACAGGAGAAAACCTTAAGGGACTGGATGGAGCAGGAAGCGCTGACATAACCGGTTTTGTAGGCCTTACCTACGATACCTCGATCGCAGATAACTGGAGGTTGTCTCTGTCATCCGATGCTCGCTATACAGATGACTACTCCTGGACAGCATCTCTTGACCCATTTGTTCAGGATAGTTTCTGGATCTGGGATGCGTCAGTCAGCTTGTATTCTGAGGATGGACACCATGAATTCACACTGATCGGCAGAAATCTTTCCGATGAATTCTATATTGTAGGTGGTGGAGCCATCCCGGGCAGAATTCCAGTGAACAATCTGGGTGCCAACAGCCTTGATCAGGCCGCTACAACGCCCCTTGGTAGAGTTGTTTCATTGCAATATAGGTATACTATGTAAATAAACGGACTGAAAAAAGGCAGCTTGATAGCTGCCTTTTTTGATCTTCTCTAAAAAAATTTGCTCAAAAAGAATTTATGAATAAAATCTCTATCTAAACAAGGATGGAGAGTTTTATTTTCGGTACTTTTAATCCAACTTTAAGAAAGCTAATTCACGGATCAATGATATTTGGTCTTGCCTCGTTTTCAGTATCCGCTGAATGGATAACTCTGCAAGAACTTAACCCGGATGATCAACTGGTCTCAAAAAACTGGGTAACGCTAAAACCAACTATCAGCGCAAACAACAAAAGTGAACAACAGGAACAAATTCCCGATTTCTCTTCCTACCGGGATGTAAAAGAAAAAAAAGAACAATTCTTTAAGTTCATGCTGCCTATGGTCAGAACAGCTAACCAGAACATTCG
Source organism: Gammaproteobacteria bacterium (assembly GCA_002708765.1). Classification (GTDB taxonomy): domain Bacteria; phylum Pseudomonadota; class Gammaproteobacteria; order Pseudomonadales; family Azotimanducaceae; genus UBA9659. The sequence goes on along the minus strand of PAPD01000003.1, from coordinate 24,523 downwards.
CAATGAAAGGCGCCTCTTAACGACTATTGAAGACCGACTCCAATCCGGTTTAGTCGCGACCAGTGAAGAATTATTATACCTGGAACAGTTGGGAGACAGATACAGAGTTCAAAACAAATCAGAAATATCGGGATTGTTAAATGAACTTTTACTAAGAGTAGACGAAGTTCCTGCTTCGCTGGTTTTAGCTCAATCAGCTACGGAATCCGGATGGGGTACTTCGAGATTCGCGATCGAAGCGAACAACATGTTCGGGGTCTGGTGTTTTCGTGAAGGATGCGGCATAAAACCGCTTAAACGCGATAAAGAAAGAACATATGAAGTAGCAAAATATGACTCTGTGCAGGAAAGTGTAGAAGCATATATACATACCATAAACTCTCATAGAGCATATGAGCCGCTTCGAAGAATTCGCGAAAAATCAAGGAAAAACAAAAGCAGCCCCAGCGGCATCACTCTAGCAGATGGACTTTTGAGTTATAGTGAAAAGGGCGAAGAATACGTTCGCCAAATCAAACAGCTAATAAAGTTTAACAAACTCAGTAGATATAACTCGAAAAACAATGCGTGATCTTCAGCTGTTGCGGTGAAACCTGAGACTCTAGGAACTCTGGCTCTGGTAGAGCCACTTCCAAAGAGTGGCATTAACTAGGGCATGATCTATGGTCCCATCGGTCAATAGCTGTGAAAGCTTTCCAATATCTACAAGTTCTACCTCTGTTTGTTCAGTATTGGTATTTTTAATCTGGCTATTCTGAAAGCAATTTGCACCAACAAAGGTGTGCAACCTGTTCGAAAAAATTGCAGGGTTAGGATTAAAAGAACCTAGCGAGAAAATAGAACCCAAAGAATACCCGGTCTCTTCGGCGCATTCTCTGATAGCGGCCTTTTCCGGGTCTTCCCCCGGATCAACTATCCCTCCGGGAATTTCCAGAGTTATTTCCTGACTACCATGCCTGAACTGTTTTACCATAACCACCTCGTTATTATCGGTTACTGGAATTACATTTACCCAGTCCGCTGTGTCGATATAATAAAAACTGTGCTCTTTATTAGTTAGAGGTGAAAGGGATACTGATTCGAAAACATCAAAAATTCTGCAATCTGATAACCGATGAATCTCTTTTCTTTCCCAAGGGAGTACTCCGCTCATAAAGGTTGTCCTATATTCTAATTAATCAATTTTCGAACAAAATAATGGCGGGATCGGATCAGCTTCTACCGTAGACCGGGATGGATGCGCCATTAATTGCGACCGATTTTTCTGAAGCAAGAAACCCTATAACCTCAGCAATCTCGGAAGGGCTTACCCATTTGGAAAAATCGCTTCCGGCCATGTCTGAGCGATTCTTCGGAGTATCGATAACCCCGGGAAGAATGCAGTTAACATTAATATTCTGGTCAAGAAGTTCTTCAGACATCGCCTCGGTAATACGAATCACCGCAGACTTGGAGGCAGTGTATGCTCCCATATTCGCCATTCCGCCCAAGGCAGCTCTGGCACCGATATTGATTATTTTTCCACTACCTCTATCGATCATCTTGGGCACCAGAACAGACGCTGTATTTACGATTGAGCGGACATTTAGATCGAAGAGAAAATTCCAATTTGATTCTGATGTTTCGTGAACAGTTTCTCCCATAAAGAAACCACCAGCAATATTGCATAGAACATCTATTCTCGGGTGAGAAGACATTATCTCTTCAAGCACATCTCTGGATTCTTCTTTTTTTGTAAGATCAACCGCATAAGAAGCAAAGCTCTGTTGATCCGACCCGAAAGTTTTCTCAAGAAGATCGAGAGACAGATCCACCGCGATTACACTGGCATTCAACCTTTTGAAAAAAAGGCAAACCTCGCTACCCAGCCCACCAGCAGCCCCCGTAACTAAAACCGTTTGGTCTGAAAACAAAGCACCTCTCCTAAAAAGAAATTCATAGACACCCCACCAATCTCTAAAAAATCCAAAGCAAAACTTTTCACATTAGAACCAAGACCAGAATTAGTCTTTATACCGAACCAAAAACAGTCTTAAAAATGTAAAATAAGATGATCGCCAAAATCGCGCCCACTGGCAAGGCAATCAACCACGATATGAAAATCGTTCCAACCATCCTTAAATATTTCTTTCGAGAGGGCAACACCCAAGATAACTCCAACCAGTGTATGGGTAGTGCTAACCGGAAGACTGTGTCCTGAAGCCAGCACTGCGGTGCTGGTGGCGGCTGCATCCCACACCCCACGCCATGAAAAAAGCGAACAAAATTGTCAGGAGCAGTAAGGTGCTCCCATAATCTTCAATTATAGACATAAAACTTGCTTATCCGACCTCCAGGTCGAGATAACTCTATGTATATGGATAGAACCCCCAGGGAACAGGAAAGATAAATCGATGCTATGATTAGCACCAAGGAGAATTCTTTGAACGAACACCAACAAAATAATTCCTCAGGGTTTCTGGATACTTTCGCTGTGTTTTGCTCTGCACTATGCATCATCCATTGCCTGACGCTACCCGTCTTCATCACAATTTTACCTGCTCTTAATGTCATCTTTATTGAAGACAAAGCTTTCCATCTAATTCTTCTAGTTATCGTACTTCCTATAAGTCTTCTGGCACTTACGATAGGATGCAGAAAACACAAAGATTATTTAACGATTATTGCTGGCGCAATCGGTTTGCTTTTACTCATACTCGCAGCCGTTTTTGGCCACAGCATACTCGATCAATCATATGAGAGAAGCGTTACCTCATTAGGAAGCCTTGTTCTTGCCTATGCACATATCCGGAATTATCGGATTTGCAGAAAGAATGATTGCCACCACGAATCCTGAGTTCATTATGACCAAAAAAATCAAGGTGAGAAGGTTATCTGAAACGATAGGCGCAGAAGTGGATGATATAAATCTCAGTCAACTAAACCCATCGGAGTCAAATCAGCTTCTCGAAGCACTCAAAGTCCACCACGTTCTATTTTTCAGAAAACAAAACCTGAACTCAGCAACTCTCTGGAAGCTGGCTTCGAAATTAGGACGGCCGACGGAATATCCCTTTTTGAAAGGCACATCCGTGTTTCCCGAGATTGTTGAATTGATAAAACGACCGGAAGACACGGAAAATTTTGGTGGCGTATGGCATTCAGACACCAGTTATCTGCGAACCCCCAGCATGGGAGCATTACTCTACGCTATTGAAACTCCCGAGATCGGAGGTGACACCATATTCACCAACATGCATGAAGTCCTGGATTCACTGTCTCTGGGAATGCAAAAAATGTTATCGGAACTTTACGCAATAAACGTCTCCGACAAGAAGGGTTTAACCAAAATTCGCCCCTCCTCAGGCGCCTCGGCTTTTAGTGCAAGCCATCCGGCCGTAAGAACACATCCGGAAACCGGTAGAAAACTTCTCTACGTTAATCGGGCACACACTGTTTCCTTTGAGAATATGACAGTGGCTGAAAGCAAACCTCTTCTCCACTTCCTGTTCGAGAGAACTGAAGATCCGCGTTTCTCTTACCGTTTCAAATGGAGCCCAGGTTGTCTAGCTTTCTGGGATAATCGGGCTTGCCAGCATTTTCCTTTTAACGACTACCAGGGATCTCAAAGGCGAATGCTCAGAGTAAGCCTCGAAGGATGCAAACCCTTTTAAGCTAGAACTTCAGCATGCCTCCTGCCTCCACCCGGGCCTTCCGACCACAAAATTCTTCGCCCTGCATCGCTACCAAAACCTCTGAATCAGAAACATTTGCCCAGGTTCTTTTGCCATCGGAGGTAATACAGGCACAGTGACCCACATCAACCTCTCCACCAGCAAACATCACGGTATAGGATTCGACCGTCACCTCGCCTTCATGCTCGACCACCCATTCGCGAGTAGGCATCTCATCGACCATCGATTGCATATTTTCGTATTGAAAATCTTCCTTTGGCGGCATCGCGGAATATATCCCGAAAGCATGTTTTGTCAGGAAACCACCATTGGCAGTAATCAGGCCTTTCTTTTCGGTGCCGACCCGAAGCAGATCAACCATTCGCGAAATACTATGCATCACGTAATTGTTAAGTGGCCCTCCTCCAAAGGTCAGTCCCCCTGTCACCGTCAATGGTTGCTCTAACGAAAAACCTAGCTCTCTGGCTGCAATCTGCACAGCCGAAGGGAAACAGCTATAGATGTCTACCAGGTCAATTGTATCAGCCGTCAGCCCAGCCAGATCCATCGCCCTCCTTCCCGCAACACGGATGGCGGGAGAACTGTACAAATTCTCCCTTGCCGACACCAGATAGGTATCATTTGCTTCCGTCCCCACCCAGGGATATATCCACTTCGATTCGTCCACACCCAGCGATTTAGCTTTCCTGACACTGCAAATGATGATTGCAGAAGCCATGTCAACCGCATTATTCGAATTCATCAGTTTCGGGTAAGGGAAACTCACCATCCTGTTCCCCGGTCCTGGGGACGCTATCTCTGGCGCTGTCTTTGAGTCACTTATCCACGCGTCAGGATTAGAAGCCGCCACTTCACTAAATCTGGCCCATAGTTCGCTCGTTCGTTCGGTGTGGTACTGAATCGTCTCTCCCAGATGAGCTCGCAGTGCGTTCTCGAACATCGGGTAGATCTGAATGGGCCTCAGGATACCTCTAGCTATCTCCGCCTCCCCTGACATGGGTTTTTCTTCTCCGATCACCCGATCATAACTTCCGATGGTCTCTTTCTGAGGTAATTCATGGCCAAGCTTTCGTGCCTTAGCCTGGGCATTACCAACTTCAGCGCCAGTCAAAACCACAAGCGAATTTTTACCTTCCAGGATATCTTTTGCGGTAGCGTTCAAAAGACTTTGAACCATGTTCCCGCCATAAGCAGTACCAACTTTTTCGGCAGCCTTACAACCCAGTCCAGCAGCTACATACCCCGCCGGATGTTCATACCTCCACCACCCTCGAACTACCCGCACTGAATCGACCTCTGATACCATATTTTCACTGACCGCATCTTCAGCAGCCTTTCTTGCCGCCTCAACCATCAAATCAACAGGTTCTTTAAAAGTATTTTTGTCGTATCCTCTTTGCAAAATCTGGGATACTCCGACAATTACTGGCGTGTTAGGGTTCAAATTAGTGCCTCCATCAATCTTAACGAAAACAGTTTGCCACAAAGAGGAAAAAAGGTTTGTTTTTTAAAAAAATCCGTTTAGGTAAAGAGCCATGAAGGTGGGTGTTACCTCATGGAAGGTCAACTACGAACCGGAAAATATGGATCTGGGTCATCAGGGTCAAATAGCCGAGAAATTAGGTTTCGATTCTTTCTGGCTTCCTGAAAACCATTTTACTGGTCCCCTGGCAATTCCTTCACCTCTAATGCTTCTCGCGAACGTGGCCGCAGTTACCAACAAAATAAAGCTAGGTTCTACCTCCTATCTGTTACCGATAAGAAACCCTATCCTTGCAGCCGAAGAAGTGTCGGTGCTGGATCAGCTATCCGGTGGCCGTGTTATTCTGGGGATCGGGCGGGGATTCCAGGACGCGATGTTCAAGGCATTTGAAATCCCGACCTCGGAAAAAAGAAAACTTTTTAAAAAGAACCTGGACAGAATGATGATGGCCTGGAATGGAGAGCCCATAGACAGCCATGAAGGTACGGATATATTCCTTTCGCCCCTTCCGGTTCAAAAACCTCACCCCCCGATATGGGTCGCCGCATTTGGTCCACTCGCCCTAAAACAGGCAGGCAGTCTGGGACTACCTTATCTCGCATCTCCGGTTGAATCGTTTGATTCATTGAAAAAAAACCTCCTCGAATACCGGAAACATCTGATTGTCAACAGAATCGAGGGGTCAGAAAAAACTCCGCTTATGCGGACGGTTTTCATCAGTGAAAAAAAAACGATCTGCAAAAAAGCGATTGATTCGCTAGAAAGAGAAAATGCTTCGCGTTTCAGAAACCAAAATGAAAGTGCAAGCAACTGGGCTATAGTAGGAGGGAAGAGATATGTTGAAGAAACCATCGGAAAATATAGAGAAGAACTGGGCATGGATTACCTAATTGCCCGAGGAAGAATTCCCAGAATTTCTGACGAAGACCAGATAAGCTCTCACGAAGCGTTGATAGATCTATTTCCTCCAGTTAAAAGTTAATCCCCCTCTTTATTCAACTATTTTTATTAGCTGTCCTGGTTGCGGCTCACCATCAGGGTAAAGCCCATTCAGAAGCCGCAATTCTTCTAATGCGTAGGCCCCAATAGGAGAAGTCGCAGCTAGCTTTTCCATCGTCGTCTGGTCATCAGTCCTTACAATTTTGATCTTGAGTGACCTAGCTTTCCGATAATCGTCGGCGGTCATCGAATCAAAACTAAAGATGGTAGATATGTATATTCTATCATCCCTTATCTTCCTTAAATCGTTCTTGCCGTATCCGCCGATCACGAAAACTCTCCGATTGGAATCGTCTTGAATCAAAGCAAAACGTGCAGGGCCTGAACCAAATAGGCCGCCAGACTGGTCAGCAATGCCAAAATATGCTTGATTGCCGGCAATAGTAAGTTCCAGGCCTTCCCGAATTTCTAGTCCGAGAGTTTCCTTACCGAATGTTTTTAGGCTGACGCCCTGTTCACGAGGATAAACCCCCAAAACCACTAACGAATCCCTGCGTCGATTCATAAGAATGCCGCCCACGGATCCTTCTTTGAATTCCCATTCAGATGGAACTTTAATTTTGGCTCCGTGCGCAGGAATAAAGAGCTGATTTTTTCTTACAATTGCGAAATTGTTATTCTTGCCATAGCGAGTCCCAGCTAACATCGACAAATAACGATCACGATTTTTGGTGAGCCGGCCTTTCTCAAGATTTGGGATCGCTATTCCAATCTTGAGCTCCTTATCTATGAAATTTTCTAGCCTGGGACCACGTCGCCAGTTGGGAGGGTGAGTCCTGACGGCCGCGTTAGGAGGTATATCTATTCCCGCCTCATGCGTTTTTAAAATTCCGAAGCGTTCAATGTTTTTTAACATCAAATTTCCAGACTTTGCAGCCTCCGGGTCATATCCTGCCCTCAACATATAAGTGGCTCCGTAACGATCTGCTTCTAGCTCTTCCGTTTGTCCGTAACGTATGGCTAATTTGGATCCAAGGTCTTGAGTAAGGACGGCTAAATCGTTGTAGGTCATAACAGCGACCAATCGACTCAAAAAAGAAAGGATATTTGCGGTGACTTTTCGCCTATCCAAATGGTTCTGCGTATTGTGCGCTATCTCGTGACCTAAAACGAATGCTAGCTCCGCCTCAGAGTTCATTAAGTGCAACGCCTTAACGCTGATATAAATATATCCACCCGGACGAGTTTCTGCTCTAAAATTGTACCCATCGTCTACCACGGTAAAGGTATAGTCGGTCTCTTCGGAACCAATAGCGGAAGCGATTCGCTGTCCGACAGCGTTTACATAAGACTGCAGTTCCTTATCTGGATAAACTCCATATTGTCCAAGAATTTCAGCATGTGCTTCCTTATTCCTTTTGATTTTCTTGGCTTTTCGTGTGAGTTTTTCCTTCTCTTCGGGTTGCCCAGCCTGAGGAGTTTTCTCTGTTTTCTCTGTTTTCTCTGTTTTCTCTGTTTTCTCTGTCTCCTCTGTCTCCTCCGTCTCCTCTGTCTCCTCTGTCTCCTCTGTCTCCTCGTTTTTTTCAATTAGTCCCATCTGACCGCTTTGCGAAGCCGCTGAAAAAAGAAAGGCGGTACTAAGCCAGACAAACAAAATACAGGCTATTATTCTGGACATGAATTGTTGCCAACTAAACATATTAGACGGACCGCACCGTTTTTATTAACTAAGATTTTCTAGGTTAGCAAATAAAATCGATTTGTTTGATCAAAAACTTCCATTCCAGTTTGATCAAAGACTTGGGGCTAGCCAAAGCGATCCAAACGTGCATAAACTGGGAGCATGAAAAAAATATCGATTCTCCTGATAGCTCTTCAATTCCCGATCTGGGGTAGCTCTTTATTAGCGAACCAGGCGCTGGAGCCAAACAAGTTAGAGCGAGACAATCTGGAGAAAAAAATCAAGACTATTGAAGAAACTCGTGGATCTCTCAGCATAGAACTATATTCGTCATTGCTAAATTTGGCCGAACTCCAGATCCAGGAAAAATCCTACCCGGACGCCAAAGAAACACTAATAAGAGCGCAAAACATTGGACATCGAAATAATGGAGTTCTAAATCTAGACCAGATCACAATCGTAAATAAGCTAACGAACCTCGCCATCTTTGAAGAAAATTTTAGGCAAGCAAACCAATACCAGAGATTTTTATTCTTCTTACGAAAAAAAAATTCAGCGGATTCTGAAAATATTGTAAGAGCTCAAATCGACATGGCAAATTGGCTTACAGATACTGGACAGACTTTCTTCGCTCGATCCTTACTGAAGAAAAGTCTGGAAAACGCCAGAGATGTTCCAGCTTTGCAATTAGAAATTGCTATGGCGGAGTCAAGAAACAGAAGGATTGACGGTATATGTTGTGGCTGGAAAAAACTGGAAGCCATTCTCGACAGCGAGCCAGCCATAGGCAAAGAACTAATAAAAGAAGCCTACCTTGAAATCGCAGACTCACTTACTCTGAATCGCAAATCTAAAAAGGCCGCTGAATACTACAAAAAAGCTCGTTTTCTTTCCTCAGGAAAAAAGCTCTTTGAAGCCAAACCCATTGCCATGAAAAAGAGGTTAGAGGATATTACTACCGTTACTACCAAATATTATATAGTCGAAAGGGACCTAGCCTACCCCAGAAGAATAAGAGAAATGACTGAAGATGAAATGGATAATAATCCGGGATTCGAACCGACCTGGTTCGCAATTAATCCAGCTCAAAGGGGTTTCACTTTGCCAGACAGAAACGAACCGAGAAAAAATCTTCAAAAATCCCGAAAGCTCGTGGGCACTCCGTTGCTTTTCCATAAGAAGCAGATCGAAAATATTCAAGGCCTGAAAACGCGGAAAAATTTGGAAAACATTCGAATAGAGCTGGTTTTCGACGTAGCGTCCGATGGAAATCTAGAGAATATAGAGGTAATGGAGTCAAATGCATCTCCAAGGATGAATCGGTTAATGGTAAATTCTTTAAAAAAGATCTATTTCCGACCAGCACTTGATGAATCAGGTCCAATAAAAGCACTGGGAGTAAAACTTGTTCAGACATTTTCAGCGCCTGCCAGGAAGAGCACATGAATAAACTCTTTTCAGTGATTATTATTACTATTGCATCGAACGCAATATCAGAACCGAAAGTGCTTGACCATCTTTATGAAATAAGCGAACCCAACTCCCGGATAGCTGAAAGAGTAGCGTTAGTTAACGCAACTGCGAGAAACCTGGAGCTAGCAGCTGCTTCGTCCTCGCTCCAAGAACTGATTGACGATATTTCGATCATGGAAGGATTATCCCATATTGATCAGGGCAAATTGCTTGGAAATATGGCGATCATTAGTATTGCCTCAGGAGACTACGAGTCTGGACTTCTGTCGATTAAGAAAAGCATCGACTTAATGGAGATGTCAATAAAACCCTTTGATCCTATTTATATTCAAGCGCTAATTGTTAAAGGGATTGGAGCATTAGCGGTAGACGATTTTTCCAATTCAAAAGAAGCCTTCCGGCGAGCACAGCATATTTTACATAGAGAACATGGAGTCTTTACGCTGAGTCAATTACCACTAATAGACTACCTGTCGCTAAATAATCTTGAAACAGGAAATTTTCTCTATGCGGATCGAGAACAGCTGTTTGGTGTAGCCATCGTAAAAAAAGAATTTGGTGAAAGCTCCGAATCTATCATTCCAAGGCTGATGCACGCTGGAAACTACTTTACACAGAGGGCGATGACCATCCCCTTGATTACAGATCCCGATTCAATGACTCAAAGAGCATTTATCATGAAATCAGCTCGAGAAATGTATGAGCAAACAATCAAAATATATGAAAACCTATATGGAAAAGACAGCCTGAAGTTAGTGCCTCCATTAAGAAAACTTGCGCGAGCAAAATTGAACGCTTCAATGGGGAGAAAGAGTGCAGGAAATGACATAAATAGGGCGCTCGAAATTTCTTCTGCAAAGCCAGAAATCGATCCCGCTGAACTTCATGCAGTCAAGATTGAACTGGCTGATTTTTACGCAATAACTAAGGATGATCGGGCCGCAGAGCAGTACATACAGACCTGGGAAGAAATGCAGCAAACCGAATTTACAAAGAAACTGGCGGAGAAATATTTTGAGGAAACCGTACGGCTTTACCCGCCTAAGATAAAACATTTCTCTCTTGACCGAAGACCAGACTCAGCGGGTGATGAAGAAGAACTTTATGTTGATCTTGAATACGACATTAATAATACTGGAACGGTATCCAGAATACGTATACTCCATAAAAATATTCCCAATGATCAAGCAAGAGCCGTAAGACAACGGGAAAAGAACACAATTTACAGACCTAGAATAAGCGAAGGGCAACTTGTCGCCGTGGAGGGGAACCTGCTTAGACAGTTATTCAAGGTAAAAAAAGTAGATAAAACCCCTCAGAAGCCCAGCGAAGAAAAAGAATCCGAGGCTGACTAGGGTCCTGAGAACACGAAACACTAAGGTCCGCAGGAAAATGAAGTGCGAATTTCTCTGCTTCTTCTCAGGAACCGAGCAAAAACTGCTTCAATTGAGTGGCCAGCGCGTTGCAAGCTGCATTCCCCGGCCTCGCAAGAATCGGTATAGGAATAATAACCCCTGCAATATAGGAAGTACCTTTAGAGTCAGTACTGATCTGTCCAGCAGAGATCATTCTTTCAAGGTCCCATATAGTAGCCTTATAACTGGCGTCTTCTTCCCAGTAGGAAAAACCTAAGCAGCCACCACCCCAGGGACCGATAGTGCAACTCATGGTGCCACCGTCATCAATTCTCACTGTATCGCCTTCTATCCAAACAATATATCGAATATTTCTCTCAGTTATACGTTCTCGAACTCCTGGTTGAACAAATAACTCTCTTAGATCCTCCGCCGACGTAGGCTCTACTCTTGGTTCGAACCAGGGATAAAAATCATCTTTGAACTTTGTTTGAGAAAACACCCGGATTGGTCGTTCGCCTTTGGATAGCGAATCTGCCATGCAATCTGTAAAACTTTCTTCTGTTTCATTATCACTGTAAGTTGCTCGCCCAAGCAAGACCATAGCTTCTTCAAAAGCTAGCCCTGTTTCAATCGATCTATATTCCTCTACCCTTGACGACGCGCAACCCGCTAGAATAAATACCGATAGCAAAGAAAAAACCCTATAGAAACTAAAGTTGGAAACCTTTTCTCTCACCTATCCGCCCATCTTATCTTTTAACCATGACTCAATTTCGGCTCGCTTACCTAACTCAATAGCGATCTTTGCACCAGCATCTCTAATCGCCAGAAGAGTTGCTCTTTCGATCGCTTCTTCTTTCCCGAAGACCCCTCCTTCGTTTTTTCCATAACCAACGACCTTCCAAATCAAAATTACCGAGGCATCACTATCGTAAAGAGACAACTCATATTCTATGGAAGCTGAATAAAAACCAAGGCCCGAAACAAAAGGGGTAAGAAACCCATACTTCTTTATTTTAGGAATCAGGAAACCATCAAAACCCCCAGAATTTTCGTTGGAAATATCCCGGCGATCAATGTTCTCTGTTTTTTCAAACATAGAATCAAATAATAGTTGGAAAAACCGCGCATTCTGACCGCCAAAATCTATGTCCCAATTGCCAATTTCAGGAGAAATTTCTTTATAACGAAAGGAGACAAATTCTTCGGAGTAGTAAATACCTACGACCGCTGGTATTTTTTTGACCATCGGCACAGGCAAAGACCCCTCCACCAAGATATTTTTTGAAGAGCATGAGGCCAGAAAGACCAGCAACAGTAATAAAGAAAACGGTTTTACAGCCATGAGATCGGCACCTTTTTCGGCTTTATCTTCTTATCTATCCATGCTACTCCGAGGAGACAGGATTGCATACCCCATATTTTATTGGTACAACATTTGTTTCTGTTGAAGCCGATAGAAAATGTATGCGCTTGATTTTTGAAGCCAAATTGCTCAAGGATTGCTCAATACCTAATATGATCAGAATATTGCTCTTACCTATTCTCGTTTTTCTGGCTATGTACGCCCAATTAGGGCTTTCTGATGACGAAGACGCTCTTACCTATTCGGACAATCTGGGAAGGCTAGCGAAAGGCTATGCAGCGATAGCGCAAAATATGAGTTCGACAGCACAAAAAAACCAAGAAAACCTAAAAAAGGCAGCAAGCGCCCACTTAGCGGTAAGCAAAAACCTTCAACAGCTTACATTACATTTTTCGGCCGCAGCCAAGAACAGATCCTGCGAAAAAATTGTCGACTTACTGTCGAAAACAAGAATTTCAATGGTTCTAGCCTCCTACGAAATCAGAGCATTGAGTGAATCTTCGAGAATAGTCTCGGTTGCTGAATCACTCGCCTCAGAAACAAACAAAGTTATCCGTCGAGAGAATAAAAACTCTGGTTGTTCTTCTACATCACCGGTCTTCGCAGGAAATATTCCGAAGCAACAAGAAAATTCGAATTCGCTCGACAAGGAATTTTCTGAATCATTAGAAAATTTCAAAGATGAAATGGTCCAAGCAAGGACCGATGCGGTATCAGAGCCACTTCCACCAATTGCGGGCCAAACTGCGAGAACGAGAGATCCGGCCAATTCACCCTCCGGGAAGGGTCGCACAGCAAATAATGGTTCCAGATCTTCAAATCGAGACAAAACGAATGAAAACTCGAAAAAAAATCAATCAGAATCACAGTGTGATACAGAGACTGAAAAAAATGGAAAGTGCAATAAGACAAATAGAAAAGAAGACGAGCCGATTCAAGAGAACCCTGAAAGCCTGCCTACCAATTCAAGCGAAGAAACCGGAACAAAAACAGAAATTGAAGAAGAAATGAAAGAAGATCCGGAATACGATGCAAGCTCAGATGACATAGTGGCTCGACAGATCCGAGAAGCAGCGATGTCAGAAAAAGATCCCGAACTCCGTCAGAAATTGTGGGATGAATACAAAAAGTACAAGGAGAACCTATGACAAAAAGAAGGGCACAGAAAATAACTAGTTTCTGGAAAAGTTTATTAGTGATTACCACAACAATATCGGCCATCATAGGGTGCGGAACAACCGAAGTTATCTCTGCAAATAGTTCCCCTGCAATAATGGCAACAACGCCCCCTTCGCTAGAGGAAGTACTCGATATAGGAATAATCACATTCGATCCAAATATTCCTGAGAACCTAGAAGAATCGAACGAAAGCCTTATAGTGCCAGATGTCCGGAGAGCTGAGTCCAGGTACATTGCATATCATCTGAAGAACACCCTTGAGCAAACAGGCAACTGGGGAGCCGTGCGAGTTCTTCCTAAACCGGCCAATTCTTCTCACGTCGAAATAAAAGGAGAAATTATTTCTTCTGACGGGGAAATGCTCAAAGTAAAAATCATCGCACGAGACGCTACAAACAAAATATGGATAAGCAAGGTCTTCGAAGATCGAGCAACAGGTCTCGGTTACGAAAATCCGACTGAAGACCCATTCCAGGACCTTTACAACGATATTTCCAATGAGCTCTTAAGAGCCAGACAAAAGATAGAATCTCGGGATTTGCAAACAATTATAGAAATAGCAAACCTTCGATTCGCAATCGATCTAGCACCCGAAAAATTTAGCCATTATCTGGCCTCCGAACCCGACGGGAATATCAAAATAACCCGACTCCCAGCGTACAGCGACCCTATGTTAGAAAGAGTTAACCGCGTACAGGAGATAGACTTTCTATTCATCGATACCTTGGATACCCATTTCAATAGATTTTACCGGGAAACCCAAGCCTCTTATAACGAGTGGCGCAGAACAACTTTCTCTGAAGCTCTCCGTCTAAGAGAGCTTCAAAGAGAATCGAGACGACGAATAGCCGCGGGAGCCTTGATGATAGCTGGGGGAATTGCAGCAGAAGGCTCGAGCAGCGCCGCTGCTTATACAGGAGCTATTGGTGGTGTAACTGCTATACGCCAAGGACTTAGCAAAAGGGTGCAGGCAACAAATCAGGAACTGCGACTGCGGGAATTAAATGAAGCGTTAGCAAGCGAGATCACACCTTATGTGCTAGATATTGAAGGAAGAACTATACAAATTACCGGTTCCGCGGAGCAACAATTTACCCAATGGAAAACACTGCTCTCTAAAATCTATGCTGATGAAAGCGATTTAATAGACAACTAAAAAAACAAGGATGAGCGGGAACCAATGACCGAGCAGCTAGAACCCGGAGCAATTTTCCGGAACCAATACAAACTTAAAAAAGAAGTAGGTCAACATTCAGCCTACCAGAGTTGGTTAGCTACTGACGAAAGCACTGGGAACGAAGTCCTTGTAAAGGCCCTGCGCTCGGAAATCTCTTCCAGACGAATCAAGGCTTCACGTGAGAGGCTTAAAGAAATGCAAGGGCTCATCCACCCCAATATACTATTAGCGATCGAACTTGATTCGCAAGGGAATCTACCTTACATAATCGAACCTGTTATCGCGGACGCGAGACCGGCCACCAAAGAGGATATTAGCTGGAAGCTGATTGACCCGCTAATTGACGCAATTGCTTTCTCGAATAGCGTCGGAATAGCTCACGGGTACATTCATCCGGGAAATCTGCTAATTGACAGAGAATCCAAGATTCACATTTCGGGCTTCGGGCTACCCTCCGATTTCAATTTAAATAACAACTACAACGATTTCTTGCAAAAACAGTCTAGTAGAAAAAAGTATCCCGTAAAAGAAGAAGACATTTTCTCCATAGGTCGTTTTCTTGCTTATTCTCTCTCCGGATCAGTTGATTTCGACCTAAACAATTATAGTCTACCCATGTCTTCCGAAACACGGGAGATCCTAAACATATTTCTAAATGAGTCTAGTAATTATCAGGATATAGATCTATACGAAGCTAAAATCATTCTTGCCGAGCACTTCGATAACCAGAAAAAAACTATCGACGCGATTTCGTTTAGAAGAAACTCGGAAGAGCCAGAGAATCGGGTCCTCCAAGAAAGCTCTTCGAGAAAAAACTACAACTTTAGGCTTTCAAGAAATGTCCTGTTATCCGGCTTGGTATTTTTCCTAGTCTCATCCGTAGCAATTTTTTACCTTTTGCCAATCAGACTCTCTCCAGTCTCCCTGCCCGAACTAGATACCGAATCTTCTTACACGCCCACTCAGACAAGAAAACTCCTAACGCCAAAAGAATTAGCTGAAATGGAGATGGCGGGGGAACGAGCCAAAAAACTAGCAAAGGAAATACTTGAAAAACAGTTATCTCTTGAAGAACTTCGAGTAAATTTATGGGCCTCACTAGAATTTGCTAGTGCTCAGGATATTTTTAACACTGCCGAAAATTTTTTCCTGCAAGGGAATGTTAAAGAAGCAATAACGAACTACACAAAAGCAAACAATCAACTAGGGATGCTGGAAAAAAAGGCCTCCACAATTTTGTCCGATAAAATCGAAGCTGGAATCATTGCAATAAAAAATGAGGATTTCAACACCGCTATCGAAGCCCTTTCTATTGCTACCGCTATCGACCAAGACAACTACGAGTTAAAACGTTTGTTTGATAAAGCTAGAAATCTTGAGGATGTTATTTCACTAGTCAAATCGGCTAGCTTAAACGAAGAAGACAGTAACCTCGAAAAAGCCAGAGATCTATACGCGCAGGCGATAAAATTGGATGGCGATTGGGAAAAAGCAAAACTAGGTCTTAATCGGACAGAGAGCAAGATCAAGGAAGAGCGGTACATGAACTCGATGTCAAAAGGCTCGGCAGCTCTAAGCAAAAAGAACTATGTTTTAGCCAAAAAAAACTTCGAGGCAGCACATAGCTTATTTCCTAAACGAGATGCTCCCCAAGACGGTCTTTTGCAAGTCGAGCAAGACGAGCTAAATACTATAGTTAATAGACATATCATAACTGCAGAAAAAAAAGTCGGGAATTTTGAATGGGCCGCCGCTCAATCCGAATACAAAGCAGCACTAGCGCTCACGCCAGGTCTAAAAATAGCAAAGGAAAACCTTAAAAAAGTGGAAGAGAGACTATCACTTAACCTAGATCTCAAGCGCCTAACCCAGGACCCTACCCTGTTAAAAAGCGACCAAGAACTTTCCAAGGCAATTACATTGATAGCCAACCTGTCTAACAGGGAAGGAATATCTGCAAACACCAACCAGCAAATAGAAGAACTAGCCAACTATATTTCGTTAGCGCGCACCGAGATTCCCATACTTTTTCTTTCAGACAATAAATCGGAGGTAACAATAGAGAAAACCAAACGCCTCGGGAAATTCCAAGAGCAAGAGATAAGACTAATTCCTGGCCGATATACCCTCATCGCTTCTAGACCTGAGTATCGAGATGTCAGAACAGAAATAATCATTCTTCCTTGGTCACGAGAAAGAGATTTTTATATCGTCAATACGGAGTTAATCAGGTGACAGAATCAGACTTCAAAGTTATAAAGTCTAAGAAATTTAAAGCGCCCCCTGAAAAAATAATGGGAAAAGCCCCAGGACTAAGAAGGGGTCATCTCTTCATCTTTTTATCGATCACAGTACTTCTTTCAGCAGTAATTTTTCTGTTCCAGTCTCGGGCAGTATCGTTCAAGATAACTCCCCATGACGCCTCTGTAAAAATCGTTAAAGAATTTTTTACTCCAAAATTGGGGAATACCTACCTGCTAAAACCGGGACGATACGAAATTCATGCAAGCGAACCAGGATATAAACCTTTGTCCTACCAATTCGAAGTAACCGATGAAACCAAACAAATGCATTTTCTTGATCTAGAAGAAACCCCGGGACTAATAAACCTGGATATTTCTGACGGAGAAAACCCGATAGAAAAAGCAAAGATTTATATCGGAGAGGAACTCAAAGGGTATACTCCAATGCGGTTAGAGGAAGTTCCAGCAGGGTCGCAGAAACTGGAAATCAGGCACCCTCTTTTCAAAAACTATTCCGAAACTATAGAAGTCATCGGGAAAGGAGAGATACAGAAGCTGGAGATTGTTCTAGAACCGGCTTGGGCACTAATATCAATAGCATCGTCTCCTTCAAAAGCAGACATATTTTCCGAGACCATCAAAGTCGGTAACACCCCCGCGACTTTCAAACTAGGACAGGGAGAAAAAACCATCCGCTTATCATTAGCCGGATACGCTTCGAAGGAGTTAAATATAAAAGTAGTCGCCAATCAGGACATGGTTCTCGACCTAGTCAACCTGGAACCGAATAAGGGTATGCTCCAAATAACGAGCGTGCCCGATAAAGCAAACGTAAGTATTGGCGGTATTTACCGAGGGCAATCTCCCCTGGTGGTCCCATTAAAACCCCAAAGTTACGATGTAAGAACTACGAAGGCAGGCTATGAAACATCCACAGCAGAAGCGGTCATAAACTCTGATGAAACGACACAACTATCGGTTCGATTAAATCCACTTTATGGAAAAATAGAGTTATTGAATTTGCCTAAAGAAGCAACCGTATACCTGGATGAGGAACTATATCAAGGTAGCGGAGACAGCCTCAAATTACTGGCAAAACCATATAGGCTAAAGGTTGTTCTAGCCGGGCATCTGCCCTATGAAAAACAAGTCATTCCTAATCCACTGGCCACCCAAGAAGTCAATGTTCTTATGCAAACGGTTGAAGAAGCTAAGAAGAAAGAAACTCCTAGGAAAATCTTCACTAGTTTGGGCAACAGCCTGATCAGGATCGACCCTGGAAAATTCAAAATGGGAGCCAATCGCAGACAACCAGGCAGACGAGCAAACGAAATCGAGAAAACAGTTCAAATCACTCGTCCCTATTACCTGGGTGTAAAGGAAATAAGCAATCAAGATTTTTTAAAATTCGCTCCCTCGCATAATTCAGGGGTGTTTGGGAGAGTGTTCCTTAACGACCCTGAAACACCAGCCGTGAATATTTCCTGGGAAAATGCCGTTATGTTTTGTAACTGGTTAAGCGATCGCGATGGCATTGACCGGGCCTACGTTAAAAAGAACGGAGCCTGGCGATTGAAAAACTCAGATGCTTTCGGTTACAGACTCCCGACAGAAGCCGAATGGGCTTGGGCTGCCCGGGAATCAGAAGCCGCGAACCAGATTTTTCAATGGGGGGGTGGGATGCCGCCCCCTAATAATTATGGGAATTTTGCCGATCGCAGTGCAAAAAACGTTTTTGGTAATATTATCCAAGGCTATGACGACACCTATAGAGGCCCCGCTCCATCAGGCAGCTTTCCTCCAAACAAACTAGGAATCTTTGACCTCGCCGGTAATGTTTCTGAATGGATCAATGACATATACTCTACGCAAGTAACCACAAGTGTTCTAATAGACCCAACAAGCGCAGAAAGAGGAAACTATCGAGTAATTAGAGGCTCTAATTATATGCAAGGCAGTTACAGCAATTTGAGATTGACATACCGAGATTACGGCGTCGAAGCGAGACCTTACGTTGGCTTCCGTATCGCAAGGCACTTTAAATGAAAAAATTAGTTATTCTCTTGTTTAATATTATGGCTCCGAGTCTATGGGCAGAAGAAAATTTAACCAAAGGAAACGAATCCGAAGCTCGAGATAGAACAGAAAAAAAAGCAGAAATAAAAGAAAAAACACCTGTCCCTGATATTGAAAGTAGCGAAATAATAAAGGTTGACCAAGGTAAAGCGTTCCCAAGAGATATCTGAGAGTAATTATGAGTAAAAGGCTTCCTGTAGAGTTTATATACCAGTTTCTATCACTGATAATCGCAATCATAATTGTTCATTCGATATATGTAGGCGTTATTAGACCAACGGCAGAAACTATTCTTGAAGAACGCAGCATAATGTTGAGTGAAAACCCGGCATATATACCTAAACGATCCTTTTACATAGTCGTTAAAGACTTCGAACAAGAAGCATGCTTTGTTTTAATGCTTTGGGCGATATCACTAATGATATACAAGGCCCGCCATAACATGATGGAGCGTCATGTTTTACAAATGAATCTGGTCTCCACCCTGGATGAGACAAGCATTTTGCCTCAGGATACCCGAGAATATTCAAGGCCGATTCAGGCACTTGATCAAGAATACCAGGGATTACTCATATCTCGTGCTCTGATGACCGCTCTGCACCGTTTCCGATCCACCCAGAATATCCAGGATGTCTCAAATGCAATCCAGAGCGTATGCGAAGCCGAAGCTGAAAGGCTTGAATCAGAGCTATCGATGATTCGTTACATTGCCTGGGCCATCCCTTCCATAGGCTTTCTCGGCACTGTAAGGGGAATTGGTCAAGCGCTAGGCCAGGCCCATCAAGCAGTTGGGGGAGAAATCACGATTGTTACCCAATCATTAGGAGTAGCTTTCAACTCAACGTTCGTGGCACTGTTAATCAGCATATTGATCATGTTTTTGTTGCATCAATTACAGCTAGCGCAGGAGAGATTAACTCAGGAGGTGCAGAGCTATTGTGATGAAAAGCTGGTCAGCCATTTAAAAACTTAGGCCAAAAAATGGATATAGGTATCATTAACATTAACGATTTAGGAGTGCAGGTAGCAGTTAACGACCAGTTAATCTGCAACAGTCCCGGTTATGCTGTTATTGATGATGATAGAATTTTTCTAGGGGATGAAGGCCGATCGAGGTGCAAGATACTGCCTAAGTGGACGAATAACCATTTCTGGAACGAAATTAACGCAAACAAATTGTTGCAAACCAATTCGTTTGTCAGAAACAATGCCGACCTCGTATACCTTCATATCAAACAACTATGGGCACTCATCGAAAAAGAAGTCCAAGCACTAATAATTGCTGTTCCTGGTAGCTTTGACGAGGAGAAGCTTGGTCTTCTAGCGGGAATCTGTGAAGAGCACCAGATACCCTTGCGGTCGTTTGTAGATTCTTCGGTTCTTGAAGCTTCCTTTACAGAAACTCACGAGAACATCCTGCATTTAGAGCTTTACCTTCATTCAATTGCTTTGACAAAGATCTCGAAGGGAAGAACTACTGTGCGCAATGACACTAAGGAAATCAGTGATTATGGTTTCAGTAAACTCGTGGGGAACTGGGCTAATCTAATATCAGATCAATTTATTCATAACCACCGTTATGACCCCTTCCACAATGCTCAAACCGAGCAGGATTTATTCGACAAAATTCCCGAATGGATGAGCAGTTTCGGAGAAGAAAGTATAAAAACATTCGGTCTAAAATCCAGCAACGGATACCAGGAGGTCAGCATATCTCGAGAAGCCTTGATAAAAAATTGTGCATCAATCTACCAGCAGATTATTGAAACGATAAATGTGACAATAACTTCAGGAGAAAAAACTAGTTTACTACTCTCCTCTCGACTAAAAGGACTTCCCGGTTTTAAAAGCGCTCTAGAACTTTTAAAGGAGATTGAAATTGTTGATTTATCAAACCTCTCTGCCATTACTTCTATTTTTGAGCTGAAGGAAGAGCTTGCTAAAGAGGGGGGCGGGATAAAATACTTTGATAGAGTGGTAAGCCTAAAGAAAACCAAAAGGTCTTCGTTGCCGAGTCATTCACAAACCCCTAGCCATCTGCTATGGAAGCATAGGGCGTTTCCTATACACACCAATTTTAACATTGATGCCGACTCGATGAACGGTCCTTATCAGAGTGAAGATCCTGTCGCGAGGTTATCGATCTCTGAGTCGAATCTGAACCTCGAAATTTTCAAACCCGATTTCATACAAGTAAATGGCCTGCCAGCGACAGAAGATTGCCTGTTATCAACCGGTGACCATTTAACGATACGAGCCGAACAAATGGTATTGATCTCCGAAATTAATAATGGCTAGGCACAGAGAATCCGGCTTATTCACTCTTTCTTTCCTAGATGTAATGTCCTGCGGTTTTGGAGCCGTAATTCTCCTATACGTAATCATAATCCAATATAACCAAGAGAATAAGACTGATTCTGTTTCTCCTGAATTTGCAATCTATCAAGATAAAATAAATCTACTGGAACAAAAACTAAACGAACTTTTGTCCATAGAAATAAAAGAAGAAGAAGCGAGGACGAGGACTCTGCTTTCTGACCAGCAAAAGTTAATCAGCATAGAGCAACTTGAAAAACAGATCGCCCAGCTTATTACAAAAAACAAAGAAGACAAACTCAGGCTGCAAGAACTCCAAACGCAATTCAAAACGAGTGAGAGCAAAAAATCTTTTCTTGAAGAACAAAACAAGGAAGAAATATCAATGTATAAGTCAACATTGAACCAAGCTGGCGGTTTCAAGGAAGTACTTACAGGAATGCGATTAGGCGGCAGCCACATATTGATACTGCTTGACTCATCTGCAAGCATGCTAGCCGATGATCTCGTAAACGTAATCCGAAGACGAAACATGTCGGACGAGGAAAAAAAACTTTCAGTAAAATGGCAACAAGGGATCTCATTTGTTGAATGGATAATGGAAAAGATACCTGAAGAGGCATTTTTTCAGGTAGTTCACTTCAATGAAACAGCAAGCTCAGCGATCCCCGATACGGACGGAAAATGGTTATCTGGATCCGACAAGTCAAACCAGGAAAAAGCGAGAGATCAGCTAACTCAAGTGGTTCCGCAAGGAGGCACCTCACTTTATCACGCCTTCTCAGTCATTTCTTCGTTATCGCCTATGCCGGACAATGTATATCTTATAGTCGATGGCTTGCCTACGATGGAACGAGATGTTCCCAGAAATTACAAAATATCTTCGGAGGAACGTCGAAAATACTTTGAAAGAAGTGTCTCCTCACTATCGGAAAATGGGCCTCCCATAAATGTAATTCTTTTTCCGATGGAAGCAGACCCCTATGCAGCTATAAAGTACTGGAACCTCGCAGACAGTACAGGAGGAAGCTTTATACAACCCCAGAAGGGCTGGCCAAAATGAAAAAAACAAGGTCAGCAGAAGGAATTAATCTGTCTTTTCTAGACGTAATAAGTTGCGGGTTTGGTGCTGTGCTTCTGATGTTGGTCTTGGTCAGAACCTTCTCTCCCGAGCCCGAAGCTATGAAATACGAGCCATCAGAATTAGAAGAGAAAATCTCCGAATTGATGGAAAGAAATCAAGAGGTTGCGAAGAAACTTATCGCCTTGGAAAGACTTCGGGAGCATCAAGATAGTACGTCAGAAAAAATTGACTCGAGGTTGAGCAAACTTAAGGAAAGAGAAGAAGATCTGTCACTTCTAACCGACAAATCTGAAAAAGAAAGAAAAGAGTTGCAGGAAAAAAAAAGGGCAATCAAACAGGAAATTGAAACGATACAAGCTGGCGAAAAATCTATCAGCAAAACTGTTGCGGGAATAAAAATAGATAGTGAATATATTATTTTCATTATTGATACCTCTGGAAGTATGCGAAGTGATTGGTTAAATGTCCTCAATAAGGTAGAGCAAATTTTAATCAACTTTCCTTCACTTAAGGGGATCCAGATTATGGATGCCGATGGAGACCTTCTTTTTCCGTATCAGGGACTAGTTTGGAACAATGCAGACCGTAAAAGCAGAGAAATGATCATGAGCGCACTGGAAACTTGGCCAGAGCAATCCCTCTCGAATCCAGAAAAAGGAATAAAGAAAGCGATAACCAGTTTTTATTCGCCTAACAAGAAAATCGCGATATGGGTTTTTGCTGACGACTACCAGGGGAACAAGCCCGTCGAAAGCCTTGTCAAATTCGTAGACAACATTAACGCTAGGGAAAAAAACGGGGAAAGGCTAGTCACCATTAATGCAATAGGTTTCAGAACAGGTTTCGAATCCTCCCGAATGAGATTCGCGTTGGCTATGAGAGAGCTTTGCGAACGAAACGGAGGTGCGTTTATCGGTTTATGAAAAAATCTAGCTAATTAAAAAAAATGCCTGCTGATTTTTTGCTAGATCTTCAGTATGCTTTAGAACCAAAACGGAAAACAAAGAGAAAGAATAATAGCATTTAATAGAACCAAGGGAGACATAGGAAATATACTCTCGCTAGAGCACGTGAATCTGTTTATACCGGACCAGACAGTTGCTACCTATTTTTATGCAAACGTCCTCGGACTCACGAGAGATCCCTATATAGAATGGGGACCAGGCAACATGTGGATTAATGCGGGAAAGCAACAATTCCATTTGCCTACAGGGAAAGCACAGATCCTTAGAGGCCACGTAGGAGTGTCAGTACCAGACCTTTCTTCTCTGGAAAAACGTCTTCGTAAAACCAACTCTCCTCTTCAGAACACGTGTTTCAATTTCTCCATAAGAAAAAACCACATATCCGTAACCTGCCCCTGGGGTAACAGATTGAAATGCTTAGAAAGAGGAACCATCAATTCCATGCAGCTAGGCATCCCCTACGTCGAATTCGAGGTGCCAGAAAAATCAACCTCTGGAATAGGCCTGTTTTACGATAAGGTAATGGGCTGCAGAGTAAAAAGAACACTGAAAAGCTGCAAAGTTTTTATCGGGAAAGACCAGTTTCTGAATTTCAAAGAGGTGAAAAACTTTAATCCCAACTATGACGGCCATCATATAGCGATTTATGTTGCTAACTTTTCAGGGCCTCACAAGTTTCTCAAATCAAACAATCTAATTACAGATGAGACTGATCAAAACCAATACCGATTCACCAAGATTATTGATCCGAAGACGAAGCGTTTCCTGTTCGAAATAGAACACGAAGTTAGAAGTCTTTATCATCCAATGCACGAACGGTCACTGATAAACAGAAACCCGGATCAAAATTTTTTTAATTATCAAAGAGGGCGTGATGCTTTCTTCCCCGCAGAAACTGATGTGAAGTAAAGATAGTACTGTTACACTAGCACCCTTTTTTACCAAGACCTACTTGTATATGACTCAGCGCAATTACCGACAAGCGTTCGGATTGAAAATTCTTAATTCTAATCATTCACGAATACGACAGCTGAAAAAGGAAGGCCATGTCGCTGAAATCCATGGCAACAAATTCTGGAACTCCAGTTTCCTGATCATGAATTACCTAAAAAGAAACTCTATACCCAAGACACATAAAGTGCTGGAAATCGGATGTGGCTGGGGATTGCTTGGGATCTTCTGCGCCAGAGAGTTCGGCAACAGAGTCTTCGGCATAGATGCAGATAAAAACGTGTTGCCCTATCTGGATCTACATGCCGAAATAAATGGTCAGAAGATGATCGGAGAAAGAAAGACTTTTAACCAGTTAACCATAGAATACCTAAGTCAGTTCGATGTAATTCTTGGTGCTGACATCTGCTTCTGGGATGAAATGGCCGAACAACTGTTTAGATTGATCGGTCGCGCAAAAAAAGCAGGTGTTCGCCGGATAATAATCGCCGACCCATGCCGACCACCGTTTACTGACCTCGCTGAGAAGTGCCAGAAAAAATTGGAGGACGTTGAAGT
>PAPD01000002.1 GCA_002708765.1 Gammaproteobacteria bacterium | reverse complement strand
AATAACATTGCCAATGTTAATACTGATGGCTATGTCAGACAGGAACTCGATATAAGAGAAAATAAGCCCTCTAGAAACGGCACCGTTTTTCTCGGTTCGGGCGCTACAGCCACAGGGGTCAAGCGTGCCTATGATTCGCTTATTGAAGCCTCGATGCGGTCGAGTAACACGGATTTATCCGGGCAGGCACCAATAATAGATTTTACCAACCGACTCATTGATATTATGGGCGGTGAGAAAGCCAGTCTGACTCCCGCGCTGGACGATTTTTTTGGCAGTTTTAAGGCCCTGGCCCAGGATCCTTCTTCCATTACCCGAAGAAATCAGGTCTTGTCTGAATCAGAAAATCTTGCCTCGCGATTCAATGAGCTAGGAAATCAGTTTGCTGCAATCGATAGGGAGTCAAAGACACAGCTAGAGTACAAAGTCGACCAATTTAACTCCCTCTCGGAGCAATTGCTGACTGTAAACAGGAAACTCTCGAGGCAGTCTGATATTACCAGGCAACCCCCCGACCTTCTGAATGCCAGAGACAAGATTCTTGCTGATATGAGCGAACTGCTGCGCATAAGTGTCAAGGAGGAGGCGAATGGTGCTGTGTCTGCTTCCATAGGGACCACGTCCAGTTCAATCGATTTTATTAGCAAGGGCTCCAAAAAAGATATCGGAATAGAATACTCCACGGGTACGAAACCGGAAACAGCGTCTCTTCTTCTGGATCCCTTTGGTGAAAGTTACAATCTATCAGGTTTGTCGGGAGGAGAGATTGGAGGAACACTGCAGTTCAGGCTTAATATGCTCCAGCCTTCGTGGAGCGAACTCAATCTGATTTCAAGATCTCTTGCCGAGGAAGTAAACAATGCGATGGCCGGCGGAATGGATCTGTATGGAAAAAAAGGATCTCCGGTTTTTGGTGCACCGAGATCTTACGAGCTCGATCTCTCCATGACGAACTCTAACGTCGGAGCCAGTGTAGATGTCACTCAGGAACTTCCCCAAAACAATAATTCCCTGCAGTTTATCTTTGATAAAGCTAATTCACGGTGGGTGATTACTGATCAGACATCCGGTCAGAAGTATGTTAGCAAGAGCGCTTCAAGTGCTTCGATCAATGGCCTCAGAGTAAGTTTTACCGGGGCTCCTGCTGATGGTGATGTTATAGATCTAAAGTCATTCGCCTCTGAAGCGATGAACATGAAGGTCCTTTACCAAGATTCCAAAAAAATTGCGGCAGCAGAACTTTTCGGTGTTAAGAATGCGGTAACAAATCTTTCCTCGGTCAGGCCCAGGGTCTCTGTTTTCGCAGCAGAAAAATTAACTCCGGATAATGCTCTCGAAAAAATTATACGGAATAACCTGAACGAATCAGCAGCGATAAGTATCAGCCACAGCACCATCGAACCAAAGACTATCCTGGGAGCGGGACTCAAGGATGTTGTGCTTTCCATGAAAAAAGATCGTTCAAGTGAACTCAATCTCCAGGTTTTTACCAAAGAGGGCAGACACCTCTTCGGAACGGATGATCTTACGGAAACTAATAAATCAACCATGCTTACAACAGATAACGGATTCAGATCAGGAATCACTTACTCCGATACCTATCTCAATAATGCTTCTTCTTACATGGGATACGACTGGAAGATGGGGGTTGTCGGAAAATCAGTCACCGAAATAGATTCTACCGGAACTAAGAAAGTCACGAGAGAAGCCTTCATACAGACAAGAGGAATACCGAAAATAGATGGACCAGGTGTTATCGTTCCGGCAAATTCATTGAAGTTAAACGGCAATGCAATGACCGAATTGTCTGTCGCTAATGGTGTTTCGCTCAGTGCTACAGCAGTAGTCGACTGGTTAACTGCAAATATCAACGCAAGTGGCTTGGCTGCCTCAATGAGTGCCAAGGCGAAGAACGAGATAATAATTCCTGCCAACGAAGTAGACTTTTCGGGGAACACGCTTGTAATCAATGGCGCTACGGTCAATGTGTCTAGTGTGTCGAATATGACTGATCTGATTAACCAGATCAATGCCCAGACGGATAGCGAGAACACTGTTCACGCGAGGCTTGGAGCAAACCAGAGCCTTGTCTTAAGTAACGCTGCATTTCAGGTGGAGACGGTAACCGTTGGAACCTTATCCGCTTACAACGGGTCGGTTTCAATCAGCGACGGAACAAATAGCATATCGGGGTTGACCTTCAGTGGTGGTGCGCCAGCTAATGTTGATGCACTGGTCACCGCGATTAAGGCAGCCACCAATTATAGTAGCCTCGGTTTCACTGTCAGCAAAGCAGCAAACGGTACTGATATAGAATATACCTGGAAGACGCAAGGTTCTCAATCAGGCACCGCGACCTACGTTGTTGCGGGTGCAACTGATGAAGCTATTTCCCGGGGTTCAGCGGAAGCGAAAACAATTACTTTCTCTTCTGGCTCTAATGTTTTTACTCAGGTTTCCGGAGAAAACCAGGCCGGTGTTGTTGTTTCTGCTAGCCGGGCTGCCGGAGATACAAGTGAAAAAGAGATTGCTCTGACCCTTGGAAAAACAGGATCTGCCGATATCCTTAATAAAATTGGGTTTAACACTTCGTTGTATCTTGGTGGGGCTGTTCAGGAAGATCTTGTTGTTTTTGCTACAGCGCCTGCTGATGGAAGTTCTAACTCGGATGACGTTGGACAGCTATTTGGAGAATATAAGAGCACTGCCGTTGACCCTCTAAGTATCCGAAACCGAACCACCAAATTCGAATTTCTTACCGAGTCCCAGTATCGGATCATCGACACCCAGTCTGGAACGGTTCTAGCTGAGAGATCCTACGATGGTGGTGGCGAGATTCAGTACGAGGCGATCAAACTAACCCTTGATCAACCCCCGGTAAAAGGGGATATCTTTTCTGTTGATGGAAACCAGGCCGGCGTTGGTAGCAATGAAAATGCGATTCGGATAGCCGATCTTGAGAGCAAGGATGTGTTTGGTAATGACCAGAATTTTTTCGAGGCATATCTGGCGATTCTGACTTCTGCGGGCAACTTATCGAATAAGGCCACTGTAGCTCAAGAAGCCCTGGAAGTGGTCTATAACCAGGCAGTTCAGACCAAAGATCAATTGGCTGGGGTCAACCTGGATGAGGAAGCAGCTAATCTCATTAGGTTTCAACAGGCTTATCAGGCTTCGGCGCGAGTAATGCAAACAGCGAATCAGTTGTTTGAATCTTTGTTGAGGGTCTAGGTGAATTTATGAAAATTTCCAGTACTTACTTATTTGATAGTTCGCTGAAAAATATCCAGTCAACGCAAAGTGATGTTTCAAGATCGAGAGAGAAGATCGCTTCTGGCAAGTCATTGACAAGGGCTAGTGACGATACCTCGAAGCTCAGAAATATAGAAACGCTGCAGTCTAATCTTAAAAAAATTGATTCGTTCGATTCCAACCTGTCCTACCTTAAAGATCGTCTCAAGCTCGAGGAAAGTGTGCTGGGTTCTGCTAGTGATATTTTGATCAGATTAAAAGAGTTGGCTCTTCAGGCCGCGAACGATACTTTAATGGCGACCGATAGAGATATCATAGCTGCAGAAGCGAAAAATCTCAGAGATGAACTTCTGTCAATTGCCAATACCAGAGATGTAGAAGGGAATTATGTCTTTGGAGGAAGCAGAACAGAAATACTGCCGTTCAAGAAGGATGACGTGACTGGAGCCGTTGAATATCAGGGAGATAATCGACAGACCAGAATCCAGATCAGCGGAACAAGAGAAATGGCGAAAAACAGAGACGGCCAGTCAATTTTCGAGGGAGCGTCGAGAACTAAACGGACCTACCAGCTCGCAGGTTTCGAGGGCGAAGGTGATTATAATTTCCAGATAGGGGAGCGACTTATCCAGCTGAAAGTGGGGGCTGGTACTGCCGAAGAGGTTGCGGCTGAGTTTAATACCCAGCTCAAGAGAAATGGCGTTTCCGGAACCGCCTCCGTGCGGCATAAGGAAACAATATCGCCAGGAACAATAACCGCATACAACGGCGCCGTGACGATTTCGGACGGAACTAATAGCGTTGCCCTTGATTTTTCGGCAGGCGATCCTGGGAACATCGATACGCTAATCAGCAATATTCGTTCGGCGCCTGGTTATGGTGATCTGTTATTTACTGTTGACAAGGCTGCTAACGGAGTGGATATCGAATATAACTGGAAAGAAGCCGGGAGTGGTTATGAACTAGAGACTGTAACCGTCGGGACCCTTGCCAGTTACACCGGATTGACTATTGGTGACGGAACGAATTCGATAACGCCGACGGTTCCCGGGGGAGGTTTTGCGAGTGTTGATGCATTGGTCACTGCAATTCAGTCAGCGACTAACTATGCGAGCCTGGACTTTACCGTGAGTAAAGCTTCCAACGGAACAGATATCGAGTATCTATGGAAAAAACCCGGAATTCAGACTGGTACCGCTACTTACACAGCGGCAGGCATAACAAATGAAGCGATTGCTTCGTCTACCCTTGGCCCGGAGAAAGCCAGAGTTTCATATACCGCATCCGTGTCATCTGGCTCAGCCCCGGGGATCACTGCCTCGGGAGGATCTGATGTATATGCCGTTACATTGACCGGAGAAGATTCTCTGGCAACCGACGGCGTTAAGATAACACCCGAGATCTCTGCGACTACACCTCTGACTGTCCGGCTTCAGGAAGACGAAAAGGACAACATAGATTATTTCTCTGTTCTACAGGACTTTGTTAACGCACTTAGTTCTAATGACAGAGGGCAGATAGGCAGAGCAGTGAGTGAAATAACAGGGGTGCAGGAGCAGCTCTCTGTTACGATGGGTGATGTAGGATCAAGCCTAAATAATGTCGATCGCCAGAGCGGTATCAATAGTGATGTGAGGTTGCAGATCGATCAACTTCTAGCTTCTGAAAGAGATCTGGACTACGCGAAAGCGGTTACCCAGTTCAACCAGGAAATTGTAAGGCTTGAAGCTACCCAAGCCAGTTTTGCGAGGATCGCTCAGCTGTCTCTGTTTCAATATCTTAGCTGATTTGTGCTTGGCTCACTGTGGTTGCTTCCGGATTTTTATTTTTTTCGACTTCAGGAAGACGGATACTATCCATGGGAACCAGCAACGTGGCCATTCCTTTTTCCAGTTCTTTGATAAGCAACCCGAGTTCGGCCAGATCTTCCGCTAGCGGAACCCGCAAGTTTTCTTCTAGTGTCTCTTTCATGTAGTCGAACAGGTCATCGATGTGTCCCTGCAGACTTGGTACCGGAAGCAGACAGAGATTCTTGTAAAGAAGTCCTGAAAGATTGATCGCATGCTTAATAGAAGGAACCGTTCTGTCGTAGCGATGCAAGGATGCATGATTCGCCGCGGTCCCTAGGCTATGCTTCAAGGATCGAAAGAGAAACTTCATCTCCTCTTCATTCCTCGTTCCGAATTCCGAGATTTCTGTTTTTAGTGTTTTAAGCTGAGTCATTTTAATGCCATTCCTGCCTTCCATTAATCTATCGGTAAAATCTTTGATAACTTTAGATTGCAGGACAGTTTTTATATTCTGTTTCGATACATCGTTCGACTATCATCTCCGTAACGTCTATTTCGTCTCTATCTACATGTAATCGGGCGTACTCCACTAATTCTTTAGCATCTTCATACCCGTTTCTCGCAGATAATTTTGACCATACTAGCGCGAGTTTATATTCTTCCTCGGTCGCTCCCTGCTGGTTAAAGAGAGGGCCGAAACGGGAATTTTCGTTTATGTCTTGCTTTCCTTCTCCCGCAAGGAGCATGTAGGAGTACATGTACTGACTTCTGGCATCGCCCAGTTTTGCTCCATCTCTGAAATGTGTCCTGGCGCGTTCGGGGTTTTCTGCGGTGCTCTCACCTTTATAGAAAATGCGGCCAAGCATATAGTGGGAGGGTCCTAGATTCTGTTTTGCTGCTCGGCTAAACCATCTTTTTGCTATGGTGAAATTCTGGCTTACCCCGTGCCCGTGATAGTTCAGCATTCCGAGATTGTGTTCTGCTTGCGGGAGTCCCTGGTCTGCCGCTCTTGTATACCATGTAATAGCATTTGCGTAGCTTCTTCTGACTCCGAATCCGTTCTGATAAAGGAAGCCTATGTTATTCTGGGCTTCGGCAGCGCCCTGTTCGGCAAGGGACCTGAATGACCGGAAAGCTGTAGCGTAATGCTTTCTATCGATCGCATTCAGGCCAGCGACAAAAGGTTCGGCGATTACCGGACTTACCTTCGTCAAAAGCAGAACCTTTGCCAGAAGAGCTAAAAGGGTCAGCCCTCCGATTTTCCTCATTACCCTGTCACTCCATTTCCTTCGGTTTCTTCATTTCTTAGATCGTCCTGAATAGCCAGAACTTTAGTAAAAAGATCCCCCTCCGTGATCGCGCCTTCGAGCTTGTTCCCTTTGACGATAGGAATACTTTCTCCCACAAAGTCTGATGCAATTTCAAGCGCTTCAGTAAGAGAGTTTGTTGTTTGCAGAGCAACAGGGGTTTTATCGATTATATTCATGATGCTCTCGGTGTCTTCAATGAGTGAAACTATATTTATTTTGCCGACCAGGGTATTTTCATTGTCTACGACGTAGGCCTCGGTCACCTGTTTTTCCATCATGTCCCGCATAATATCCTTGGGCGATGACTCCGGATTAAAGGCCAGGTATTCGCTGTGTTCTAGCTCTTCAACTCTTATTTGCGTCATATGAATATATTCTCTGCCTCGACTCAGGTCGATCCCTCGATCAAGCAATTGCCTGTCGAAAAAAGACAACCCGAAAAGTTTATAGGTCAGGGTAGAGCAGAGAGTTACTGAAAGAAGAGCCATAAGTGCGTACTGGTATGAGCCTGTTAGCTCAAGGATAATCAATACTACCGTCAGGGGTGCGCCGATAACAGAAGACCCGACAGCGGCAAGAGTTGCCACTGCTATGATGCTGCCATATTCGGCCGAAAGACCGACTTGGATGAGCAAGCCCGAAAGGAAGCCTCCCAGCGCTGCCCCAACAAAAAGCGCTGGCCCGAAGACGCCCCCGAAAAAGCCGAAACCGATGCACATGGCTGTTACCAAGATCTTGGCAATCAGAATAATCAGGAGGAAAGTCAGATCGTAATTGGACATCAGAATCTGGTTTATCTGATAGCTGCCTAATCCCAGCACGTCCGGAATAAAGACACCGATTAAGCCCACGGTGATGGCGGTGCCGAAGATCAGGATATTGAAGTGGTAATTGCCGCTTGCCGCAATGCGCTGGCAACTCCTTAGCGAAACCATATATAGGATTGCGACGGCAGAGCATATTGGTGCGAAGATGATGACGAAGGGGAGGACTGCCCCTAGCTCGAGGTTAGAGCTAGGCACCATGAAGGCGAGATCAGCATCGAAAAGGTACCTGTTAGTCGCTGCTGCCACAATAGAGGCAACAGAGATAGGAGCCAAACCGCCTATAGAAAAACGTCTCAATAATGCTTCATGGGCGAAAATAATTCCTGCGATAGGCGCATTGAAGCCTGAAGAGATGGCGGCAGCCACACCGCAGGCGATGAAAACATCCTTTCGTATGAATTTCCCGCTAAATTTCGAGATGATCGTGGCCAGTGTTGCTCCAAAATGTACAAGAGGACCATACTGGCCAACCGAGGCGCCGCCTCCTGCTGAAATGAAAGCGGCTAAGGTCGAACCGATGCCTATCTTCACGTCGACACCGACTTTGGACTGATGTAACGCGTATATGCTGTCCGCGGGGCCTGACCATTTGGTAACGCCCAGGAGTCGCCTCACGAGAATAATGAGAACCGCCGCAACCAGCATGGAGACAATGGGAACCAGGGAATAACTGCTATCCGAGATATTTAGAGAGAGTATTTCAACATCTCTGAGCGAAAGTAGATACCTCGCACCTTCCACAAAATAGTGAGCGGTAATGGCGACGAGAATCCCCACGACCAATGCAAGCAACGTTTGTGCTATCAGGCTAGAAAAGACTTCTTTTCTCATGTTTGTGTTCCTCTCACGCGTTCGGTTTTGATTGTTTTTTCATATTGCCCGCCAGTTCATTTTTTTCTTCCGAGATGCTTTCGATTTCAAATATCTCTCTAGAGTGTTTGACCAGTTCTTCAATCTGTTCCTCGGCCAGGCCCAGATTGTGTCCGACGTCTCGAATCATCAGTAATTCTCTGCGATCAATATTTCCGTCTTCCAGTGCATCGTCGATCATTACCTGTAATGACTCCCGTTTTCGTCTCATTTGTTCCGAAAACGCGGATGCCAGGATACCGGAAGGAAGCGCTACCATGCCGATTCCAAGAACGGTGACGAGAGATCCCAGAATCTGCCCCAGGCTTGATTGCGGATAGACATCCCCGTATCCGACTGTGGTCAGGGCAGCTATCGCCCACCACATTGCCTGGGGAATGGATCCGAACTTGTCTGGCTGGACATCTCTCTCGACGATATATAAGGCTGAGGCTGCCAGGATCAGAATTACTATCATTATAACGAATATACCCCCCAGATTTTTTCTCTCTTCATGCAGAACCGTAAGCAGCAACTCGAAAGAAGAAAAGTACCGGGTGAGCTTGAATACTCTTAGTAACCTAAGAACCCTGAGAAATCTGAGATCGATCCCGGGGAAAATGATCTGGAGCAGAGAGGGAAGGAAGGCCAGCAAGTCGACGATCGCGAGTGGCGTGGTTGCGTATCGAATTCGGATTGAAAAATTACTCCGGGATATTCCTTCCTCATCTTCTTTCTCTACACAGGACCAGAGCCGCAGGACATATTCAGTCGCGAATATGATTGTGGATCCGATTTCTATTGCCAGGAAAAGCTCACGATATTGTTGTTCGATGGAAGCGACTGATTCAAGGACGATGCAGATAATATTGATCAGAATCAGCGCAACGACAGACACTGAAAATATCCGCGATATCAGATCGTCGGGGTTTGTTATTTCAAGAATGTTGTGGATTCGTGATCTCATGCACTCTCTAAATTCAAATAGAAAGCCTAGTATAGGGGTAAAACCTGAAAGTTTTAACTATCTATTAAGATCTCGATCCGGCGGTTTTGAGATCTTCCTTGGGAGGTGTCGTTGCTTGCTACTGGTTTAGTGTCCGCAAAGCCCAGAACGTTTATACGCTCGTTATCGATAGGTGCAGAGCCCATAAAATAGTCTGCGACTGCAGCGGCTCTCGCCGCTGAAAGGTCCCAGTTAGAATCAAACCTTTCAGAAAAAGCTATCGGGATGTTGTCCGTATGCCCGGAAACAGTTATTTTTCCTTGTGAACCGGAAATGGTTCCCGCTACCTGGGCGAGAGTTGGCAGGAAGTTCGTCCTTAGCCTGGCGTACCCGGATTGAAATGATCCCTGGGCAGATAATTGTATAAGGATCTGGTCACCTTTTTTTTCCACATTTGCCAGTCCCTGGTCGATCTGTGACTTCAGATCTGCTCTGATTTTCTTGAGTTGGTCATTGACCCGGTCTTCTTTTTCTTTTCTCTTTAGTTCTCGAGACTCTGAATCTCCTTGATTGAACTGCACTTCGACTTCACTTTCGATATAGGACTGGGCCTCGGCTACCTTCGCATAGATTTCCAGAGTGTCTTCATCTATCTGGCCTTTGCTTCTTTCCATGTCCTCGTCTGTTTCGTTGTCGCTATCCATTTTTTCTTTTACGTTGACAACGATTTTTCCGTCCACAGTCTTCAGTTCTACCTTTCCCTTGGCTATTTCCTTCTTGAAGGCCTCTTCCAGTTTCTCCAGATCGGATTTTGTTGTCTGGGTTCCGATATTCGCTGTGGACTTGAGTTCGACGTCCTGGGGTTCTTCGCTCGATGTTTCTTCCTGGACATTAGTGATCAGTGAGGGGTTGACTTTCGAGGTCTTGAAGTTCTGGGCGATAATATTCTGTGCCATAGGCGGTTCGACGCTTGGGATCTCACGCTGCACCCCGAAAGAGTTAGACATGGATCCGGAAACTTCTTTGAAAATCGAAGGCGTTTCCATTTCTACAAATGACAATATCAGAACAAAAAAGGCCATTAGAAGTGTGGCCATATCTGCAAATGTCGCCATCCACGCGGGCGCCATGGATGGACATGCCGGACAGGTGCCAACCACTTCATCAGGTGGGCGGGGAAGGGACGGCTCTTCCTCTTCTAACTCCGCTCCTTCTGGAAGTTCTTCTTCAAGTTCCTCCGGAGATCTTTCTTCTTCAGCCATCCACGATTACCTCGATTCTTCTATTTCTAGCCCTGCCCGCCGCTGTATCATTTGTTTCGATGGGTCTGCTATCTGCAAATCCCGCGATCGAGAGCCGGCCAGGTTCGAGGCCGGTGTTGTCGATTATGTAATTGGCTACCGAGGCCGATCTGGCTGACGACAGATCCCAGTTAGATTTGAATCTTTCACTAAACCCTATTGGCACATCGTCGGTGTGGCCTTCGACCCTGATTATTCCTCCCACATCATTGATGGCTGCTCCGACACGTCCGAGCGTTCCCTGAAAAGATGCTCTGAGATCCGCACTGCCAGAACTAAAGCTATCCTGTTGCCCCAACCGAATAATGATCTTATCCCCGTCTTTTTCGACTTCGGCTAATCCCTGAGCGATTTCATTCTGCAGAGCAGAACGTATCTGCCGTAATCTGTCATCGGTGTCTCTGGAATCGCCTTCCGCTTTTTCTTTCCCTTCGACAGGGCGCTGCACCACGATAGGGCTAGGAATGTCGGCTCTTATATCAGTTATTTTCTTTGCAATTTCCAGATGTTCCTGCGGTACCTGACCGCTTAGAGATTGTCCCTTTGCTCCGGATCTCGCTTGTTGCTCGGGAGAAAGCAATTCGACAAGAATTTCTTCTCCTTGCATCCTTACCCGGACCTGTCCTTTTTCCAGTTCTTCCTGGAGGAGTTCCTTCACTTCGAGGAGTTCCTCGGGCGTGTCAAAATCTTCCTGGTTTTCCTCGGTCATCTGCTTTACAAATTGATGATTAGGATCTTGGACCTTTTGACTTTTATCGGGTATGACGGTGGGTTCCGCATCCGCAGGAGTAAATTCGGTTTTCAGAAGTGTTTCGCCCATCGGAAGTTTGATTTTGGGTATCACCCTGGCGACACCAAAAGCGACCTTAAGGGAACCGCTGACTTGCTCGAACTTGGGAACATTTACATTGGCGAAGGAAAGTATCAGTACGAAGAAGGCCATCAGAAGGGTGGCCATGTCAGCAAAGGTTGCCATCCAGGGAGGGGCCCCGCCGGGGCACTCTTTACATTCCGGAGGGACCTTTTTTGCTTTCGGTTCTTCCGGTTCGTTTATCCCTTCTTCGAGCGAATTCTCGTCATCAAGGGCGGCATCATCGGCTTGGACATCGGACTCACTCATAACGTCATCTCAACCTAACCAGGAGCCATCTTCTCTCTTGCGGCGGGATCGAGACGACTTTTCAAAAGGTCTTCTAGGACCCGAGGGTTCATTTCCCCTTTACGTATCTCGATAACGCCTTCCATGATCAGATCGCAGGCGTTTTGCTCGTCTAGAGAATAATTATCCAGCTTCTCTGCGAAGGGCCCGGCCAGAACATTGGCGATAAGAGCTCCGTAAAGTGTGGTTAGCAGGGCAATGGCCATCGCTGGCCCAATCGCCTTAGGATCCGACATGTTTTGTAGCATTCCCACGAGACCAACCAGTGTGCCTATCATCCCCATGGCGGGGGCGATGTCTTTCCAGGACTTGAACACTCCGGAAGAGAGCTCGTGGCGTTTTATCATCAGATCCTTGTCATTAGTAAGCGAACTCTCGATAACCTCCGCAGCCGTCCCGTCAACTACCATGCTGATACCTTTCGCGAGATAGGGATTTTCAAGTTCTGCGAGCTGTCCTTCGAGGGCGATAACCCCGTCTCTTCTCGCGGTATTTGCCATGGTAATAATCTGTTCGATCAGTTCCGGGTGATCCTCGTTCTTGTTCAGAAATGCTTTCATCAAAACCTTGGCCCAGGCATTAATGAATTCTGGAAGAGTTGACCGCATTAGCAGTACCATAATGGAGCCTGCAAATACGATAACCACCGAGGAAGCATCGACAAATGCACCGATTCCTGCTGCTGAGTCCATCGCCCACGCAATAAGACCCATGGTTCCTACAAACCCGATGACAGTCGCAATGTCCATTTTTTTTGCTCCTAAAAAATCATTCCGAGAATTTTACAACTCGAGGTAAAGTTAACAATCGGTCAAATTGTCTTTCTCTTAAACTGATATTGCCATATTCTAGAGATGTTTTGGATAAAGAAATGGTTTATGTTCGGATGGCCTTAAGACTTTTTCTTTTTTGGTTTCTGATTATGCTTGTCACTGGCTGCGAGCGGCGTCTTCCCCCAGGTTGTTACGGTTTCATTGCCGAGGGAGATAACGGGCGTTTCGAGCTGAAGGCTGGGGGTCTGGCCTATGATCCGGATAATGACATTGAATGGTTCAGGTGCTCCGTGGGTCAGCGGTTGGTGAAGGAGGAGTGTCTCGGAGTGCCGATGATCGTGTCCTGGACTGATGCGGTGGAAAGCGTCAGTGAGATCAATCAGAAATCAGGAACACAGTGGCGGCTTCCCAGCTTAGATGAGCTTGCAAGCCTAGGTGTTAAAGGTTGCGGTAACCCTTCGATAAACGTGAATGTCTTTCCAAACGCTATGGTAAATAACTACTGGGCTAAGGACGAGAGCCCGCATACCGGATTTCGTTGCGGAATGTACACATTCTCGGGAGCAACGTCTTGCAGGCTATTCGATAACCTTGAAAGACCCTTTTTTATGGTAAGAAGTCCGAAGTAGCCTTACTTCACCATGTCCCAGCCTTCCTTCAGTTCGCTTAAAGCGACATAAAGTTTTTCTATAGAAACTGCATCTGACTCAGCCCGGGCTTTGAAAAGAGCTGCGGAGATAGCTGTATATGTCTCGTAGAGTTGAGCCGCGAGCTCGCCCCCGTTTTCCATATCTAGCACTCCTCTCAGGCCAAGAACAATCTGCATGGCATGGCTTGTACTGTTATTGAATCCCTCCGTGTCTTCACGCTTCAGCTGCTCTTGAGATTGTCTCATCAATACACAGGCTTTTTCGAAAAGGAGAGTGATTAGTTCTTGGGGTTTTTCCGTTGATGTCTTTGTCTGGACATCAATGTCGGCATATGCCGACAACGCTGATCTTCGGTACATGTTTTGGTCCTTTTTGCTCAATGCCCTTTCCATGAAACAAGATCAGGCTCTTTTTTACACATTAATAGAATCGGATACAAGCTAATTATCTTTAGCCTATCCCGGCTCTATGCCTTTTCATCCATAAAAGTTCCTAGCATTTTTGTCAGATTTCTCATGAACTGTAGCAATTCTTCGGGAGGGAACTGACGGATAAGTTCTCCGGTATCTCTGTCAATTACCCGGATGACATTTGCGCCTGCCTGCTCATCCTGCGAGAAAGTGACTGCCCTGTCCCGAAGTTCCATCATGATTTCTACCTGGCTCAGAGCTCTCTGGATCTCATTCTGTATTCTTAAGTCTTTATTTTTGACCTGTTCAATCAGCTCACTTCGTTTTATAAAATCCTGTGCTGGTTGAATCACAGAAACCTCCGGCGATGCCGGAGGTTTCTTGACAGATTCGGCGGGCCTGGGACCCGCCGGTGCTACGGGGTTTACTGTGGTTCCTACTGTTTCCATGGGCATGATTTTATCCTACCTCTTTATCCTCTTAGTAATTGCAGCACAGTGTCAGTAGAAGCGTTTGCCTGAGATAGCATCGAGGCACCTGCTTGCTGAAGAACCTGGGCTTTTGCCAGCCGGGCTGTTTCAGCAGCGAAATCGGCGTCGGCGATTCGTGATCGTGCTGCGGTGGTGAATTCTGTAACCTTTAGCAGGTTGGATACGGTGTAATCCAGGCGATTCTGCAAAGTTCCTAGAGAGCCTCTTACAGACGAAACAGTTTCTATTGCTCCGTCGATAATTGCAAGTGCATTGGAAGCTTTTATCTGTGTCAACACGCTCACGGCGGTAACGTTTACGAGCGGGGCAGAAGTATCGCCTGACGTGAAATACTCGGTTGCGCTAGCCTGGGTGATTTTGAAATCCTTGTTCGATGTAAGCTTCAGATTTCCTCTGACGTTTACGGTGTCTGCGGAGGCGCCAGAGGCCGCAAGAGTAATAACGCTGCCCCCAACAGTTTCGCCGTCGATGCCGACGGCCTGGGTTCTGAGATCAGTCCGCGCTGACCTGTTGATAAGAACTATATCGTCACCGTCTGCATCTTTAAGTAACACCTTGTTGTTGGTTGCGCTCGCCTGGACCCCGGTGGTCGAGGAGATTGCATTGATTTTCTGTACCGCGTCACTGACATCATTGGCTGTAACCGTAAAAGAGGCTGTTTCCGTCCCGTTAATTCTCAGTCTCGCT
Organism: Gammaproteobacteria bacterium; assembly: GCA_002708765.1. Taxonomy (GTDB): domain Bacteria; phylum Pseudomonadota; class Gammaproteobacteria; order Pseudomonadales; family Azotimanducaceae; genus UBA9659. Next base: position 39,747 of record PAPD01000002.1, on the reverse strand, counting down.
GTGTTTGCGGTCGAGGCAGTGGCTGTGTCGAAGATGGCGTACGTCGCCGCAGAAGCGACGACCTGAGTCGACGCAGAAACGGCATTGATTTTCTTTGCAACCTTTTTGGCAGTGTCATTATCCTCGACATCGATGACGCGGGTGGTTTCGAAGGAGGTAATTGTAATGTTTTCTGCGTCTGCGGCACTGTTTGTCGGATCGGTGGCGGTTGTGCTGCTCGCTACTGCGGTAGTGGTGACTCCGTCGATGATGTATGAACCGAGCTTGGAGGCTTCAATGTTGCCGATCGAAAAATCGATCGTCTCGCCTGCCTGTGTCCCTACCTGCAAGGATTTTGCGGAAAAAGATCCGTTAAGTACCTGCGCACCATTATACCGGGTATTCAGCGAAACCCTTGATATCTCAAGCTGCAGAGCTGAGACTTCGTTGTCGGCGAATGCCCGTTCGGTTGCTGTTTTCGTGTCGTTAGCTGACTGAACTGCGAGTTCTCTCATTCTCTGTAACATTCCAGAGACTTCAACAAGAGCGTTCTCAACGGTCTTAATCAGACCGATTCCGTCGTTTGCGTTTCGCGTTGCCTGGTTCAACCCTCTGATCTGGGTATTCATTCTCTCCACTATCGCCAGGCCCGCTGCGTCGTCGCCTGCGCTGTTGATTCTGGATCCTGTGGATAGACGCTCCATCGCTAATTCCATTTCCTTTCTCGATTCTCCTAGCGCACGCTGCGCCTGAATCGATGGTACGTTTGTGTTTAAAACCATTCCCATAACTAAACCCCTTTAGCTATCCGTCTGAAATCGGCAAAAAAGCGGAAAAGTGGAACCTCTTTGGTAGAAATTTGCCGCTTTTCCTGCAAGTTTTTGCCGTGTACAGATGCCTTATCGGGCTCCTTTGGGAAAACTTTAGTTTTTAGTAATAAGACCTTCCTTAGTGTCCTGCTCCATCTTAGTATTTTACTACCCTGTTTTATTCTCCTTGAGGCCCTAAGGCCCCTGACCGGGAGCTCTTTAACATTCTCAGCTAAAGGGGTCGTGAGCTCCCAGTCGGAGAAACGGGGGATTCATTTTTTATCCGGCTGCACGTGCCGCATGAATCCCTTTCTTTATGCAACGTTCCTGGAGTCACGACCTGCTTCAGGAACCGAAGTCACGACCTACTTCAGTAGTTGCAGTGCGAGTTGAGGTGCTGCGTTAGCCTGCGCAAGCATTGCGGCGCCAGACTGTTGCAGTACCTGAGCCTTTGAAAGCTTGGCTGCTTCTAGTGCGAAATCAGCATCCTGGATCCTGGAACGAGCGGCCGAAGTAAATTCGACAACGTTCATCAGATTGGAGATGGTGTATTCCAGACGATTCTGACCCGCACCCCATTCGGCCTTGTAACCTGCAACCTGATCAATGGCATCCGAGATCACCTGCAGGGCGCCAGCGCCGTCTATTAACAGAAAATCACTGCCGTCATGGAGTTTGGTTCCTCCGTCCGTGCCGAGTTGGCCCGACGAGACATCGTNTGTGGTGATGCTAATCGTATCCCCATCAGTGTAACCGACCTGGATATCGATCGAGGCGGCACCAGAACCCAGATAGGCAACGTTGTTGTAGGTTGTATCACTGGCGACTCTGTCTATTTCCGCGAACAAAGCTTCTGCTTCCTTTTGCAGGTTAGCTTTGTCGGTGCTGCTATTGGTATCGCTCTGAGCCTGGACTGCGAGTTCCCTGACACGCTGTAGCATGTCTGTGACATCGTTTGTCGCGTTCTCGACGATACTTAATAGCGATTGGGCATCGTTGGCATTCTTCGCAGCCATAGAGAGACCCCTGATTTGCGCTGTCATGCTTTCGGCGATAGCAAAACCCGCAGCGTCGTCAGCGGCGCTGTTGATTTTTTTACCGGTCGAAAGGCGTTCCATTGCAGTCGACAATTCTCTGCTGCTTGCATGCAGCGAGCGTTGCGCATTCATCGACGCAATGTTTGTGTTTACGACTAAAGTCATATTGTTAGCTCCTAAAAAACGTTTTTAGAAAGCTACGCGATTATGGTTTAGCCATGACGACCCTTCATGGATGATGACGACCCCACATCGCCACATCTCGTAACCACTTGCTTAGTGTTTCTTCCAGGTTTCGCTAGAAGTTGCACATAAAGCGGCAAAAACTTGCCGCTTGAAGAGCAAGTCGGTTGCCGATAGGAAAACTTTAGCTTTTTTTTAAAAAAAAGATTAATTTTTTAGGCAGCAGTGCAGAGATCCCCAGATCTGGTTTGATTCAGGAACTAGTTAAAGAAGGACAAACTCGCTACTTTTTTCTGTTTTTGAAATAATCGGTGTAGATTCTCCATGCCAGTACGGCAAAAAACCCCAGAAGAATCATATTGGTGAAGGCCATCTCTATCGGAAAACTCGGGACCCCGACGTCGGGCCTGGTTCCTATAAGAAGGAGGAGGGGAACAGCCACAAGCAGGAAGTAACGTATCTGCTTACATACCTTACAGGGCTGGTCCGGATTCGAAGCCATTGTCGAGTGCTCTCTCTTCCATTAACGGTTAATCTTTGCGCGTGAACGGCAGGTTTTCAAGACTTGAGATCAGGCTTTCCTTCGTGCTGTTCATTTCTTCTATAATAGTCTGCATTGCAAGGAATTGTCGATTATATCTTTCTTCTACGACCGCCATTCTTTCGTTAAGCTCTTCAAGCTCTTCGTTATATTCACTGGTCCGGCTCTCAAGGGCCTGCTCTGCGGTAAAGAGATAACCGTCTGAAGCGGTTGCGTTTTCGATAAGCGTCTTTATGTCTCCGGCTATCCCCGCGTCCTCGTCGCTGAAACGACTCTGATCGTTTGTATCGGCGCTGAATATTCTTATGACATCTTCAAAATTGTTTGAAAGTGCTTCGTCCAGCTCGGTTTCGTCGAACAGAAGCTGTCCGGTTTTGTCTACGCTGATTCCCATACTTGATAACGAATCGATTTCGTCTCCTGGGGTTGACGACTGGTATAGTACGATCGAGTTCAGATTTCTTAGCATAGATCTGAAGATCGTGTCGCCTCTCAGAGGCCCATCTGTTTCCGAGTCAGTCAGTTTTTTGAACTCCAGTTGTGCTTCGTTGTATAAGGCTACGAAAGCAATGATATTTTCTTTTGCTGCGGTGGTGTCCCGATTGACCGCCAGCGTTGCTGTGCCGTCCGTAGTGGAGTTCAGGTTCAGGGTGACTCCTTGAATGACATCTGAAATGGTATTACTGGAACGGGTGAAATCTACCCCGTTTACCGTTAATGAAGCGTCAGACGCTGCCTGGAGATTCGAAAAACTCAGACCGGAAGCGTCAGTAGATACGGTAAAACTTTTGTCAGCGCCTGATTCTCCTACCAGCTGAAGGCGAAAATTATCCGATTCAGCTCCGGTATCCAGTATTTCAGCTTTTATACCGAGATCTGCATTATTTATGGCGTTTCTCACGGATTCTAGTGTTGCGCCCTCGACGCTTAATGACTGGGTGGCTCCGCCTACAGTGATATCGATAGTTGTTGTGCCGCCCCCGTTAATTGTTGTCGATGTGCTATCGAACCCCGCCGAAATAGAGCGCTGTTCTTTTGCGATTGCCGTTACATTGATGCTATTGGTGCCGGTGCTCGCATTTGCGCTGGCCGAGGCTCCGAACGCACTAGTCTGGTTATTTGAAAGAGACAGCGTGTTGAAGTCCTTGGCATCATTAAGCTTTTCGGCTCCTTCCTTAAGAATATTAAGAATGGAGGTTGCTGCACCAAGCCCACTGATTTTTGATTCAGCTGAAGCGAGTTTTCTCTGAATCTGCGCCTCTGCGCCTGCTCTTTCAGCGTTGACCAAAGACTCTACAATTGACTTGGTATCAAAAGATGCGCCTGCTCCGAGAGCATTAATGTAATCAATATTAGCCATTTATCTATAAAACCCCTGGTCCCTTACAAGAAAGATCGGACACAATCGAGGAAACTTTAGGTTTTCCTTTTTTTCTTTAGCTTTGATAGAAGCACGAATTATGCCACTTTGAGGGATTAGAGAAAATAGAATATTAAGATCTATTTACGGCAGCTATTCTCTCTGAAATCGGCCGGATGTTTCCCTTCAGATACCAGCAGAGGTTAACCGCTGCCGCTCCCCGGACTTTTTCAGGACCCCCCAAAAGAAGTCCGGGATCAGAGATTTTTCTCTGAGGCAATGATTTCCCCTTTTTTCTCTGAAGCGGCAGATTCTTGCCGGCTTACAGAAAATATCGGCTGAACACCAAAAAACTTTAGATAAATTCGTCAGCAATATTAGAAAATTTAAGCAATTGATTTTATTAGATTTAAATTTTTATTTTCAAGCGGTTTATTCCCGATGGCTGACTGATGTATGCTTCCGATGAAGTTAAGGGAAATACAAAACTTAGCGCAAAGGTTTTTGTGATTGTGACCGATAATAAATAGGCGCACCCCTTATTAAGTGTAAGGGAGCGGTGCCGATAAAAAAGGAAGTTTTGGTTTTGGAATGGATGAATAGTAAAACGGGCCCAGGGTCTGAGGAAGTAGAGATGTCAGAAGAGAAGTTTGAATTGTATGTTGGTGAAACAACGAAGCTTGAGAATACGAAGCTCAACATACAGGGTAATGCAAAAATTGATGGGCGCGTTTCTGGAGAGATAGAAACACGGTTGCTGGAGATTGGTCCTAATGGAGTTGTTGAAGGAAGGGTTCAAGCGAATCGTATTCTTTTGGAGGGGCGGCTGGACTCGGGATCGGGATCCGTTGTCGCTAAAAGTATTGAGATCAAAAAGGGCGGAAAGCTTTCGGGTAGTGTTCAATACAGTTCGTTTCTATGTCATGAAGGGGGAATTATTGACGGTGCTCTTGCGCCCTCCGAGGAAGCTGCGGACGAAAATTCCAAGGGTGGCGCCAGGATACTGGCCTCATTAAGCTAGCTCGAGGATCTGTTCTTTTCTCCGGGGGTCTAGGTCCCGGGTTTTGTCTTGAAATATAAACAATCCCTTCCATCAATTTGCCGGATGTCAATTGAAGGTAGTTGTCTGGACTTGAATCCCAGTCGCTGGCAACGGTATCGATGGTTGGGATCCCAGCTAATTGAAAAGAAGCAGCAATTCCAGCAATTAACTTCTTTTTGTGCCGACTTTTCCGATGGGCTGTTCATGGTGATCGAGCATCTTCCTCGGTTTCGAAGTCGTCTTGGGGTATGACATTGTTTCTTACCCTGGAGAAGATGCTGTCAAGTCTGTTACCGAGCCCGACTTCGGATAGCATTGCTGCGATCGTGTCCCTGATCCTGTCCATCAATATGTCTGTTTGTTCGTTCTCGAGAACTGGTCTTGCTGCATCCAGCCCTATTGTATAAAGTGTCTTTACATATTTCTCCGGGATCCAGGATTGAACTTCTCCTTTGGTTCCGCCAATCGCTATTTCTTGGTTTGGGATCTCGCTTTTACCTTTCCTGTTATCAAAAATTCCTTGTTCTATGACTCGTTCGATGTGCCTTTGAAGAATATAGGCGTAGCGATTTCCAAGCTCTTCACGTCGTTCCTCAGGAAGTTTGTCTGAGGCAAGTGCCTCCCATATTTCCTTACCCATAAGCCCCAAAAGGGTACCACCACTCAGTCGTGTTATGGTTTTCACTGATTTTCTGGTAATTGCCTCGATTTCTGAAGTCTTGTTCCACAGGTAATAGAGCGCCAGGAATATTAGAAAAAAAAGCAACGACGCGGTGAAAAACAGTAAAAATTCGATAGTTGCTATGTTCATGTTGTTTCTCTCTCCTCTTTAGTCAGCCTTCAGAGCTGCATTTAACTCCGCTTGTCTGATGATGTAGAGATCATTAACCTTAGCCTGTATTTCAAGTAATCGAGTTTCCAGCTTTCTGAGCTCTGACGAGATTTTTTCCTGATTCCTGTCTATTTTGCCTAATTTGCTGAGTTCCTGCTGATTTCTTTTGAGCGCCCCGAGTTCTGACAAAAGGTTCTTGAGATTCTTGGTTTCGATATCTCTGTAAGACGCATTTCCTTTGGAAAAGGTTTCAAGGAGCGTGGCCTCGGTTTTTGCCAGTTTCTGGTCTAGACTTTGTCCGCTTTCATCCAGTTTTCCAACGTCACTTTTCAGCAGGGATTGATTGTTCTGAAGGTCAACAAGGTAATTTTCTACATCAGCTATTTTTTCGATGCCATTACCCAGCTGGATTCCCCGTTTTGCCACGGCCAGAAGCATCCGGTCAAGCTCGTTTGTTTTCTGCGCTAACTGCACAGAAAGTGCGACGTAAAAGAGGATCGATACTACAAGTACGAAACCGGTTATAGAAGATGTCACATAAATAAGAGTTTTGGCTTTGCTGATCTGCTCGGAGGTGACGGCGAGGGTCCGGTCAATATGTGTCAGGGGCCCGACGTCAACGCCGTTTATCCTGAGTTTAACTGTTCCATCGTCTACTGAGCCTCCGCCTTCGATTTCTACAGCATTATCAGGAAGATCTGGAGATTTTTCTGTATCTTCCGGGGTAAAATCCTGTGATGTTTCTTCAGTCGAGACGGGCTGTTCCTCCATATTTTTATCTTGAGGCTCTGCGTCAGGGGTTTCCGTCTCGGGAGCAGATTTTTCTTCGGCCTGGTCGGCTGCAGGTGTCTCTATGGGGAGGCTTTCTTCGCTGGCGACTATCTCATCCCCGGCTACGGCCGTTTCTTCGGAATTTTTGTCCGCGCTGTTTTCACCCGCAACGTCTCCCTCAGTGGAATTTTCGTCCTCTATCATCTCTGGTTCGGCGGAGATTTCCTCTGGATTTCCGTTGTCGGGTTCTGAAGGTCCTGTTTCGGGTGTTTCTGATTTGGTCTCCTGATCAGAATCCGGATCTTTATGTTCGTCAGTATCAGACATCATTTGTTCCTCTTAGAATATCCACATGGGATCTAGTTCATTGCTGTTTAAAACCAGAGGTCTTTGGTTTTGCTTCGCTTTCAGGGTCTGCTGGCGAGCCGCTTCGGGCTCAGAAAAAGGTCCCGTTAAAACAACCCAGAAACCGTTACTTTTTTTAGCTACTTTGTATTTCTCTGAGCTCTTCTGGTTCCTAATCCATCGGTCAGCAGAGGCTCTTCTTGAGAATGCGGCGGCTTGCAGATAGTAATTTCCTCCGATAAGTGGCAAAGGAATCTTCCGGGTAAATTCTGACGATGTATTGATTCCTTCGGTTGCTCTGGTGTCTAGTTTTGGCTTTGCAGGAGAAATCATAACCTTCTCTTCCGGTTTTATCATTGTCTCTGATGTTTTTTCTGTCAGCGGTTGCGCGGGTCTTGCGGTTCGAACTCTGGTCTCTGTTTCCTCTGATTTCGCGGTACTTTCCTGATCGCGCGGTTTCCTAGTATCCATGGTCCCAATTTCTCTGGTTGTCGACAAGTTCTCATCGACAAATAGCTCGGGGGACAGTGTTTCTCCGTCTACCGTGAGATTTTCAACCGTCGGTTTCAGAACTGACAGACTGCCTAGAAGGTTCGGAATAACCTCGTTACCGGAAAGTTCTTTCCAGAATATTGCACCCGTTAGACTGAGGGCTAGCAAAATGCAGCCAAATGTCATAACCAGGTCCTTTATTCTTCCGTCTGCCCGTGTTGCAGGTCTGGCCATGCCTTTTTTCTTGTGTGTTGTTTTCTTTTTTCTTTCCGCTTCAGTCATGCTTTGAATGGGAATTATCTTTGGGTTTTTTGGGGCCGGAAAATAATAATCGAGATCTTTTTCTGATTTTGGATCGTTTAGGTCCGATATCAGATCTCTGGCCGTGTGTATGGAACCACGGATTTTGGCGTTAGTGATAAAAAGAGACTTCATGTCTGTATCTGGCAACTCGAAGCGCCAAAGGTTCAGTCGCGCTTTTTTAGTCCATTTGCTGAAGTCTGGTGTCCGAACCGATATGTTCGAACACGAAACCAGAATGGATATCCCCGAGGCCTTGAATTGAGTTATGAGGCTCGCAGCGAGGGCTATAGAGGGGAGATCTTCTGCTGCGTTCGCGTTATAGATCCACAGTTCCCGAAGCCCCTTATTAGCAGCGCTTTTATTAAAGCTTTTCTCGTCGCTCAGGTTCTCGTTTATTCGACTGACCACGGACTCTCGGTCGAGGGGGCCGCGTCTAATGTCTCCGGCTCTTGGATCAAGAAATACGTTTGATACGATCTCTCTTATGTAGTGGTCGGATAGTGAGTATTTGTCCGATGTGATAGCGGCGGTAGAACCCGGTCGCCGTAATCGTTCGACGACTGAGTCGATCATCTGATCGTCTCTTTCACAAAAGGACGAGTACTTGAGTTCTCTTTCTTCTGTCTGGTTTTGATCGATAGCAGCCATTTTTTTTAACCTCTGTCTGTTTTAATTTAGGGTTAGCCCCTGCTCATTGAATTGATAATCTTTAGGTACCTTTGGTACCGGTTTTTCCGGTCTGTTTTCCGCGTTTTTCATGGCTTCCAGTCCGTATACGTAAGCAATCACTTGCGCTACAGCTACGTAAAGAGCTTTAGGTATGTGACCGCTGATTTCGGTTGTGAAATATAGAGCCCTGGCGAGAGGGGGCGCTTCAAATAGATGAATACTGTTTTCCGAGGCTATTTCTCTGATTTTCTGAGCTATCAGCCCCTTACCTTTGGCAAGAAGCACGGGCGCAGATCCTGATTCGGCGTCGTATTTAAGTGCCACTGCAAAATGTTCCGGGTTGGTAATAACGACATCCGCCTGAGGCACGTCCTGAAGCATCCGTTGCTCGGCCATTTCCCTCTGCTTCTGCTTTATTTTCTGTCTGACTTCAGGTTGACCTTCCATTTCTTTGAATTCGTCCTTGATTTCCTGCTTGGACATTTTCAGTTTTTTGATGAAATCGAAGCGTTGATAGGGGACGTCTATTGCTGCAATGACTGCCAACGCAGAACATATGATTATTGCGCCAAACAGAACAAAAGATATTCCCGAATAGATCGCGGTAATCGTATCGCCCCTGGCGAGACTGATTATCTGATCGTAATTCGAGTAGAAATATATGCTGGCGATGCCTCCTACAAGAAGAAATTTAAGTATTGATTTGACGAGCTCTACGAGTGCCTTCAGCCCGAAAATCCTTGCCATGCCCTTGATCGGGTTAAGTTTGCTGATTTTTGGAGCGAGGGCTTTGCCTGAGAACACGAATCCGTCCAGACTGGTGGCTCCTGCGATTGCAAAGAGTATCGCCAGAGCAAAGAGAGGACTTAGTGTCGAGTATGCATCACCCGCGAAGCTTGCAAATCGAACTATCAGTTGCTCCGGTTCACCCAGGGCAACTGGTGAAATTATTAGGCTGGAGCTATAGAGGTTCAACAGGACCGGGCCGAGGTAGAATCCCAGCAGGTATACGCTCGCGAGAAATCCTGTAGTAACAACGGCTATCGTCAGGTCCTGAGATCTCAGGACCTGCCCATCCTCGCGCGCTTTTTCAAGGCGGCGTGCGGTCGGTTCTTCTGTTTTGTCGTCTTGGGGAGTTTCGTCTGCCATTTCCTTATCCTAGAAGAGTGCCGCGAAGTGTATCGAAGGCGATGAACCATAGGTTCTCGACCTGTTCGAACCAGATAACCATAGTCAGGAGAAGCATTATCAGCCCGGCGGGTATTAGGGCTGGAAACCCGACTGCAAATACGTTCAGGCTTGGCGCTGCTCGAGAAACAATGCCCAGCGACATGTTGACGAGCAGCAGTCCGAAAATTATCGGGAAGGCGATAGCTACTGATCCCAGGAACATGTGGGATGACCAGGTGATAAATCCCTGTACTGATTCCATCGACAAAGAAGAGGTAGTGATGGGCATAGCTTCAAAGCTGGCGGTGACCATCGAAATCAGGATCAGGTGACCTCCTAGGCTCATAAACAGCAGGAGACCTATGATGAGAAAAAATTGGGACAAGGTCGGAATATTCCCCATATTGGGGTCGATCATGTTGGCCATACTGAGGCCCATTCCGCCAGCGATAATCTGTCCTGCACTGATCAGTGCTGCGAGCACGATTTGCAGGAATAATCCCATCAAGAGACCGATTGCGCCCTCCTTGGCGATCAGCCCGATAGCGTTGAATGAGAACGGGTCAACTGTGGGGGGCTCGGTCATTGGTAGTATCAGCCAGGTTATGGCGGCCGCTAGGGCTATCTTTACCCGGAGGTTGACCGCTGACATCCCGTAAAAGGGGGCCGTCAGGAAGAAGGCTGATATGCGGATCATTGGCCAGAGAAAACTCTGAAATAATCCGATGATTTGAGGGATAAGTATTTCCATCTTTTATAAGGTCATTGTTCGTATTCTCTCGAATACTGTCTCGAAATAATCTAGCAGGACTGCAAGTTGCCACTCCCCGAAAATCGCCAATGCAATGGCCATCACTGCCAGTTTGGGGATGAAGCTTAGGGTCATTTCCTGGATCGAAGTTGCTGCCTGCAGGATGCCGATGATCAGGCCGGTGGCGAGTGCCGCGCCCAGGACAGGGCTCGCGATCATCACCATCACGGTTAGTGCTTCGACCGCCATATCCATTACTGAACCAACATCCATTAGTTTCTCCTAGGCAAAGGTTGATACCAGCGAACCGGTGATTAGTCCCCATCCATCAACAAGAACAAAGAGAAGCAACTTGAAGGGGAGGGAGATCATCATGGGAGATAGCATCATCATTCCCATTGACATGAGTATGCTGGCGACGATGAGATCGATAATTACAAACGGAATATAGAGCATGAAACCTATAGTGAACGCGGTTTTCAGTTCGGAGGTAACAAATGCGGGAACAAGGGTGGACAAGGGTATTTCGCTGCGTTCGTTTACCGGCCCCTGTTCCGCCATTTCCATGAACATCATGAGGTCCTTCTCTCGTACCTGGGCCAGCATGAAGTCTCGGAGCGGCGGTAGCGCGTTTTCCATGCCCTGCTGGAACGATATTTCTTCGTTTTCAACGGGAACATACGCGGCTTCGTAGATCTGATCCATTACAGGTTTCATGATGAATATTGAAAGGAAAAACGCGATACCTAGCAGTACCTGATTAGGTGGTGTCTGACCAGTTCCCAGTGCCTGTCGGAGCAGGGATAGAACGATGATAATCCGTGTGAAAGAAGTCATCAGAATTACTATGGACGGCACGATCGCCAGCACAGTCATCAGGACTACGATCTGGAGGGACAGCCCATATTCCGAGCCTTCTGCGTTCGATGTTAGAAGGGTCAGGGCGGGCCCCGTGCTTGCGAATACGTCTGACGTTGCAAACAGCAAAAAGAGGCAAAGACCGGGCAAACGCCCGATCCCTGCCAGGGGCCTGTGACTACTTCTTCTCGGCTTCACAAAAAGTCCTGCGATTAATATTTGACAGTTAAATAAGCAAAATCGGGGCCAATTAATAAAACTATAAAAAACAATAGGTTAAGGAATATAGTGCTAGATTGAGGTGGTTCGCTGTCGGCATTCCGACATTCTTGGTTACGCTGATATACTCTGAAGGACTTCATAGAAGCGATTCAGGGTTTAATCAGATGACAGATGCGAAGCTATTGATTCCGGTTATTTTAGGTGTTTTTTTTATGTCAGAGGCCGGGGCCGAACTGATTAGCGGGTTTCCGTACAGCGAGTGTTTTGAGCAAGCGGCCGAGGATAATAACTTTGACCCTTCTTTTATCGCGGCGGTGGCGAGCGTCGAAAGTGGTCTGGACCCCAATGCCGTTTCATCGGCGGATGCCCTTGGCCTGATGCAGATCAAGTGGCCACTGACGGCAAAGGAACTGGGGATAGACAAGAGAGAAGATCTCTTCCTGCCCTGTGTGAACATTAATGCTGGTGCCAGGTATCTGGGTCAGTTAACCCGTCGCTTCGAGTCCTCTTTGCTGGGGCTAGCGGCTTATCATGTCGGGCCGACAAGGGTATCAGATACGGGCCAGGTTCCGGCGAGGGCGCTAACTTATATCCAGAAAATTCTTGATGAAGAAAAACTGATCAGAGTGACTGAACAACTTGCTGAAAGAGTGGTCGAGCGATGTCGGCCTGAGGAGTTAATGCAGCTCGGGCTCATAACACATGATCCCCGAAAACGGAGAAGGGTAGCTCTGGACTGGTTGAACGAATACGAGGAGGTGTGTTCGATCTCGCAACTAGTTTTTATCAAAAATAGAGTGCAGGTCTGGTTCGGAACCGCAGATTCCAGTGGGAGTATCAGTGACAAGGTAAGCCGAGCTATATCTGAAAGGGAGATGCCTTCCTGAGGTGGCTGGTTCTGAAGACAAGTAAAAGCCGGGGGAGGGCGTCCCCCGGCTTTTTCCAAACCCTCAATCCGATATTACTATCTTACTGAAGGAGTTGGAGGACCAACTGTGATCGCGCGTTGGCTTGCGCTAGCATAGCGGTTCCAGCTTGCTGCAGTACTTGCGACTTGGCAAGATTTGCTGACTCTACCGAGAAATCGGCATCATCAATCCTCGAACGGGACGCAGCTGTGTTTTCAGCTACGTTCATCAGGTTAGACACAGTGTGCTCAAGTCTGTTCTCTATCGCACCCAGATCGGATCTCATGGAAGAGATCTTCTCTATCGCACCATCAAGAACCTTTATGGCTGATCCTGCACCACTAGTTGTTCGCAAATCGATGTTCGAGACCGTGGCGAGTGATGCTGCCCGAGTCACGAAGTAGTTGTCGTTTGCGACAGACCCTGTTGCTATATCCGGATCTGTTACCACACCTGATTCCTCAGCACTTTGAGTGACCGAGAAAGCCTTGCTGGAGCTCAGTTCGACTGTTCCCTGAATCGTGGCGGCGTCGTTGGATGAGCCTCCGGCTGCCAGTGTCACGTCATAATTGTTCAGGGTGCCAGCGTTAACCTCGCTAATGTTGGCTATCGCACTGTCAGAAGTATCAACAATGGTCCAGTTCCCGAAGTCAGCTGACCCTTGGATATGCATTGTGGTAGTAGTAGTTTCGTCAGAGTAGACCGAAAAACGAGCCAGATCAGCATGAGCCTGAATAGCAGTCTCGGCATTGTCAACGTTTGTGTTGGCAACGTCCTGGTCGGCTGTAAAGGTGAACTGATAAGTTTTACCTGTATCGTCATTTCGTATCACCCATGTTTTGGATCCGTCCGTCAAAGCACCAGTTGCAACCTCGACGTGCTTACCAACACCTGAGAAGGTCTGTTTTGCTGTTATAGCAGTGGTATCAGTACCACTGTATATCTCAAAAGCGCCAAACGCTTCCGTAGCAGTGACCGCGACATCTGTAGAGTTACCAGAGATGTCAGATACCTTGAAGCCCGAGACTCCGGTAATGCCGTTCAGGTCAGCTTCAAGTTCCGCGGCTGTTGATTGACCGCTCGTGGTTGCAGCAACCGTGAAGGTGTACTTTTGTCCTGTTGAGCTTTGAACCAGGGTATAGGTACCATTAGCAGCACCTAGTTCTCCTCGGGCTGCAGTAGATACACCGGTACCACCGTTGGTGTCAGCTTTTGCCCGGTGCCAGACCTGTGAAGGCTGAACACTCTCACCGTCGTGACTAACTGCCTGGACGCGAAGTGCAGTCTGCGAAGCAGTCTGGTTTTCGACGAGAATGTCGGAACCGTCTGCGGACAGAAGTCTGACCTTGTTGTCAGTAGTAGCCTGGGCAGAAACGCCAGTGGACCCACTGATAGCATTAATCTTGTCAACTGCGTCAGTAACGTTGGAATTGGATATTACAAAAGATCCCGTCGTGACGTTGTTGACCAGAACGCTATAAGTCTGGTCGGTAGCGTATTCACTGCTAAGAAAAGCATAGGTCTTGGCTAAAGCGGTTACCCCTGTTTCACCGGATACAGCATTGATCTTTGCAGCAGCGTTTTTAGCATTATCCGCTGCGGCGATATCGATCGTCTTCGAGACACTGTTACCATTGATAATGATGTCATCGGTCGCGTCAGTGATGTTCGCATAGGCGCCAGCGCCGTTTCCGAGCTGTGCTTCTATTCGGTCTCCAGCAATCGTATAAGAACCCAACTGGTTAGCAGCAGTTGAAGCCACTGACATGGTGATAACCTCACCACCCTCAGTGCCAACCTGAAGCTGCTTATTAGTAAAGGTTCCGTCAAGTACTTTCTGGCCGTTATAGCGCGTATTTGCCGCAACACGTGAGATCTCAGCCAGGAGAAGATTAACTTCTTCCTGAATGAAAGTTCTATCAATATCCGTGTTGGTAGCGTTAGCTGCCTGGATCGAAAGCTCACGTAGCCTTTGCAACATGTCAGAGACTTCTACCAGAGCACCTTCAATCGATTGCGTCATGGCGATCCCGTCATTTGCATTTTTTATGGCCATTGTAAGGCCCTGGATCTGCGATGTCATTCGCTGAACAATCGCAAGTCCTGCAGCGTCGTCAGACGCGCTGTTTATCTTAGAGCCCGTTGCCAGCCTCTCCATAGCCGTGTCCAGCATTCTGCCGGATGCGGCTAGTGATCGTTGTGCTGTCAATGAGCTAACGTTGGTGTTAACTATCATAGACATTTTTAGTCCTCCAAAGAGTTAAGTTAAGTTGCTAGGCGACCAAGCAGGTCCTCCTGTTTGTTCGCTTGGCCGCCCAATAGCGACATACTTGAAGTCGGGGTTCTAAACAGCTTCTTTAGTCAGGGGGGCCATTTTTTGCTGTTTCTTCGGTGGACCGGCAGAGAGGTGCCTGAATCTTGCCGTTATAGAAATATTAGGGACTTTGTTTGCCGTTATATGGAGTAGTTTTGCCGGAACAGAGCGTTCATCGGAATTTTCTGAAGGGGTAGGGCGGATCAGGTCTTGTCTTCAAGGGAGAAAGTTTGCCGGAATTCTGCCGGAACCGGCAAAAAGCGGTGGTAATTTTCCTTGTTGGATTAAAAACATGTTTTCTGTTTGGAATTTAAAGCTTTTTTTCTAGCGAGAAAGGTTAATCTTTCTCTATTCGCCGTTAATCAGATCAAAACAGAGTTCTTGCTGAGCCTCTATATGGGCCCACAGTCGTTCGATCTGCTCCTTCTGCATCTCGATCTTTGATCTCAGCCCTTCGAATGCCGCTTTGTTAGACGCAGCTTTATCGTATACCTCTTCCAGTGCGTCGTGGTTTTCGGTGGCCAGTTCAAAGATTTCTTGGTGTTTGGCGAGATTCTCGGTTCCGATATCATTCTGGTCCTTGGTATGATCTTTTTCATCAAAGTTTGAAGCGAGGTGGTCAGTTTCCCTGATATTGGTTCTGTTGCTTGTCAGGAGTAATTCGTTTGTGTCGATTATTTCTTCAATAAGATGCAAGAATTCTGTATTGATAGCGGCCATTTTTCCGTTGATTTCGAGCACAGACTTATTTATTCCCGACCGTTTTTCCAGGTAATCTAGTTCTGCCTGATCGACCAGGTTCGTGATCTGCTGATTGTTCATTCCCGCATCTTCGGCAAGGTGCTGGATAATGACTTTCTTGTTTCTAACTATAGCCGTTGATGCATCGTTTAGGAGCTGCCGGCTTTCATTAAATGCTGCGTTGGCTAGTTCCATTGCTACCATCGAGTTTTCGGCTATCCTGATCCGGTTGGTATAGGCTCTTAGTTTGTTGGCATCTACCAACGCCTCGAGTTCGTAGTAGACATGGGCAACTTGGTTGGTAATGTTAGCGGGCTGTTTCACCTGGGAATAACTCTCTAGAGGATGTAGATAGGATGTTAAGCCTGAGGGTCCTGATTATCAATTTCTTTATTTAAAAGCTTCTCGAAATTCTCTGGCGCTGGTTTACCTGCATTATCTCCCTGGTAGTCGACTTTCAGGAAAGCCATCGAGTTAGGGCCAGAAGCTAGAAGAAATTTCTGATTTTCATATTCGAGCGCTGTTATTTTGTGTTTGGCGTCGATTTGAGCTCGCTGGATTATCCGGATCGGGTTATGGCCCTCAGATACCCTTCCATGGAGCTTGACTTTGAGTGCCCATATCACTACGAAGATAAGAATCGCTATTAAGAGGATTGAACTGATCCATAAAACAAAGGTTTCAAGGTTATCGGACAAGGTTTTTCCTAGGCTCCTCTAATCCTTTCCATAGGGCTGACTATTTCGAGAATCCTGATGCCCAGTTTGCTCCCGGCTGTTGTGACAACCTCTCCTTTTGCTATTACCGTGTCATTGACTTTGATGTCCATCAGGTCGCCTACACTGCGATTTAGTTCAAGGACCGTGCCTTGAGCTACCGCCATCAGGTCCTTCAGCTTGAGCTGGGTGTTGCCGACTTCCACATTCAAAGTGATAGGTATCGATTTAACAACGTTCTGATCGATTCCTTGGAAATTTTCGCTGGTTCCCTCTGTTTCTTCTGTGGCTTCGGGGACCTGTTCCTCGACTTCCTGGTCTGTTTCATTTTCGCTCATCTAGTTTTCACCTCTTAAAATGGTTTCTTCAAGCTTGACTGCTACTCTACTCCCCGAAATCCCGATATCTGCGGAAAATAGCGGAAATCCGTTAACTTTAACTTCGGCCTTTTCGGGAGGGTCGAAGGCCAGTGTATCTCCCACCGCTAGTTTTGAAAGTTCATCGACCGAGACGTCCAGCACTCCGCCACTGACAAAGACCTTGAAATCAACGTCGGATATGGAGCTTTCCAGCCTATCTGCCCATTTCTGGTCGGCGTCATGGGTCTGCATTCTGCTTCGCAAAAGATCTCTCTGAAGATTAAGGCTTTGATACGTGTATACCGCATCTATATAAGCCTCCACTGATTCATCAGGTAGCCTTAATTCGAAACGGTTAACTACTACTGATTCTTCGTCCGCTGCTATATTAGCAAATAAAGGATTTATATCACGGTTAAGTTGTTTGATATTGATATCCACGTATGGGGCCCAGGCGTCAGACATGGACTTGAATATAAGCTCGCAAAGTGTGTCAATGACCGCATTTTCGTTCGCCGTAAAACCGCGTTCATCGTTAACCTCCAGCGGCCTTAGCTGGCCACCGTACCAGTTGTCCAGGCAGCTGAATACGACCTGGGGATGAATGACGAAAAGCGCTTCTCCTTTAAGGGGAGATAGTTCAACCACATTTATTGATGCGGGCGAGGAGACATTGTGTATGTAGTCCGTGTACTGCTGCAATTTAGGTTCAGCGACCGAAAGGCGAGGGTTGTAGTCTAGTTCTGTGAGCATCCTGGTCCTGAAAAACCGATGGAATCGTTCGTTGATCTGGGCGATAGCGACGGAGCTAGCTCCAAGGTTTTCTTCGTTCCGGGCTATAGAAATAGCCTCGGCATCTGGATTGTAGCCAAAGGTTTCTCCTTCGAACTTGCCTTCGGCGACCATGTCCTCGATCGCGCTAAGTTCTTCGGGTGATAATAATGGCTCTTCTTTTTCTGACATCATTTGCCCTATTGTATTATGAGCTCGGTAAAGTAGACTTCTTCGATCGGTGCAGACGTCGTTTTTTCATATTTTTCCAGACTTTCGTTGATAACTAGGCGAAGCTCTTCAAGGAGCACTTCCTGGCCCTCATCCGTGTTCATTGTCTCTTCATTGACTTTTCTGAGAGACTTTAGGATGCCCGCCCTGATTCCGACGAGGTGTCTAGGAATCCAGCCTACAGCGCCTTCTTCCTCATTAAACATTGTCGCCTCATCGTAATATGTACTGAGCCCTAGTTTCACCTGCATGACTTTTCTTGATCCGAACAGATTCACCTGGAAAGCATCGGCGAAGGTATAGTAGCTAATCAGAAATTTCTGTTCTATTTCAGCGGTGAGAGGTTCAGGGCCCGTGGCCAGTCCTTCCTCTGTCTGCTCAAGTTCGGCCTCGATTTCTTCGAGCGCTACTTCCGGGTCTTCTTCGGCTGGTTTTTCGTCGAAAAATCCGGTAACGAATAATGTTCCCACTGCAGTCCCGGCGACTAGGACAAGGATCCCGATGACTATTAGAATAATCTTCAGAATGCCGCCTTTGCCTCCTCCCTCAGATTCTTCTGCTTCAACTTCTGACATATTATGTCTCCCCTTTGCGTTTTTTCGCTTTTGAGTGCATCAATTATACTTGTATATCAATCCTGCCGGAACTAATCGTGCGCGCTAATTGCGTTTTCGAAGCGATTTCTTCACTTAAATCGATCTCCTGCGTCTCATTCATAGATTTAGGTGTTTTATTCTGGTTGTCCGGATGATCTTTCTTATCTCCGATGAATACATCGATTGCCTGGTAGTTCTCCAGATTTTCCTTAAGTCCGAATTTGAGTCGTGACAAACTTTCCTGGAGGAGTGTCCTGGTGGTTTCCTCAGTCGCGTAAAGCTTTCCTTCGAGGTTTCCTTCGTTAAAATCCAGTGTAACGTTAATTTCACCCAGAGAGGCAGGGTTGAGTTTTAGCTGTAGGTTCCATTGGTTTTGTTGAACAGCGCTGATCAGCCGCATGCTGAGTGCATCGGAAAACTTCTGAATTACGCTTTCGAATTGACTCGATTGAGGTTGGTTTGGACTTGTATTCGTAATCGTTTCTCTGACGAAATTTCGCGATTCTGCTTTGCTTTCAACGGACGCAAGCCCTTCTTTAAAGCTCTGGCTCTGATTCTCGGTTCCCCTGATTGGCGCCTTCCCATTTGTTATGGAGTGAGGCTTATCCTGATTTGCGTAGGCACTGAGCAATTGATCGATATCGGGTTTTTTTGAACCACTCTTCTCTGTTTTATTGTCAGGTGTTAAGTTCTTGAGCTGGCTCTCAAGTCTCGCTGAGTTAATTTTGCGCGCTATCCTTGAATTATGAACAGAGTTTTTTAGGGAGGGTTCTGCCGGGATCTTTGTCGATAAGTTCCGCTCAGCCGAACCGGAATTAATTTTTCGTTCTGTGGCGTCAGAGCGTGATTTTTTTATGGTCTCGGATAGTTCTTCAAAAGACTTCTTTAATGTTTCTGTCTGTTCCGTGTTTCCCGCCGTTTTTTGATTCACCAGACTAGAATTTACAATCGCCAGGCGCGAGTTTAATTGTCTTTCAAAAGATTCGAAAATGGCGTTAATTGGCTTTTTACTTTGTTCAGAAGAGACATGAAGTTTTTTTTGCGCCGCTTCATTGGACAGGTTTGTTGGTTGAGCGGCTATTCTATCTAACGTTTCTGCTTCTCGTTTATTGGCAGAGAGCGCGGATTCTAGAAAATCCTTCTTGATTAAACCCGGATCCACCGCTATTTTTTCTGGTTTTGCCTTCAGGTTTTCCAGTTCTGCGCTCTGATTTTTGTTCGAAAATGGATGTCCGGTTTTCCGAGGCATATTCTTACCCTGATCTGTTGTCTGATTCCGGATAAATTCATTCAAGCTTTTGTTTGAAACGGGTGAGGCTTTGGGTGTTAGTATTAGCCGCCCGATGGCAAGTCCTTTTTTATGGAGTTCTAGTTTCGGCAATTCCTTGCCGATCAGGGAGATATTAGTTGCCTCTTTTGATTCCTCTTCGGCTGATAAACCGGGTTCCTGCGAATCTGGATTCTCTTTTACAATTTGTGCTGACCCAGATTTCCTGTTTATTTCATCTTTAAAAAAATTAACAAAATCAGATGGTTGTGAGCCTGGATTCTGGTCGGGCGATTTGTTCTCTCCACCTGAGTTCAATAGAAAGGTTATTTCGTTGTTCATCTTCTGTCACTACATAAAACTTTTGTAGAATCATATGGCAAGTTTTATGCCAATCCCCGAGCTTATCCGAAGGTAGAATCTTTCCTGGAATGGAACCACCTTGATTGTGACATATGATCGCTTTCTTTCTGTTCCAGAGATTTATCAAGTTCTCTTAGCTCCAGGCTGTTTTTATCGTAAAGAGATGCATATTTCTGTTCTTCAATGCGATATTGAATGCAACGGGATCTTATGAGAGTGCTCTGCCTTTCCAGGTTTTCCTTCTGGTCACTAGCGATCTGTGTAGCTTCGTCGAGTCTATGGATGAAGGTCTGAATTACTCTGACCCTGTTTGCGGGGAGCTTTTTCTGACTATCCGAGGCCAGGCTTTGCAGATACAACTTTTTCATATCGCACATTTTTTCGATATTGAGTCCGATGCTGTTGATCTCTGTTTCCAGCTGAGCGAGACCTTGCCTTTCTTTTTCAAGGCTTTTTGAGGCTTTTCCTCCAAGAAATTGCCAGAGCACCCGTTTATCTCTAGTTCGCATGGAGAAGCTCCTCGAGTCTTGATACTGATTGCTCGATTTTTGCTGATTCATGCATGTCCTGCTGTAAAAAAGACATAACTTCCTCTCTTTTTATCATTGCCCGATCAAGTTCCGGGTCAGCTCCTACCTGATACGCGCCCACTCGAATCAGGTCCTTGTTCTCTTCATAAATCGACCACATACGACGAAAATTTAGGGCCAGTTGCTGATGATCTTTTTCTGTTAGTAAAGGCATTAGACGGGACACGGATCCGGATATGTCGATGGCAGGAAAGTGCCCCGCATCTGCTAGATCTCTGTCCAGAGATATCTGTCCGTCCAGTGACGCCCTGGCAATATCCACTATCGGGTCATTAAGGTCGTCTCCTTCAGCCAAAACAGTATATATGGCGGTAATTGTTCCTTCTGACGCCTCGCCAGTCCCGGTTCTTTCGATAAGTTTTGGCAAGAGGCTAAATACAGAGGGTGGATAGCCCTTCGTCGTCGGGGCTTCCCCTACGGCGAGACCAATTTCTCTTTGTGCATGGGCAACCCTTGAGAGGCTATCAACAAGTAACAGTACGTTTTTCCCTTTTTTCCTGAAGAATTCTGCGTAGGAATGTGCCAGATTGGAGGCTCGTATACGAAGAAGTGGGGAATTGTCCGACGGAGCGGCCACTACTACGGATCTTCTTAAGCCAGCAGTGCCAAGATTCATTTCAATAAATTCTTTAACCTCCCTACCTCTTTCTCCTATAAGCCCTATGACGATAACGTCCGCTACAGAAAACTTTGTCATCATTCCAAGGAGTACTGATTTGCCGACTCCACTTCCTGCAATTAGACCAATTCTCTGGCCGCATCCGAGGGTAAGGAGGCTGTTAATTGCTCTGATTCCGACGTCGAATTTTTTGTCTATAGGTCGCCGTTTCATCGGGTTTACCGTGTCGCTGACGAGAGGCATTCTTTCGAGGCCGAAAATGTGCTTGTTTTCGTCAATTGGCAATCCTTGCGCATTTATAACTCTTCCTAAGGCGTTTTCGCCAACCATCGCGACGTCAGATGGATTGCTTATATATACTCTCGCCTCAGGTTCGATTCCTGTAGTACCCGAAAACGACATCATAAGTACGGCTTCTTCGGTGAAGCCGACGATTTGTGCCTCGGTTCTTGATCTATCTGCATTTTCAATTACGCATATAGATCCGAGAGGAGCGTTGAGACCTATGGCTTCTATAGTCATCCCCACGATCCGGTTTACGATTCCATATCGTTCCGGATCCACGCTCTTTAGCGAATGGGTAAAGGATTTTATTCTGCTGAGCGATCGATCAAACATCGCTTTTCTCTGGAGTTTCTTCGGAAGTAGAGATCTCTATTTCCTGTTTGTCTGTTTCCTTTTCCTTTTCTTCTTGCAGATCCGAAGAAGATGTTACTGAGATTTCCTCGTCGGTGGGCGCCTTCGTGCCATGCATTATTTGCTCTCTAAGTTGCTTTGATCTATGCTCGAAGACGTCTTCAATACCGCCGTTTCCGAATTTTACTCTGACACTCCCGATGGAAAGTGTTTCGTCAACATTAAAATCTAGGTGTTTCAGTTTTTCATTGCTTTCGAGTTCTTTAGTTACGTTTTCCCATTCTGGGTTTGCGCTAATGGTTGCAGATTTGCTTCCCCCTTCTGTAACTTGCTCCAGGATGTTTTCGAGAAATTTTGATATCAGATCCCGCTTTGTAGTCAGCTCACCTCTGGCAAGAAGTTCTCCGACTTTGAAGGCCAGGTCGCATATTTCGACCGCGAGGTCCTGAGTCTGCTCAGTGGAAATTGAAAGGCTATCAAAAAAGGCAGAGTAGCTCTCTTTGATGAGCTTCGTCTTTTCCTCAAAATCGTTTTTCAGATTTGATTCTGTTTCCTGTTTTATCTGTTTGCAGGCTTCGTCCACCCTGTTTTCAAATTCCCTCTCAGTCATCACAATGGTGGGTTCTTCCTGGTTATCCTCGATCTCCTCGACAATATCGTCGATCTCCTCGGCATGCGCGTTGACTTCGGGTACGGCACTGACTTTTTCTTCGGACGTAACTTCGCTATCTGACAGCCAGGCCTTGGGTTCGAAATCCATAGAGCCGTCTTCGGTCGGCCCTGCCCGTTCGAATTTTAGCGTCTCAGGATCAATTACAGGCCATGGTGGTTCGTGATTGAATTGCTTGCTAGACAAAATCTCCACCTTCTGGCGATGCTAATATCAGTTCTCCCTGATCCTGGAGTTTTCGCGCTTGTCGTATGATTGATTTCCTAGCTGCGTCAACAACAGATATTGCTAGCGGAGGCATAATATCCATTTCGTCCTGGAACATTTCTGCCTTGTTCTTCGACATATTGCCCTTGAACTTGTCAAGCAACAGTTCGTCTGCGCCCTTAAGTGCAGTCCTGAGTTCCTCTTCATCAAAGTTGTTGATCATTGTCTGTATGTCTCTATCCGCAAGGTCCACCAGATTCTCGAAATCAAACATATTGTCTTCAATGGCGGTCACTAGGTCCTCATCAGTCGCTCTCATTAGATCGAATATATCGACAGCATCTTCGGACCGTGTTTTATCCATGATTTTTGCTGCAACCCTCAATCCGCCAAGTTGTGCTGCTGATATTGAAGTTGATTCGGAGAATCTTGTTTGCATTACTTCCTCAAGTTGATGCAGTGCGGAGTCTGAAATTGTATCTAGGGTGGCCAGCCGTCCGACGACCGAGGCTTTGTTCTCATTGTTTAAAAAGGAAAGCACGTCGGCGGCGGTTCGTTCATCCAGCATCGCTAGAATAGTGGCTACCACCTGGGGATGTTCTTCGCCTACCATATCGGCGATCGCTCTTGGAGGCATCCAGTCAAGCATTTCAAGGCCGGAGGACCGTGCCGTGGGGTCGACTTTTGCAAGGACAGTAGCGGCTTTGGATTCTCCTACCGCCTCCATAAGAACGCTTCGAACGTACCCTGAACCAGCGAGGCCCAGATCAGTTAGTTCCTGAAGTGATTCCAGAAATTCGTCCACCACAGCAACAACTATAGGCTGAGGAACGTCGCTAACCCGGGTCATGGCCCTGGAAACGGACGTAACCTGAGTAGGTGACAATGTTTTCATTACGGCGGCTGCTCCGGTTTGTTCAAGAAGAAACATGACTATTGCCGCTTTCTCCGTTGTGCTCATGGAGTTAAAAGTTAACAGATATTCTTCCGAGAGCCCTATTTCAGTAGTTTCTAGTTCCGACATTTAAATTTCCTCAAATTCTCTTTATTCGTCGTCGATCCAGCGTTTAAGCAGATTAGAAACCCTGCCTACATCGTCCTTAACAAGGAAACGCATCAATGCTACTTTTTGGTCGTATGGTTGTGAGGTGTCCAGGTATTCGGCGGGAATACCCACCGCTTTTGGTTTAAGCCTCGCAGTCACGTCCTGAATCGTTTCTACATCACCCATTTCAACTAATTGGCGTTCTTCATCTGATATTCCGTCAGGATCCTCTATTTCCATGGGAACTTCCAGTGCGTCTCTAGCTTGCATGGATTTGATAAATGGTCTGGCCATAAAAATGTATATGAATAAAAGTACTCCGAATACCGATGCTATTCTGACGAATCCATCCAGTTTATCAGGTTCCAGATACCAGGGCTCATCAAGCTCTTCAACGGGTCGGGCAAATGCCGACGCTACAACCGTCACCACATCTCCCCGGTCCGGACTATAGCCTACTGCACTCCTTACAATATCTTCGATTCGCTGTAAATCTTGGTTCAGTTTTGTCTGATCGGTTTCGTCCTCATCATTGGTGTATGCGTTTTCATTGACTACGACAGCAACAGAGATTCGTTCGATGCTACCGACCTGTTGTTTCACATATCTTATTTCCCGGTCTAGTTCGTAATTCCTTGTAGTCGAGCTGCTTGACACATCATTTGGCTGATTTTGTCTGGAATCAATGGTCGCAGTGGTCTGGGTGAAGGCCGGACTTTCTGGTGCTTCGTTGCTGAACCCTCCTGGTATTCCGGCAGCCTCAGGTTGGCTATCTTTCTCTAGCTGGAGGGATTCGGAGCGTGTCCTTGGTCCATTTCCATCGCGATCATATTCCTCAAACGTTGATTCTACTTCAGTGAAATTAATTGATACATTTACTTCGGTTCTTACGTTTCCGAGTCCAACGATCGCCGATATCATTTGTTGAATTCTTTGCTGGTAGTTTGCTTCTACTGATGTCCGGTGTTCCGTCTGCGCGGTTGTAAGGGCCAGCGCGCTGTCCCCATCTGTATCTGTGAGTAGCTGGCCCATATCGTCGACCACGGTAACGTTTTCTCGGCTCAGATAGGGAATACTCGATGAGACTAGATGAACTATAGCCTGTATCTGTGATTTGGAAACAACTCTTCCGGGGTAGGGTTTGACTACGATAGATGCCTTTGAAGGTGTTTGGTTTCTAACGAATACGCTTTGCTGGGATTCTGCAATGTGAACTCTGGCGTTACTTATTGTCCCTATCTCTGCTATTGATTTCGCGAGCTCGTTTTCCATAGCTGCTCTGTAGCTTACCTGCTCTATGAAGCGGCTCGTAGTCAGTGATCCCTGTTCTACAAGAGAACCCAGACTCCCCAGCGATGCCGCTTTGGGAATGTTCTGCGACGCCAGTAGCATCCGAGCTTCGTGGTACCGGTCGTTTTCAACCAGGACTTCTCCGCTGCTCATGTCTACCTGTACGTTATATCCACTATTGTTTAATAATTCGTAAGCTGTTTGTCTATCACTTTCGGTCATTCCGGGGTAAACGGCCCTCATCCCCGGTGAGCTTATCCATAGATAGAAAAAGATACAGACAAATACAGCTATCCCACCAATAATTCCGGGTAGTGCTCTTTTGATAGCTGGTTGCTCAATAAACCGGGTGACGGCATTCTGATTCGCTACGTTTTCTGACGCTTCGCTGGTCTGAGTTTCTGCGGCAGGAAGGCTCTGAGTTTCTGGTTCTGTTTCGCCAGTCGTTTTCGTTTCTTCTAATGCTCTCTGGTCAATTGCTACTTCAGACATAATTTTAATTCCAAGTTAAATCTTTTGGTCGCTTATACCGGCATATTCATGATGTCGTCATACGCTTTCAGGACCTTATTGCGAACCTGAAGCGTTGACTCGAATGCGAGTGATGATTTCTGCATTGATAGGACTACTTCGGTCAGAGGCACGTCTTCACCTCTTTCGTAGGCTTCCTTGATTGTTTTGCTTTCCATCTGGGTGTTGCTCACAGCTTGCAGAGCTTTTGTCACCATGCTGGGATAATCAATAGATTCCTTTGGTTGCAGCTGGATATTTGCGGGGCCATGATCTTCATTACGAAGCGCATTAAGCCTTTGTTTGTGCGTTTCTACCTGCTGCATAAGCGAGGCGATAGATGATTCATAGTTTCCCTTTATCATTTATGGCTCCTTACATCTCGCCCATGCGACGTCGCGGTATATCTATACCTCGTTCTCGCATCTTGGCTACTTTGTATCTAAGAGTTCTCTCACTGATACCCAAAACAGATGCAGCTTCCTTTCTCGTTCGAGCTGTTTTCAGTGTCTGGGAGATTACCCGGAATTCGTTTGCATCCATGGCGCTTTGAAGTCCTTCTCTAAGTTGATCTGATGAAGAAAATTCTCTGAATTCCGGTGCCGAGTTCGAATTGTTGAAATTCGGGTTTGGTTCTGAAGCCATAGGCATGCTATTAGTAAAGCTTGGTTCCGCAGGGTATTGGTGTATCGGTTCATCGAAGAATAAATGTTCGGCAGTGATGGCTTCGCCATTTGACAGCACAACCGCTCTTTGAATCACGTTCTCTAGTTCCCTGACGTTTCCCGGCCACTCGTAGTTTAGAAGTTTTCCTAGTGCCTCAGGAGAAACAGACAATTCATTTCTCTTATCCCCATACTTCATCAAGAAAAAGTTCGCGAGCGGCAGGATGTCATCCGTTCGCTCGCGCAAGGAGGGAACATTAATTCTGAAGGTACTTAATCGGAAATATAGATCTTCTCTAAAACTTCCTATACGAATTGCTTGTCGTAAATCTCTATTTGTTGCGGCTAGTATTCTTGTATTTATAGAGCGTGGCTCGGGACTGCCAACCGGTGTAATTTCTTTTTCCTGGAGCGCTCTAAGTAATTTTGCTTGCACTGGTAGTGGCAGTTCTCCTACTTCGTCGAGAAACAGGGTTCCTGCCTCGGCTTGTTCAAAAAAACCTACGGAGTTTTTAGTTGCGCCCGTAAATGCCCCTTTCGCGTGCCCGAATAAAAGACTTTCTGCCAAAGTTTCTGGCAGTGCAGCGCAATTCACGGGAATAAAGGGCCCCGATCTGCGTGGGGAAAAATCATGAGCAAGTCTCGCCAGTACTTCTTTACCGGAGCCAGTTGGTCCATTCATCAGAGCGTTAACCTCTGATGCTCCGACTCGTTCTACCAGCGCAAGAAGGTGTTGTGAAGTTTCATCTACGAAAATATAGGACTCATTTTTAACTAGGCTCAATCCTGCATTTGTTGCAATTTTCTCCCATCTTTTTTCAGTGTCTTGTCCCTGGCAAAGAACGTCGTCCAGACCTTTTCGTATGGCTTCTATCCCCATGTCTAGCTGGTTGCTGTTAACTCTGAGGATCATGAAAACTTTGATCGGGAGAGATCGTTTGAAACTTAATGCGGCGTCTACGGAGGCGAAACTGTCTGCTGAAATAACCAGAACCACCGGCCCAGACAAGCTGCACCAGTCCTGCTCGGGTGAGTGAATACTTACTGGCCGAGGTGAAAGGCCTAGCGTTTTTAATACGGATACGATTTTCGCATCTATGGGAGCAGTGTTGTCCCAGATAATGTTCATTGGTTGCACGTTCTGCATAAGTAAAAGCACCTAGTTAATTTGCTCAGATACTAAAGCAAACTACGTGCCAAGTTTAAATACGGAATAAAAACAATAGGTTATAAGGTTGTCGGCAGCTGTTTTCCCGAAGAGCGGCAGATATCGTCGGGATTTCGACAGGAATGTCTATTCAGGAGATCTGGTATTTCTTGATTCTGTCAATCAGGGTCGTGCGCTGAACTTTCAATAACTTAGCACAGATCGAAACGTTGCCGTTTACTTCATTTAGAGTGCGGGCGATCATGTCTTGTTCTATTTTATTCAAGGTTTCTTTTAAAGAAAAATCGCTCTCACCTATTGAGGTTATGCCTCTGGCCGCCATAACTATAGATTCTATCTCATTAGGCTCTTCCAAAGATTTGTCATCGTTATCCCGATCAGACATGTTGGCTTTCGATATTTCTTGCAATCCTGAAGGAAGCATAGAAGGATCAATTTTTTCTATGGATATTTCTTCGCCCGGATGGAGAACAGATAACCGGTGTATTAGATTGGAGAGTTCTCTAATATTCCCTGGCCAATCATATTGAGAAAGCAGTTGGGTAAGTTCGGTCCCTAAAACTATCTGTTCTCCTGATTGCTGATAAAGTTCCGAGAAATATTCTACATAAGTCGGTATTTCTTCTTTACGGTCTTTGAGTGAAGGCATTTCTATTGGCACTACGTTCAGGCGGTAGAAAAGATCTGCTCTGAAATTACCTTCTTCTATTTCTTTCTCGATTGACCGATGCGTCGCTGAGATAATTCTAACGTCGACGGGTACCGAGACATTAGATCCTACCGGATCCACTACCCGTTCTTGTAGCACTCGAAGCAACTTTACTTGCATATCCATCGGCATATCACCGATTTCGTCTAGAAACAGTGTTCCTTCACTTGCTGAAACGATTTTCCCTATACGATCTGAAATAGCGCCGGTGAAAGCGCCTTTCTTATGACCGAATAGTTCGCTTTCCAAAAGCTCCCGGGGAATCGCTCCACAATTTACGGCTACAAAGTTTTTGTTTGCTCTTGTCGAGGCCTGGTGGATTTTTTGAGCGATAATTTCCTTGCCCGACCCGCTTTGACCGGAGATAAGTACACTTACATCTGACTGGGCAACTTTGTTGACGAGCTTGAGTAATTTTTTTGTAGCGGGACTTTTTCCGAAAACAGGAGCCATTTGATTAATTCATTCCTCTAATTTTCAGTTGCTAGTATTACTATTAAGCCAATTCCGATTCTATCAACCGTGCGATCGGAAGTATGTATCGGGATGTTACTTTTTCTCGGTTCCCTAAATAAAGAAATAATTACTCTGTTTTTGTTAATATGATTTTTTTGATTTTCTAAAAGTGGGCAAGATCTTTCCATGTTTGATTCAAATGACGAGATTTGGATGCGATCAGCCATTGCACTTGCCAAAGAAGCAGAGTCTAAGGGTGAGGTTCCGGTAGGAGCAATTCTTGTTTATGAAAATCGTATAGTAGGAGTTGGACGAAATCAGTGTATTGAATTGAGAGATCCGACAGCGCACGCTGAAATCCAGGCGTTGCGATCGGGCGCTGAGTTTATGGGAAATTATCGTTTAACCGGAACAAAACTCTACGTAACAATAGAGCCATGCACCATGTGTGCTGGAGCGCTTATTCACTCTAGAATCGAAGCTCTTATTTTTGGAGCTAGAGAACCTAGATCGGGAGCGATCAGATCTTCGATCAATGTTTTAGAAAATACCGGGTTAAATCACCGTATAACAGTAAGCGAAGGTATTCTTGCTATGGAAAGTTCCGAATTGCTTAGTTCCTTTTTCAAAAAAAAGAGAAATAGACGATGTTAGCCTTGGCCGGTTCCGACGCGATGTCTGAGTTTCGTTTTTTGGAATTGGAGAAAAAGATCCAGAATTTCCAGTGTGACGTAGATCTTTTAGAGGCCCGGATTTTTTATTTGGTTGATACAAAAACCGATCTTGATGAACAAGAATTACAGAAATTGAGATTGCTTCTGAATTCGGAAGGACAATTTTCCAAAGTAAAAGAAAATAACAAGGGAGGCTCTCTTAGCCTCGTTCTTCCGCGAAAAGGAACGATTTCTCCCTGGTGTTCAAAAGCCACTGAGATCGCAAAAATTTGTGGGCTGGGAGACATTCTTCGGATCGAAAAGGGTGTTTGGTATCGAACGAATTTTTCTCTTTCGAAAAAAGCAAGTTCCTCTATTTTTGACCGGATGACGGAAGAGATACTGGATATATCAGCTCTTGATTCTTTTTTTGAAATACCGATCCAGAGATCTTTAGAGATAATAGCTATAGATAAGATTGGCAGGAAAGCTTTAGAAGTGGCTGATAAAAAGCTTGGTTTGTCATTGGATGTTGAGGAAATAACTTATTTGGAGGAGGTCTATAAGAGCCTAGAGAGAAATCCTACGGATGCAGAGCTCGTAATGTTTGCTCAGATCAATTCGGAACATTGTAGACATAAGATTTTCAGGGCAGAGCGAATAATTGAAGGTGAAACAGCAGATCTTTCAATGATGCAAATGATTAGAAACAGTTATGCGGCAACAAAAGGAGCAGGTGTGTTGTCGGCCTATGAAGATAACGCTGCAATTATCAAAGGAACTCTTGGAGCAAGATTTTATCCCGATCCTGAGTCCCGACAATACCTTTCAAACATAGAGAACATTCATATCGCTATAAAGGTCGAGACACATAACCATCCTACTGCAATATCACCGTTTGCTGGAGCGGCGACTGGGTCGGGGGGAGAAATTCGGGATGAAGGTGCAGTTGGTAGAGGCGCAAAGCCGAAGGCGGGAATTACTGGGTTTTCGCTTTCAAATCTTAGGATTCCAGATCAATTAATGCCTTGGGAGGAAGATTACGGCTATCCTTCGAGAATAGCTAACGCCTTAGAAATTGTTCTTCGGGCTCCGATAGGAGCCGCCGCCTTTAATAATGAGTTTGGCCGACCAAATATCGGCGGATACCTCAGAACGTTTGAAAGCAAGGTGGGTGGCACGGTGAGGGGTTTTCACAAGCCC
The DNA here is from genome assembly GCA_002708765.1 of Gammaproteobacteria bacterium. Lineage (GTDB taxonomy): Bacteria > Pseudomonadota > Gammaproteobacteria > Pseudomonadales > Azotimanducaceae > UBA9659. The sequence continues at coordinate 9,696 of PAPD01000002.1, read as the reverse complement.
ATAATGGTAGCAGGAGGTATTGGGAACGTTAAAGAAGAGCATGCTATTAAGAAGCGAATCAAACCTCAAAGTCTGATCATAATCCTTGGGGGACCGGCCATGCTTATCGGCTTGGGGGGAGGTTCAGCTTCATCCTCTTCGGGCGGGGAAAGAATGGAGGAATTGGATTTCGCAAGTGTTCAGCGAGGAAATCCGGAAATGCAGCGGCGTTGCCAAGAAGTGATCGATCGGTGCTGGCAGATGGGACGTCAGAACCCGATATTGTCGTTACATGATGTGGGTGCGGGTGGACTTTCAAATGCTGTGCCCGAACTCATATATGATGGTGGTGTTGGTGGAGAGATTGATTTGCGAAAGATTCCCAATGACGATCTTTCGCTAAGCCCGATGGAGATATGGTGTAACGAAGCCCAGGAACGATATGTGATCGCTATTGATTCGTCGGACGTCAAAAAATTTGGGAATTTGTGTGATCGGGAACGATGTCCCTACGCGATCATCGGTAAAGCAGTTAGCGAGAAGAAACTATTAGTTTTTGATTCATTTGCTGAGGAAGAAATAGTTAACCTCCCTCTCTCGGTTTTGTTCGGCCTGTCAAAAAAAATTCCCAGAATCACAAACCGAAGTACCAACTCGCTAGCAAAGTTAAAAAAGAAAAAAAATGTTACAGATGCTTTGGGTAGAATACTAAGAAACCCAACAGTTGCCAGTAAAAAGTTTTTAATCACTATTGCTGATAGAACAGTTGGTGGTTTGGTTGCGAGAGATCAGTTCGTAGGTCCGTGGCAGGTTCCTGTCTCCGATGTTGGTGTTACAGCGATGGATTTTAAGGAGTATAGAGGAGAGGCGATATCTATTGGGGAACGATCGCCCGTCGCTATTATTTCTAGCAAGGCCTCGGCTAGATTAGCAATTGGAGAAGCAATAACGAATATAGCAGCAGCTAAGATAAGAACGCTTGAAGATATAAAGATTTCTGCGAACTGGATGGCGGCTTCTGATTTTGAAGGAGAAGAAGCAGAACTATATGATGCTGTAAGAGAGGTTGGCTTAGAGCTTTGTCCTCAGTTAGGGATTTGTATCCCTGTAGGGAAAGATTCCTTGTCAATGCAGACTAACTGGGAATCTAATGAAAGGTATAACTCGGTAGTTTCTCCTGTTTCGTTGGTGGCGACGGCATTTTCACCGGTTGAGGATATAAGACAGACCCTTACCCCACAGATTTTGTTGGGCTCTCAAGAGACCCAGCTTGTATTTGTTGATCTTGCAGACGGTTGTGAACGCTTAGGGGGAAGCATTTTGGGTCAGTGTTATGGGGAGATAGGCGATGACCCTCCTGATCTGAATGATCCGAGGCTGTTGGTGGAGTTTTTCCAGTTTATGCAGGAGTATCGAGCATTAATACTGGCGTATCATGACAGATCTGACGGAGGTTTATTAGTAACCCTTCTTGAGATGGCTTTTGCGGGGAGGTCTGGGTTAGAAATTCTCTTGCCAGATAAAGTGGAAGACCCGGTCCAGTATCTTTTTAACGAAGAACTTGGTGCCGTGATTCAGGTTGAGAAATCAAATTCGCTTGCTCTTTTAGAAGAATTGGCAAACCGTTCGATAAGGGCAAGAATTATTGGAACTCCAAGGGAAGACCAGTTAATTCGGATTAATGCTTCCTCTGGGTCTATATTCGTATCCTCTCGGTCTGAGCTTGAGGCGGAATGGAGCTCGACAAGTTTTGAGTTGCAGTCTTTACGAGATAATCCGACCAGCGCCCAAGAAGAGTTTGATACGATTTTTTATGAACAAGATCTAGGTTTGATTTCAAGCTGTTCTTTCGACATTGAGGAGGATGTTAGTGCGCCCTTTATCATGGGTCGAAATCCTCCCAGAGTGGCTATACTCAGAGAGCAGGGCACCAACAGTCAGGTGGAAATGGGGGCTGCTTTTGATAGGGCAGGTTTCGCAGCGATAGACGTTCATATGACGCAGATAAACAGGCATGAGCTAGATCTCAGTGATTTCCAAGGCCTAGCTATATGCGGAGGTTTTTCGTTTGGGGATGTTTTTGGTGCTGGTAAGGCATGGGCTCAATCAATTTTGTTCGATCCCCTTATCAAGGATATGTTTAGAAATTTCTTTGAACGCAAAGATACTTTTTCTTTGGGGGTTTGTAACGGTTGTCAGGTGTTTGAGGGGCTTAGATCCATCATTCCAGACAGTGAGAACTGGCCGAAATTTTTGCGTAATAGGTCAGAACAGTTTGAAGCTAGATTGTCTCTGGTAGAGATCCAGCCTACTTCTTCAATATTTCTGAAAGGTATGGAGGGGTCTACTTTGCCAGTGATAGTGAGCCATGGTGAAGGCCGTGCAGAGGCCACCGATGACCAAATACGAAAATTAAGCGAGAAGAAACAGATTGCCATGAGCTATGCTGATTCGTTTTCGGGAATAACAGAGACATATCCTTACAACCCTAATGGTTCAGTAGAAGGGATTACTGGTGTAATTGGTTCAGATGGCAGAGTTTTGGCTATGATGCCTCATCCGGAGCGCTCTTTCCGTTCTGTCCAATTCAGTTGGTCGCCTCAGAGCTGGAATGCAGATGCTCCCTGGTTGAGGCTGTTCAGGAACGCGAGAGCCTGGCTGGGGTGACCCCTTGATTCTTGAAGAAGCTGTTCTTTTTGGTCATTTGATCTTCCTTGGAAAAACCTTTACTTTTTAGGAAGAAGATCAGTTTCGCGGAAGTCGAACTCGCCCGTCTTCAGGTCCTTAAAATATTTTTTTAAGGTTGAAGTCACGACGGGAAAAGCTATCTCCTCCCATGGGATATCGGCCTCCTTAAAGAGACTAGTTTCCATGGATTCTTCTCCGGGGAAAAAGTCCAAATTGGTGAGTTTCCCAATATAAAACATGTAAATTTGTGAGATGTGAGGAAGATTGAAGAGAGTGTAGAGGTGCAGTAATTCGATGGTCGCATTTGCTTCTTCAAAAGTTTCTCTTTTGGCGCCCTCTGCTGTCGTCTCGCCATTTTCGAGAAAGCCAGCGGGTAGCGTCCATAAACCTTTTCTGGGATGAATCGCCCTTCGACAAAGCAAAATCTTGTCCTCATGGATCGCGAGACAGCCAGTAACGACTTTTGGGTTTTGATAATGAATTTCGTTACAAGCCGGACAGACAAATCTCTCTCTATTGTCTCCTTTCGGTATTTCTTTGATAAGCCTTTGGGCGCAATTATTACAATACTCCATGATTTAAGTATAAAGGAATACTGTTCGCTGATACTATTTAAATAAGAGTCGCATCGGTTGTATAAGATTTTCTCTGGCAAGGAATGAAAATAATGGTGAAACCATAATCATGATCTATGAACTCGAAGGAAGGAATCCCCAATTTAAGGGCGATTATTGGATAGCGGATTCCGCAGTCGTTGTTGGGAATGTTGTCCTTGAAGATCAAGTAAGCGTCTGGTTTAACGCCGTGTTGAGAGGCGATAATGACCCTATAACTGTTGGACGAGATTCAAATATTCAGGATGGATCGATTTTGCATACTGATATCGGTTCTCCGTTAAAGATTGGAGAAGGAGTTACTATTGGACATAAAGTTATGTTGCATGGTTGTGACATAGGAGACAACAGTTTGATAGGCATTAATTCTGTGATTCTAAATGGAGCAAAAATAGGCAAGGACTGCCTGATCGGAGCAAACTCCTTGATCCCCGAGGGAAAGGAAATACCAGATGGATCGCTTGTAATGGGGTCGCCTGGGAAAGTTATTCGTTCTTTAGATAATTCTTCTAAGTTGATTTTAAAAATAAGCGCTGAAAATTATGTTAGAAATTACAAACGTTTTAGAACTGGCATGAAGTTGATTTCTTAGTTCTGCCTGCCACAGACTTGCATTTGGTCGTTTTGCAGCTATAGTTTTATTTGCGCGTGAATATTCTAACATATAGTGCGCGTTCCTTTAGCATTATGTTTTTTGTTTGGGAATTATATCAGGCTATCCATTAGTCGACCTGCGTAACAGGTGAGCTTATAGTGACACTTGCAACGCTTAGAGAATAGAAAAAATGACTTCTGAAAATCAAGCAGCGAACCTTAGAACTGGTTTGGCCAAAAAAATGCCTCATCAGAAATATAGAGCCTTTGAGCCTATTGCACTTCCCGACAGACAGTGGCCTGACAATAGGATCATTGAAGCGCCGAGGTGGTGCAGTGTGGATTTGAGAGACGGCAACCAGGCATTGGTGGAGCCAATGAATCCGGTTGAAAAACACAAGATGTGGGATCTATTAGTGGAAATAGGTTTTAAAGAAATTGAAGTCGGTTTTCCAGCAGCATCACAAACGGATTTCGAATTTGTCCGAAAAATAATCGAAGAGGATCTAATACCTGATGACTTGACTATCCAGGTTCTATGCCAGGCTCGGAAGGAACTCATTGAAAGAACTTGCGAAGCTGTTTCGGGAGCCAGCAATGTAATTTTTCATTTATATAATTCGACGTCGACGTTGCAGAGAAAAGTTGTTTTTGATATGAGTCAGGCGGAAGTTATTCAACTGGCTACAGACGCAACAAAGCTTGTTAAAGAAAACACGAAGAAGTTAAGAGATGAGGGAACTAGAGTTATCCTAGAATATTCTCCGGAAAGCTATACGGCTACGGAGATGGATTTTGCCATTGAGATTTGTTCCGAGGTGTTGAATGAGTGGGATGCCTCGGAGAAGGAGAAAATAATTCTTAACCTGCCTTCCACTGTTGAAATGGCCACACCAAATGTTTATGCGGACCAGATAGAATATTTCATTCGAAATTTACCCGGAAGGAACAAAGCCATAATCAGTTTACATACCCATAATGATAGAGGCACTGGAATTGCGGCTTCTGAATTAGGTCTGATGGCTGGAGCGGAAAGAGTAGAAGGGACTCTCTTTGGAAACGGAGAGAGAACAGGCAACCTAGATATAATAACTATGGCTATGAACATGTTTTCTCAGGGAATTGATCCCAATTTGTATTTGGGAGATATGCCAAAGATCGTCTCCGTTAGTGAAGAATGTACGAAGATTCCCATCCATGTTCGGCAGCCATATGCTGGAGAGCTTGTATTTACCGCTTTTTCGGGATCTCATCAGGACGCTATAAAAAAAGGCATGCACTTGGTCTCAACCGGATCTGATAATTTTTGGGAGGTGCCATATTTGCCTATAGACCCTAATGACGTAGGTAGTTCTTACAGAGAAACTGTCCGTGTAAACAGTCAGTCCGGAAAGGGTGGAGTCGCATTTGTGTTAGAGCACCATTTTGGTGTCACTTTGCCTCGTGCTTTGTTGTTAGAGTTTAGTCCTGTTGTCCAGGGGCTTTCAGAAGCAGGCGGCGGAGAACTGAAGCCCGAAGAAATGTGGAACGCTTTTAAGAAAGAATATATCGATGTTAATGGGCCGTATCGACTCATAGAATATAAGTTAGGAGCCGCTTCTCCTGAAATCGAAATTTGTAACGGACTTATACAAGTTTCAGAAAACGAGCTGAGAATAAACGGAAGGGGTTCGGGACCGATAGCTGCCTTTGTCGACGCTTTGGTAAAGACTCTTAACGAGCCATTGAATGTTGTCGAGTACCAGGAATATGCGTTAAATGAAGGTTCGCAAGCTCGTGCTATCTGTATTTTGTGTATGGAGGATGAAAGTAAAAATCGCTACTACGGTGTAGGTGTTAGTAAAAACACGAACAGAGCAGCGTTTGAATCGATTATTTCAAGTTTGAACAGGAAATGGATCAAGTAGTCTCTGCCGAAGGTCCTTCAGATTCCATCTTTGATAGTTTCGCCTTTTTTATGACATTGTCTCTGATTAAGAGAATCTCGATTCGATAATCCTCAATCTTAAGGCATACGTTTGCCTCGGGAATGTTTTCTAGATGCTCTGTTATCAGGCCGTTTAACGTTTTTGGTCCGTCAATGGGAAGTTCCCATTCAAGTACTCGATTTATCGTTCTGATTTGTGCTCCACCTTCGATTAGAAAGTTGGATTCACTAAGTTTACGAATTTCTTCTCTTGTTGAGGGAAGGTTTGAAGTGAATTCCCCCACAATTTCTTCAAGAATATCTTCTATCGTTACTATTCCCTGGATATGACCATATTCATCGACGATCATTCCTATCCGCTCTTTTTCTGATTGAAAGTTGATGAGCTGAGTTTGCAGAGCGGTACCTTCTAGCACGAAATAAGGTTTTCTTATTTGTCTCATAAGGGCATCTTTAGTTAGTTCGCCATTTATTATGAACTTTGTTGCGTTTCTTATATGCAAGACACCTATTATTTTTTCGAGATCATCTTTAAAAATAGGTAACATTGTATGCTGAGTAGACCGAAGCTGGGCCATAATATTTGTCATTTTGTCTTCGATATTGATTCCTATAATTTCAGCCCTTGGAACCATGATATCGTCGACTGTTACTCTCCCTAAATCTAGGATCCCAAGCATCATGTCCTGATCGCGCCCACCTATTTTTGAGCCTTCGTGCACCACGGTTCTAAGCTCTTCTATACTCAATTCGTCATCAGATGTAGCAGTTTGTTTTACCCCGAACAGATTAAGTAACCCATTAGCTATACTGTTGACTACCCAAACAAAAGGAAAGCTAATCCATAACAAGGCTTGTAATATGTAAGATGAAGGAAGTGCTACTTTTTCGGGATACACTGCAGCGATGGTTTTCGGGGCCACCTCTGCGAAAATTAGAAAAATGACTGTGCAAATTATGGGAGCGGCCGCTATACCCCTGTCTCCGAGAACCTCAATTGCTAAAATCGTTGCGAGAGAAGCGGCGGTAAAATTGGCCAAATTGTTCCCTATCAAGATTACTCCTAATAATCTATCTGGTCGCTGGAGCAAAAGATCTGCTCTCTTTGCTCCGCCATGGCCTTGTTTTTTTAGGTGTTTGAGACGATATCTGTTGAGCGCCATCATGGCGGTCTCAGACCCAGAAAAATATGCAGATACTGCTACTAACAAAAAGATAGCGCCAAACAAGGCGCTAATCGAAGAAACCTCCAATTAGGTTTTCCTCCAAAAAACAGGGGAAGATAGTTGTACGGATAACCGTTTTACCTGTCAAGTCCCAGTACAACTATTTTAATACAAGTTCTATAACGAATTTGCTTCCAAAATAGCCTAACGCTAGGAGAAGAAACCCTAAAACAGTCCATCTTGAAGCTATAACGCCTCTCCAACCCAGTTTTCTTCTCCCGATTGCAAGCATTGAAAACACTATCCATGCAGCTATAGCAAGTACCGTATGGTGTATCACTCCTGGACCCGAAAAATCTTCAATATAGATAAAACCCGAGATAATGCTTAGAGTTAAAAACAGGAGCCCTGCCCAGAGCATTTCGAACATTAATTGTTCCATTGTTTCTAAAGGAGGGAGGTTTTTGAGCAGTCTAAGTTGTCGATTTCGCAACATGCTGTCTCCGAAAGAAAGCAGAGCTGCCTGAACAGATGCTATCGTCAACAAGCTGTATGCTATCACTGAAAGAATAATATGCCCTATCATGCTTCCATCGATCTGGTTTCTAGGGGAATACTCACTGGTGAAGATAAGATCAATCAGAATTATGGTTGCAGCTATGGGGAAAACGAACACGAAAAGATTGGATACGGGTCGTCTAAAACTGCTAACTATAACTATCGAAACTATCGACAGTGCCATTACGGATAGCATTGAGAACAAACCAAGGTTGTAACCTAACGGATGCATTATCGCAAGGAAGGCTAGGAAAAAATGGCATAAGATAGAAGCAGCACCTAAAAATCTAACCAGCATTTTAAAGTCATGACCTAGCGAGATTTCTCTGATTTGAAAGAAAGTAGCGGACAGATATAGAGTGATGGCTAAGAGGCTAAGCGTGGTAAAAATCATTTAAGACCGCTAACATTTAAGTGCACACCAGTTGATTTAGGTTTAATGATTTATATAGTAACTTAAGGACTGAAAAGTTTCAGGTATTAATATGTTCGAAACATTATCTAACAGGATGACAGATGTTTTTTCTGTAGTTCGATTAAAAGGAAAGCTAACAGAAGACAATATTGAGCAAGCAGTGAAGGAAATGAAGTTTGCTCTGCTTGACGCTGATGTTGCGTTGTCCGTCGTCAATGAATTTATATTGAAAGTCAAAAGTAAAGCGATCGGAATAAGACTTTCTACAAATTTGTCCGCGTCACAGACATTGCTTAAAATAGCACAAGAGGAACTAACCGAATTGTTGGGTGGAGCCAACACTAATCTGGATCTGGCATCACAGCCACCAGTGGTTATTCTTATGGTCGGATTGCAGGGAGTCGGTAAAACTTCGTCGGTAGGTAAGCTCGGACTGTTACTAAGAGAACGAGATAAGAAATCCGTCATGGTGGCAAGTACTGATACTAGAAGGCCCGCCGCAATTGAACAGCTTCGAGTGCTTGCAGAAGCTTCCAAGGTAAGTTTTTTCGAGTCCGAACCGAGCAATTCCCCCAAGGAAATTGCCCAGTTAGCGCTGCTTCAGGCCAAAAAAGAATTTATGGACGTGCTTATTGTCGATACTTCGGGGCGTTTGGCAGTGGACGATGAAATGATGAATGAGATCAAAGAGATCCATTCAATTCTGACCCCTAAAGAAACCTTGTTTGTTGTTGATGCGCTAATTGGTCAGGATGCGGCTATCTCTGCCAAGCGTTTTAATGATGTGTTGGCTTTGACGGGTTTGATTTTATCAAAAGTTGATGGAGATAGCCGAGGCGGAGCCGCTCTTTCAGCCAAGGCAGTTACCGGCAAGCCTATAAAATTCATAGGTACCGGTGAATCTCTGCAGTCCATTGATTACTTTCATCCGGAAAGAATTTCGTCTCGTATCCTTGGTCAGGGAGATGTTCTCACTCTTATAGAAGAAGCAGGGAGAAAGGTTGATAAGAAGAAAGCCGATCGTCTAGCGTCAAAGTTGAAAAAAAGTGGGCGTTTTGATCTGGAGGATTTCAGAGATCAGATACAGCAAATGAATAATATGGGCGGTCTAGCAAATATGCTTGAGAAGCTTCCTATGGGAGGCAGATTGAAAGAAACAGCCCAGGAAAAAATAAAAAACAATCGATTTGGTCAGATGGAGGTCATAATTAATTCTATGACTCCTAAAGAACGACATTTTCCTGATAATATCAATGGCTCGAGGAAAAAGCGCATTGCTAAAGGGTCTGGTACTACAGTGCAGGACATCAATCGTCTTTTGAAACAGTTTAAGCAGATGCAGAAAATGACCAAAAAATTGGGGAAACGAGGTGGTTTAGCTAGTGCCATGAAAGGAATAGGCGAATCACCTTTTTCTGGTTCTCCATAGATTTCTGCAGGTTGATTGTCATTACAACGCTATTTTTAAGCTGATTAGAGTTACTGGGAGCGGTTGGATTCGAGTCCTCTTTGCCGTAGAATAGCGTCCCTTTTTAACAGACAAGGGCTGTATACATGGGCCCTCATAATAGGAACGATTAATGATAGTAATTCGTCTGGCTAGAGGCGGCAGCAAGAAACGACCGTTTTATCATATTCACGTAGCGGATAGGCGAGAGCCAAGAGATGGTCGATATATTGAACGTATCGGCTTTTTTAATCCATTGGCAAGGGGTGGTGAGGAGCGATTGCGGTTAGATCTTGAACGGCTTGATT
>PAPD01000001.1 GCA_002708765.1 Gammaproteobacteria bacterium | reverse complement strand
TGGCGAACTAACTCGCTCCGGAGCCTGCTTTGTATAGAAATCTTTAGGGAGCTTGGCGTAACTATTGTTGAATGAAATTGTCATGTGGATAAGTCCAATGCCAGGCCGGATTTCAGGCAGAATCCTCTAACATTTTTGATATTCCGGTTATTTGGTTGGTTGCTGTTTCCAAAGGTAAATTATCCACTTTCTTTCGGAGAAATTTTGTAACTTCCTTCCTTCCTCCCAGTTTTTCGATTTCGCTGAAAATTATAGGCGGTCCGATCCTAAACTCTATCGTTGTTCCAATTTTCCGAGTTACCTCGTGAATAAAGAGTGATAGTCTCGCTGCTTCGGAAATACTGCTTGCCATGTGAAAATAAAGACTGTTTTCACCCTTGAAATTTATGGGAATTACGGTCGCCTCTGATTTTATTATTATTTTTGCTGCAAAGGTCGTCCAGGGAAATTCTTCAAGCGGTCCTAAGCCGAACTTCCATCTTGTCGCAACGCCACCGGCAGGAAATATAATAACGGTGCCTCCATTGTCGAGAATTTGTTGGGCTATATTTTTTGTCTCTACATTTTTTTTTGTCGCTTCTCGCGTTCCGTCAAAATCTACTGGCAGAAATAATTCGTTTAGCTGTTCATCTTTCATCAATCTGTTATTTAGTAGTATGCGGAAATCACCGCGAGTTCGGGAAGCGATTTCGCACAAGATAAGCCCATCTATTATCCCGAAAGGGTGGTTGGCAACAAAGACTAAGGGTCCCCGTTCAGGAATTAGATCCTCGTTTTCTCGATTATAGTCGAGCGTCAATCTGCTTAGTTCTATTCCCTTCCTAAAAAAACGGGATATTCTGAAAGGTTCTTGTTTAAGGGTCTCATAGATACTGGTGAGCTGGTTCCGGCCCGTTGCTACTTCCAATAGGTTAACCATTTTTTGCTTTAACCACGGGTCACTAGACTGGGCATATGAAAGAACGGGTATAGGAGCCATCAAAGACTAGATTTCATGACATGGCCGTGATTTATCTTGATCGCTGTTCTATTTATCATCTAAGCGGATCCTTTCCGTCCCAGTTATCTGCAGCCGCTGCTATATCAGCGAACCTCCCTTCCGTGTTCTTGTTATAGGTAACTACCTCAAGCATGCTGTCCATCAGGGGTCTGGTATCAAAATAGGCAAATTCAACATTTCCTATTTTCCCTGTATTGGCTGCAGTGTATCCAAGATTTTCCATGTATTGAAGATCGGATTGAAAATCGTGTGTCCATACACACATGTGATGAAATCCCATTTTTCCAATTGGAATACTATCTCTGTATGCGCATTGGGGGGAGATCGGTTCTATCAGTTCTATCTGAATATTTCCTGCCTGTGCTAAGGCTACTTTCATGGAAAGATCTGCAGTTTCTCCTCTATAGGTGACTTCATCAAAGGTGCCGTAAGGGTATTCATTTATGAAAAAGGGACCGATTCCCATTTCCTCGACCCACCTCATACAAGCAGACTCAATCTCTGGCACCACCCATGCATTCTGAAATATAGATCTGTCTGTCGGATTTTTCACTGGTTTCTTTTGTCTCCTTTCTAATCTAGATCTTCCGAGCTATGTCTTTCGAGGACTCTTGTTTTTTCGTCCCCCCAAGGTCTGTTTACTCTTCGACCTCTCTGTACGGCAGGTCTTTCCTCGATTTCTTCAGCCCACCGCGTTACGTTCTTGTAACTTGTTACATCTAGAAATTGGCTCGCGTCATATGCGTTGTGCAGGACCAAGTAGCCATACCAGGAGTAATTAGCTATGTCAGCTATATTATAGGTGTTCCCGCAAAGGTATCTTCTGTTGGTTAGATTTTTGTCGAGAACATCGAGAAGTCTTTTGGTTTCCATGGTGTAACGGTTGATCGGATATTCCCATTTTTCCGGGGCGTAAGCGTAAAAGTGACCGAACCCCCCTCCCACATATGGAGTACTGCCCATCTGCCACATTAGCCAGGAGAAACACTCCGCTCTCTCACTGATATTAGAGGGGATAAATGCATTGAACTTTTCTGCAAGGTACAGAAGAATCGCGCCGCTCTCAAATACCCTGGTTTCTGGGTTTGTGCTTGTATCGAGCAACGCTGGAATCTTGGAATTTGGATTAATCTCTACAAAGCCACTGCCGAACTGATCGCCATCCCCAATGTTGATAAGATAAGCGTCGTACTCGGCTTTTTCTTCACCTAAGGCAAGTAATTCTTCCAGAAGAATTGTTACTTTGACGCCGTTAGGTGTTCCAAGGGAGTATAATTGCAAGGGATGATTGCCTTTAGGAAGTATTTTATCCTTGACTGCTCCTGAGGTAGGACGATTCATTTTTGCAAATCTGCCGTTTGCTTCACTATCCCATTCCCATACCTTCGGGGGAACATATTGATTAGAATCCGCCATTTGCTTTCCTATAACATATAACTAGGTGGGTGTGACCCTCAAGGCTACAATAAACTATGGAAAGACAAAATACACATAGCTATCTTTTTTCGTCAGAAGAGTTATCTGAATATCGAGAAAAAGGGTATCTGGTTCGAGAAAAGGTATTTGATGCAAGGGAAATAGAGGATCTGGTGGCCCATGTAGAAAAAGCTGTAGCTTCAATTCGAAGACTTATTCCCTCAGGGAAGACCTATCATTTAGATGGGAATCGTTTTGTAGATATCGGGAACACCACAGTCCAATTCGAACACGCTTCGGGGAGTCCTGATATTAGAGTTATAGAGCCAGTCAGTGGTCTTGATATGGGGCTGGACAGGCTAATGGAATCCCCTAGGATTGTTCAGCCGATAAGAAGCATTCTTGAAACGGATAGAATTAGTTTGTGGACTAATAAACTTAATCTGAAAACAAGAGAAAGTGGCTCCGGTTTTGACTGGCATCAGGATTCGCCTTACTGGGTTTACGATAGTGATGATGTCGATAAGCTTCCTAATGTCTATCTTGCCTTTGATGAAGCCAATAGAGAAAACGGGTGTCTTCGGGTGATCGAATCGAGTCATAAATCAGGATGTTTGCCAGGAAGAGATGATGGAACTCAATTGGGAGGGTTTTTTACTGACCGGAATCATATTCGCTTCGAGGCGGAAGTTTTACTTGAAGTGCCAGCTGGCTCGCTGGTGTTTTTTGATCCTCATTTAATTCATGGATCTCGCTCAAACATGTCTAAGAGACAAAGAAGAGCCCTAGTAATAACCTATCAGAGAGCAGGGTTTCCTATGCTTAAAACTGGAGAAATTAACAATATCGAAGGATCAAGCATTGGTTATTCCCAATGACAAACCACCATCGACAACTAATATCGAGCCTGTTGTCCATTCGCTGAGGGTGAGATATTCTGCCGCTTCTGCAATTTCTTCATCTGATCCTATTCGACCAAGCGCATGTGCTGGTGCTAGCGATTCGAGTCTGGCCTTAGCTTCTGTTTCCGTCATCAGTCCCGCTCTTTCATAAATCTGAGTAGGGACGGCACCAGGAACAACGCAATTGACTCGAATCTGGAATTCTCCAAGTTCCGCCGCCAAAACTCTTGTAACCGCTTCTATTGCTCCCTTAGTCGCTGCGTAAGCAGAAGCACCTGGGAAAGCTCTTTTTGTGTGGACGCTTCCTATAAACAATACGGAGCCCTGGCTTTTTTTTAACGCACTTTTTGCCTGCCCCGTCAGCATCATTCCTGCAATTACATTAGTGTTAAAGATATCGATGAGCGGATCCTGTTCAAGCTCATCGATATCGCCTCTGTAAATATTCCCTGCGTTATTTACAAGAACATCGAGTTTCCCTCCGTGAGATAGAGCAGCGTTTAATATAGATTCTCTATCATTGTTTTTTGTAATGTCACCTGATTCAGCGTGGCAATTTACTCCCAGTGTTTCTGCCATCGATTCCAGCGTGTCAGAGCGTCTTCCGCAAATTGTTACGCGGGCTCCTTTTGCTATGAATCTTTTTGCTATTCCTGCTCCGATTCCGGACCCTCCTCCTGTCACGAGAACGGAAAGATTACTGCTGTTCTTCAAATTTGTCTCCTATACACCATAGAGCCGATTCGCGAAGAAAATCAGAATGCCCATTAGATACAATTGAATGCTTGTCATGGGCTATGGAACTGTAGATAACCCGACCTTTGAGTTCATTGTGTGCCCACGCTAGAACTTGTTTTTTGTTCCCTTCACCATCAAGAGTATAAAGTAACGGTATTGTCTGAGGGATACATCGGAGATTGTGGTATACTTCGTCAGTAACTTCGAAATCAGTCAGTGACTGAGTCACCTGATGTTTTTGGGTGGTTGATAGAACTCGAATCTTTTGAGGTGGTGGATGAAAGGTCTTATTCCATACCCATTTGACACCAAGAATGGACTCCCATTCTTTCCAGGTATCAAAACATATCGCCGCAGTATGCAGGCCAAGCAAACCTCTTCCTCTGTTTAGGTGGTCAAGAATAGCTTCCTGATCTCTTTTTTCGATTTCATAGGCCCACTCCGTGCGATAAGGTTCGTACTTGCTATGATCCAGCATGCGCCATCTCAGCGCAAAAACGGTCAAGAGATCAAATCTTCGGGACCTAAACTGAAAAAATCCCTCATCTAGATCTGAATAAATTTCGGAATTTATCCCTGATTTCATTAGCTCTGTCTTTAAAGCTTGCGAGGCTGCATGAAAATCATGATTTATACCTCCGGTCAGAATGAGGTTGCTATATGACATTAGTCTCTTGGTAACTGGTTTAATAGCGAGTGCACCACACCGCCATCGATCACGAATTCATGTCCGTTTACATAGGATCCTTCTTTCGAGTCGAGGAACATGATTGCTTGCGCAATATCCTGAGCAGTTCCAAGTCGTCCTGAAGGGACTGCTTCACTTCTTTTTCTTCTGATTTCATTATCTTCATATATTGGGGTTGACATTCCCGCGTCTATGAAACCGGGGGCAATTGAGTTAACTCTGATTTTTGTATTAGCTAGCTCGATAGCTAATTGTCTGGTTAGCTGCCTAACGCCCGCTTTGGTTGAAGGGTAAGCGCCTGCGTTCGGGCCGGGGGTAATACTATTTATGGACGTAATATTAATGATATGTCCTCCTCCTTCTGCCATCCTTCTAGCTGCCGTTCGGGAGACAATATAAGTACCGATAAGATTTACATTTACAGCCGCAACAAATTCTTCTACTGGCTGGTCAATCAGCGCGCCAAACCGGACAATCCCCGCGTTATTAACAACGGTTGTGGGCGATCCTAATTCATCAAAAGCTTGCTCAACTTCTTTCTGGTTAGTTATATCTGCTGCGATTCCCTTGATAGCCTTGCTCTTGGACATAGCATTCTCAAGATTGTTCTCGCTGGAATCGATGATCCCCACTTGGTAACCATTTTCCAACGCTGTGTTCGCTATTTCCAGGCCTATGCCACTAGCCCCACCTGTAACAATAATAGATTTTTCCATCTTTTTTTATCCAAGTGCTACCGGGTAATACTCCCAATGATCTCTTTTTGTTTCTTGCTCTTTTCTTTCTGTTTTGCTTGGGTGTCGTCGCATTCCGCTCTTCAAAAGTTCTATCAGAATCCGAGAAACGATTCCATATTGTTCATTTCTGTCATCCGCTTTGCTTGACATCTTTATTCCTCCATCGAGATCTCGACCAGCACAAAGATGCATTCCTGCTCCAAAAGTTAGACCATAGAGCTGGACTTTTTCATTCTTAACGTTTCGTTCAGGGTTGAACACGTCAGCATCGGCCCCAAAAACCGATTGGTCTCTATTTGCGGAGGCCATGTCCAGAATTATTGATGTCCCTTCTTCATATTTCTTTCCGGAAATCATAGTTGGTGCTAGAGCTTTTCTTGCTGCGACAGGGCTTGCAGGGTGCAATCTCATGCTTTCGTGAACACATTTTTGCAGTAATTCCGGATTTTCTGCCAGATTCTTCGGGCAAGACTTCCATCTCAGTATTTCGTTTGCCGCATGCACCAGTGTATTTGCGGTACTGTGCGATCCTGCTTGCAGATAGAAGCAAACCTCCCTTTCGATCTCGTCATCTTTCATGCCGAGCTCTCTTTTTTCTTTCAGAAGAAGTGTGAGGATGTCTTTTGGAAGCTCTTCCTCATCAATTGTTCCTTTTAGGAACCCCTCGATTAATTTTTCTCTTCGGGCCCAAGAAGGCTCTAGAAATTTCAAAAAGGAATCTCTCGCTATTTGCGTTTCCTTTTTTATTTCTTCCAGGGCTCGCTCTGAATGGGCGATCGTTGCGCACTCGCTAAATTTCTTAACTATCGAAATTAGTTTCCTAGTATCNTCGTTGTTGCTGGTTCGATCTATTCCGGCGAAATCAGCGGTCAGATTCATAGTGGTTTGGTAGCCAAATTCGACAAGGTCTACCTCGTTATTTTTAAGCGGTTCTTCCATCATTTCATCTAGAATTCCCGGGAAGACTTCGTTCTCATACTCGTTGGTGACCGAGCGTCTGAAAAGATCCAATTCGACATGCCTCCGCTTTCGATGTCGCTCTCCATGAAGTGTCAAGAGAACGTCCTTCATAATAATATCGCCTTCGTCATAGAGGCTCTGCCTTAGCTTCGCATTGCAAAGCGCTTCACGGACTTGAAGAAAAGTTTTTATTTCGATCTCGGGCATCGTTAACCTTGGAAACGGACTGGATAATAGCCCCATAGATCGCGAGCTGTGGAAGGATCTTTTTCAGGTTTCTGATAGGGGTCCTTTCGGATTCCTTTTTTTACCAAGGCCTCGACGATAAGCGCTATGGTTCCCATATGGTCAACGGGCTTACCTTCGGGGGGAAGTATGCCTGCTGCTAGATTTAGGCCTAAGCATGCATGCATTCCCTGGCCAAAAGATAATCCATACCTTGATTGTCCCTTCGGAAGTATCCGGTCCGGATTGAATTGGTCGGCGTCCTCTCCAAAAATTTCTTTGGATCGGTTTGCTGCTTGCAGATTTATGACCACTTTTGCATCTTTGTCCAGTGTTTCCGATTCCACCGTCATTGGGCATAGTGCTCTTCTTGCCGCTATCGGGCTGGAGGGGTGCAATCGGATCGATTCGAGAATACATTTCTGGATTAGCCTTGGCTCATTTAAAATCGTTTCCCTTTTGGTTGGGTGCGATTCTAGCCACTCCAATAACTCGTGTGTCGCGTGCGTCAGAGTATGGATCGAAGTGTGAGCTCCGGCTAGAGCAAAAAATGCCATTTCTCGCGTAATCACTTCTCTGGGGAGCTCTATATTATCTTCATTTCTAAGCAGAACCATCAATATATCTCTGGGAAGAGATTCTTCTTCGATTTCACCTTTATGTAATTTTTCTAGCATCGATCTTCTTCGATCAATCGATGGTTGAACGTAAGTGTCGTCGAATCTTTCAAGGGCCTCAGCGGCATCATTTCTAACTGTATCTTTTTCGCCAGTTGCGTGCGCCAAGGTTGCTGTTTTCCCGAATAATCTCAGTAATGCCATAAGGTCAGCGGTTTCTTCCGGTGTTTTTTGTCTTCGGTCTAACCCTGTAAAATCGGCTGTTAAATTGACCATGACCCGATACCCGAAATCAACGAGATCCATAGCCCCTGATGAAATAAATGGGGCAAGAGTTTCGTTCAGCGTTCCTGGAAAAATTTCGGACTCGTAGTACTTGAAAAAATCTCTTCTAAATACTTTGGTTTCCAGAGCTCTTCTGGATTTGTGTTGTTCGCCATGCAAGTTAACTAGCACGTCTTTCATTACTATTGCCCCTTCATCGTACAGGGCCTGCCTGAGATTTTTATCTCTCAAGGCTAGCGAAGCAGATTTATACCCTTCAATTGTTAGAGAGTCAGTCATTTATCGACTCCTGAGTTAAAATGTCGGAGGAATGTTGGGATATTCTCCAGCCGGATATCGACCTTCTCACCGGGATATCAGATAGATCTGCTTCAACTCCACNTACAAAGACATGTCTTATTCTCGATTTTTCTTTAAGGATGGTTACATCTTTACTCGGATCGCCCTCAATGACGAGCAGGTCTGCGAGTTTCCCTTCTTCTATCACACCTGTTTCGCCTCCGAATCCCCCGTGAATTCCGCAGGCACTGGTGGCCGCCGCTATTGCTTCCAGGTTAGTGAACCCCAGTTCAGATACAAGAATTTCCAGTTCACGGTAATGCCATTCACCGTAAGGAGTAAGAGAAAAGCCACTTTCGGTGCCGCATAGGATTGGAACACCATTTCTATAGGCTTTGCCAAGCATCTCCGCGCTTTCTTCGATTTCTTTTCTGAATATTTCTCTCAGGTCCTGATTTGCGCCAACTTTATGTCCGTGATCGGCCAGATTCGCCTGAAACGTGAATGTGGGTACGATCGGTACTTTTTTCTGGATAACCTGCTCTAGTGTTTCCTCATCCATAAAGGTTGCGTGAAGAAGCATATCCATTCCGGCTTCAACAGAATCCCTTATGCTTTTGGCATTTCGACAGTGCCCCATTACAGGCACGCCAAGCTCATGAGCTGTATCACAGACCAGTTTGAGCTCATCTGGTGACCAGGCCTGGATTTCACCTTTGGATTTTTGTCGGGGTAACAGTCCGGTGACATGAACTTTGATCCAGTCCACCCCATTCTTTATCTGCCTGCGGACCTCGGTTTTGATTTCGTTATCGCCCGAAACTATTTTGGCGTATCCGCGAAGTCCTGCGTCAGGGATTAATCTTCCCGCTGTGCCTCCTACCGAGGTCAGTAGAGCGTTTCCTCCGCATAGCATTCGTGGTCCCTGTATGACGCTGGCTTCGATAGCGTCCCTTAGGTCAATAGTGACATCGAAAATACCATCGGGGTCAATAAATCCGGTCACCCCTGCTTGCAAAAGTTTTTTGATATTTTGGCTTGCAATGATTGCGGCCAGGCCCTCTCTTCGATGAAAAAAAAGTTCATCGTTCGAAGTAGGCTCGTCAAAGGTTGAATGGCAGTGAGCATCTATAAGGCCTGGCATTAATGTCAGGCCTTTGGCATCGATCTTTGTGAGCTCTTCTTCCCCTGAAGCTAGTGGATCGTTTGCAACAATCCGATCTCCTGAGATTTTTATGGATCCGGTATACGGGGGGTTGCCGAGACCATCAATAATATTGCAGTTTTCGATCAACGTGGTTTTCATTGATTTAGAAGTTCCCAGATTTTTAACGGCGTCGCGGGCATATCGATATGGTCGATATCCAGCGCATTGGTTATCGCATTGATGACAGCGGGCGGCGCGCCTATCGCGCCTGCTTCGCCGCAGCCCTTCATACCTAAAGGATTGTTGGTTGTCTGGGTATCAATAAAAGCCGTCTGGAACGACGGCAAGTCATCTGCTCTAGGCATGCAATAATCCATAAAGGAAGCATTAGTCAGTTGGCCACTCTCATCATAGCTAATATTTTCCAGTAATGCCTGGCCTATTCCCTGAGCTATTCCACCATGCATCTGGCCATGAACGATCATCGGGTTTATCACTGTACCGAAATCATCGACCGCAACAAATTTCACTATCCGGGTTGTTCCCGTTTCAGGATCAATTTCTACTTCGCAGACATGGCACCCGGCTGGGAAAGTGAAATCAGGCGGATCNAAAAAAGCATCTGCTTTTAGACCAGGTTCGATTTCGTCTGTAGGAAATGTCTGAGCGACGTATGAAGCTAAAGCTACTTCCGCAAAAGCCATGCGTTTATTGCTTCCAGGGCTGAAGAAATCACCGTCCTCAAATTCGACACTGTCAGGTTTTACTTCCATATTGGCGGCGGCGATCAGCTTTCCTTTCTCGATGATTTTATCGCAACCCATGAAGAGAGCGGACATTCCCACCGGCCCGCTTCTGGAACCGAAGGTCCCCATTCCGAACTGGATCTTGTCAGTGTCACCGTGAATCACATCTATATTTTCGATAGGTATGCCGAACTTATCTGCAACCAGCTGAGAGAAAGTTGTTTCATGTCCCTGCCCGTGGCTATGAGACCCCGTCAGAATTTCTACCGACCCCGTTGGGTTAACTCGGATCTGGGCAGATTCCCAGAGACCGGCCCCTGATCCTAGCTCCCCCAGTTTTTTTGACGGGCCAATTCCAGCCGCCTCGATCCAGGTCGCGACGCCTATTCCCCGAAGCATGCCTCGCTTTTTCGAATCCGATTTCCGTTTTTCGAACTCATTGAAGGAAATCAGTTCTAGAGCTTTATCCAGGCCTTTGTCGTAGTCGCCGCTGTCGTAGGTTGAAAGGACCGGGGTTTGATAAGGAAATTCCCGGATGAAGTTTTTTCGCCTGAGTTCGACCGGGTCGATTCCGATCTGCCTTGCTGCTAGGTCTACCAATCGCTCAATAATATATGCAGCTTCAGGTCGCCCAGCTCCTCTGTAGGCATCCACCGGCACGGTATTGGTATAAACCCCTTTTACTTCGCAGTATATTGATGGAATAGCGTATTGACCTGACAAAAGCGGGGCACACATATAGGTAGGAATTAGTGAACCGAAAGTCGAAAGATAGGCCCCCATATTGGCAATTATAGAGACTTTTAGACCGGTTATTTTATGGTCGGAATCTAGGCACATTTCTGCACAGGCTAGCTGATCCCTTCCATGAGCATCGGTCAGAAAGGCTTCTCCTCTTTCTGCCGTCCACTTGACTGGCCTGCCACTCAGTTTGCTTGCCCATACGCAGATTACCTCCTCCGAATAATTGAAGGCCTTGGATCCGAATCCACCACCTACATCTTCGGATACAACCCGGAGCTTGTGTTCCGGAGCCAGGCCAATTACTGCTGAGAGTGTCATCCGAAGTCCGTGGGGATTTTGTGAAGCGATATAGAGTGTATAGCGATCATCTCTTTCATCGTAATGAGCATTTAAACACCGGGTCTCCATCGCGTTCGGTGCTAGCCGGTTGTTATATAAATCCAGAGAAATCTGGTATTTCGCAGACCCGAAGGCTTCGGCTACTTTTTCTTTATCACCAAGGTCCCAATCAAAGGCTACATTATTTTCTGCATTATCGTGAAGCACTGTTTTTTCTTCTAATGCATTGTCGAGATTAATGACCTGCAACTCTCTGTACTCAATATCAATTGTCTCTGCGGCATTTTTTGCTGCTTCCTTGCTATCCGCAATTACTACTGTAACCGGATCTCCTACATAGCGCGCCCGGTCAAGAACTAGCGGAGGATGCAATCCGGAATTCATTTCGGTTCCATCCTTCGAATGAATCATCCATCCGCACATTAATGTTCCGAGCCCTGATTCGGCGTAATCCTTTCCGGTAAGAATCATCCTTACTCCAGGAAACCTTCTGGCTTCATCGCAATTGACGCTGGCGATTTCTGCATGTGCAAACTCTGATCGGACAAAGTAGGCGTAACACTGGCCCGGGAGGCTGAGATCGTCAGTGTACCGACCCTTCCCTGTTATAAAGCGTATATCCTCTTTTCTCTTAATCGATTGCCCAGAAACAGCCATCAATGCGCGCTCTTCAAGTGTCTTCTTAGTAGTGATGCTAGCAGTAGACGCATCGCTTTTAAACACCAGTAAAAGAACTTGGTCACCGATCTGAATCTATATCATCGAATCTCTAGCTATATTATTTTGGTTCCNTACTGATTCCTGCTTATAATCAATTCCCTGTCCAGGTGCGATATAATTTTGTCGATAGAAAACAATCCTCGGCGTCTAGATCTAACTACCAAGCTGGCTTATGGTTTTGGAGCGGTTGCTAGCGGCGCCAAATCGAATGGCTTTAACTATCTATTGCTTTTCTATTACAGTCAGGTGATTGGTCTTAGGGCAGATCTTGTTTCCTTGGGAATAATGATAGCGCTTATTTTTGATGCCTTTTCAGATCCTTTTGTTGGCTATGTTTCAGATAATTTCCATTCTAGCTTGGGACGTCGTCACCCTTTTATGTATGCCGCAGGCTTACCAGTAGCTGCTGCCTATTATTTTCTCTGGTCTCCGCCTGATTGGGATCAGACGTCTTTGTTTCTTTATTTTGTTTCGATGGCCATATTGATACGCACTCTGATTACCTTCTATGAGATCCCTGCTACCGCGTTAGTAGCAGAATTGACAGAGGATTACGATGAAAGGACGGAGATGATGAGTTTTCGTTACTTTTTTGGTTGGTGGGGAGGCCTTACGATGGCGGTACTTAATTATCTTGTTTTTCTTCCTGAAAGTAAGGGTGGTCTTGAGTACATAGATGGTTGGCAAAACTATGGGTTAGCTGCGTCCGTGATTATTTTTATATCGATCTACTTGTCGGCCATTGGAACCCATCGGTACATTCCATATTTAAAACAACCACCACCTAGAGCTCCCTTTAATTTGAGCAGAACAGCCTCGGAATTAAAAGAGACTTTATCAAATCGCTCTTTCTTTGCTCTGTTTTGTTCTGCTCTTTTTGTTGCGGTAGCGGCCGGTGTTTCTGCGGCTCTTTCAATCTATTTTTCTCGGCATTTTTGGGAGTTTACCAGCGCGCAAATCGGATATCTCAATCTCCCTTACTTCTTGTCCGCATTGCTCGCTCTGTTTTTTGCTCCCGCAGTTTCTCGGAGCTTGGGGAAAAAAGCCGGAGCGATAACCGTTTTCGGGTTAGCGGTTGTGTTAGCTCCTATGCCTTACGTCTTAAGAATGACGAACTGGTTTCCTGAGAATCACACTTCGGAGCTTTTCTGGACTTTGATGGCATTTAATAGTCTCGAAGTTATGTTAATGATCATGTCATCTTCTCTTATAGCGGCGATGATCGCGGATGTTGTCGAAGACAGTGAATTGAAGACTGGAAGGAGATCCGAAGGAATTTTTTTTGCAGCAAATAGTTTTGCTCAAAAGGCAGTCAATGGTTTTGGTGTCATGGTTGCGGGACAGATTCTTGCCTTTATCCAGTTTCCTGCTCTAGCGAAGCCCGGAGAAGTGCCCCCAGAGATTATTTATGATCTCGCTTTCTTTTATGTACCGGTCCTGATGTTTTTTTACCTTGCCGCGGTGGCAGTGCTTTCCTTATATCGAATAAATCGAAGAGATCACTCGGAAAATCTGCGCAGATTGTCGAAAAGTTCCTCCCAGCAAAATTGAGGAGTTCCATATCGGTTCTGGCACTCGTGGAAACTCCTATCCAGAAGCTTGTAATATCTTTTGTACTATGAGTTACTATTTGGAGTTCGCTACAAAAATTTAAGAAGATGGAATAATGAAGAACGAAAAACATCCCAATCATTTTCTGACCGATATGAAGTGCCCTGTCTCACTCGAAGAAGTTGATCTTTTCAGTCCGGGGGCTCAAGAGCATTGGTACGATGCCTATCCTATCCTTCATGAAAGTGCTCCTGTCTATAAACTTGAGGGAGAGGGTATTCTGCCCGGGACTGACGGTTATGTTCTTACCAAGCATGAGGATATTAATACAGTAGTCAGAGATCCTGAGAGGTTTCCTCCACTTATGATGGAAGCCATCAAAGAGATGGCGGATACCGGCGTAGATGTAGAAAAAGTTCCTAATCTTAATGCGATGTCGGCGTCTATGGTAACACTCCGTCCTGATATGGAGTTGTGGAGATTGCATAAGCAGGAGCTTACCGATCCGTGGGTCGGGCCAGGGGCAAAAAGACATACTGAGATGATTACTCGGCATGTTGACGAACTGATTGATAATTGGATAGACAAAGAGGAAATAGAGTTCATAAGCGAGTTTGCGAGGCCTCTTCCTCAGCGCGTGATGGCAAGCGTTCTTGGATTTCCGCAAGAGGATATTCCGCGTCTAGCGGAATGGGGAGAGGCACAGGTTAAGTCCTTCGTTTATGGACGAGGTCATCTGAATAAGTTGAACGAGGATGAAATCAGAGAACAGTTCGTATTGTTAGACGGATTTAAAGAGTATGTTCAGGAGCAAGTGGAAGATAAAAGGAATAATCCTAAGGACGATATGATTACTTTTCTGACCCAGGTGACATATTCACCGCTGGGACGGAAACTGACAGACCTGGAAGTAAATGGTGTAGTTTATGCCATGATAATTGGTGGTCTTGAGACTACCCAATACGCGATAGAGGAACAGGCACAGCTAATATGTGAACATCCGGGTCTTTTCGGTCAGCTTAAGAGTGGCGGATCCAAGTTGATTCGACAGTTTACTGAAGAAGGAATGAGGATGCGTTCACCAACGCAAGGTTTGTCTACAAGGCGAACTAGTCAAGAGGAGATCTTTCAGGGTGTTAAAATTCCTGCAGGTTCTGTTTTACATCTTCGTTGGGCGGCTGCTAATACGGACCCGGACGAGTTTGAGTGTCCTTTCGAACTTCGTCTTGACAGGAAGGCGGTTACCAGACACCTTACTTTTTCTGCGGGCCCAAGGGTCTGTCCGGGAGCAGGTATTTCAAGGATCGAGCAACAGGTTGCTTGGGAGCGTCTCACAGAACGTCTGGATGAAATAGAGTATGCACCTGGAAACAAGTTTTTGCATCAACCCGGAATAATGCTCGGGACGCTTGAATTAAAACTTCTTTTCAAGGCTGTAGCGACCGCATAGTTCTAGATTTGTTCAATAGATTTAGAGAAAAAAGGAGGTCTCACTTTTATCTGTCGTCATCTAGGGGGCGGTAGGAAACTCCTAATTTTTTTAGCCAGGATAGTTCGCGAAGCTTAAGCGCTTCATGAAATAACTCCCACTCTTCTTCCTCGGGTTTTCTATTCCATGCCCTCTCGGCGAACGATAAAAGTCTGGGGAATAGATAGTAATCCATTAGTTCAGATGAAAATACTGTTTCAGACCAGAGCTGTGCTTGTAATCCTATAGCAAGATCAGCAAGGTCACTGGACATATCCCAGCTTTTGAGAGGATCAAAGTTGAATACATCTTCTGTGTGGGTGTAGGCAGCCCACGGCAGTCCGGGCTCATCAGGCACCATTCGGTAGGGCATATCAAAGTAGTAGTAACTAGCATTACAAATGATAAATGGAAGCTTGTTTGTTTGAATTTTCTTTAGCTCTGAGGAGGAGCGATCATGGTCTGCTAGCCATACGTTGTAGTAGCTTTTAATGTCGTTTTGATCATCGTAGCTAGCCATTTCGTGCCAGAATCCTACTCGAGCGGAAGGTATTGTTTCGGAGACAATTTGAACAGCTTTCTTGTGAAAGTATTGCATCAATACGCGCCTAGCCTCAGTTCTATCTTCGGAATTTGCCAAGTCCCACTCCGAACTCCATACATCCAAAGAGTGGCAGATAGGCGAGTTTAGCCAAGCCCCGAAGGGAACTTCGTCTCCTCCAAGATGAATAGAAGTAAATTTCACCCGGGCTTCATCGTACATATCCCTGATTCCCTCAAGAGCAGCTCTTAGGAATCTATAAGTGTCCTCGCATCCAACATTTACTACATTTTTTTCATATCCTTGAGCGGATTTGTATCGCGAGGTGTCTCCAGGATCTTCTAGACACCAGTCGGTATTCTCTAATGCTCTTAGGATTGCATTTGAATGCCCTGGCAAGTTGAGTTCCGGAACAATCTCAACACCTCTTTGGGCGGCAAATTTCAGTAGACCAATGAAATCCTGTCTGGAAAGAAATCCACCTGTATCGGAGTGCCCATCGCCCCAGGCAGGAGACAATGCTCTTCGTCTACCTTTTGAGTCCATTCGGTGATGAGACCTTAGACTACCAATTTCGGTTAGTTCTGGTATCGACTTTATTTCGAGCCTCCAGCCCTCGTCGTTGCTGATCCCAAGCTGAAGTTTGTTCATCTTGTAGGACGCCATGGTTTCAATGATTTTTCTGATCTGCTCCGGGGGCGAAAAGTGTCTAGCTAGATCAATCATTAAGCCCCGGTATTCGAAGTCGGGACTGTCTATTATTTTTGTGATTGGTAATGTGAATTGTGCTCGTTGAATGGAAATGAGCTGCCTGAAAGTATGTAACCCCCGACTAAGAGCACCCGAATTTTGCGCGACAAGTTGACATCCTGTTGGATCAATTTCTATTTGATAATCATCTTTCAAGCTGGGGGTTTTTTTGATTTCGAAACGATAGCTCCCATTTGGTAAGTTAAAGCTTCCGATCAGGTCTTTAATCGTGTTTTTATCGTCAGAATCTAAATCCGTAACAATTCTTATTCCGTCGAAAGTGACATCTTCTCCAGAATACAGAACCTTCTTTGGTGTAGGTATAACTCTTGGGCGTAATCCGTTTGCTATATCGCTTTTTTGTCTGTAACTGTTTCTCCTAGGCGGGCTTGCCCCCATCCTTGGTTTTTCCAGCGGGACAAGAATCGATGATTCTATTTCAGGGGCACCCCATATCAATTCTTTACCTTCCTTTAATTCTGTAATGTAGAAACCCTGGTGAGACAATAATTTCATACCAGAAAAAAACCAGTTCTCGATTCCTATTTCTATTTCGGATCCTGGCAATAAACCTTGCCAGCTTTGATTGGGTTCAATATATCCGTAGCGGCCTTCAATTAATGTCCTAGAAAATGAACTCTCGTCTTCTTTAGGAGTTAACCCAAGCGAAGAATATAGTCTCCAGTTGCTTTCTAAAGTCTTGTCACCTTTATTCTTAATCTTCAAAAAAGTAGAAACTGTATCTTTTTCGATTCGTTCTACGATTTGAAGAAAAATTTTATGTGGATTCATCTTTTTTCCGATAGAGAAAAGTGGGATGGATCTATCATTATTTGATCTCTTTTCTTATCTGCAGCAAGAATCATTGGCATTAGTAACAATGCGCCCAGCCCGATTGCAACAGCTGCGAATCCGCCGGCAAAAGCAAATCCTCCCAGATCTATCAGAATTCCACCGATGAACGGCGCGGCACTGCTTCCGGTTAAAACAAAAGCGACATGCGAAGCAGCCTGCATCCCCGAAGAGTCGAGTCGAGACAAGCATCCCAGAAAAATAGGCATAATTGCTGTTGGCAATGTCGCAAAAATCGGCACTGCCAAAAAGTATTGCCATGTCGCGGTGCTCTCTGACAATGTTAATGTCGCTAATACGAGAAACGTTGCCATGACTAGGATGGGGAAAAAAGCCTTTACCCTTGTTCCCAGCCAACCTGAGATTAATGGCAATAAAATCCCTAGGCTGCTGCCTATCATAAGAACGTACCCAATATTTTCCGAGTTGATATTCAATTCGCGTCCGATTCTGACAATAAAAAGGCCTATCGAGGCATGACCGAAGAACATGAGCCCGATTGCAAACAGCGCAAGCCATCCAATTCCTGAACCACCCCTTTTTCTGATTTCCGTACTTTTATCCGAGGGTGTTACACCCGGAGTGGCAACCACGAAGATCAAGGCTATGAGCGCGCAGAACCCGTATACAAGATATAATCCGTCTACTCCAGTGAGTTGAAAAGATGGACCTAAGGTAATTTCTGTTTTAAGTGCTCTAGGGAGAATAAATGCCATTGAAACGCCCATCAATCCGACTGCCGAGTTGATGGCCCCAAAGTTGAGTTCTGGTTTATTACTTTTCGCTATAGTACCAGCACAAGTTGCGGCAACTGCACCCAGTGCCAGGCCCGCCGGTATTCTGCAAAGTGTTAGAGCATAAGAATTAGTTGCAAAGACGCTCAATAAATTAAAGCAAAAGATAAGACTGGCCCCGAAAATGAAAATCTTTTTCGAGTTTATTCTCTCTGTTAATCTTGCGAAAGACAGGTTCCCGGCCGCAATAGAAAGCATTTCCAGCGAAATTATTTTTCCTGCAGCCGCGTTTGTTAAGTTGAATGAGTCCGTAATGCCATCAATATTGAATGCCATGCCCAGAGACGCGGCAAAACAGCAAATTAGAACAATTGCCAGCGAAGCAACTTCTCTGCGAGACAGATCAGTCATGTCTCAGATCGACTTTTTTTTTCAAGAACTGTTCCTCTTAGAAATGGTCTGTAATGCTTTCATTTGATGGTAGGAGATTCAGATCAAAAAATGTTTGCCTAGCAGTTTTCGTTTACAGAGCAGTGCCTCCATCTACAAGTAAAATCGCTCCGGTAATTCCGGAACCTTGATTCGAGCAGAGAAAAAGCGCTAAACCTGCTATTTCGTCGGTCGTATTTAAACGTTTGATAGCGGCATCTTGTGCGTAATTCTTTTTGAATTCGTCATAAGTGATTCCCATTGATTCCGCCGCCGCTGGGCCTTGTTCTAGCATCAAGTCAGTCTCTACAGCGCCAGGGCTTATTGCGTTGCATGTGATTCCTTTTGATCCATTTTCGAAAGCTACTGCTTTGGTAAAGCCGTTCATTGCATGCTTAAAAGTTATATAGTGTGCAACGTTTTCTTTGTTTGCTTGACGACCTTCCACGCTGGAGATATTTATCACTCTTCCCCAATTTCTTTTCTGCATGTCTTTGAGTGCGGCTCTTGTCGCCCAGAACGCAGAGTGGAGAATCCAGGCAGCAGCGTTTTCCCAGGCCTCGTCTGTCAGTTCTGACACGGGGGCGAAACCATCGGATCCGCCTGCATTATTTACCAGAATATCTATCTGTCCGTAGCTTTCTATTGTCGTCGATATGAAATTTTCTACGTCGATCTGGTTTCTGACATCTCCTTTGACAAAAATAATCTTGCCTAGGGCGCCAAGTTCTTCAATTGTTTGTTCTCCTTTTTTCTGATTTCGTCCACTAATGCAGACCGATGCTCCTGCTTTAAGCAGATATTCAGCAATTCCTCGGCCTATTCCTCGACTACCCCCGGTAACCGCTACTACTTTTCCTTCAAGGTTCGTGCCAGCTTGCATTTGTTTTTCCTCTTCCGGTATCTCTCATAATGATCTAATCTTGCCACAAAAAATTATCTGAGAAAGGTTGTTGTTGTTAAATTGATGTAGGGAAGTTAAATGAAAGACGAAATAGAGGATATTTTCAGGAATAACCGGAGCTGGGCAGAGAAAATTTCCCTAGAAGAACCGGATTTTTTTCATAGGTTATCTCAAATTCAAAACCCCGAATTTCTTTGGATAGGCTGCTCTGATAGCAGGGTGCCTGCCAATCAAATAACTGGTCTATTACCAGGAGAGCTTTTTGTCCACCGTAACGTAGGAAATATTATTCAACTCAACGATATAAATTGTATGACCGCAGTTAAGTTCGCGATAGAAGAACTTAAGGTGGCCAATATCATTATCTGTGGGCATTATAAGTGTTCAGCGGTTAAGGCTGTTCTGGACAATTCAGCGGAAGGCCTTGTCAAAAAATGGCTAGAGCCTCTTGGTCTTTTGTACCAGAAAAATAAACTTGAATTTGCAGATTTATCTCCTGAAGCATCTCATAACAAACTTTGTGAGTTGAATGTCAAGGCACAAGTAAATTCTTTGTGCAGATCAAACTCGGTACTGGATCGTTGGGAAAATAACCAGGCCCTAAATATCTATGGACTTATCTATGATATTCAGGATGGTTTGCTGAAGGATCTTCAGGTAAGTATTTCATCGAAAGACGATTTGTTTGAGTTCCAAAGCACTGCTTATTTTTGACGGTGTGAGGAAACGGAATTGGTCTTTTTGCTGGTATACTGTGAGGGATAGGAAGGTAAAGGTTTTAAGATGGAAAGTTATGATGTAGTTATTGTTGGAGCAGGCATCTCGGGAGTTAGTGCTGCGGTGCATTTGCAAAAATTTTGCCCAAAAAAAACCTTTAAAATTCTAGAAGCCAGAGAGTCGGTGGGAGGCACCTGGGATCTTTTCCGTTACCCCGGGATAAGATCTGATAGTGATATGCATACTCTCGGATTTGATTTCAAACCTTGGAAAGAAGCAAAGTCCATTGCCGACGGGCCTTCAATACTTAAATATGTTAATGAGACTGTTGATGAATATGGTCTCCGAGGAGCGATTCAGTTTGGTCAGAGGGTGAAGAGAGCTGAATGGGATTCAGGTTACGGACTCTGGTCTATTGAAACTGAAAATCCCCTTCACGAAAAAAGCCAGTTTAGTTGTTCGATGCTTTTTATGTGTGGTGGATATTACGATTATGAGAGCCCTCATGATGCCGCATTTCAGAATACCGAAGCCTTTAGCGGTGAGATAGTACATCCTCAATTCTGGCCGCAGAATCTGGAATATAAAGGGAAAAAGGTCGTCGTAATTGGTAGCGGGGCTACAGCTATGACTCTTGCGCCGGCGATGGCAGATAGTGGTGCAAAAGTCACGATGGTGCAGCGGTCCCCTACCTATGTTGCTTCTAGACCAGATGAAGATAAATTCGCTAATTTCCTCAGAAAAGTTTTACCCGAGTCTTGGGCATATGCAATAACTCGGTTCAAGAATACTCGGTATCAGGCTTATCTTTACCAGAAAAGCCGTGTTTCGCCAGGCATCCTCAAAAAGATCCTTCTCGATTCGGTTAGGAATCATTTAGGTAAAGAAATGACCGATAAGCATTTTACCCCCAGCTACAATCCATGGGATCAGAGGCTTTGTCTGATTCCGAACGCGGATCTATTTACTGTAATTAAAAGAGGAGACCTGGATCTGAGAACAGAAGGAATAGATTCTTTTGTCGAGGATGGACTGAAGTTGATAAGCGGAGAAATTCTTCCTGCGGATATCATTGTTACTGCTACAGGGCTGAAGTTAAAGGTCCTCTCCGGCGTTAAATTTGTTGTGGATGAAAAAGAAATTGACCTGGCTAGAAGTTATACCTACAAGGGCATGATGTTTTCCAGCATTCCTAATCTAATTCAGACATTCGGATATATCAATGCAAGCTGGACACTTAGAGCGGATCTTACTTCAGAGTATGCCTGCCGTTTACTAAATCACATGGATAAAGTTGGCGCAGATTTCGTTACGCCGACTCTTTCCGAAGAAGATATGGTGCCTGAATCGCGGGACTGGATAGAGGATTTCCCCTCGGGGTACATGAAGCGGTCAATGCACCTTTTCCCTAGGCAAGGACCAGGCCCTTGGCAGAATACGCAGGATTTCTCGAGGGACAAAAAAATGGTGCGGCGTTCTGCAATCACTGATCGAGCAATGATTTTTTCAAACCGAACCTTGAGTAAAAATTCGGCTTAGTATGCTCCTACTTTTGATTGGTAGGCTGGACTAGTTTCAGATTCCTTTCTCAGCTGTTTTGCGTGCTGATAATTTTGAAGAAGAGAGAAATTGTTCTGTAGTATTAACTCTTGGGAAAGGAATGCCTGGCACCGGAAGTTCTAAAAATTCACAAAGCGGTTCCCATCCTTGGCTGGCTTCGAAAACCAGAAGTCTATCTTTCGGTACTTCGTCGATGACTGCTTGGTTATGTTTTTCGAATTTTCCTATGACAAAGGATCTGTCTTCCATTCGGTCTTCGAACACTGGTCTCCAGATCATTTCCATTGCCCAGTGCCCGAAGGCTTTTTCGTCAGGGTTTTCTGACTCAGCGTATTTTTTCGAGCTGGGGTAAATGGTTTTCATTATACTTTCATACCATTTCTCGGGATCTCTTCTGGTCAGGAGTATTTTGCTGTCCGGAAACTGATATGCTTGTTCTCGCCAGAAGTTACATGAAGGCCAGTCGACCGAGGCTTGATAACCTTTAAAAAGAAGTAGCCAGTCGGTTTTCCTAGTCGCTTTTGCTTCCATCCACATCTTTGCGTGGTTCTGGTTTTCACGGACCTCTATCATGTGATAACACTTGGAAATGCCGAGCTCTTCCAGAGCTAGCTTCATGGACAAGGTCCCTGTTCGACCGAAACCCGCCCCGATTACTTTTAAGGACATAGAATTAACTCACGATTTTCTCTTCAGCGTAGCACGATCCTTCCTTTTTGAGCATTTATTTTGGGATATGAGCACTTTAGGGCTTGGTTCTATTTTTGGGTAGTGACTTTTAAATCTAATCTGTGTTGTGATTGGATGGTTTAGCCTTCAAGAAGAGAAAAATAATGAGTGAAGTGATTGTAGAAAATCGAGCAAATGTTCGGTGGATTAAATTAAACAGGCCCAAGGTCATGAATGCCATAACTTCGGAAATGTTGTTAGCTTTGAACGAGGAATTAAAAAAAGCTGATGAAGATAGAGAAGCCCGTGTCATTGTGCTTTCCGGAGAAGGCAAGGGTTTTTGTTCCGGTCTGGATTTAAAACAAGCAGCAGCTGGTGAAGGGATTGGGGGGTCCGGCTTGGCAAACGCTGGGGCTCGTCATTATTCAACAAGAGAAATATGTACTGTAACTCTCCAACGAATAGATACTCCGGTAATTGCTGCCGTAAATGGTCCGGCAGCGGGTTACGGATTAGACTTGGCATTAGGCTGTGACATAAGACTCATGTCGGACAGCGCTATATTGATGCCGGGGTTTGCGAGGATGGGAGTGATCCCGGAGAGTGGCGGAACGTGGTACTTGCCCAGATTGCTGGGATGGGCCAAAGCATGTGAGATAGCAATGCTGGGAGAGAATCTGAGCGCGAGTCAAGCTGAGTCTTTCGGACTGGTTAACAAGGTAATACCGGATGTTGAATTTGCTGAAGTTGTAAATAACTGGGCGGACAGAATTGCGTCCAATGCCCCCCTTGCGATTCAGGAAATGAAGAGATTATTCAGGCATGGACTTACCCAGGATTTTGAGAGTCATTCTCATCATGTTCTTATGTCTGTCATGAATCTCTTCAAATCAGAAGATTTTAAGATAGGTGTCAAATCTTTTATATCAAAGTCGTCCCCGGAATTTATAGGGAAATAAACTATGCTATCTAGATGGATATTAGATTTGTGATATGCTCAGTGCAAACAAGTAAGGGAGAATAAAAATGGCTAAAACTCATGATCATGAAATGGTTTCTATCTATCCCTTTAATGATGATGAAGTCGATCAGTTGATGACAACAGCTTCAGAGGCGGTATTGATGTGGGGAACAAAAGATGGTTGGCCGGTTGGAGTTACTCATGCCTTTGTCTGGCATGAAGGTAAGATATGGATAACCTTTTCAGAGCATAGACATCGGACTGCAGCCATTCGAAGAGATAATCGAGTATCCGTTAATGTGAGTTCCCAAAGCTACCCTGCAGGGTCTGCTTCGGATCTGCCCGGTGGGGCAATCACCTTCAAGGGAACAGGAGAATTTTTTCAGGATGATGATACAAAAAAATGGTTTTATTCCGCGTTATCTAAAAAAGGCAATCCAGATAACCAGGAAGGGGAAGATTTTTTCTACAGTCTTTTGGACTCTCCTCTCAGAATAATACTTGCTGTAACTCCCACGAAAAAAATTATGTACAACGCAAAGACTGCCGGTAAACATATGGCAGGAGTGGCTGAAGAGGGTGAACTCGGAGAGCCTCTTGGAGTTGACAAAGAAAGAATGAATAAACTCAGAAAAGAAAAAGGACTAGATCCAAGGTACGAAGTTTAGGACAGTCAAAGGCCCTGTTAACTAGAAAATAGGGCCTTTAGGTGATTTTCTGGAAGTTCCTTCGAAAAGGAAGAGACACCGAAGGTTGCTGTGATAGAAACAATTTCTCCTAGTACGGCACAGGAATAAGGGTTTGGTCCTTCTTTGTATAGCCAGTCGGCTATCAGAAATAAACCAGATTCTGGTGAGAACCAGTTAGGGTTGATTATTTGTGAGTGAAAAATTACGAAGGTCAGGAAGCCAGCTAATAGTCCGGCATATGCACCTGCTTTGGTGACGCCTTTCCATAGTGCGCCTACGACTAGCGGGCCCGCAAAAGCGGCCATCATCCCACCAGTTCCGATCCAGACAATTAAGGCTACGTTTTTTTCCATTAAAGCCCATGCGAGCGCCATGCATAAGAGGAGAATCACTATTGTCGATATTCTGGAAATTAAAAGGACCCTCTGGTCAAGTTTTTCGTCTGTAAGCTGAAGATTTGATCTTGGGACAATGGTTCTTCTGTATATGTCATTAGCGATAATCTGAGAAGATGACACGACCAGTCCATCCGCAGTGCTCATAACGGCTGAAAGAATCCCTACGCCGATAAGAGCAGAAAGCCATACCGGGAATAGTTCCATGAATAACAAGGGAAGTGCCTGGTTCGGATTTGCTCCGGGCAGGTATAGGTCTGTTCCGAAGTGAGCTCTAGCAAGTAACCCCCCTAACCCCATCATTCCAAGCAGAAGTCCGAAAATAGCAGCAAGCTTGATAAATTGCGTTTTATCTGTGCCGGATTTGAGCGCCCAGAGTTTGTTCCCTAAGTGAGGCAGAAGGCCAAGAGGAAGGTGAGCAAACGCAATAACAAAGACCGACCACCACGAATGATAGAGTGGAGTATCCGGGTTTAAAGGTGAGGTCAGGTTTTCATCTTGTTGGCTGAGATTTCGGATGATCCCAGTGAATCCGTCTTCTATACCTATGCCAAGTAAGGTAATTATAATGACGACAATCGCCAGGATAATCATCATGCCTCCCTGCATTCCATCGGTAAGAATGTCGGCATGCGCTCCGCCCAGAACCACGTAAAAAAGGAGGACGGCAGTGGTAATTACAAGAGCCCAGTATTCGTCTAATCCTAGCATAAGTTGAAACATGACGATTCCCGATACCAACTGTCCGGCTAGATAGAAAAAAAGAATTAACGAGAGAAGTGAGACAAGTATCCGTATGCCGTCTGATTGGTATCTGTCTCCAAGGTATTCAGGTATTGATCGGTTTCCGAATCGATCTCCAGCAGTTGCAATTAAACGCATGGAGATAAGAACTCCGGCATATACTCCAATGGGATAGAGAAAATTACTCCACTGAGCAGCTACTCCCCATTCATAAGACAAAGCAGGCAATCCCAGAAAGGTCGCTCCGCTAGCTGTTGAGGCAGCGAATGCCAAAGCCAAAAAGAATGGTCCATAAGATCCTCGGGCCGTAGCAAAATCATCGGCATGTCTGATTTTTCGTTGGGCATAAACCCCTATAGCGAGCATCAGGCCGACGTAGGCAAGTAGGAAAATCCAGGACCACTGAACTAAAGTCATAATTAATGCTATGGTTTTTATATTGCTTATATTAGAACAACCAAGACTTTTTGGGGATATTAAAAATGTTAACTAAGCTAGATGATTTTCCTGTGCATCAGACGTCTGAACCTTTAGCGATACCCCATACTAGCGACAGAAATTTCTACAATAGAACCTGGTTTAACGGTTATTCTGCTGATGCGTCCTATTACTTTGGTATTGGAATCGCGATATACCCGCATAGAGAGATCATGGATTGTGCGTTTAGTGTTGTGCGACCGGGAGATAGTCAATATTGTTTTTTTGGGTCGAGGCGGATTCCCAGAGATATTACAGAAACTGAAATTGGTCCCTTCAAAATGGAGGTTTCGGCGCCGATGCGCAGAGTCAGAATTTGTCTTGATAAAAATGAAAGCGGTCTGTCTTGCGATCTCACGTTCGAAGCCAGAACCCAACCCATTCAGGAAGCGCGTCAAACCCTATGGTCTGGATCACGCAGGACTATGGATGCGACCAGGTTCGCCCAATTTGGTGAATGGCAAGGAAGGATAGAAGTTCCTAGTGGAAAAATCCAGGTTGTTGCCGGAGATTGTCTGGGCACCAAAGATAGAAGTTGGGGTGTGCGAAATGTGGGTGAGCCTGAACTTGGTGGTGCCACTAATCCCCCTGGGGGAATATGTTTCATCTGGGCTCCATTATTCTGGTCAGATCACGTATCTCATGCAGTTTTTTTCGACGGTCAAAATGGAGAACCATTGGTTAGAGAAGGACTAGAGGCTCCATTGCACTTGGTAGGAGATTTAGATACCCAAATAGTTGACGAATCAGTAAAGAAATTGTCGGCTTCCCACAGAATAAAATATGAGCCCAATACCCGATGGGCTGCATCAGCAGAAATTGATTTGGTTGGGCTGGATAAAACCCTTCGAACCATTACTTTGCAGCCGAAGCTTAGGTTTATGATGAAGGGTTTAGGTTATGGCCATCCGCAATGGAAGCAGGGTGTTTGGAAAGGAGAGCTGGAAACTGGTTCGGATAGCTTTGAACCCGACCAACTTGATCCCTCTCGACCAGAAAATCTGCACATCCAGCAGATTGTTAACGCGGAAGATGGAAATCGGTCAGGTACAGGAGTTCTCGAGCAGATAGTTTTTGGTCCATATGCCCCCGCAGGGTTTACGGCGCTGACTGACGGTTTTGTCGAAAGGTAAAAACTCGGATCTTGGTTTGTCTATTCTTGGGAGAGGTGCTTGGCTTCATATTCTCTGAAAAGAAATTCCACTTCATCGGCGGTCAAATCAAATTGACTCAGTGTATAGGTATGGGCGCCGTGTTTTCCTTTGGGATGATTTTCAAGATAAATATCAATAGTGCGTTCATATTCATCATTGGTGGCTATGTCACAATGGTTCAGAATTCTAGTGATCGTAGTTCTTGGATCGGAAATTAGCTCTTTGTAGTTTATATCCAGAAATTTTGAATCACTGGACGGGTTATTTGCTCTATAGTCCATGGTTGAATAGATAGCACTATGCCATTGCTTTTTGACGTCCCTTCCAATTTCTTTTGCTTCAATGTGTTTTGTAAACGGTTTTCGAATATGCAAGAACAGGCTTGCCATGCTCGGGATAACCTCGACGGGATTTCTGTGAAGTTGGATGATTTTTGCATCAGGATATGTTGAAAATAAGGCTGGAATAGAGAGCAGATGCCCCGGAGCTTTTAGGATCCAGCGCCTAGAATTATTGGTATCAATTGCCTGGAGCCACTTCAGGTACATTTCATGATATCTGTAAGCGGGATTCCAGTCGCATTTTGCCAGCCATTTGTTATATGTTCTCACATTGTTTGCCGCGTGAAATTGCATGGACCGCATCGAAGGGGCTTGCATCGTAATGCATTCATGCGGTTTTTCTGTTCCTAGTTTATGAACCGTTTTAAATCCGGGAGAAAGAGCATTTAAAGAAATTATCTGACCTAGTGCGAATTTCTTTCTGAAGATATCTACAAAGGACTTGTCGGGGACGAAACTCGCTTCCCAGAAATGAGGAGCCCGAAGTTTCGGATGCATATCCATGATTTCGTGAAGCATAGTAGATCCGGTTCGCGGCAGCCCAACGATAAATATAGGCCGGTCGATACTTTGACATGACGCCTTGTTGCTATGGCAGACTTTGTTTAGCCTCAATCTATTGCTTAGCATTCTATGAAGATAAGTCCATGCGGCAATAAATCCTTTTCGATTGAGGTTTGCTGTCTTGTGGTAATCGTGGATCAGAATATCCATCGGTTCTGAGAAATCATCCATTCCGAAATTTTCGAGTCCTGTTGTTCTCATGGCCCACTCGCGAATTTTTTCTCGTTCTAGCAACATATATAGGCTTGGTAGTTTTTTACTTGAGTAGATTCTAGCCTACTGGAGGCGTCCTAAGGTTTTTTGACAATTGTCTTTCGTTAGTGCAGATTTCCTGGGCTTCGGCTTCCATGGGCTCGCTACTGATGCAATATACAGGTTTTTTTGCCGGTTTCACGCTCTCTCTATCTTTGCGAGAATACCAATTCAAAATTTTTTAGGCGAATTATGGATACCATGCAATTCTTTAGTCTTGAATCTGATGATGGGAATAGTGTTCCGTGCTTTTGCTCAGAGGTTCTAAATCCGAAAGGAGTGGTTCAGATTATTCATGGGATGGGAGAGCATACAGGAAGATATTTGTGGGCTGCCCAGAAATTTAACTCCGCTGGTTATTCTGTTTTCGCAAATGATTTAAGGGGGCACGGAAGAGCAATAAAAAATGAACCCGGGGATATGGGTGATGATGGCTGGAATAGATCACTAGCTGATTTGTACAAACTGAATAGATTTATTAAGGAAACTACTAGCAATACAAAGATTTGTCTTCTAGGTCATAGTATGGGCGCCTCTCTGGCGAGCCATTACGTTTGTCTATATGGCGATACAGTCCATGCCCTTATTCTTTCTGGTCCTCCGGGGTTCAGCGGAGGACTTAGATTCTCCCTGACTAGAATGATTATATTTCTTGAGATTTTAAGGGTGGGTAGAAATCAAAAAAGCAAAGTACTCCAGAAAATGCTGTTTGGACAGTCAAACAGGAAATTCGAGACCGAAGGCTCCACCGGTTTTGAATGGCTTTCTCGAGATAAAGAACGGGTAGCTGATTATGTGGAAGACGTCAAATGCGGGTTTGTCCTCACGACAAATTCGATGAGAGAAATGTTCTCGGGGATGAAGGAGAGCCAGGAGAAATATCTTCTTGAGCGAATTCCCAATGAACTTCCAGTCCATGTCTTGGCTGGAGAAGAAGACCCGATTCACAGAAAACGAGCAGGAATTGACCATATGATAGAAAGATACAGGTCCGCAGGTGTTAACGAGATTAAGCTGAGTTTTTATCTAGGAGCTCGTCACGAAATGTTGAATGAAATCAACCGTGATGAAGTTATCGGGAATCTAATAGAATGGTTAGATCATCAAGTTTCAGGGAGCATCGAATGAATAATATAGCCTTGCTGGGGCTAGGAAATTTCGGTACCGCTTTAGCTCGAAATTGGATTAAACATGGATTAATGGTTAAGGCATGGACTGTAGAGGAGGAGGTCTATACGAGCGTTAAGAATCTGGGAGTGAATGAAAAATATTTACCGGGAATTTCGGTGAAGGGATTATCTGTGTCCATGAGCATTGAGGAGACAGTAATTGGAGCCGAGGTGATTGTTTTGGCACTGCCCTCTTCCGTGGTTGTGGATGTTTTTGATGAACTTATTCCCTTTCTTGCACATAATCATATTATCCTCGATCTAGCGAAAGGGTTGGGTCCCGATGATGGACTGATATCTGAGACTATGAAAAGGAAGCTCCTGGATAAGAAACTGGAAACTCGATTGTGTGTGCTGATGGGACCTACAATAGCAACTGAGCTTGCTAGAGGGGCCTATACTTCGGCACTTGTAACTAGCGCTGATTTTTCTGTCGCGAAGAAAATTGCTGAGTCTTTGTCAACTGCTGCACTTAAATTAGCCCCTGCAACTGATTCTCTCGGTGCTGAATATTGGGGTGCCTTTAAGAATGTCATTGCTCTAGCCTGCGGTGTGGTTGACGGATTAAAAAAGGAAGGGCGAGGAGGAGATAATTTAAAAGCGGCTGTATTTGCTCTGGGTTATAGGGAAGCGTTTAACTTGTTACCGTCATTAGGAGCGCAAAAAGAAACAGCTTTATCAGCAGCAGGCATAGGGGATCTTTTCGTGACAGCAACCTCGCCCTATGGAAGAAATCGGGAGATGGGCGAACGGTTGGGCTCTGGACAAAGTCTAGAACAGGCTACCGAAGAAATGGTGATGGTGAGTGAGGGCGTCAATGCGGCAAGAATGTTCAATCGGCTCTTTGATTCAAAAAAAATTAATGCGCCCTTTGTGAAATCTGTCTGCAGATTTTTGGAATCGGTAATTGATGCCGATGAACTGATAGAGGAATTACTCGAGTAAAATGTTTTTCTTTAGGCAGCCTTTGGTCCAGTTTTTTTTCTTTGGCCTGTTCATATTCATTCTTTTCGAGTTTATTGATTCGGCTGGTGAGAGTGATTCCCGAGTTATAAAAGTTGATCGTGATTCGCTCCTCACTCATATGCAGTATCGGTCCAAAGTCTTTGAACCTGAAAAATTCGAAGCATTCCTGGAGAAGTTATCTTCGAAACAATATCAGAGCTTGGTAGAGGAGTACGTGCGAGAAGAGGTGCTATTTCGAGAAGCCTTAGCGCTAGGGCTTGACGAGAAGGATTACATTATCCGTAGGAGACTTGTCCAAAAGGTCGAATATCTCTCTCGCTCTTCAGAGCCTCTTGTTCCAGT
This sequence comes from Gammaproteobacteria bacterium, assembly GCA_002708765.1. Taxonomy (GTDB): domain Bacteria; phylum Pseudomonadota; class Gammaproteobacteria; order Pseudomonadales; family Azotimanducaceae; genus UBA9659. The sequence continues at coordinate 34,804 of PAPD01000001.1, read as the reverse complement.
CAACATTGAAGAGTTTTACGATCTAAATAAGGAACGATATGTTGTTCCGCAAAAAATTACTTTTTCCCATATTTTTTTTGGGAAAGATAAACGAGGCGGCTGGGAAGGAGCGTGTTTGGTGGCACAAAATACTATGAAAAGCTTTCCTTCGAAAAGCGTAAGGGATAGAAGTGAATCGGAATTGGGCGATCGATTTGTTTTCAACAGAAACTATGCCGACAAAACCAAAGGTGTAATTGCATCCCACTTTGGTGGTGAATTTAGCGAGACGGTGTTTAAGGAACAAGTAGATACTTGGTTGGGTCCGATAAAGTCTGCATATGGATGTCACCTTGTTTTTATTGAGCGAATTTCTAAGGCGCGATTTCAGGCTTTAGAAGAAATTTATGAAGAAGTTGCCTGGGATGCGAAGCAGGAAGCAATTACACGTCTGACTGAAAGCAGTATTTCTGAGATAAGGAAAAAATATAGGGTGGTTATTGATCTTTGAAGCTGTATCGGTTTGTTTTTTCAATTCTTTTTTTACCTTCATGTCTTCTAGCTCACGATGGTAGACCTATTTTTGTTGAGATCAATGAAATAGATGATCAGGCAATGATTTATGAAGTAATAATAAAAACTCCGGATTCAATCAGTTTTTTTCCGAAGATCGCTTCGTTTAAAGGTTGTCATTATAGAACTGGTCAGGAAAAGTCAGCCGGAGCTGGATTCTCCACTTTAGAGAAGCAATTAGTCTGTAGTGAATCTATCCAAGGAAAAATGATCAATCTAGCTTTCCCTGGTCCCAATCCCTCCTTGGCAATTTTAATAAGGGTATCTCTTTCAGGCGGAGTGGTTTATACAAAGTTACTGTCTCCCGGAGAGAAAGCATGGCTGATTCCCCGAGCCGAAACTTTTTCGGGCATCTCTAGAGAGTATAGCTATCTAGGCATAAAACATATTTTGCTTGGGTATGACCATCTGCTATTTGTTTTGTGTTTATTTGCTATTGTAATGCTCCGTGAAAAAAATAAGTGGAAGACCTTATTTATTACGGTAACCGGGTTTACTCTCGCGCATTCGGTTACCCTGGCTTTTTCGGTCCTCGATCTGATCATTTTGCCCAGCCAATTGATAGAAGCTTTGATTGCGTTGAGCATTGTGTTTTTGGCTCTTGAGCTAGTGAATTGTTCCGAAAAATCGCTTACTTTCCGCTATCCTGCTTCAGCGGCAGTCGGTTTCGGGCTGTTGCATGGATTTGGTTTTGCCTCGGTTCTTAAGGTCATAGGCCTACCGAAATCAGAACTGTTGCTGGGATTAATATTTTTCAATCTCGGAGTAGAGGTCGGACAGATCTTATTTATAGGCATGGTAGTGGCGATAACGTTTGTTTTGTCCCGCCTTTCCGATTTCTCTAAGCAGCAGTCTAGGGTAATCGGATATGTCTCTGGAGTTTGCAGCGCTTATTGGGTCATAGAGCGAGTATCAGGTTTCTGGTAAGTCTGAAACAGTTTGGGTTTGTTTATTTATAAATAGTTGAGATAATCCTTTATGATGTTAGCGCACGAGTTTAAAAAAAATTGAATCACTTTTCTCAGCCTGAGAGAGTCCTATACGCGATAGTTGCAGTTGCCTTAGTGTTAGGTGCGATGAAAGCAGCTGCAGGATTTCTCGTTCCTGCCTTGCTAGCTCTCTTCATTGCTATCGTTAGTGCTCAACCGATGTACTGGTTGATCGAAAAAGGTTCTCCTCGATGGCTAGCTATAACGTTAGTCGTATTAATACTTTTAGTTATTTCTTCGACCTTTCCGCTGGTGTTAAGCGGATCTTTTATGGAATTTACTCAGCAACTGCCGTTTTATCAGGAGAAAGCAGAGTCGCTTTTAAATCAGTCTACTGTCTGGATAAACCAGTTAGGCTATGGAGATAGCCTGGCGTCAATATTTGATCCTGGAGAAGCTTTGGGCTATGTGCAGAGGTTTCTGTCTGCTTTGGGAGGGATCCTTTCTCGATATTTCTTGATTTTGCTGTTGGTTATTTTCATTCTTGTCGATGTCCCCAGATCTCTTAATGAAAGCACTTCAGCTGCTGGACAAATAACAAGAACAGTGCAACATTATTTTGCGATAAAAACCTTCACTAGTTTCCTGACGGGAGTAGCTATAGCATTATGGTTAGCTTTGCTTGAGGTTCAATATCCAATGCTATGGGGTTTTCTGGCTTTTCTTCTAAACTTTGTTCCGAATATCGGTTCGGTCATTGCCTCGATTCCGGCGTTGTTTCTCACGGTTATTTTCCAGGGTTACTTGATGGGGTTTATAGTGATGATCGGTTATGCCGTGATAAACGTGGGCATTAGTAATGGACTGGAACCCAGAATATTAGGGCGGCAGCTTGGTTTAAGGTTTGTATGGATATTTCTATCTTTGATATTATGGGGTTGGATTCTTGGACCCATCGGAATGTTGCTGGCAGTCCCTTTAACAATGACTCTGCGGATCATCATGGAGAATCATCCCTCAAGTCGCTGGATTGCGACTATAATGATGCCTGACCCTGAAAAAGTTAATAAGTCTTAGTTAGCCTACCGCTTCGTTGACGTAGTTATGAAAATGCTGAATTCGCATTTCATCTTCGTTAAGAAAAACGGTATCAAATCCATCTGACCCCATCCCCTTTTGAACTGCTCCTAATAACTCTACGTCCTGATCTATCGTGTCTGTCATCGTCTTTTTGCCGTCTATCACGGCTTGATAGCTGAAGATATCCCTCGGTGGCCTTACGTAATCTTCGGCTTTAAAAGCGTCCTGATTCCCGTGTCTTCTTCCCGGAGATAGAACCGCGCTTTTGTCTTCAGCCAGTTTCTCGTCAGCAAACTTTACGAGGCTTAGTTTATCAAATTCACACTTCGATGGATCGGTAGGGTGAGGCCGCGGCCGAAGTATCCAGCAATGCTCTGGAGTAAAAGAAAGCACAATATTGGGAAATATATTGTATTGCCATACGTCTGAAAGCTGATTATCAGTGAGTCCGCTATAGTCCATTCCTTTTCTTGCTCCAACTTTTCTTTTTTGTTGTTGTAGCGCTTCTCTCACATCCAGAACCCTTCCCCTAAATTGTTCGGGATCTAACCCTACTGACCGAAGTTGAGCGGTCTGGATATCGGTTGGCATCTCCGGGACGGGGAACCTAGGATTAACGGTCCCTCCGGGAACTTCGACTCCGGTGTGTCCGTGCTCGAATAGCCTTACCGTGTCATTGCAGCAGTCAACCATTCGCTTATGCTGGGGATGCAGGAAATCTACATGATATAGTTCGCTAAAATTGTCGATAACTGCTTTCCAGTTACATTCCAGAAAAGCGGTCTGGTCTTCAACCAATGTCATCTGGGAGAAATTGTAAGGCGACAGGATTTCGTGCAGTGGCCCTAGAAACTCATCAAAGTCCATTGGCTTCTCGGCTAAGCATACGAATATGAAGCCGTTCCAGCATTTCGTGTGCACTTTCTTCATGCCACGTTCGTCACTGGGTACTCCATCAAGGAACCGTTCTTTGTATGGGATTACCGCTAGTTGTCCATTTATATCGTAGGTCCAGGCGTGATAAGCACATCGAAAGTTAGTTGCATGCCCACGTTCCTCGTTGACTAATTGATTGCCTCGGTGTTGGCATACGTTAAAGAAGCCCTGAATTTCAGAATTCTTCATTTTAGTAACAAGTATCTGTTCTCTTCCCATATCAAAAACGAAGTAATCTCCTGGATTTTCGGTATCGCTTTCGAGGCCAGCCAGTAGCCAGGATTTTCGCCAGATCTCTTTCCATTCCCGCTCCATATAAGCCGGATCTATGTATCTCGTTTTGGAGAAGTTCTGTATTTTTGAGCTATTTTTAGAATAGTTAACTATATCGATAGTCATTGTCATTCTCCGAAATATATTAAAGCATCACAGAAAATACTGAATTCCTAAATTTATTAGGAGCCGTTTTACGCAGTCTATTCAAATATAGGCATTCTTCGCAAATCTAAGAGCTTTTTTGGTAAAAAAACCGAAATAAGAGTTATCTAATGTACATAAACGATAACTGAATCGGATCACTAAGAGTAGCTACGCCGTTAGAATATCTGCAGAGAACTTTCCTTGTCTGATTGGAGCGTGAAGAAATACGAAAAGTAATAAACGTTTCGTCTGCCTTTTTTTGAATTGTTTGGTGCTTATTCGTGTAACGTCATGAATTGACTCCATCACTGTACCTTTGCAGAGGGTCATTATCTCTCTTGAATTTGCTTCTGCATTGACTGATAAAGAAAACAGGACGGCAAATCCTATTCCCATAAGATAGAGAAAGATTTTCACAAAAATATCCTTTGTTGGCTCGCTAAATGAAATATATCGGTTGATAGAACGGCCCCAAAGGGGTAAATGAACTATCAATGTAATCATCGCATACATTTTTAAGAAATAAAAGCTAGTTTGTTTAAATTTCCGGAATCAGGACAATTTTTCTAACCAAATCTTTTCCTTGCAGAACTGAATTGGTGAAGAGCTATATATTAAGGATGTTTATGGTTAGCAGGTCGCCTTTTTCCTCTATTGGGTAGGTCTGGATCGCCTTTTTTGTAAGTTGTCCCATAGGTTCTCCTGTTTCAAGATTGAAGCGGACGCCATGCAACGGACAACAAATGAAGTTTCCCCGAATTCTGCCCCTCTCGAGAGGAGTATCTTGGTGACTGCAGTTATTTTCTATCGCGTAGTGTGTTCCATTGGCATTACATAGGAGGATTTTTCGTCCATCAATAATCAAGGGCAGAGTAGTATTCTCAGGGATTTTCTTTTGGGTCTTCGTCATTTTTGAGACAATTTCTGAACGGGTTAGGGCCTAATTTTCGGCCATACTACCAAATTTTTCTAAACTCCTCCTTTAAATCCCAAAACCTTACCAGAATAATGTTCGTCCTCTTGTGTGTCCGAATCGCCCACTAGTGTTAGGATGGCTGCAGGTGCATGAGTCCAATATGATCTTTGAGGAAGAAATGAACATCAGTTTATCAGCGAATAGTAAAGAGAAGTTAAAAAACAAATACCGGGAAGAGCGAAAAAAAAGATTACGTCCAGAGGGTAATGATCAATATATCGAGATAAAAGAGCAACATTCTTATTATCTTGAAGATCCTTACATGAAGGTTGAGGAACGAGATCCTTGCAGGGATCATGTTCAGTTTACTTTTATTGGAGGCGGATTTGCCGGTCTTGTTACAGGCGCTCGTTTGGTTGAGGCTGGGTTGAACAATGTAAGGATCATTGAGAAAGGAGGAGATTTTGGTGGTACCTGGTATTGGAACCGATATCCGGGAGCCCAGTGCGATACTGCGTCCTTCGTATATATGCCCTTGCTAGAAGAGACAGGGCACATGCCGACCGAAAAATATGTGCATGGACCTGAAATTTTGGAACACTGCCAGCGCATCGGCAAGAAATATGGACTCTATGAAAATGCACTATTTCATACCCAGGTAAATCACGTGGAATGGCTGGAAAAGGATCAAAGATGGCTGATAAAAACTAATAGGGGGGATGAATTTACTAGTCAGTTTCTAGGAATGGGAACCGGCCCTCTGCATGTACCAAAGCTTCCTGGCATTAACGGTATAGAATCCTTTGCAGGTCATTCGTTTCACACTAGTCGCTGGGATTACGAATATACCGGAGGTAGCGCTCATGGCGGCAGGATGACTAATTTGAGTGATAAAAGAGTGGCAGTTATCGGGACCGGCGCTACTGCAGTTCAATGTATTCCCCATTTGGCGTCTGTGTGCAAGGAACTCCATGTGTTTCAGAGGACACCGTCCTCGGTTGATGTCCGAAATAACGAAACGATCGATCCTGAGTGGTTTAAGGAGATTGCGACTCCAGGCTGGCAGCAAAAATGGCTGGACAATTTTACTGCTAACCAGACTGGGAGTCAGGTCGAGGAAGACCTGGTTAAGGATGGCTGGACGGAAATTTCGCGGAGAGTTCGAGAAAAGCTTATGGATTTGCCGAAAGAAGATTTGGTTCCGGCAAAGATGTGGGAGGCTTATGAGGATGCGGATCTCGAAAAAATGAGTGAGATCCGAGCTCGGATAGACACGATTGTTGAAGACTCGGAAGTAGCAACTAACCTAAAAGCCTGGTACGGACAACTATGTAAGAGACCTTGTTTTCATGATCAGTATTTAGATGCATTTAACGAGCCCTCTACCAATCTGGTTCATACTGATGGTAGGGGAGTTGAGAAAATCACTGAAAAAGCCGTCGTTTTTTCCGGGAAAAAATATGAAGTTGACTGTATTATTTTTGCTTCCGGATTTGAGGTGGGTACCCCTTTAGAACGAAGGACGGGCTTTGACCCTATCGGAAAAGGGGGGAAAAAACTCTCCGAGCATTGGGCCGAGGGAATGAGAACCCTTCACGGACTCCAGATGAGAGGGTTTCCTAACGCCTTTATAGTCCAGGCAACCCAAGGAGCGAATCTGATATCTAATTATCCGCATAACCTAACTGATTCAGCAAAAACCATTGCTTCGATTGTTGGCCACATGCAAGAAGCCCGGTTGAAAGTTGTGGAAACTTCTCAGGAAGGTGAAGCTAGTTGGATCGAATTACTGATGTCGGGTTCGGGAGCTATGCTGGGATCTCAGGATTGCACTCCGGGGTATTACAATAATGAAGGAATTGATCCGGGGCCAGCAAGGAAGTCTTTTGTCGGTTACCCATATGGCCCGGTTGCTTTTTTCAAATATATTGAAGAATGGCGCAATGCTGGGGTTTTTGATGGCCTGGAGTTTGAATGATAGAAATACCTGTTAATTTTTTTAGGCTGGAACTGTCTATGGCTTTCCTCTCCAGAATCCGTCAGTGAATTTGATTCGATTGAAGCAGGCGGAAGCTGATTTTCTTCAGATGTTCCCAGAAGGTTTTGAGGATGAAAGCCTGGTTTCTGTGAGAAAGCGTCATAATCTTTCTAGGATGAACCGGTTCGCTATGGAAGCTTTCGCAGAACATAATTTCTTCATTCCGGATCACTTTTTAGAGGGACTAGTGAAGGTGATTTCCAGATCTTCCATGATTTCTATGTTTGAAAAGCCAAGATTTCGTGATCTCATTTCGTCATTAAATTCCAGTGACAGAGAAAGACTAACCTCACTCTATCAAGAGCTTTTTCATGGCAATCAGGGAAAGGCTTTTGAAGATATAGTTGAAATGTTGGCGCCTTACAAAATGGCCAAGTGGAGCTTGATTACAATCGGACTAGCCTATTTTAGGCCCGATGAAGAGGTTTTTGTTAAGCCAAAAACAACTAAAAAAATAATAGACGAACTTGACCTAGACCTTGTTTATCGCCCTAAGCCAACCTGGGAATTCTATAAAAAATATAGGGCTACTGTTTTGGAAATGAAAAAAAGAGTTCATTCTTCTATAGCTCCAAATAATGCAGCTTTAACCGGATTTCTGATGGTTACTTTATAATCCGAGAATTGCTTTGGCGATGATGTTCCTTTGAATTTCTGAGGATCCGCCGGCGATGGTGCGCATTCTGTTATTTAGAAAACTCGGTGTTACTGGCAAGAAAAGCTCCGGACCAATTATGGCCTCATAACCTACTTCCAGAGCCAGTGGCTGTTTAGGCAGGCCGTAATACGAAGCTATTTCGACACCAAGTTCATCCGCTTTCTGGAGAGTTTCGGCACCTATTGCGCTTAGAACCGAGGAAATAGAACCCGGACTATCGCCGGATTCTATAGAGGCCAGCGCTCTCTGTTCCGACATTTCAATAGCTAGTGCATTGATTTCTAGTTCACTGATTTTTTTTTGGAAGGTGCTTTCTGTCTGAAGCTTTAGTCCGTTCTCAGTTGTTTCATCAGCAAGTCGTCTGGCTCTGGTAAGTAACCTTCTCAACTCTATGGAAGACATCGAGAATCTTTCGAATTCCAGTAGATATTTAGCAACGGACCATCCATCATTTTCCTTACCTACCCTATTAGCCTTAGGGACTCTGACATCATTAAAAAAAACCTGATTGAGTTCATGGGAGCCTTCTAGATTAATAATGGGCTTTATCTCGATGCCGCTTGTGTTCATATCAATTAAAAGAAAAGAAATTCCTTGTTGAATTCGGCCTTCGCTGGATGTTCTAACTAGAGCAAAAATCATATTTGAGTGTTGAGCGTGGCTGGTCCATATTTTAGTTCCGTTGACTATGTAATCGTCTCCGTCGCTTGTTGCTGATGTTTTTAGCGAGGCAAGGTCTGATCCCGATCCGGGTTCGGAATATCCTTGACACCAGATGTGCTCACCAGACAGGATTTTCGGAAGGTAATATTCTTTCTGTTCTTCCGTTCCATGGCCAATTAACATGGGGCCACACATTTTTAATCCCATCGGAGCAATGCCAGGAGTGCCATAACGAGCGCATTCTTGAGCAAATATGTATCTTTGTCTCGCCGACCAGCCTGTTCCTCCGTACTTCTCTGGCCAATCCGGCGCTACCCATCCCTTTTTATAAAGGATTGCTTGCCAGGCGGCAGCTGAGACAGGCTCTTGCCAAATACTTGTTTTTTTCCTTCCAGCTTCTTTCAATTCATCCGTTAACTCTGAATCCAGAAAACTTTGAACCATTTCTCTAAATTCTTGTTCATCCTCAGGGTATTTCACTATGATCACCTTGCGTTAGATAGTTGTTTGGCAAATACTTAAAGAGGCTATAACTATTGAGATTCAAAAGCTACATGTCAGATATTTTTGGAAGGTAGTTTTAATTTTAAAACTAGTGGTTATATATTACCCTTTATTTTTTCTCAATGTGGCACAAAATAAAGCCAAAGAGGTATTCCATGGCAATCAGTATTGATCCTGAAACAGGTTTGAAACGTTTTAGTACCCGTGCCCCAAAAGCTACAGAAAAAATAAAAGGTAAAGGCTACTCTCTTGTTCATGAAAAATTGTTAAAAACTCTGCCTGAGGAATTTCCAGGAGCCGTCTTTGGAGCCCAGGAACAGGCTAAGTATAAAGCATTCAAAGAGGCTCGACGAGGAGCTAGCGATTACGTCGCACTGGAGGGCGAATTTTCTGAATATATGAAAGATGTTTACTCGGGAAGACCTGTGGACCGAGAATCATTAGATGATAATTGCGAAATTTTGGTAGTGGGGGCTGGTTTTGCGGGACTCTTACTTTGGCACAAGCTTAGAGCTGCTGGTTTTAAAGATGTGAGGTTTTGTGAACGGGGCGGTGATGTCGGAGGTACCTGGTATTGGAATCGTTATCCCGGAATTGCTTGTGATGTCGAATCATACTCTTATTTGCCGTTGCTAGAAGAGATGGGATACGTCCCCACTATGAAATTTGCGTCAGGCTTTGAAATTCTTGAGTATTGTCAAAATATGGCGGAGAAATTCGGTTTTTACGAGCGCTGTCTATTTCATACCAGTGTAGAAAAAACCGAGTGGAATGAAGAGACAAATCGGTGGATTGTATCTACTGACCGGGGCGATGTGATGAATGCCAGATTCGTAGTATTAGCTAATGGAATCCTGACGACCCCTAAGTTGGCGAAAATAGAAGGTATGGAGAAATTTCGGGGCGATGCCTTTCATACTTCAAGATGGAATTACCACATAGATTTAAGAGGTAAAAAAGTTGGAGTTATAGGAACCGGTGCCACAGCGGTCCAGGCAATACCTGAGCTTGCCAAAATTGTCGAAGAGCTTTATGTCTTCCAGAGAACGCCTTCCTCTGTCGATGTAAGAGATCAGAGAGAAACAACTAAGGAAGAAATAGAAGCCTGGAATAACGAACCTGGCTGGGCGCGTGCACGGAGAGCTCGGTTTGCGAGGATATCTGCTGGTAGAACCGCGATGAAAGCAAATGACGACTACTTGTCCGGAAAAATTGCTGATTTTAAAGAAAGAAAAAAACATGATAGTAAACTTTCTCCTGAGGAGTTGATGGAGAAGACTCTCAATACTAATTTCAGGATCATGGAACAGATCAGAGCCAGAGTGGATCTGATAGTAAAAGACAAAAAAACGGCGGAGGCGTTGAAGCCCTATTATCCTTACGGCTGCAAGAGACCTACCTTCCATGATGAATATCTCCCTGCATTTAATATGCCTCATGTGCATTTAATTGATACCGCACCGAAGGGAGTCCAGGAAATTAATGAGCGCGGAGTCATTCATTCTGGGAATGAATATGATTTGGATGTTCTGGTCTACGCAACCGGGTTCCAATGGATGGCTACTTCTACTTTTAATATGATAATTGGTAAATCCGGGCTCTCTTTACATGATAAATGGAGATCTTCTGGTACGAAGACTTTTCTGGGTATCCACAGCCATGGTTTTCCGAATCTATTTATTGTGTCTGGGCCTCAAGGTGGTGGTGGCAGCTTTAATTTTACAGATGCGATTGATACACATGCAGACTATATTGTTGAAATGCTGAAAAGAGTTCGAGATGAGAAGCTTGAAACGGTAGATATTAAAGCTGAGTCGGAAGAAAGCTATGCGGAGCATTGCCGTATAGCCGATATAACCACGGCGCCTCTTCGGGATTGCCTATCCTATTATAATGGTGAGGGCGATGCCGAACCGGGTAGCTTGGCCTACTATGGCGGGGGGCAATGGCATAAAATTCGCCGAAAAGCTGAACAGTCGCTGGATGCATATGATTTCAAGACTTAAAATATTCCAAATGAGAATATATTAGATTCTAATTATTCCTTATAAGAGTGAGCCATAGCTTGTTAGAGTGCGTAACACTTTGGATAGCACAACTTGTAATTCACTCAGAGGATAAAGTGTCATGTCAATATCAGCGCCATTATATCAAGAGCCTTTTGAGGCAGAGACTGAAGAGCTAAAGAAAAGATTGAACAGTTGTGAATCTGAAGAATCTCTTTCCGAGTGGGAACTTGCTAGATCAACAAGCAAAACTTGGTCGATGGAGCAAGATTAGAAATCATTTCTCTAGCGGCGAGATTAAGGCCGTTATTTTATCCTGGAATAGCCTAAATAAAGGAAGTTGATCCTTGGAGCAGAAAATTTGCTTTGAGTAGACTGGTTAGTAGCGTTTTGAACTCCGTTTGCGGCTAATATTCATTGACCAAGGTCTTTTTGAACTGGATCAGTTGAGCTATGCTCTCCTGGATCCCAGACTTAGGAAGACTATGGATATCATCATTCAGCGTTACGAAGACTTCGATGTTGAAGTTGCAAATAAAACCATTGGATACCACTTCGACGAAGAAATTGTTGAGGTCAGGATTGCTGGATTGGGAGAAGGTGTCGGTTTAATGTCTTCGATTGCCAGGGGGCATTTGACTCTCTCATCAGGGGAAGAGAAAACTGTAGTTATCAAATGCACTGCAAGGACCGAGAATAGTGAGCTTTCTAAGGGTCTGAACTTCTACAGGAACGAGGTTAATTTTTATCAGCACCTTTCTGATCAATGTCCTATAGAAGTTCCCAGATGTCTTTACGCTTGCGTGGATTCGGTAACTCAGGATTTCTTGCTTGTTTTGGACGATCTTGGAAATGAAACTGCGGGAGATCAGCTTACAGGTGTGTCGGAAGGTCACTTGCGTGCTGCGTTTACCAGAGCGGGACAGTTACATGGAATGTTCTGGGGAAAAACAGCGGAGCATGAATGGCTAAATTATCAACTGGACATGCGAACCACCCTCTTTCGAAGAGACAGTATATTGCGGCCGGGTATCGAGCCGACCATCAGAAATTTTGGGGAGCATTTTTCAGGTAATCGTGAAGAAATCGTCAGAAAGATTGGAGATCAGTATGCAGATCTTTTTCTAAAGGCTATGAGCGGAGAGCAAACCATAATTCATGGAGATTACAGAGTAGATAATTCCTTTCTAGTCATGAGAAACAATGAGCCTGATATTATCTCGGTTGATTGGCAAAACACGACCGGAGGAAATGGCACGCATGATATAGCCTATTTTAGTGCCCAAAGTTGTAATGCGGATTTAAGAGGTGAAATCGAACTCAGTTGTTTGAAGCAATATCACGAAACGCTATGTGATATGGGAGTCGAGAATTATAGTTTTGATCAATGCGTTGAACATTACCGGTATAATTTACTTATCCTAATGATTACGCCTATTGCTATTTGCGGAACCCTGGACCAGGGTAATGAAAGAGGGGCTAGAGTCGGTGCGGCCGGTCTCCAGCGAACTTTTGAGGCCATAGAGTCACTGGAATGCGAGCAGCTTCTAGCTTAAACGTTTACTTACCTTAGGGAATATGATGCATGAAATTCAATCCTGTGTTTTTTTCTGGCCTTATTTTTTTTTCGGGAGTTTCAATGGCTATAGAGACCCCAGATTATAAGATACTGGAAAAATTAGGAGAGACGGTTGAGGTTCGAGAATATCCGGAGCTAACCGTAGCTACAACTGTTGTAGAGGGAGATATTCAGCGTTCCGGTAATACGGGTTTCAGACGGCTAGCGAAATATATCTTTGGAGAAAATCAGGCTGGGGAGAAAATTGCGATGACCGCTCCGGTCATGCAGCAGAAAACGTCTGAAGTAGAATACGAAGTAGTTTTTTTTCTACCAAGAGCTTTATCTACTCCACCCCCACCAAAAAATAAGGACGTCTCCATTGGAACGATAATGATGAAGGCAGCGGTGCTCAGGTACAGAGGTGGCTGGAAGGTTAGTCGCTACAAAAAACATCTATCTCGTTTGTATGAATTATTGGAAGATAGTAACGACTGGGAAATTGTTGGTGAGCCCATATGGGCGAGATATGATCCGCCCTGGATGCCCTCCTTTCTTCGTACTAATGAGGTGATGTTGCCCGTGGCTTTGCGCCGCCCCTAAAATTCTTTACCGATTAAGATCTGTCTTCCAGTTCCTTTGCTTTTCTATGGACTCGGAGGTTTTCTGATTCCCGGAATTTCTCAAGATTTTTTCTAATAGTTTCGTCGCTCAGACCAATAATTTGTGCTGCTAGCAGTCCCGCGTTTCCGGCGTTATTAATTGCCATCGTAGCCACTGGAACACCGAAGGGCATCTGTACTATGGAAAGTAAAGAATCCTGTCCATTTAATTGGGTCACTGAGATCGGGACTCCGATAACGGGCAGGAGAGTTAATGACGCAACCATTCCTGGCAAATGAGCCGCTCCGCCAGCACCGGCAATGATAGCCTTTAATCCCCTAGATTCCGATTTTTTAGCATAATCAAACATTCTGTCAGGCGTTCGGTGAGCTGAAACAATCGAAACTTCGAAATTAATTCCGAGCTGATCAAGAATTTCCGTAGCCTTTTCCATGATAGGAAAATCTGAATCGCTGCCCATGATAATTCCGACTGTAGGATTTTCGTTAGTCATAGTTTTTTATCTCCCCGCACTCTGATAAGCGATCGGACTTTGCTGGCTATTTCTTTTGCGTCCTCGAGCCTCTCCGAAACCACGGTAACATGTCCCATTTTCCGGTATGGCGAACAGTTTATCTTATTGTAAAGGTGGACAAAGACACCGTCGATTTTGCTCGCTGCTTGTTCCCCTTCAACATTAGTTTTTCCTTCGAACCCAGGTTCACCAAGTAAGTTAAACATAACCGTTGGAAAAATCGCAGAGGTTCCGGTTAGAGGTTTATTGGAAAGTATATTGTATTGTTGACGAAACTGAGATGTTTCACAGGCATCAATCGAATGGTGTCCGCTATTGTGGGCTCTTGGTGCGATTTCATTTACGAAAAGAGAAGTTTTATCTTTGAGAAAAAGTTCTACACCGAATAAGCCGATTCCTTCCAATGAACGAACAGCTTTTATCGATATTCTCTTGGCTTCCTCTATGATTTTCTTTTCTAAGGCAGGTGGGGAAAATAAAGTCGAAAGGATGTTTCTTTTTTTATCAAATTCCATTTGAGTGGGTTCCCAGATTCGTTCGTTCCCTTTTGTGTCTCGGGCGACCATGATAGCGAGCTCAATGGCTTCGGGTACAAACTCTTCGAAATAGCTGGGTTCTGATAACCAATCCGAAGGGGAATTGTCTTTCTCAATTATTGCTACTCCTCTGCCGTCATACCCTCCTTGTATGGCCTTTTGTACCAGAGGCCAACCTAGTTCATCGCGACATTTTACGGATCGTTTAGTCTCCGAGAAGAAATCGCAAGTTGGTATTCCCGCCTTATGAAAAACAGATTTCTGTTGTAATTTGTTTTTTATGATTTCGAGGGTTTCCGGTTTGGGAAGAATGGTCAGGCCCTCAGATTCGATTACTTTTAGTATGTCGGTATTAACGTTCTCTATTTCGACGGTTAGTATGTCGACTTCCTTGGCGATTCTTCTTATGTCTTTTTCGGACAGAGGGCTTCCCTTGATCTGATTAGCACCCATAAAAGAAGCAGGACAGTTGTCGCTAGGGTCGAGGACCACTAAGGTGTCGTCTGTGCGGATGATTTCCTGTGCAAGAAGTCCTGCCAGTTGTCCTCCTCCTAGAATTCCAATTTTCATGACTTTTCCAAAAAATTAAGGGCTTAATTCTATAGCAATTAGTCTTCTGATCTGTATTTACGAATTGGTTCCCAGGCTAATAATATGATCAAGGTCATCATTATCGATATAACCCCGCCCATAATCATAGTATTGGGCGCTCCTATTATTCCAGCCCATGCTCCTACCCAGATAGTACCAATATTGTTTGCAGTTTGTGCCGCCAGAAACATCAACGCGAATGCTCTGCCTCTCATTTGATCAGGGGTGGTTAGCATTACCGTGGTTACTCTCACCGCAACTGTCACCGAATCAGCCGCACCTAATAATCCGATCAGAATTAGTCCCATGACCAGGGAATTAGCAAAACCGAAGGCTAGCAAAAGGGCCCCGTAGGCGAGCGAGGCATAAAGAACAACCATCCCTTTTGCTCTTGCCCGGCTAAGCATTAGCGCAACGAATCCTCCTATTATCGCTCCCGCCGAGTTTGCAGATCCTAGTAATCCTGTTGCACTGGCACCGGCAGCAAAAAGACCCAACGCTATTACTGGCAGGATTTCTCTATAGAACGAGGCGGTAGTGATCGCCGCGTCTAATAAGAAAAGTCCAGGAAGGATTGGATGTTTTCTGACGTAGTTCAGTCCTTCGATGGTTTCGGCTATCTGTCCCTTGGAAATCTGACCGGTTTCTTTACTATTTCCTGATATCGAGAGAGCGAGCGGACCGATTGTCCCTGGCAATGTTAAAAGTACGCAGACAAAAAAGACTTCGGTCAGCCCGAAATTTACTGCGATTAGGGCGAATAGAAGTGGCCCCAATATAGCTGCAAGGTTCTGGGATGCCGTGTCGGTGGAAGCCGCGGCCATCATTTCTTTTTCAGGAAAAATTTCTGGGATTAATGCGGCTCTGCTAGGGCTGCCTAGCATTTGGCTCCCGGCGGTGATTGCGATACCGACATAAATCAAACTTGGTGTAAGCACCCCATTGAAATTCAGTATTGCCAGAATTCCTAGTGTTGTCAGAGTTATCCCGTGCGAAATTCCTAGCAGAAATTTCCGGTTTTTTCGGTCGGCTAAAGTTCCGGCCCATAGAGTCGACGGGAATTGAACAACCAATTGTACAATTCCTATTAGTCCGACGAAAAAAGCTGAGCCCGTTTCATCGAGTAACCATTGCGAGAAACATAGGATCCGGAGCCATGTGGCCATGCCGGAAGTCATCAGGATCAGCCAGAGAATTCTGTAATCTTGGTACCGGAAGGCATTCCAGTTCACTAACGGTCTTTCAGAAAACAAATTCAGCAATCGCCATGAGATGGAGTATTTTAGAGAGAATACCAGCAAAAAATTTGATTGATGGGATTCTATCATAGGGATCCTTGATATGTTCCTTGCCTTGTGTTTCAGTGGATCGGTGATCTCGACTGCACTTCGTTGGTGCTTAAGGAAAAATAATGGCTGTATTGCAATGGGACTTGGATTCTTCTTTACGACGAGAAACCATAGAGTTCGAATTTCGGGGAAATCATTATGTTGGCTCGTTAGTTGCGCCCGCAGAATCGGAAGGAAAAAAACCTCTGGTTATGGTTATTCATAACTACCAAGGGCTTAAGTTCTTTGAGGTCGACGTCGCCGAGTTTCTGGCGCGGTCCGGTTATGTAGGGCTCGCGATTGACCTGTACGGAGATGATGTTCCGCCTGAAGAACGTCTTTGGCCTGATGATCCTTCCAGAGTAGCTGGTTTTAACAAAAAGTGTTTTGAAGCCATGGTGCGGTGTGATCATGACTACGAATTTTTTCGTTCTCTTTTAAATGAATGGCTAACCAAAGGGAGAGATAGTCAGTGTGTTGATTCTGGAGTCTCGCCGGCCGCCATAGGCTATTGTTTGGGTGGTGTTGCGGTGTTGGAAGCGCTTCGAGGAGGGCTCGACCTGTCATGTGTTGTGTCCTTTCACGGTTTGTTGCAGACAGGGCAGGACAAGAGTCCTGAGTCGGTAGGTGTGAACAGGCCTCCCATAAAACCCAGTGATAATGTGTACAATAAAAAAACGATCGTTTTGATCGAAAATGGTCGTGATGACCACCTGGTTTCAGATGAAAGCAGGATAAGGTTTTGCGAGGAGTTGGACAATGCTGGCGTACAATGGATTTTTCATGATTATTCTGGAACGCCTCATGGTTTTGCTCTGCCTCCTACCCTTGGTCCGCCAGGGCTTTTGCATGAGGCATCAGATCGGCGCTCTACCTTAAGTATGTTAAGTCTTTTTAGAGAGATATTTCCTGATTTCAAGCAGAATAGAGTACAGTACAATGCATCGGGAACTTTTATTCCAGAATAAATTTAGGGTGAGGTTAGATGGAAATAATCGCTGATGATGAGCAGATAAAAAGATCCCTGCTTGATCTAAATATTCCTACCTTGTTGATGGTGATGACACACTACTCGGGAGATGATCGCTGGATGACAGAACGTTACCGGCCAAAACCTATCTATGTTCCCGAAGGCGAATTGTTTCCTGATGATAGCGGTGATTACGATGAGGTCGTAGCTAATGAAATAAGGGAGAGTGCGTTCGAGTTGATTCAAAAAATCAGAGATTCGAAGCTCCCGCCCCCTCCGCCTCCCTCTTCAGAGCGTTTACGAAAAATGATGGAGTTTTCTGTGGGAGAGCCGCTGGAACCAGATTTTTGCAATATGTTGCTGGAGGAGACAAATTTTCTAGATCGTGATTTAAGCTGGTTAAGCACTATTTCTTCTTCTGGAGAATCTTTCAGGAAAGATTTTCATGTGGTGATCGTAGGTGCAGGAATGTCTGGTATTTGTAATGCAGCTAAACTTAAGCGAGCGGAGATCAATTTCACTATCCTGGAAAAAAATGATGCGGTAGGCGGAACCTGGTATGAAAATACCTATCCTGATTGCGGTGTGGATACCCCGAATCATTTTTACTCGTTTTCATTCATGAGGAACGCTAACTGGTCAGGGTATTATTCAAAGAGAGATGAATTGTATGAGTACTTCGAACGTTGCACTGATGAGCTAGATATCAGAGAGCACGTCAAGCTTCAATGTGAAGTTGTGGGAATGAGCTTCGATGCGAAAACCAAAAAATGGACTGTCAATTATCGTGACCGAAATGGAGAGTCACTGTCTCTAGCAGGCAATCTTGTGGTTAGCGCTGTAGGTCAGCTTAATAGGCCAGTGGTGCCCGAGTTTGAAGGGCTAGATTCTTATGCAGGAAATGCTTTTCATTCTGCAAGATGGCGGCATGATCTTGATCTGACAGGAAAAAGGGTGGCGGTAATCGGAACCGGTTGTACCGCAGTGCAGTTGCTTCCTAAGACCGCTGAGAAAGCAGATCATCTAACGGTTTTTCAGAGAACTCCTCACTGGATAACCCCGAGTCGTGATTATTACAGGTCTGTTGAAGACGGCATTAAGTGGGCACTTAATAATGTGCCTACTTATGCAGAATGGCACCGAGCGAGAATGATATTCGGATTCATGGATCGCAACTGGAGTGCAGTGGTTGAAGACCCGGACTGGAAACATAAAGACCGTGCGATGAATGAGCAAAACGATTTAATTCGTGAATCGTTTACTACTTATATCAGTTCTCAACTCGGGGAGCGACAAGATCTCGTCTCCAAATGCATTCCGGATTTCCCTGTCTACGGTAAACGACCAGTTATTGATAACGACTGGTATCAGACTTTGGCTCGAGATGACGTCAGTCTGATCGATGAGCCGATCAGGCGTTTTACCGAGACGGGTATCGAGACAGAAAAAGGGGTTATACACGATTTTGACGTGGTTATTTTCGCTACCGGATTCAACACTAATAGATTTCTATGGCCAATGGAGGTGCTGGGCGCTGATGGTAAGGACCTGGGGAATATATGGGGCGAAACCCCTGAAGCATACAAGGGTATGTTGGTGCCGGGTTATCCAAATCTTTTCTGCCTTTACGGACCCAATACAAATATCGTCCATGGTGGAAGCATTATTTACAATACTGAATGTCAGGTTCACTATCTTATGCAATGTATTGCGTTGATGTTTGATAAGCAGGTGAAAGAGCTCGAGGTACATAGAGAAACCAACGAAAAATATAACGCTGAGGTTCAGGAGCTTAGCCGAAGCTTGGCCTGGGGGCATCCGGGTGTGCAGAGCTGGTATAAGAATTCCCAGGGAATAGTGGTGAATAATTCACCCTTCAGTAATCTAGAATACTGGTCAAGGACTCACGACATTGATCCGGATTTTTATAATCTGTCCTAAACCCTCTGTTATTGCATGTTTATGGCTTTATCGAACGCGGGCCGGGATGCAAGATTATTGACGTATTTTTTTAAACTTCTCATCTCTTCGGGAACGCATCCTAGTCTATTACTCATGAAACATGAGTGACCTAGCATGATGTCCGCTGCCGAAAAACAGCCTATCAGATAATCTTTTCCTTGCAGCGCAACATCAACTGGAGCAAGTGCGCGGGTAAGAAGTTTCTTCGCCTGTGCGAGTGCGGTTTCGTCTCTTCGTTCGGGAGGAAGTAACACTGTCTGAACAACTATTGTATTAACTGGTGGCATTACCATACCTTCGCAATAATGGAACCATTGCAGATACTCGGGGAAGGTTTCATCCATTGGTTCCGGTTTGAGCCCACCTTTCTTATGTCTCTCCAGAATATATTCGACTATCGCACCGGATTCCCAGATTATCCTTCCGTCATCTTCTAGAACCGGGACACGCCCGAGTGGATGTCTTTTCCGGTGTCCTTCAGATTTCAAATCTTCAGGGTGGAAGCGCATTTTGTTGATCTCGTAGGAAAGTTCAAGTTCCTCAAGTAGCCAGACAATCCTTCCCGCTCGGGAATTCGGAGCAAAATGAAGTTTTAACATATTAATAAGTCCTTATGATTTTCTTTTGATAAGTTTTTCGCAGCCACTTCCTTCAAGTATATTCACGAGCTTTTCTCTATCCTCTTGCCCGAGTTTTGAATACTCGACACGAAGCCAGTGCAGACATTTTGCCTGGTAGGGGAAGGGTTCCTGAGTCCATTTCTTTCCTTTGACTAGAGTTTCTACTTCTGATTTTCCTTCGTCGATCGATTGAGCGTTTGCGAGCATTACCGGTGCATAAGTTTCTCCGATTTCCGAAAGAAGTTCTGCTAGCCTTGAATTTAACTGATCCGGTGAAAGAAAACCTTCGTCATTGTCCTCAATTCCTGACAGATCGTCCATGACACTGATCCATGCATGTATTCGTGGGAAATTGTCTATGACTATCTGGCTCGGTGTCGGATCAAAATGTGCTAACTGTGTGAGTTGTCCATAGCACGAAAAATCACAGGAACTGGGAATATTTCCTAAAAGAAAAGGGTGTGCCATGAGCATTTTGTTGAGTGAACTTAAAAATCGTTTAAAGCTTCCTTCTATGACTTTCCTGGTTGTTTCATTCGAGCCGACGACATAGAGTCGGGATATCTGGCGCTCCGAGAATATTTTCTTGAGCTCTTTTGCTTGGTGATCGCTTTGTGATATCCCGGCCTGATAAAAAGGAAGGATGGATCCAGCCATATCAATATCCTCAGGGTATGCCCATCGATAATGGAACATTGCCTTGGTTAGCCACTCATCTCCGTAGTCTTCGATCAGGTAGTTTAAAAAAGCGGTAACGGGGTTTTGGGGGATAACCGAACGCCCAGGAAATTCTGCTTCAAGTCTCCTGATAATCGGCGTGCTATCTATTTCGGGTTCGAGGCTACCTGTTTGATTGCGAAAATACACTATTGGAATCAGCCCTACCTTGGGTTTTTGAAGTTCACTATCTCTTTTATTCTGCACAAAGCGATAAGGGATGCGACGATACCTTAAAACAGCTAGCATCTTTCTGGTATAGGGTGACGCCGGAGCACCCGTTATTGGAATAAGGTCTGCAGTCATGAGAGACTCACTCTAGTGAACGTGTTTTTGAAGATAGGAACTACATCGCATGAAGTCAAGGCATGGCATTAACCAAATTTGTTTCTGGTTTTAGCTTGTGGAGGGATTGTGAGAGAAACGACTCATTATATTGACGGAAAAAAAATCGGAACAGGGACAAACTCTATTCCTATAGTAAATCCGTCCAATGGAGAGCAAGTTGCTACTCTGCCGGTAGCCGACCTTTCGATTGTGAACAAGGCTGTAGCATCGTCGGAGGAGGCGTTCCTCAATTGGTCGAGGCTCGAACCATCCAGAAGAGCTTCGGTAATCCGAACCTATTATGATCTGGTTATAAAATATACGGATGATATTTGCAGTTTGATAACAGAAGAACACGGTAAGACTTTGACGGATTCGAGAGGTGAATTAGTTCGGGGGCTTGAGAATATCGAATATGCCCAGGGTATAGTCGAACATTTAAAAGGAGAGCATACAAAAGAACTAAGCCGAGACCTGGACAGCTGGAGCGAGTCTTCTCCCTTGGGAGTGTGTGTGGGCATCACTCCATTCAATTTTCCTGCCATGGTGCCACTCTGGATGTTTCCGCTGTCGATAGCATGCGGAAACTGTTTTATCCTGAAGCCCTCTGAAAAAGTAGCGTCGGCAAGCTTGTTTCTTGCCGAGCTATTTATCGAATCGGGCTTACCCCCGGGAGTTCTTAATCTGGTGCAGGGTGATTCTTCTGCGGCCGAACTGTTGATGAATCATGCCAAGGTCAAGGCTCTAAGTTTTGTGGGGTCGACCTCCGCAGCCAGGTCAGTATACAGAACGGCTGGGGACTCCGGAAAGCGGGTACAGGCTCTTGGTGGAGCAAAAAACCACGCGGTTGTTCTTCCTGATGCAGATCTGGAATATGTTGCGAATTCGATAATGGGAGCGGCATTTGGTTCTTGTGGTCAGAGATGCATGGCTCTGTCCGTCGTTTTAAGCGTCACGGATGAAGTGGGTGACAGGTTAGCTCAACTTATGGCTAAAAAAATAAAAGAGCTCCGGATAGGACCAGGAGACGAGAATCTTGATATGGGGCCACTAAATAGTCGTTTTCAAAAAGACCGTATTTTAGCGCTGGTAGAGTCTGGCGTAAATGAGGGAGCTAATTTGTTAGTGGATGGTCGTGAACATCCGACCTGTAAGTTGCCCGGGTATTATCTAGGAGGATGTCTTTTTGACCAGGTGCGTTCCGAGATGTCGATTTATCAGGAAGAAATATTCGGGCCTGTTTTATGTCTGATGAGGGCCGAATCCTTTTCCGAAGCACTTGAAGTTGTTAATGGTAATCCCTACGGAAACGGAGCTACTATATTTACGAGGGATGGCTATGGGGCGAGAAAATTCGCGAATGGTGTTCAAGCGGGAATGGTAGGCATTAACGTTCCACTCCCGGTTCCGGGAGCAAATCATAGTTTTGGTGGCTGGAAGGATTCGCGATTCGGAGATCTCGGTGCTTACGGTCCGGATGGTGTGAGATTCTATACCCGAAGAAAAACTATATCTCAGAGATGGACGCTTCCGGATAACGAAAGCCCGATGAATTTCTCCTTTCCCGGCAGCTTGTCCGATTGACCGGTTAAATGAAAAGGTTATTTTTCGGTATTCTCATCATCTGAAGTATCAATTGGATAATGGACGCCGGGAATCCCATCTTCGAGAGCCTGGTACCATTCAGGTCGTGGCTGGACCGGCTCGTATGAAGTAGGAATCATGGGAGTTCCCTTGTTCCACTCGTGATGAATCGGAGGAATCTGAAAGGTCCCGTTGCTAGCATTGGTTCCGCCGTCTACAAGTAGATCAACTCCAGTAATATAACTCGCCAGATCAGAAGCCAGGAACATCACGGCATTAGTTACTTCTTTTGCTTCGCCTATTCTTCGCATCGGCGTCCTGCTTGCAATCCATTTGTCAATGCCCATGGCTTCTAACATAGGCCTTGTCATTTCTGTTACTATAAATCCCGGGGATACGGCATTCACTCTTACGCCCCGGTCCGCCCATTCCACTCCTAACTGGTAGGTAAGGTTTAGGAGTCCTCCCTTCGCCGCTGTATACCCTATTACATTATTTTCGTTGCCCCCGCTCGCCATAATGCTACAGATATTAACAATAGATCCTGATTTTCTTTCCAGCATATGACGACCACACTCTCTCGCATAATAAAAAGCTCCGACCAGATCAATAGAGAGTATTTTATTGAAGGTTTCCGAATCGTACTGCTCAGGTGAGACGCCCCTAGGGTCAGCGATTCCGGCGTTGTTAATTAGAATGTCAATATGTCCCAACTCGTCAACAGCTCTGGAAATTACTCTAACCACATCTTTTTCTATGGAAACGTCTCCGGATACTACCAGAACATCATTTCCTTTCTGCCTGCAGGCCTTTGCAACTTCTTCAAGTTGTTCTTTGCTTCGTGCTGTGAGAATCAGATTTGCTCCGGCACTTGCAAATTCATTCGCAAACTGCTCGCCCAAACCGTAACTTGCCCCCGTAATGAGGACGTTTTTTCCTGAAAAATCAAACATTGGCGGTCTCTGATTTTAAAACCCTTAGTCTAAAGGGATTTTGTAGCTAGTGGAAATTGGTGCATGATTAGAAATGTTGAAGAAGGAGAAAAAATGATCCCTGAAAGCATTGAGTCGGTTACACCTGCCTGGTTGTCGGAAGTCCTGGATTCGAAGATCGACGCTATTCACGTTACGCAAATCGGTGAAGGTGTTGGCCTTATGGGAGATATCTTCAGAGTTGAGCTAGTATCTACCGATAATGAGCTTTCCAGTGTTGTGGTAAAGCTTCCTTCCTCTTTTGAAAGTAATCGCGAACAGGGTGTTGCGCTCGGAATGTTCGAAGCTGAAGTGAAGTTCTATAAGGAACTTGGTCCTAGTGCCCAAGCCGGATTACCTAAAATCTATCACGCAGAAATTGTTTCAGGCACCGCTGATTTCGTGATAGTAATGGAAGATCTGAGTGATATGGTGATGGTAGCTCAGCGTGAAGGCATGTCAGCAGATCAGGCTAGATCCGCAATTAATGTTCTTGGGAAAATTCATTCGGTCTGGTGGAATCAGATGGATCAGGAAATCTATGACTGGATTCCATCAATGGTTGGCCCGAGAATTGAGTTTGTGACTAGATCTTTGTCAGAAATGTACCCGTCCTTTTCGGAAAACTTCGGCTCATATCTTTCTGATGAGGGGTTATATTTGTATGAGCTCTTTAGTTCAAACTATCTCAATGTAAATAAAAAATTAGCCGGACGTAGCCCCTGGACTTTGGTCCACCAGGATTGCCGTGTTGAAAATATGCTGTTCGATCCGGACGATCCCGAGCGGGTCGCCGTGATAGATTGGCAGGGTATAGGTCGAGGCCCCGCTTCCTATGATCTTGCATATCTTTTAGGAGGATCGATGGAAACTGATTTGAGGAGAGAACATGAAGAGCGATTGGTAGCTGATTATCATGAAATTCTGGTTGGGGAAGGAATTTCGAATTATTCGCATGAGAGATTACGGCAAGATTACGAGATTTCTCATCTTCAAGGTGGCCTTGCTACCGCAATGTTCACGGCGGGTTCTTTAAACCTTAATAATGAGCGAGGAGTTGAGCTGGTGTCCACTATGGTGCGCAGACATGCGCAGGCTGCATTAGATCACAATGGGATTGCTATATTAGAGGAGATCAATAAACCTTAATTTCTCGTGTCCCATTAGAATATGATATTAGCAAGTTTAGCGTAGCCATTGAGTTGAATTTGTATTCCTGCCTGTTTTGAGAGTTCTTTATCATGATAGAGCCTGGACAAGTGGAGCACTGGCACGGGATCGTATTCAGGCTCGAACTCGATCATTCTCTGGCTTAATCTCTCAAGTTGTTTTATTAACTCTTGTAGATCCGGAAGAGTCGGATGTCTTCCTTTCCATTCTCTGAACAAGGACGTCGGGCTCATGGATATATTAAAAACCGGTACAGGCGCACCCATTACATCGTTTCGTTCACTGACTTTGTTTCTTGATAACCCCAGAAGTGTCTGGAGTAGACTTTTTTCTTTACCGTCACTCAGAGTTATAGTCGGTGTTTCCATTAGGCGCTCTGACATTTGTCTAGGTCTTTTCGGTTTCTCATTATCTGTCCGGACTATCTGTTGAATCAGTAAGCTGATAAGTCAACGTCCTCCCGTTTTTTAGTTTTGATTCGAGAGCAACCCATCTGGAATCTGAATACCAGACCTTGATTGGTCCACCCTTACTCTCTATGAGATAGCCAGATAGATCAGCTTTTTTTTCATCGAGCTGCGTAATTTCAACCTCTACGAGCTCGCCTGTTTGTGTGTTTACGAGGCTGGTTTGTTCTAGAAATTCTTTATTCCAGTAAGCAAACGTCATTATGCAGCCTTGGTATTCTTTTGATTCTTCGATTGTTCTGATATTGAGCTGGTCTTCTCTTTTCTCTGCAGATACCCTGAACTTTTTCCTGTTCGCAGTAGTTTTGGATTCTATGGATGAAACGCACCCGTTCTCCCAGGTCTCCTTATTTTCGTGACGATATTTAAAGATATTTACGAAGAGCACTTTCACATCGAATTTCGCTGTCGATTCGATCAGCAGAGTTTTTTCTAGATACGTTTTCTTGAAGTGATGAGTTCCGATAGAGTTCCCATCAACTTCCACGTCAAACTTCCATGTTTCTTGGTTTTGATTATCTGCACTAGCCGATGGAACGGCACACAAAAAAAACAGAAAAGCACAGATCACTTTTCGAATATGGTTCATCCCTTGGGCGCTAATTGATTAAAATCATATGAACCGGGAAGTCTACCAGTTTGTCTTTAGTTGAGCTTCTTTTCTTTGGTTCAAATGAATCATTCTTCTGCATTTGCAGGGCAGTGGGCGGGCTGGTTTAAGGCTGTGGTATCCTTTGGTTTAGCATAAATCAACGAGTTAACTATGAATCAAAAGAATCAGAGAGTTGTATTGTCAAGCCGTCCTGAAGAAGAGGCTACCTCGGAGTGTTTCTCCATACTGGAAGAAGAGTTGCCTGATTTAAAGCCGGGGGAGATCCGTGTTGCCAACCAATATCTGTCGGTTGATGCAGCAATCAGAACGATGTTGCGAGGTGAAGGTTTTCACATGCAGATGAATATCGGAGATACAATTTTTGCTGGGGGAGTTGGCAGAATAGTTGAATCGGAAGTTGATGGTTGGGAAGTCGGGCGTGCGGTGCGAGGACCGCTCGGAGCTCAGTCTTACGCTACCTTGCCCTCAGAACATCTTGAATTAGTGGAGGAATCGAATCTTCCTTTAAGTGTCAATTTAGGGGTGTTGGGAGGTTCTACAGGTGTAACTGCATGGATCGGGGTCAAAAGAGTGGCCAGACCAAAACCGGGAGATATTTTTGTGGTCTCCGCGGCAGCTGGGGCTGTCGGCTCTGTTGCAGGACAAATTGCTAAAAAAGAAGGAGCGATAGTGATCGGTATAGCAGGAGGAGAAAGAAAGACCAATCACCTTCTTCAGGACCTGGGTTTCGATCACGCAATAGATTATAAGTCTCAGAACGTCCGAGCTTGTTTGAGTTCGCTGGCGCCCCAGGGAGTTAATGTTTTTTTTGATAATGTCGGAGGAGAAATACTGGACGCTGTGCTCGATAATCTTGCTCTTCGGTCCAGGGTGATTATCTGTGGCGCGGTCTCACAATACAATAATATGGATGACGTGAGGGGCCCATCATCTTACCTCAAATTGGCGGAGCGTCAGTCTGTAATGGAAGGGTTTGCTTATTTCCATTACCCGGAATCAATTGAAACCGCAGAGCAGGAGCTACGTGCCTGGTTGCTCGAGGGCTCTATAAAACTTGCTGAGGAAATTCTTGATGGAGTGGAGAAATTTCCTGAAGCCTTGGGTTTTATGTTTTCGGGTGGGAATCTGGGGAAACTGCTTGTTAAAGTCCGTTGAGCACCTTTGACACTTCTACTGGATCGGCGTTAATCTGATAAAAAAAAGGGAGATAGGCGGTGGACCCGATTCAAAAGCACCCTTTGGCGATGTCTGGCAAGGACCCTTCTATGTTAAGAGGTGATTCCATACCCCGAGAACGTTATTTTTCCAGAGAGTTTATGGAACTGGAATGGGAAAATCTCTGGACGAAAATCTGGCATATCGCAGGAAGAGAGCAGCAGCTTGGAGAGCCGGGAGATTTTATCGTTCATGATTTCATGAGGGAGTCGGTTATTATCGTCAGGCAGAGAGACGGCACACTAAAGGGTTTCTATAACGCTTGCAGCCATAGAGCGGCAAGGCTCGTTTGGGATAATAGTAGTCTGGAGAGCTTTTTCTGTCCGTATCATGGTTGGAAGTGGGGGCTGGACGGTGTCCTGGAAGATTGCCCGGACAGGGATGATTACCTTCAGGGAGACCCCGTTGGTAAATTGACTCTGAGAGAAGTCCGGGTAGATACCTGGGCTGGCCTTGTCTGGTATACCATGGATGAAAAGGCTCCGGTGTTGGAGAAGTACCTCGAGCCCTCGGTGGAACTCTATAAGAATCACCAGTTCGAAAAAACTGTACGAGTTAACTGGTGGAGAACTGCGCTTGATGGTAACTGGAAGTTCTGGTCTGATAATTTTAATGAGTCTTATCATACAAGGACCGTGCATCCCCAGGTCCCACCGATTATAGACCAGGATCATTTCACCTCACGGTACGAGATGTTCCCCATGGGACATAACCGTATTATTCAGATGGGCAGGCCTTCGCTTAGAGATCGTTTGCCGGAGGGGGAGCCTCATCCATTCGATGATCTCCTTCGGACCTGGGACATTGATCCTGAGAGCTATCCTGATTTTGAAACAAAAACTCTCCAGGGTTGGCGTGATCTGAAAAAAGCTAAAAAATCGCTTTGGAAAGAAAAAGGTTATCTTCACTACGAGAATTTGAATGATGAGGAGCTGACCGAGAGTCCTTTTCAGGTAATGTTTCCCAATGTGGCGATTGCCCCCGGAGCAGATTCTTTCCTGGTTTGGCGATGGGAGCCTCATCCGACAGATCCCGAAAAATGCTTTTTTGACCAGTGGACGATGGCGTACCCTATTGAGGGAGCGGAAGAATTTGTAAACCGGACAGCGGTTAATCCGTTAGCACTTTCAGAGGCGGAACTCGATTTTAGAGAATATGACGAGGGGAGAGGAATTGCCGATTACTCGGACCAGGTCGTAGCGCAAGATATGCAATTGATTGCTGGACAGACTCTTGGCTGGCGATCCCGCGGTTATCAGGAACCTTATATGGCAGCCCAGGAAACGAGAGTCCGAAGGTTTCATGAGGTGTTAAATGATTATATAGGCGGTAATCCGCCGGGTCGAAACTGAATGCACCAGAACAGAGCTTAAGACAACAATTAATTGAATGAAGTAGATGGAGGGCAAGAAAAATGGCTATTGACCGTTCTTCGATTGTGGCTGATAAGCACGAAATTGAAACGTTGCAACGCCTTTATGCTAAAGCAACTGATACCATAGGAATAGCTTCACCCGAAAAGATTCAGGAGGGGCGTGATATATATCATCGGATCTATACGGATGATGTTGAGATAAGAACTGCGAATACCGGAGCGGAAGAAGAACTTAGAGCTGTAGGTCCTGATGCATGGGTGGACGTTGTTTACGGGGCATTAAAAGATTATACGGGGACCCAACACCTGATCGGCACCCAGTTGACTGAGGTAAACGGTGATGAAGGCTCGATGGAAAGCTACCTGAATGCCTGGCATAAAAATCCAGATGAGACCGTATTCTATTTTCTCGGCACATATATATCGAAGGTTAGACGTTACGACGACGGTTGGAAAATTTACGAGATGGTTTTGCGTCGTGATACCAGCGGAATCGTTCAAATGCATTGATTGAAATTAATCTGATGTCTAAGCAAAATATAATCCAATTCTCTAGTTAGCTAAGATTGACTCTGATGAGTGTTTTTTTTGGCCCTGTTATCCAGCAAGGTTATGTCGTTCCTGATATAGATCTAGCCATATGCCACTGGACTGAGCGCGGGATAGGCCCGTTCTTTCTTGAAGAGTTGCGAAATTATCCTGCGATAGTTGATGGTGAGCAGGTTGTTCTGAATCTTTCGGCGGCCTTTGCCTATTCAGGAGAACAGCAGATCGAGGTCATACAGCCAGAAGACTCAGTTAA
This sequence comes from Gammaproteobacteria bacterium, assembly GCA_002708765.1. Lineage (GTDB taxonomy): Bacteria > Pseudomonadota > Gammaproteobacteria > Pseudomonadales > Azotimanducaceae > UBA9659. The sequence continues at coordinate 6,158 of PAPD01000001.1, read as the reverse complement.
TACTATTTATCGTGAGTACCTGAAATCAAATCCTGAGGGAGGGTTACAACACCTAGGGGTCTGGGTAGACAATGTACCAGAAAAAATAAGAGAGCTCGCGAGTTCCGGAAAAAAATTTCTTGTCCGGCAACAGTACGGAGATCGTCACGCTTATATAGATAGTGCGGATTGGTCTGGCGTAATGATCCAGCTTATGGCCCGGGATGAGAAAATCGATGAATTATTCAAAATCGTTTACCAGGGGGCAAAGGACTGGGATGGCCTTAGCCAGCCTGTTAGGAAAATTGACTGGTCCACTGGTTGGCCTGTCCAGTCGGGCTGAAGAAAAACCAGATTAGTTTAAATCAGGTATTTCAGCTTTGAAGGCCGGCAGGTCGGTTCTCACTTTAACCCTGACTTCGCCGTTAGATCCATTGAAAAGAAGGTCCGTAATTTCTGCAGCTATGACGTCTGTAGCCATCATGCTGAATTCAGGGCCTTTATACTGATCTGGAACAATCTGTGTGTCTGTCACGCCAGGGCAGATCACGTTAATTCGCACCCTTGATCCTTCGTTGGCTGCTGCCACAGCGCGCCCTAATCCTATGAGACCATACTTGGTCGCTGTATACATGGGATCGAGGGGAACGACACTTAACCCTGCTGTTGAGGCCGTAATCGTAATGCAGCCACCCTGTTTGCGCATCGTTGGTAGAAGCGTTTTTAATCCATGGAATACTCCACTCAGATTAATCCCAACGATTCGTTCATACTGATCCTCAGATACATCTTCTATTGCAAGAAAAGGGTCGCCCGTTGGGACGGTCATGATGCCAGCATTAAGGTGAACGAAATCAGGAATGCCAAGGTTGTCGACACATATTTTTGCAGCATTTTCCACACTTCCAAGGTTAGATACATCGCAATAAATAAACTTTCCTTCTAATTTTCTCGCCAGCTCCTTGCCACTTTTTTCATTCACATCACAGATAGCTACCCTGACTCCCTGGCTAGCAAGCTTCTCGGAAACTCTGGCTCCAATACCTGTGGCTCCTCCGGTAATGAAGGCGATATTTTTCTTCATCATTACTCCTGTTTTTCCGGGATTCAGATCTCGATTCTACGATAATTTCGATGCAATTGATTCGAGCTCTGCTGTGACGCTTTCAACCGCTTTTTCTTGGGCGTCGGGACCGGCGAGCGTCCTTTGAACTAGGACCTCGTTGATAGGTGCTATTCCTACAAGGTTAAGCCACGCTGAAAGATATGGTGACTGGAAATCAAAAGCATCCGGTTTCCCTTTTTTTGGGCTATAGTCTCCCCCGCGCGAAAAGATCACTGTCCCGGTGCCGGAGGCCAGGCCTTTTAGTCCGCTTTCACTCTGGATGAAAGTCAACCCTGGGTGCGTTATCAGATCTATGTAGTGCTTCATTTTGTAAGGTATGCTGAAGTTCCACATCGGAATAGCTAAAAGAACGTTATCGGCTTTGGTAAACTGATTAACCATCTCGGTTACCTTTTCCCAGATACGAGTTTCTTTAGTGCTGAGACTTGCTCCCATAGCAAAGTTGAATTTTGCGCTGATCAGTTCAGGAGTTACATCAGGTAATTCCACTTCAAAGAGATTCACGGTGGTTACATTCACCGCACTAGGGAGCGCTTCGATTAAAACTTTCGCCGCCTGTCCAGCGGCGGACTCTTGTCCTCTTGGGGATGCGTTTATGTAGAGAAGTTCAGACATCAAAACCTCCTAGCTTATACAGTATATGATTTGTGAATGGCATTACCCTGGCAGGCACCCTGATTTTATTACGATCTTCAGCAAAAGGCGGAGATTATTCCATTTCATCGAGAGCCCATAAAGCAGGAAAATCAACAAGCGCATTGAGATCGTCTAATCCCGTAACTTTCTTACTTTCTTCCCCTGATAAAATTAGAGAAGACGCGGCCTGCTGCATAGCCTGGACCGCCGCCCCCAGAAGATAGATCGGATGAATTACTATCTGATAACCTAGCTCCTCCAATGCTTTATCTCCCAGGACAGGTGTTCTCCCGCCACCGACAATGTTTACCAGCTTCGGTGTTTCAGGAAATGTCTCTGCAATAACTTTCATTTCATCCACGGATTCCGGGGATTCTACAAAGAGTATATCTGCTCCCCCATTTATATAAGCCTCAGATCGTCGCAGTGCCTCATCCAGACCGAGACCGGTTCTGGAATCGGTTCTGGCTATTATCAGAAATCGATCGGTAGAGCGTGATTCGGTCGCGACCCGGATTTTTCTGACCATGTCATCGGTAGGAATTACACTTCTGTTTTTTGTGTGTCCACAACGTTTCGGGAATTCCTGATCTTCCAACTGAATAGCGCTTGCTCCCGCAGCCTCGTATCCTTGAACTGTTTGTTTTACATTTGCCAGTCCGCCGAAACCAGTATCAGCGTCGGCTATCAATGGCGCGGAAGTGACTTCGCAGATTGCTCGAACACGGTCTACCATTTCTCTGTAGGAGACAAGTCCGGCGTCTGGTTTTCCCAATAGTCTAGCGCTCACCCCATACCCTGACATATACATGGTTCCAGCGCCGCAGGATTCTGCAACTCTTGCAGATAGGGGATCAAATACTCCCGGCGCACTAACAAGGATTTTTTGTTCTATTATTTCTTTCAGATCCATATTATCCAAACTCGCTAACATCGGAAGATGGCCCAGTTTATTTGTCAGGCGAGATCCTGGCAATGCCGGGAGAAATAGCCCTGACTTACAGCAAACTTAAACAATAGATATTGATCCCAGAAAATCCGGCTTTTGTTCCGATCAGGTGAAGCCTCGAACCGGAAAATCATCTTGACGCTGCAACCAGTTCTGCTTCGAGTACTTCGATTTTCCGTCGACGACGTGCAGAGTATAGGCATGGCGAGGCAGGTCGCTGGTATTAGGTGCGCTGAAGTGGGGCAACAGCCCGTCAAACAGAATCAATGTCCCCGCTGACACTTCTAGCGGTTTCGCATCTTCCAGATCTGGCCATGGAGTTTTATCAAGAGTTTTCATTACTGTTTGATCCTCTTCGATAACAAAATGCTGTCTTAAGGGCGAGCACTTGTTAGCAACCCATAGGCATCCGTTCTCTTGTGTCGCGTCATCGATGGCAAACCAGAAAGCTTTGACAGATTGTGGGCGAGTGGAAAAGTAGGTGGCATCCTGGTGCCAATCTATCGGATCGCCGATTCTGGGTTGTTTGAAGATATACATTGACTGCCAGATTTCCGGGGCATCTACTCCGATATCACCCAGGATTTCTTCGAGCCTCGGGTCTCTCGAGAATTTGTCAAAGACGGGGTGCAGATCATGCATCGCGTGGCCCAGCTTATTCAGACAGAATTCAGGTGGGGATGTTAGTTGCCCATCGTCTCCGAAGGCATTGGTCTCGAAGAAGTAGGCTATCTTGTCCCCGGAGGACAAAAAATATTCAGTTGCATTCCAGCCAACACTTTCACGAAAGGCCTCGGTGTGGCTCGAAGTATCGAAATCTTTGACCAAATTCAGAGCAGCCTGACGAAGCTCTTCTAGCTCCTCTGAGGGCTTGAAGTTTTCAATGACCAGGCAACCATTCTCCTTAAATTCTGACAACTGATTTTCACTCAGCATAGCCTACCTTTTCTGAATTTGTTCTTGTTTAATATACCACTAAAGAACTGTTCTTGTAGCTTGCTCACAAAAGTGATTAAGGCGTGAAGGGTAGACCCAAAACCGGATTCGAACTATCTTTTTAGTTAGCATCGTTAAGAATCAGCTCGCTCGCTCGCCAACCAACAGCCATCGCGGGAGCATTAGTATTGCCGGAGACCAGTGCCGGCATTATTGAACAATCAGCTACCCTCAGACCTTCTACTCCTCGAACGCGAAGATGATTGTCAACCACGCTAGAAGAGTCTTTGCCCATTCTGCATGTGCCTGTTGCGTGAAGACCGCTAGTCGAAAGCCTTGTTACAGCGTCCAGTATATCTTCGTCGGTTTCGCAGCGTTTCCCGGGAATAAGTTCTTCTCCAAAGTAATCAGTCACAGAAGGCTGCCTAACAAACCGACGCATTGTTCGAACCATCTCGACCATTGCTTTTCTGTCATAATCTGTGGCGAGCCAATTAGGTGAAATTATGGGCGCTATTTTTGGGTCCTTACTCTGAATCATTACTTCACCTTCACTGGTCAGGTTAAGTAATTGACCGTATATGGTGATGCCCGGTTCCGAGTCGGTGTGCCCGAGTTGAACGGGGAAATTATCGTTTGTTCGAGCGTAACTGAATGCGCCAAGGTATAACTGTGTGTCTGGCCTGTTGGCTCCTGGCATGGAGCGAACGAAGGCTCCTATTTCAAACGGGCCCGTTGACATCGGACCTTTCCTGGTCAGGTAATATTGAAGAACGCTTCGAGCTAGACCAAAGCCCCTGAATCGGTGATTTAAGCCCCTTTCTTTCTTGAGTTTATGTGGCATTGAAAAACCCAGGTGTTCGCGCATTTTTCGTCCCACATCGGGGCTATCGTGAACCGTATTTATCTCAAGCGATTCGAGTAGTTCTCTTCGCCCTATGCCCGAGAGCTGCAGTATTTTCGGAGATAGCAGGGTTCCAGCGCTGAGGATGATTTCTCTTTCGGATTCGAAAGCAATCATTCGGCTATCTTTTTGGCATTCTATGGATCTGGCCTTCCTGTGCTCAAAAACAATCTTGTTCACGTGGATACCAGTAATGACCTTAAGGTTAGGGCGTTTCATGGCTGGGCGCAAAAAAACTCTTGCGGAACTCATTCGTCGGCCATTCTTAATCGTATGATTATAATAACCGATGCCTTCGAGGCCGGGGTCGTTAAGATCTTCGCGCGCCTCGAGTCCAAATTCCTCGCCGGCTTTTATCATCTTGTCTGCTAAAGAGTAGCGAAATTTTCCGGATGAGACCGGCAACGGTCCCTCTGAACCCCGGTGTTCATTTGCGCCTAGGTCATGTCTTTCGATTCTCTGATAGACAGCTTTCATTTCCTCCCAGCCCCACCCCGGGCCTCCTAGCGTGTTCCATTCTTCATAGTCTTGAGAGTGCCCTCGGGAATATATCATTCCATTTATAGTGCTTGAGCCTCCCAGACCCTTGCCTCTGATCCATATTTCTTTTGGGGCAAGATCAGGGCGTCGACTTTGACTAATAGGAAAAGTCCACGTGAACTTCGGATGCCTTACCAGCTTCGCTATACCCTTTGGAATTGTCACGAAGGGGTGTGTGTCGATTCCGCCTGCTTCAAGGAGCAAAACTCTGTTTTTCGGGTCGGCCGAGAGCCGATTTGCCAGAACGCAGCCCGCAGATCCAGCACCTACTATTATATAGTCATAGTTATTATTCATGGTTACAAAGTCATCACATATCGTTTGTTATAGAAACCTTTCCTAGATACTGAACAAACATACTATATTTTTTAAGGTCTCAGACAAGTTATGATGTCAGCTTCCGCTTGTTATTTAACTTCAATTTTAAGGACACTGAATGATAAAGAAGCTAATAACTTTGCTGACTTTAGCGCCTGGAATAGTTAGTGCGGCAACGCAGGTTGATTCAAACGTGGCTCTCAACATGTTGCGAGAACAGGAGAAGCATTTTGAGCAACGTGTGATCCAGCTGACAGAAAATGTATTTGTCGCGGTTGGGTTTCATGGCGCCAATACGTCAATGATCGTTGGCACTGATGGTGTCATCATCGTTGACACGCTAATGGGCCCTACTGCTGCTGGCAATGCTGTCAAAGCCTTTCGTCAATACAGTGACAAGCCAGTAAAGGCTATCATCTATACTCACAGCCATGCTGATCACACAGGTGGTGCCAGTGCATTTGTCGGTGATCAGGTGCCGGTTGTTTATGCCATGAAGGGCTTCGGTAGCGCAACAGGTGTTGGACGAGACCTTGGCCCGATCATGATGAAACGCGGTGTTCGGCAATTCGGGCGTAACTTGCCATCACAACAAATGACAAACCGAGGAGTAGCGGCTGCAGGAACTATCGACAAGGATCGCGGTAAAGGACACCTCCCCCCAACGGTGACAATCACTGGAGACACAAAGTTAACGATCGTTGGGGTTGATCTCGAGATATCCTCGGCGCCTGGTGAAACTGATGCCGCATTGTTTGTTTGGTTGCCTG
>PAPD01000022.1 GCA_002708765.1 Gammaproteobacteria bacterium | reverse complement strand
CTTTATTAAAATATTCTTTTGAAATTACACTCAGCATTGCGTGTGACATTTTTATTTTAGACCAACCTACTGGCTCACATATATACATCACATCATCGTCCACATTGTGGAATATATTCCCCACTGAAAATGAGTGACATTGTGGATGTTGCCAATTTAAATCTTGATGTCTCATATTGCCAATCTCAAAAGCTTCCTCTAAGTCTTTAACTACAACTGAAGCCCTATGTTCATAAAGATTTTTAAGCCATGCCTTCATAACATTCTTACCCCTAAACGCATCACAAAATGCATCTTGATCAATTTTGTCTGCTGTACTATGCAATTGATAAACATGTATTAATTTATTATTTTCAAACTCGCCTATTTTAGCCATTAGCCTGTCTCCATTTTTAGTTAAAATTCATCCATAGCTACTCAATTCTCAGTACTTCGTAAGTATAGCTCCCCACATTGTTTGTATGCTTGTTCATTTTTATAGCATCTATTTTTTGTCTATAGCATTAGTTCACCTCTCTAGCATTTCCTACCTAAGTTAAATAACTATCACTGGTTGCCTTACAAATCGAGTAGCTATTGTTGAATTTTATAGAGGGCAGTTTATGTTTGTCAGACCCACTGCCCCCTCGACATCTCTCCACCCAAGGCTACAATCAGAGTTTTTACACTCAGCCCATCACATGCTTGTCCGACCTTGGGCAGGTATTAAGGCTGATCACACTTACTTGATCACTTAGGCTATATCCGTCAATTCGTCTAAGATATAACACCCTCACAAGAACGCAAATCTGGTGTATTTCTGACTTGCGTACGTTCCACAACCATAGTCGAACTAACTCATATCGCTTCACGTCACCCCCTCAGGGCATGGTCTACAATAGGCACACTTCTCCTATCTCGCATGTGGCTTTAACCCATGTACTCGCTCACTTTAATTTATGCTTAACAGTTTTCGCTCTGTCGATTTCTTATAACCCTATCAAACTTTAAAAACTTTGTCAACTCTCGCTTTCTACTTTCATTCTAGCCAAGTTTTGCTTTATGCTTCCCTTGAGAAGTTCTAACTTGTTTAATGCCGTCTATGTTTCGTTTTCTGTAGAGATTAACTCTATTACTTGAAACACTAAGTAAAAAACTTTTTGTTTTCATCGTTCGTTGCCGTTCGATGATTGAAGTAGACCACACTTTCAAAACTTTGTCAACACTGGCATTCCACGTTGGCTATTTTTGGCTGTTTTTCAAGGGTTATGCACCCAATTAAGTTTTCACTCAATTTTCCGAAAACTGTCAACACTAAGGAAAACTGGGGAAAACTGTCTATTGATCAGTTGACAACATAGCTGAAAATGGCTGTATTCTGCCAGTTTTAAAGGTTTTTTTATTCCTGCTATCCACTATTTTATCCACTTTTTGGCTAAAAACTGGGAATTCTGAGTGATAAGTGGCAATTTCGATTGATGGAGGGGCGAGAGCCACCCCCCGTTGGTACGATAACGTATACAGAATTATACACAGATCAGGTTTTTGGTCTGTTAACCACATTGCAGCCTGTGTTCAAACTGTCACTACAGTATTAGTTAATGTACTAGTTATGAAATTAGTTCTTGACATAAATAATGCTGCGTGGTATAACTATCTTACATTATAAGTGATACAGATAGCTAAAAAACAAATAAATAAAAAATCACTTTAATGCCTTCACTTTAAATGTATACAATATAATGGCCCTCTGTGCTTTTATATTCGTGTTAGTGAATATTAACACTTGACAAATGACCCAAAATAATGTAAAACTATCACCATTGCAGTATTTGTACAAAAAAATACGCAATAACGATACAAATATCAATTTACCTCACTCTGATGTCTACTATGTGAGGGCAGCTTGTGAAGCCCGGTATGGTAGATCGTTCTCGTTGGCACATGTAGAGAAGATTATGCGTGAAGAAGGATGGACGGACAGTAATGATGGCTAAAGAAGACATTCAAAGAACATTAAAAACACACGGAAATATCATGAAAGCCGATGGATTAGATGATGCAATCATCGGTGTAGCCACAAGACCTAACATGGAAGATGTTTTGGCTTATGATGTTGATAAAATAATTGACATCCTTATCGAAAGGGATGGCATGACAGAAGAAGAAGCATACGATTTTTATGGTTATAATATAGCCAGTGCGTGGGTAGGAGATACTACCCCTGTATTCATTGAAAGAAATGAATATTTTGTTCAGGAGATAAAAGATAATGCCTAATGTGAATGGGAAGAAATATCCGTATACAAAAGCAGGAATGAAGGCTGCTGCCAAAGCAAAAGATAAGAAAAAGAAAATGATGCATGGTGGCTTACTCAAAAAGAAAAAGAAGTAATTAAGTCAAAAATTAATAGGGGGACATCATGCTGGCTGAGTTGGCAGCGATTAATTCTGCCTATCAGGTTGTCCGTAATCTAGTCAGCAATGGGAGCGAGCTTTCGGGATGTGTTAGCCAGATTTCTAAATGGGCTGGGTTAGTTGAACAAGCTGAAAGTAAGCATAGGCAGGAAAGAACAAAACAAGGAGCTATGGGAGAGCTAGAACAGGCTCTAGAAACATGGCAAACTGTAAAACGAATACAGGAACAAGAAGAAGAATTACGAAATATGATCATTGCAAGTTCAGGTAATTTGAATGCTTGGAATGATATTGTCTCAATCAGAACAAAGATTAGAAAAGACAAAGCAAACAGATTAAAAAAACAGGAAGATAGAAGAAGAAAGATACAAGAGAACATAGCTATAGGAACATTGATATTCATATTAGCTGGATCGGTAGTTGGGGCTGTTGTATTTGCTCTTATACTTATGGGTTTTTAGAAGGATTTTAAAAAAATGTTAAAAAATTTTAAATGGCATTGGCTTTGGCTGATGCTTTGTAGGTTTTTTTCACGCATAGAAGTTTATTTTTATAACAAGCACAGAGTAGCTTTAAAATATTATAGAAGAAGACAGAAAGGTTTAAAGAACTTTCCTGAATTCTTTAAGTAGTGATTTGGGTATTATTTGTATTCCTAATGGGTACGGATGTGAAAGAAGAAGTCTGGTTTAATGACTTTAATACTTGCCTAGAATATTCCCAAAAATTAAAGGCACAAAACACATACCAGAGAGTAGCTGGCGATAAGGTTTATTTAAAAGCTTATTGCGTACCAAAAAAGAAGGAATAGAAATGTACATACCTATTATTACGATTTTATGGGCATTGGGAGACACATCAGCTTGGATCAACTTCCCAATGGTCAATTTCCCGTTTTCATCACAGGAAAAATGCTACGAATATGTGGCACATGCAAGAGCTAGTATAACGAAAGACCCTATGTATTTAAATGGTTATAGCACATGTGTCTATATTGGAAGTCCTACAGGAGAGAATACATGATTGATTGGAACAAAATTAAGTTTGATATGTGGGAAAAGAGATTTGGTGAAGGCACTAGCTTTGATCTGGATTACGGAAAACTGCTAATCATTGGTCTTCTTGTATATCACATATTCTTTCAAGGTTAGTAATGGCTGAAAGAGTTGATAAGGATAAACTTCCCTGTAATAAGCCAAGACGTACACCAAACCATCCGACTAAGTCACATATCGTCAAAGCATGTGAAGATGGCAAAGAAAAAATAATACGTTTTGGTGAGCAAGGAGCTAAGACGGCAGGTAAACCTAAAAAGGGTGAATCTGAAAGAATGAAAGCTAAACGTAAGTCATTTAAAGCACGACATGGCAGAAATATAGCCAAAGGAAAAATGTCAGCAGCTTACTGGGCAGATAAGGTTAAATGGTAAATGTCATTAGTAGAAAATATAAATANAAGAAAAAAGAANGGCATTAGTCGTTNAAAAAAGAATACTACAATTTCTAAAAAAGCTTACAGCAATATGAAAAAAGGCTGGCCTAAAAAGAAATAGTAGTTTTTTAGCAGTGCCGAAACGGGCTGCTTTTATATCTTGCTTAAAAAAGGAGAAATATAATGAATCAATTGTTTGATATTACAAGATATGCAATCGGATTTGAAAAAATGATGGATAGGCTAGAAATGGTAAACTATCAATCATCAAACTCAAATTCATATCCACCATACGATATTATAAAGGTGGATAATTTAAATTTTAAAATAGAGATGGCTTTAGCTGGATTTAATAAAAAAGATATTACAGTAGAAGTCTGTGATGGAATTTTATCTATTTGTTCAACTAAAGAGAATACTCAAGACAGTAGTAAAGTTTTTAGAGGTATATCCTACAAAAAGTTTAATAGACAATTTACACTAGCTGACGACATAGAAGTGCAGAATGCAAAACTAGAAGACGGCTTACTGTCAATTGAACTAGTTAAAATACTTCCTGAAAACAAACAACCAAAAATAATAAAGGTAAAATAAATGTTAGAACGAATTTTTGATTGGTTAGCTAACTTACTTAGGATTGACGTTAAAGAAATAAAATATTTAACGGGAAAAGGAAATAAATGTTCCAAGCCTTCATAGGCCCAATAGCTGACCTTGCAGGTTCATTCATGCAGGGTCAGATTAATAAGCAAAAAGCAAAAGCTACACTCGCACAAACCAAAGCAGAAGCTGAAGCTGAGATAATGAGAACTGCTGCCACACATGATTCTAAATGGGAAATCATTATGGCACAAGGCACTCAAAATTCGTGGAAAGACGAACTAGTTACAATAGTTATACTAATACCCACAATTTTGGTCTTCATTCCGGGCATGGAAGACATAGTTAAAAATGGCTTTGCACGATTAAATGAATTGCCAGAGTGGTATACCTACCTACTCTTTTTAACTGTATCTGCTGCTCTAGGAATTAGAGGGTTAGACAAATTTAAGAATGTCAGAAAATAAAACTAACGACTTAATACCAGATAAACTGGCTTACCAAACTAACAAACGGAGGATGGCTTGGATTTTATTGGCTATGATGCTTTTCACTACACTTGCTACAATTTACGATCCTATCCGAATGGCAGAAGCAGAAAGCATTTTAATGACCCAGTATCTTTCGATGTGTGGACTATTAGGGGCTTATTTTGGTTTTAGTGCAATAAGTGGAAGGAAATAATGAATGGAATTTTTTACAGATAGATTAAGACAAGAACTTACTACTGACGAGGGCTGTAGATACGAGACATACCTCTGTAGTGAAAATAAGCTCACGGGTGGGATAGGTCATCTGATTTTAGGTACAGATGAAGAATACGATAAGCCGATTGGTAGTAGTATAAGTAAAGAAAGAGTTACTGAATGGTTTGAAAAAGACATTCAAATGACCCTAGATGATTGTAAAAAAGTTTATGAAGATTGGGATAATATGCACGAGGAAGTAAAGTTAATATGTGCAAATATGATGTTTCAATTAGGTCGTCCTCGTTACAGTGGTTTTAAGAAAAAAATACAGGCTGTTAAAGATAAACAGTGGCTCGAAGCAGCAAATCAGATGCAAGATTCGAGATGGTACAATCAAACAAAAAATCGGGCTGATCGTTTAATTACACGAATGAAAAATATCGCAACAATTGCTACTTTGGATATGATTAACGATGTCTGAGTATAGAAAATACCATGCTTCTACGAAAATGAAGCAGGAAAGAGCTTTACGAAATAAAAACAGACGTAATGCTACAAGAAACGGACAGGTTAAAAAAGGAGATGGAAAGCACATCGATCATAAAGATGGTAATCCAAGAAATAATTCAAAAAAGAATTTAAGAGTTATACCTGCACAAAGAAATAGAAAGAAACAATAATATGGCACGGGAACTAACGGAAAGACAACAGAAGTTTTTAGACGTACTTTTTGAAGAAGCCCAAGGTGATTTAGGTAAAGCTAAAAAGCTGGCAGGTTACTCAGATACTTCAAATATCCATGATATAATAAGGAGTATAAGTGATGAAATTGTTACAAGAACTCAAGACTTTCTGTCTAGAAATGCTCCGAAGGCTGCATTGGCAATGGTTGGAGTTGTCTCCGATCCTACTGCTCTTGGCAATCGTGATCGTCTTGCTGCTTCTAGAGAAATCCTAGACAGGGTTGGAGTTATAAAGACAGAGAAAGTTCAAGTTGAAGCTTCTGGTGGAGTTATGATTTTACCACCAAAGAAGTCTGAAGATGATACAGATAACTGACGTTAGGGATGAAGAAACGGGCAAATACGTTGATGTTCCACGAATTGCTAGGACTATTCCGTTTGGTTATAAGGCGAAAGATAACGATAAAGATGTTCTTGAGCCTGTGTTGGAAGAGTTAGCTGCCCTTGAATTAGCAAGAGACTATGTAAAAAGGTTTTCTTTAAGGGAAGTAGCTAATTGGATAACTACCCAAACAGGAAGAAAAATATCACATGTCGGTTTGCAGAAACGTCTAAAGCATGAACGAATTAGAAAAAATAAAGCTGAAGCTTACAAAAAATGGGCTAGATTCGCAGAAATTGCCCTCAAAAAAGCCGAAGAACTTGAAAAAGAAAGGATCGGTGCAAAAATCTAAAGAGGAAGTTAAAGAAGTACATGCCACGGAAGAGGTTCGACAAGAAGATGAAAAAGTTCCTCACGAAGAATACAATGTACTATTTAAACCTAATGATGGCCCTCAAACGGAATTTTTATCAGCTTCAGAGAGAGAAGTTCTCTACGGAGGTGCAGCAGGAGGTGGCAAAAGCATGGGAATGCTGGTTGACCCGTTGCGATATATGCACCACCCACAATTCTCAGGCTTGTTACTGCGAAGAACAACGGAAGAACTCAGAGAATTGGTGTGGAAGTCACAGTAACTTTACCCACAGATCATAAAAGGTATTAAGTGGTCTGAAAGAAAGATGCAATGGGTAGCTCCTTCAGGTGGCAGATTATGGATGTCATACCTTGATAGAGATGAAGATGTACTACGTTATCAAGGTTTAGCATTTAGTTGGGTAGGATTTGACGAATTAACACAGTGGCCTACTCCATTTGCTTGGAATTACATGCGTTCTCGACTTAGATCGGCAGCACCAGATTTACCGATTTATATGAGAGCGACAACTAACCCCGGTGGAATAGGACATTATTGGGTTAAAAAAACATTTATTGATCCTTCACCACCAAATAAATCTTTTCCTGCAACGGATACTGAAACTGGTGAAGTTTTAAAGTTTCCAGAGGGACATGTAAACGAAGGAAAACATTTATTTAAAAGAAAGTTTATCCCTGCCCTTCTCAAGGATAATCCGTATTTGATGAAAACTGGTGACTATGAAGCTAACTTGCTTTCACTTCCAGAACATCAAAGAAAAAGACTACTAGAAGGTAATTGGGATGTTGCAGAAGGTGCAGCATTTCCAGAGTTCGATAGGAATATACACGTTGTTGAGCCTTACAAAATCCCTACAACTTGGACGAAATTTCGTGCATGTGATTATGGATATGGCTCTTGGTCAGCAGTTCTCTGGTTCGCAATCACACCAGCAGAACAACTTGTGGTATATCGTGAGTTGTATGTATCAAAGGTTCTAGCAGTAGACCTTGCACATATGGTTTTAGAAGCAGAGGAAAATGATGGAACTATTAGGTATGGGGTATTGGACAGTTCTCTTTGGCATAAACGGGGTGATACTGGCCCTTCTCTTGCTGAACAAATGATACTACAGGGTTGCCGTTGGCGACCATCTGATCGAACAAAAGGCAGTCGTGTAGCTAGTAAGAACGAATTACACAGAAGACTGCAAATAGACGAATTCACAGGAGAGCCAAGACTTGTTTTCTTTAATAATTGTAAATCATCTATTGCCCAACTACCGATCTTACCCCTCGACAAAAACAACCCAGAGGACGTGGATACAAAGGCTGAAGACCATATTTATGATGCGTTAAGGTATGGAATTATGACTCGTCCTCGATTTAACCCGTTTGGTTTTAGTGACGATCTACCAAGAGAAACACATAGACCAGCAGATTTAATGTTTGGATATTAAAATGGCAGAAGAAGAAATTGAAAATAAAACACCTGAAGAAGGTGTAATGAGTTTAGACGAAAAACCAGAACAGCCTGTAGATGTATCAGGATCACTGGTTGGTTACATAACTAATAAATTTCATAAATCAAAAGTAGCACGAATGAATGATGAGAAACGATGGTTAGATTCTTATCGTAATTATCGTGGAACATACAGTTCAGATGTACAGTTTACTGAACAGGAAAAGTCTAGAGTATTTGTAAAAGTTACAAAAACTAAAGTGTTGGCTGCTTATGGTCAAATTGTTGACGTTTTATTTGCAAATAACAGATTTCCTATATCTGTAGACCCAACAACTATACCAGAAGGAGTTGTTGAAAGTGTTCATTTTGATCCAAAAGCTCCAGAAGGTGCTCAAGAAGAAGAAGCTTCACCATATGGATTTAAGGGAGATGGCAATGATCTTCCAGCAGGAGCTACATTAAAAGATTTACTTGGGCCGTTAAAAGATGATCTTGAAGAAATAGAAGGCTTAAAAGAAGGTGCTGGTGCTACACCTACAGCTATTACATTTCATCCTGCAATGATTGCAGCAAAAAGGATGGAAAAAAAGATATTAGACCAATTAGAAGAAAGTGGTGCAAGTAAGCAGTTAAGATCGACAGCATTTGAAATGGCATTACTTGGAACAGGTATTATGAAAGGCCCATTTGCTTTTGATAAGGAATATCCTAACTGGAATGAAGAAGGCGATTACGAACCAACAATTAAATCAGTTCCTAAGACAAGTCATGTATCTGTATGGAATTTTTACCCTGATCCTGATGCTTCAAGTATGGACAATGCATCCTATGTCATAGAAAGACAGAAACTTAATCGTACTCAATTAAGAGCATTAAAAAATAGACCATATTTTAGGGAAGCCCAAATTGAAGAATGTATTGAAATGGGCGAGACATATGAAAAAGAATATTGGGAAGATGATCTAAGAGATGAACAGGAAGCATACGACATTGATAGATTTGAAGTGCTTGAGTTTTGGGGAAACATAGATAAGAAGTTTGCCACAGAATTTGAACTAGATATTCCAAAAGAAATTGAAGATTATGAAGAATTACAGGTAAATGCTTGGATTTGTTGTGGTAAAATTATACGATTAGTTTTAAATCCATTTAAACCTGCTAAAATACCTTATTGTGCTGTTCCATATGAATTAAACCCTTATTCTTTCTTTGGTATTGGACTAGCTGAAAACATGTCAGATACTCAAACATTAATGAATGGTTTTATGAGAATGGCTGTAGATAATGCAGTGTTGTCAGGTAATTTACTTATAGAAGTAGATGAAACAAACCTAGTTCCGGGTCAAGACCTAACTGTATATCCCGGAAAAGTGTTTAGAANACAAGGTGGAGCACCGGGTCAAGCTATCTTTGGTACAAAGTTTCCAAATGTATCAAATGAAAATATGCAATTGTTTGACAAAGCTAGACAATTGGCTGATGAAAGTACTGGTCTACCCTCATTTTCACACGGACAAACAGGTGTATCAGGAACTGGTAGAACAGCATCAGGTATATCGATGTTAATGAATGCTGCAAGCATTTCAATTAAAACAGTAGTTAAAAATCTTGATGATTACTTACTAAGACCTTTAGGAGAAAGATTATTTGCATTTAATATGCAGTTTGATTTTGATCCAGAGATTAGAGGTGACTTAGAAGTTAAAGCCAGAGGAACAGAAAGTTTAATGGCAAATGAAGTAAGAAGTCAAAGATTAATGCAATTTTTACAAGTTGCAAGCAATCCTGTTTTAGCTCCTTTTGCTAAAATGGATTTTATAATTAGAGAAATAGCTAAGTCTATGGATTTAGACCCAGATAAAGTTACAAACAATATGGCAGAAGCTGCTAGACAGGCTGAATTGTTTAAAGACTTTAGACAGGAATTACCTCAACCAGAAATGGGTGAGCAACCTGTTGCAGGAGCAAATCCAATGGATACAGCAGGAACTGGGGGAGGAACTATAGGAACAGGTCAAGCACCAGTTCCGGGTGAACAAGGATTTACAGGTAATGATCAACAAGCAAATACTGGGCAAACTCAAGCCCCTAGTCAACAACCAGAAGCTGCACAACAGCTTCAATGATTATTTAGAGGAATTAATTAAACAAGAATACCTATCGTTAGAAAGTGCAACAAGTGTAGTGCTAGTTAATAGATTACAAGGTAAAATTCAAGCCTACAAAAGGCTTATGTATTTGAGAGAGGAAGTAAACAATGCTGAAGGATGAAGGCAATACAGTTGACCCTATAAGTGGTAATGAAGTACCACCGGGAGCTATGCAAGAAGAAGTTAGGGATGATGTCCCTGCCCAACTTTCTGAAGGGGAATTTGTATTTCCAGCAGATGTTGTAAGGTATTGGGGTTTAAGTACTTTAATGCAAATGAGACAAGAAGCTAAAGAAGGTCTGGCTCAAATGGATGCAATGGGACAGATGGGTAATCCAGAAGAAGCTGTTATTCCTGATGATGTAGGTCAATTTCCTATACCAAATATCGATGTTGATCAGCTTATGGCTCAAGAACAGCCACAACCTGTTGCAAAAGGTGGAGATATTAAGAAGTACAAAGAAGGTGGAGACGTAACATATGAAGACGTTATGGGTACAAGTCCGTTTGAAATACCTGCGTTATCAACTGTTCCAACTGCTTATATAAACAAAAAGACAGGAGAGATTATATATTTACCCCATAGAGATGGTGAACTTTTTGGTATGTCAAAACCCCCTGCTGGTTATGAATTAGCATCTGAAGCTGATTTAGTAGATACACCAGAAGAAGTCGCTCCACAAGTTCAACAGGTACAGGTTGAAGATAAATCAGATAATCGAGACAAATTAGGANATAATCCAGAGTATAGTGGTGGTGGAACAAGGATAGCTGGTCAAAATTTTGCAGTTAAATATGGTGCTGATGGACAAGTATTTATTGCTAACGAAGCATCTGATAGAGAAGCAGGGTTTAACTCTCCACAATGGATGGAATTAACACCAGAAGTTGCAGGAGAGCTTGGATTTACAGCCGAAAACGAACAAGGTGTTTCAAAAGATAGTTTAATAGGAGAAGCATCATTTGGAACAAGTGCTGGTGGATGGTTAGGCAATCCTGAAAGAGAAGGAGCAAAGAAGAAAGCTCAAAATACTATTTCTGGTTTTATAACAAAAAGAAATAATGCTAGTGATTTAGCGAAATCTTATCAAAATCATTTATCTGAAAAAAATAAAGAAAAGCAAGTTATAAATGACAAATATTTTGGAGGAATAAATAAAGTATTAAGTAGTGTTGGCGATTTAGTAAGCAAAGTTTCTCCTACAAATTTAGTTTCAGATTTATCAACAAAAAAGGTAGCAGATAGCACTAATAACAATTCAAATAATGATAATGAAGACAAAGCAGATAGACCAAAGACCTCTATACCTAAAGAAGTAAGTACAAACAATAGCATTCAAAAAGAACTCCAAAAAGCATCAGACGATTTTCCGGCAGACAATATATATGCAGGTGGTGGAAAATTTGGTGGATTTAAAAAAGGTGGATTAGCATCAAAGAAAAAGAAGTATTCCAAAGGGGGAAAAGTAAAGAAGAGTAAAAAAGGCTTGGCAACCCAATTAGAACTAGGAATATGAAAGGACTAAAATATGGCTGAAGTAGCTATTAAACAAGAAAAGAAAGTAAAAGGCTTAATGCCTTACAATAATACAAAATCCATAGAGGATGAAGAAAAAGAGCTTAAAGAAATGGAAGAAGCTCATGTAAAAGTCGCTGAAGCTGACGTAAAAAAAGTTGAACAGGAAATAGCTGAACTTGATGAGAATTTAAGTGCAGAAGAAAAGTCTTTTAAAAAGCGATATGGTGACTTACGAAGGCACACTCAAAAGAAAGAGCAGGAGTTTCAAACACAGTTAAACGAACTTAAAGCTCAATTAGCTGAATCAACTAAACAAAACATTAAACTGCCGAAGACTGAAGAAGAAATAGATGCTTGGGCAAAAGAATATCCTGATGTTGCAGGTATAGTTGAAACGATAGCTACTAAAAAAGCTATGGAACAGTCTAAAGACCTTGAAGCACGAATGAAACAGATAAATGAGA
Source organism: Gammaproteobacteria bacterium (assembly GCA_002708765.1). Lineage (GTDB taxonomy): Bacteria > Pseudomonadota > Gammaproteobacteria > Pseudomonadales > Azotimanducaceae > UBA9659. The sequence goes on along the minus strand of PAPD01000022.1, from coordinate 8,266 downwards.
TGCAATCTGATGCTAAAAGGGAAAAAGCAGAAGCAGAGTTATTAAGAATTCATCCTGACTTTGAAGAAATTAAAGAAAGCGATGATTTCCACGATTGGGCAGATAAACAACCTAAATGGGTACAGAATGCCTTGTATGAAAATGAAGATGATGCAAATTCGGCTGCTAGAGCTATAGACCTGTATAAATCTGACACAGGTATGGGTAAAAAAGCAAAGAAAAGCTCTTCTAGTGATAAAGATGCAGCAATGGATGTAAAAACATCTTCTTCACGGACAAATGTTACTGAAAACAAAAGTAAAATATTTCGTGAAAGTGAAATAGCACAAATGTCTGACAAGGAATTTGAAAAACATCAAGATGCTATTTTAGCCCAACAACGTGAAGGTAAAATAATATTAGATATGTCAAGAAGAAGTTGAAAAAATAACTTGACAAACTAACTACTATAGGTTATAACTATAGAATATCAAACCCCTGTATGCACTTATACAGCTACGTTTAACTAATTTTCCAAAAGTAAATTGTAAAGATCACTCTCGTGTATACAGCCCGAAGGCATTCGCACCTGTATAAAACACAGACCTCTCATACATTGACAACGGAATTAATATACAATGTTAATGGAGGATAATTATGGCATTGGGAACTGCGTTAGGTACAAGTCCTAACAGTGGCATTACCAACCACTTAGATGGTGGTAATTGGTCACCAACAATTTTTAGTAAGAAAGCTCAAATAGCTTTCCGTAAGACTTCAGTTATTGAAAGTATTACAAATAACGATTATTTCGGTGAAATCGCCAATATGGGTGATACTGTTAAAATCGTAAAAGAACCAGAAATCACAGTAAACGCATATACTCGTGGTACTGACATTACTAAGCAAGCACTAGATGATGAAGCATTTACACTCATTATCGATATGGCGAACTATTTTGCGTTCTCCCTCGATGATGTTGAAGATGCACTAACTCACATCAATTGGATGGAGATGGCATCAGATAGAGCAGCCTATAAACTCAGAGATGAGTACGATTTAGATGTACTTCAATATCTTTGTGGTTGGCAAGGAAACAGCCGAAACACAACTGCTAGAGGAACAAAATCTAACTCTTCTGCTGGTACAGACGAACTATTAGCAGCAAATAAGTTAGACATTACTGACTTTGGTGGTACTGATTTAGGTAATACTTCAGAAGTAACTTCAATTCCTGTTTCAGCAGGTGGTACATATACACCTCTTGCTGTCCTTAATAGGATGAAAAGAATACAAGATCAAAATAACGTACCTGCTGAAGGTAGATGGGTTGTTGTTGATCCAGTATTTGTTGAAGAACTAATGGATGAGTCTTCTAAATTTATCAATAATGATTTTGGTAGTGCAGGAGACATGCTTAGAAATGGTAGATTAGGTGGATCAGTTAGAGGATTTAGTCTCTACGTTTCTAATAACTTACCAAGTGAAGGTACAGGTGCAGGAACAGTTNTANNTACTGGTTCTGAAACTAACTTTGGTGTTATCGTTGCAGGACATTCATCTGCTGTAGCAACTGCTCAACGAATTAATAAAGTTGAGACAGTTCGTGACAATGATCACTTTGCAGATGTTGTCAGAGGATTGCATATGTATGGTGCTAAGATTCTTAGACCAGAAGCAATCGTTACTGCAAACTATAACTTACATTCATAAGTTAACTATGGGGAGTAGTGTAACAGCTACTCTCCTTTTTTTTGTCTATTTAGGGGAAATTTAAATGTCAAATATGTCTGATTATCTAGAGCTAAAAGTTCTTGATCATACACTTGGTACAACTGCATATACTGCTCCTACAGTTTATTTAGCTTTATATACTACTATGCCAACTGATAGTACAGCAGGAACTGAAGTTGCTAGTGGTGTAGGATATGCTAGACAAGCCGTAGCCTTTGATGCAGCTTCAAGTGGTTCNGCAGCTAATTCTGCCGTTGAAACATTCGGGCCAAACACAACTACAAACTGGGGAACTGTAACAGGTGCAGCACTAGTAGATAGTGGAACAATNGGTGCTGGAAACGTATTATACTANAAAGCTTTTTCATCATCTCGTGCAGTGGTTATAGGAGATAAGATTGAGTTCGCAGCAGGTTCGATTACAGTTAGTATAGATTAAGGAAGTAGGTCATGGCTCTTTATGACCGAGCTTCAACACAATACGATGTTAGTTTTTATGATGGAAACTATTATGATGAAACATCAGCACTAGCATCAGCAGCTACAGTAGTATTACCTGTAGCTTTTTTAACTATGTCAACGAGTATCAGTACAAGTAGTATTGTTACTCAAACATATTCAACTGTTACACAAATCATGGATGAGGATGTAGCAGTTCCAGCAGTATCGACAGTTGTTCAAGCACATTCGATGCTGTTTAGACCGGGATTAATGTCATTAGCTGAGTCTTTTTTAACAGTTAATGAAGTTTCTACAAATTTAAGAATGGTCTTTGGCCCTACTGTAAGTGCTAGTAATACAAGTACAGTAACGGCAGACGGAATAGCAATATTCGATGGTGAGTTTTCAACTAGCTTAACAAGCTCAGTTACTGAAGCAGCTTCACACATACAAGATGAAAGTACTGCATCAACAAGTTCAGCATCTATAGCTCTTCCAGATGAATTTCTGATTATTGATAAATCAATAGCAGCAAGTTCATCAAGTAGTGCAACACTACCAGAAGCATACTTAGTTATGTCGCAATCAGTAAGTGCTTCTGCAACAAGTTCAACTTCTTTACCTTTTTTAAATTTAATAAGAGGGGTAGAAATTAACCCAAGTGTTGTAGCTACTTTACCATCAGTAGTATATAATTTAGTAGTTACAAAATCTGTTGGTTATCAAGGTATAGCAACAACAACACTTAGTTCTAATAATATAAGTGTTATACCTTTTACCCCTACCCTATATGGGTTTGATGATATAATAAGTCCAAGCAACCTTGTTCCAGTTATTTATTATATCCCAACAAGTGCCACAGCTTCTACTGTTATCTTGCCAAGTACAGTAAATGCAAATTTTGTAAATGAAACAACAGCAAGTGCCACAGCTTCTGTTGTTAGTTTACCAAGCACAGTAAATGCAAGTTCTGTAGATGAAGCAACAGCAACAGTAACTGGCACTTCAGTAAATGTACAATGACAGAAGTCGTTTTAAAATGGCCTAATAAATCGCCAACAGATACAACAACATTTGTTTCGTCAGAATATGGATTAGATTGGACGGCATTTACATCAACAGAAACAATTGTAAACAGTTTATGGTCTTGTAGCCCAAGTTTTGATGCAAGTAGTGCAACTAAAAATTTAATTAATATATTTAGCGACATTATTCAATCAGGAAAACATACGAGAATATTTTTAGGTGGTGGCACAGCTAATAAATCATACAAACTGACAAATACAGTAACATTATCAGGGGGTAGTATATTAAGTAGAGATGTCTACATATCGGTGAAATAAATGAATTACTTACAACTTGCAAATGCTGTTCTTTCAAGATTAAATGAAACACAATTAACAGCTTCAACCTTTCCAACAGTTACATCAGGATTTTCATCTGAAGTTAAGGATGCAATTAACAGATCAATAGATGATATTAACACATATCAGTATAACTGGCCTTGGAATTTAACATATAGGAATGAAACACTTGTAGTTAAGAAATCAAGATATTCACTTCCTTCAGATTATAAAATTGTAGATTGGGATAGTTTCCGTATAGTAAGAGACACAACATTAGGTGTTGACGGACATAAGCTATCCCAAATTTCTTATGGGGAGTATTTAAAACAATATTCATATCAAGAAGATGCAACAGATCAAGAAGGTGCTATGCCTTACTATGTCTGGAAAGGACAAGGAGATGAATGGGGTATATCTCCAATGCCAGACAAAGCTTATGTTGTAAGATATGAATACTTTGCTCTGCCTACAGATTTAAGTGCTTATACTGACATTCCAACAATTCCAACTAAATTTCACCATGTTATTGTTACAGGTGCAATGTATTACGCATACATGTTCCGTGAAAACACTCAAGCAGCACAATTAGAAAGAGATAAATTCTTAAAAGAAATAGAAAGCATGAGAGAGATTAATGTTAATTATACTCCTCATTTAGTCTCAACTAGAATAGCAGGTCGTGGCTGATGACTTGGAAAACCCAACCAATAACTTTTTCTGGTGGTTTAAAAGACGATGCTGACCCGTTATATCTTGCACAACAAATGCCGGGTGCAGCAAGAGAATTAACAAATTATGAGCCATCTATAAGGGGTGGATACTCAAGGATACAAGGATATGGAAAATTTGATACTAATACTGTCACAGGCTCTGGGTCAATAACTGGAATAGCCGTATTTGGTGGAGATGTAATAGTACAAAGAGCAGGTGATTTTTATAAATCTGGTGGTAGTGGCTGGACAAAAATTAATAGTGATACAAGAAGTGTTACTACATTTGCAAGAAGTGTTGTTTATAACTGGGGTGGCGAACAAAGGGTTATGCTTTGTGATGGTGTAAACCAACCTGCTTTTTATAATGGAACAACCTATACTCTCTCAGCCGTAGGTGATTATTCTGGAATAAAACATATATCAGAATATAAAAACCATTTTGCTTTTGCTAAAGGAAACATTGTTTATATAAGTGATCCAAATGATGAATTTGGTGTTACGGGTGCAACAACATTTAATATGGGTGATGAAGTTACTGGATTAAAAGTTTTCCGTGATGCACTCATAGTATTTGGGCAAAAAAGTATTCAAAGAATTACAGGTAAAAATTCCACTGATTTTGCTGTCTCAACAGTAACTGCCAATTTAGGATGTTTAGAACCAGATACAATTCAAGAGGTTGCAGGTGATTTAGTTTTTTTAGCACCAGACGGATTAAGACCTTTTAGTGCAACCGAAAAAAATGAAGACTTTGAAATGGCTTCTATAAGTAGAGATATACAGCCCCTGCTTGACAATATTAGAGATAATTTTTCATCGCTATGTAGTGTTGTAATAAGAAGTAAAAATCAATATCGGCTTTTAGCATATACTAATGGAGTTACTTCAGCAGCACATGAAGGTGTTATTGGTGTAACAACACCTAATGTAGGATGGCAATGGAGTAAAATAAAAGGTTTTAAAGCTAACTGTGCAAATAGTGGTTATGATTCAAATGGTAATGAAGTAGTCGTATTTGCTAATGATAATGGTTATGTTTATAGAGCAGAACAAGGTTCTAATTTAGATGGTTCAAATATAGAAGCAGTATTTGCTACACCTTATTTAATTTATGATGATGCAGAATTAAGAAAGACTATCTATAAGACTAGACTATTTGTAGATACTTCAGGGAGTTTTTCACTAACTTTAGGTGCATCGTTTGATTGGGGAGAAGCTACACTTACACCTGCTGATGTTACAGTTTCTGAGACACAGTCAGGAGTAGCTTTATATAATAATTCAGGAACAACCTATGGCACAACAGCCAATGGTGGGGCAAACCTAGTTTATGGTGCAGACCCTGATCCAGTAAAAGAAGCTGAACTAACAGGTTCAGGATTTAGTCATTCATTAAGATTTGTTACTTCAGACACAAATCCAGCATTCACAATGAAGGGAATGACTTTGCAATATTCAGTACAAGGTAGAAACTAATGGGAAATGGTTATACAAGACAATCAGCATCTAACATTGCAGATGGCAACGTAGTAGAAGCAAGTCACTTTAATACAGAGTTTAATGCTATTCAATCGGCATTTGATAGTTCGGGTGGGCATAGTCACGATGGATCGTCAGGTGAAAGTCAACAAATAGTATTAACGGCAGGTTCAACTCAAGGAGTAACAGGAGTACTTCCACTTGCAAATGGTGGGTTAGGCTTAGATGCTTCAAATAGTAGCAATCTACCTAGTATAAGAACTAGTCTAGGAGTTGGTACAGGAGATGATTTAACTTTTAATGCTTTAACAGTCACTACAACGTCCACACTGACAGGTAATGTTACTGTAGGTAATTCTTCAACCCTAACAGCAAATGGGGGTGTTCTGGTCGATGATATAACGATTGACGGCACACAGATAGATTTATCAAGTGGTGATTTAACTGTAGATGTTGAAGGAGACATTATCCTTGATGCAAATGGTGGGGATATTTTACTTCACGATGATGGAACATTGTTTGGTTCTTTTACTAGTTCAACTAGTGATTTAATTATAAAATCAGGCAGTATTACAGCTATTACATTTAGTGGTGCTGACTCAACTTTTGCAGGAACACCTACATTTAGTACAGGTGCAATATTTAGTGCTGATATAGACTTAAACGGAAATATTGATATTTCTGGTAATACTGTTCTTAATGGTAATACAACTATTGGTGATGCTAATACAGACACAGTAACAGTTACGGCTGACGTTGCATCTCATTTAATACCCTCTGACGATAGTCAATATACATTAGGTACGAATGATGATAGATGGAGTCATGCTTATGTAGATGCACTTACCACAACAACAGATTCGACTATTGGTGGAGCTTTAACTGTAGCTTCTTTAACATCAGGTGCAATTACAAGTGATGGTGCTATATCGACTTCAGCAGGAAATATTAGTACAGCAAGTGGTAATTTAAGTGCTAGTGGATCAATTACAGGTGCAAGTTTAGATGTAGGCACAGGTGCAATTACAAGTGGTGCAATAACAAATAGTGGTGCTGTTGGTTGTACCACTGTTACAGCAAGTGATGCAATTTCATCTTCTAGTACTGTTACAGGAACATCTTTACTTATAAATGATGCTGGAAATATTGGTTCAGCTTCTGATCCAGATGCTATAGCAATTGCTGCAAATGGACTTGTAACACTTTCTCAAAATTTAGAAGTTGCTGGAAATGCTGTAGTAACAGGAGATTTTACAGTTAATGGCACAACAAATACCTTAAATACAACTAACACTGTAGTCAAAGATACACTCATAGAACTTGGAAATGGGCATACAGGCTCACCAGCTAATGATGCTGGAATAGTTATAGAACGAGGAGATTCTGACAATGCTTTTATAGGCTTTGATGAAAGTGCCGATAAATTTATGATGGGTACAGGCTCATTTACAGGTGCTTCAACAGGTGATTTAACTATAACAAAAGGTACATTGGTTGCAGATGTAGAGGGTGATACAACAGGTGTTCACACAGGAACAATTAAAGCAAGTGGTGGAACTGCATTTACTCTACCTACGGCAGATGGTTCAGATAATACTTATTACCTAAGAACAAACGGAAGTGGAACATTATCTTTTGCTCAAGTTGATACAACAGTTAATAATACGGCTTTTAATGCAACAGGTGGAGAACAGTTAGCTGTAGCAAAAGGTGGAACTGGATCAACATCTGCTTCTGATGCAAGAACAGCTTTAGGTGTAACTGCTGCTAATCTAGGTTTAGGAACTTCTGATAATGTTCAGTTTGCTGCATTAGGAATAGGAGCAACAAACTCATCTGCTGGAACAATTACAGCAACAGGAAATATTACAGCTTATTCAGACGAGAGATTAAAATCAGATATAAAAACTATAGATAGTGCTTTATCAAAAGTTCTTAGAATGAGAGGTGTAACATACACTAAAGATGACAAAAAGGGTCTAGGTGTAATAGCACAAGAAGTAGAAAAAGTTATTCCAGAAGTTATAGAAGAAGGCGAATACAAATCTGTAGCTTACGGCAATATTGTGGGTGTTTTAATCGAAGCAATTAAAGACCTTAAAAAAGAATTAGATGAACATAAACAAGGGTGTAAGTGCTAAATGCCATTAACGTCTGATACAAACCAATCTATGAGCCTAGAACAAATAAGAACTGAGTATTTTGGAGCTAGTTATACAGGCCCTATATCTATGAACCAGCTATATAGAGGTGGTAGTTATGTAGATAGTACAAAAGAAGTAACAGATGCTATTTCTAGTATAACAGCTAGTGGTTTTGGACAAGCAGGATATGTTCAAGGAAGAGCAAATGCTCCCGGTGGTGATCTTAATACTTCAGCAGGACAAACTGGGTTTTATGGTGGCTGTTTTCCTTATCAATACGGCTTTCTTAAAAATGCTCAACAAATAAATCCTTCTTTATGTCAATCTACTCATTCTAGTTTTCCGACTAGTTATATTTGGAATGGTACTGCTAGGTCGTTTCAACCTGACACTATACTTATATATGGTGGTACTTGTGGTAATGGTTGTG